>NZ_CP162010.1:640751-1281502 GCF_041734645.1 Aggregatibacter sp. HMT-949 | reverse complement strand
TATTTGACTTACCAAGGCAAAAAATTTCTTGAACGCTTCGACGCCAACAGTTATTTACATCTTTTACGCGCATTGGATATGTATGATCCGAGCCTTGGATATGCCGATATTAAAACAGCACTTGCTCGGATTAAAGCGCGTTATACCTTGATTTCCGTCACGACGGATCAGCTTTTTAAATCTGTCGATTTACATAAAAGCAAGCAACTTTTAGAACAAAGTGGGGTTGCGCTGACTTTTCATGAATTTCCGTCAATTTACGGTCACGACGCTTTTTTGGTGGATTATGACGCCTTTGAACAGTGGATTCGGGAAGGCCTAAGCGGAAAGGCAGGGGCGGTTGAAATTTGAATGCCCTAGTTTGCATTAATAAATAAATATTGAATATGTGACATTGTACGGGCTTGTATTCCTTTCTTAATTTATTCCTTTCTATTCTTCGTATCCTTAATTTTGCGGGGATAAAGTCGTTTCGTACAAGTCAAGTCGCTTTTGGGCACCGCATTGAACGCGCATTCCTTGCGCATAAAAAAATCCGCACCTTTCAATTTTTAGGGCGGATTATTTTTATTTTCAAAACACTAAGAATTTATTCTGCTTTCGCTACGACTTGAACGCTTAATTCTGCCAAAGCTTGCGGGTTTGCCACGCTTGGCGCTTCCGTCATCAAGCACGCCGCTGCCGTGGTTTTCGGGAACGCAATCACATCGCGGATATTTTCAGTGCCGGTTAAAAGCATGGTTAAACGGTCTAAGCCGAAGGCTAAACCTGCGTGTGGCGGTGTGCCGAATTTCAAGGCATCCAACAGGAAACCAAATTTCTCGCGTTGTTCTTGTTCGTCAATGCCCAGAATGCGGAATACGGTTTGTTGCATTTTCGGATCGAAAATACGTACGGAACCGCCACCCACTTCGTAACCATTGATCACCATATCGTAAGCATTCGCCACGGCACTTGTCGGATCTGCTTCTAATTGTTCCGGGCTGAAATCTTTTGGTGAGGTGAATGGGTGGTGCATTGCCGCCAAGTTGCCTTCATCATCACGCTCAAACATAGGGAAATCAATGACCCAAAGCGGTTGCCATTCATCTAAACGGGTTAAACCGAGATCACGACCCAGTTTCAAACGTAATGCGCCCATGGCATCTGTGGTAGTTTGCCATTTGTCTGCGCCGAAGAACAAGATATCACCGTTTTGTACTTTTACACGTTCTGCTAACGATTTCCATACGTCTTCATTTAAGAATTTCGCAATCGGGCTTTGCACGCCTTCAAGGCCCGCATTGATATCATTCACTTTCGCCCAAGCTAAACCTTTCGCACCGTAGATACCAACAAATTGAGTGTATTCATCAATTTGTTTACGCGTAATTTCGCTGCCATTTGGTGTGCGAATGACCGCCACACGACCGTTCGGATCATTGGCCGGACCTTGGAATACTTTGAAATCGACATCTTTCACGATATCTGCTACATCCACCATTTCTAACGGGTTACGCAAATCCGGTTTATCGGAACCGAAACGGTGCATTGCTTCCTGCCAGGTCATCACTGGGAACTTGCCTAAATCCACGCCGATAATTTCTTGCCACAAACTGTGCACCATACGTTCCATAATTTCACGTACTTCAGGCGCAGTTAAGAAAGAGGTTTCCACATCGATTTGGGTAAATTCAGGTTGGCGGTCTGCACGTAAATCTTCATCGCGGAAACATTTCACGATTTGATAATAACGGTCAAAACCAGACATCATAAGAAGCTGTTTGAACAGCTGCGGAGATTGCGGCAAGGCGTAAAACTTGCCTTTATGGACACGGCTCGGCACGAGATAGTCACGCGCGCCTTCCGGAGTCGCTTTGGTGAGCATTGGGGTTTCAATATCTAAGAAACCGTTGTCATCCATAAAACGACGCACAAAACTGGTGATTTTCGCACGAGTTTTCAAACGTTGCGCCATTTCAGGACGGCGTAAATCCAAATAACGGTATTTTAAGCGTTGTTCTTCAGTGTTGTTTTGGTTGAAGTCGAGCGGCAATACATCAGACGCGTTGTAAATGCGCAATTCTTTCGCTAACACTTCCACTTCACCAGTCGCCATATTTTTGTTGATTTGATTTTCCGGGCGGGCAATCACTTTACCTTTGATTTGAATGCAAAATTCGTTACGCAAGCCTGCCGCAGCGGTTAGTGCTTCTTGGAATTTCGGATCGAAACACACTTGCACGATGCCATCACGGTCACGCATATCAATAAAAATCAAACCGCCTAAATCACGACGACGGTGCACCCAACCGCTTAATGTCACTTCTTGACCAATATTTGTACGGTTTAACGCACCGCAATAATGTGAACGCATCATTTTTATATTCCTTTTTTCTAATTCAGAGATAAATTAACCGCCTGATTATACGGAAATTGCCGGGGCTTTTGAATTGGAAAGCGAAATTTATTTGCGCAGTGAAAAACTTTCTCTAAAATGACCGCACTTTTTTGCGCAGTTTATAAAAACCATGAACAAAGACACTATTTTCTCCGCGCCCATTGAAAAATTGGGCGATTTTACCTTTGACGAAAGCGTAGCCGAAGTGTTTCCCGATATGATCCAACGCTCCGTGCCGGGCTATTCCAATATCATTACCGCCATCGGTATGCTTGCCGAACGCTTTGTGACCGCCAATAGCAATGTGTACGATCTTGGCTGTTCGCGCGGTGCAGCGACGCTTTCCGCACGTCGTCACATTCGCCGACCTAATGTGAAGATTATCGGCGTAGATAATTCCCAACCGATGGTAGAACGTTGCCGTCAGCACATCGCGGCTTATCACAGCGACATTCCGGTGGAAATTTTATGTGATGATATTCGTCAGATTGATATTCAGAACGCTTCCATGGTGATTTTAAATTTCACTTTGCAATTTTTGCCGCCGCAGGATCGAGTAGCGTTATTGGAAAAAATTTATCAGGGTTTGAAGCCGAACGGCGTATTGGTGCTTTCGGAAAAATTCCGTTTTGCAGACGAACAAATCGACGAATTGCTGATTGACTTACATCATCAGTTCAAGCGCGCCAACGGTTATAGCGAGTTAGAAGTGAGTCAAAAACGCACCGCATTGGAAAATGTGATGCGCACGGATAGCATCGACACCCATAAAACGCGGTTAAAAAATGTCGGATTTGCTCATGTGGAACTGTGGTTCCAGTGTTTTAATTTCGGTTCGATCATTGCGATCAAATAAAACAGAACTTGAGTGCGGTGACAAAAAAATGCTGCAGTATGATGCGGCTGTTGCATAAGGCTAAAATTCTCCTCACGAAATAGCGCCGCATTGAAACCGGCTTCAATGCGGTGCTATTCGGCGACATAAAATCTGACTTACAATCTTGATGCTTTTATGCATTTGTTGCGCCATATCATTTTTTGTCACCTCATTGTTTCATTAAACCTTTCTACAACGGTTTCAAATCCTTATCCAGCAAACGGGCGAGCAATAAGATGCCATCTTTAAAACGGTATTCGGCATATTCCGCCTGCGCGTAATACTGTCCCTTACCTTCTGCGAAGAAATATTCCTGACTTGGCAATTTTGGCATCCGGCCGGCATTATTTATCGGCAAATACACGTCCGGCACGCAATCAAAAAAATCTGTCGGAATACGGCTTTCCACGCGGCATAAGGTGGCAATGCCCTGTTCGTTCTGATGAATTAAGGCATAAAGCCGTTTCGGGCGTTGTTTTTGCATGACATCGTCATCGTCACTCGTTTCGACCTCTGTGTTAGATTCGTTTAGTTGCGCGCGAATATCCGTCAAGTCAGTCAAAATGGCGTAACTGAGCGACATATAATCGCCTTGTATGAGAGAACGCGGATCGACCGGCGCAATTTCCAGCACCACCGGTTTTCCCGTCACTAGCACATCTTCAAACTGCCAAACTTTATAATTTAGCGGCAATAGCATGAAAAAAAGCGTACAAAGGGCAATCATCGGTTTGATTTTAGAAACGCCGGCAAAATTGACCGCACTTTTTGTTTCCTCTTGATGTTTTCGATGTAAATAAATTGCGCTCAAAGCAAATATCACGCCGAAAAACAATAATAAAAAAGCCTTATAAAGTAATGGGATAGATAACCAATAATAGTAAATGGCTAAATTAATGATGAGCGCCGCTAAGGCGATAAAAAATAAATATCGGTTCGCCACAAAATAGGCGAGAAGCCATAATGAAGCGAAAAATAAAATCGTCGGCTGCGCAATAAAACCAACGGTAAATAACGCCAAGACGCCGGCAATCGTCCATTTTTCTGCCGGCGACAAGGAGAAAAATCGGTTCATCAGCCCATAAACGCCAAGTGGCGCCAAGCAAACTAAAAATGAAATCAACCATGTGGCGCTTAATTTAGCCTTTGTAAATACGCCGTGGGTGATCACATTAAAAAAATCCGCAAACGTATTCACCTGCGGCAATTCATCGGCAACACCGTTAAAATTATCAGACCACGTTGAAGCGAAATGATACACGGAAAAGCCCCACAAATCGAAGACAAGGGCACCGAGGCTAAAAAGCAAAAACGCCCAGGCCAATGGAATGATTTGTGCGCGCACATTATCGTTTATTGACGGCAATCGCTGCGCCAAGAAGGCAAACACGGCGCCGAGCATGGAAAGAAAAATGAGCGGCGTTTGCAAGATCATCTCGACGGCGCTTAATTGCCACATAATAAGTACGGCGACAAGACTTAAAGTTTGTAACCAAATTTCTTTGCGTACGAAGTAAAAAATCGCTACGACTAAGGTGAACCATGCCGGCGCGGAAAAATTGAATCGTTCGATGGAATCGTAAGCAAAACGATCGAGTAATAAATAGCCGCCGAGCAGGCCATATCCCATCAAAAATAAAATACCGACGACAATTGACATCGGGCTGCCGGATTGAGGGTTCGCGCGATGCAACATCAATGCGGTGCCCAAAACGACAACTGATAAACCGGGCAAGGCGTTCTCCGGCTCGGAAAGATTCAAGGCTAAAACGAGCCACACAAGTGCGGTCAAAATGCCGGTTAAAATAGCCAAAATCAGCAGAAAAGATAATGCCCAAGGAAGATTTTTACGTTCGGGATAATGGGCTTTATATAATTGATACAACCGGATAATCGCCCCGACGGTCAACGCAAAAATCAGTAAGCCGTTCAATAAGGCGATGTCGAGGGAATCGATCCGATTAAAAAGCAACAAACCGAAGGCTACAATCATTGCGGTGGTGGTTGTGATTAAATTGACAAAATCAAAACGGTATCGCTGATAAAAATAAAACAATGCGGCTGCGGGGAGGGCGATCAGTAAAAAGGAATGAAACGGATAAAGCTCGAAAGGGAAGATAAGGTCGTAATATTCGCCAACAAAACGACTGCCGAAAAGATGAAGCAAGAGGAAAACCACCAGTATTTTCGGGAGCACGCGCCAGCGTTGATCGTGCAACTGACGAATAAAAATTTCGCTTAAAAGAAGTCCGATTGCATTTAGCACGATGCCGTAAATTGTTGCGTGCTCATAAAATCCATCAACGTTAAGCAGATATAACGTCAGATTGGTGGTGACGATAAGTAACAAGGCGGATGCCACATTTGGCAACAATAATAACCAAGGAAGTTGGCATAACGACCAAACGGCGAATAATTGCCAGGTATCGGCGCCCGTTTGGTAGGTTTGCCCGACCAAGGCCAAGGTGGCGCCGATAAGTACGGCGGCAATAAAGAAAAATGAGACAGAAAGCAACTTTAATTTTTCCTGTTCCAATCGACGACTTTCCCGCATAAAAAAATAACTGCCCGAAATAACCGAAAAAGCAAATACCGTTTGCAGTCCGTAAATTTTGGTTAAATCGGAAAAATAATCCCAATTGGCGGCAATAAAGGTTACGCTGCCGCCGTTTAAAAAGCCGACGCTTAAAAGCAAAAAAAGTAAATTGAGATAGCGGTGCCAGGATAGGGTAAACAAAGGATGGTGATTCATGGCTTTGATTTTCCTTGATAATTATTATGAATAAAAATTGGAGCTATTTTGCCAATGCTAAGAACAAAATGAAAGGGAAAGCGAATCGTTATTTAGATTTGGCAAGATAAGTTTGCTGATGTGACATTTAATTCGGATTTAATATATTTAATCCATAAAAAATCTGCTCCTTAGTAAGTCGGTGAGTCCGACTTTTATGGAGCAGATCATTTTGCGTTCTTCTATGTAATCAATTATTCCACTTTTACAATCCAGCCTTCCGGTGCTTCGATATCGCCGAATTGAATGCCGGTGAGTTCGTTGTAAAGTTTGCGGGTTATCGGGCCAACATCAGTTTCGGAATAGAAAACATGGAATTTCCCTTTGTGTTGAATACCGCCCACCGGTGAGATGACGGCTGCGGTACCACATGCGCCGGCTTCAGCGAATTGATCAAGTTGATCGATATATACATCGCCTTCAATTGCTTCCATACCTAAACGCTCTTTGGCGATATAAAGTAAGGAATATTTAGTAATACTCGGTAAAATTGATTTGGATTTCGGCGTAACGAATTTGTTGTCTTTAGTGATACCAAAGAAGTTTGCCGCACCCACTTCTTCGATTTTGGTGTGAGTTTTGGGATCTAAATAGATTGCATCTGCAAATTTACGTTCTGCCGAGCCTTCTTCCGCAGCTAATATGTGTGGCAGTAGGCTTGCCGCGTAATTACCGCCTACTTTTACACCACCGGTACCCATTGGCGCAGCGCGGTCGTATTCGGTCGTGATGAAATTGGAAGGCGCTAAGCCACCTTTGAAGTAGGCACCGACCGGGCAACAAAATACGGAGAAAATAAATTCAGGAGCGGCTTTTACGCCGATATTTTCGCCTACACCGATTAAAAACGGTCGTAAATATAAGGTGGCGCCAGAGCCGTAAGGGCCAAGCCATTCCTCGTTAGCTTTTACTACTTCTTTACACGCGCGAATAAATAACTCCGTTGGCACTTGCGGCATTAAAAGGCGATCCGCGGTGTGTTGCATACGTTTGGCGTTTTCTTGCGGACGGAATAAATTGATAGAGCCGTCTTTACAACGATAAGCTTTTAAACCTTCAAAACATTGTTGGCCATAGTGAAGTGCGGTTGAGCCTTCGTGAATATGTAAAATGTTATCGGTGGTGAGTTTACCTTCATCCCATTTGCCTTCTTTCCAATGAGCAATGAAACGATAATCGGTCTTGATATAACTAAAACCGAGGTTGCTCCAATCTAAGTCTTTCATTTTGCTTCCCTTATATTTGTTTTGAATGAAATGCCGGTTAATCTACACCATAATTTTTGGCATTTAAACCTTTAAACGGAAATTTTTTGTGATTTCTCAAAATTTGTGCGGTTATAAAGTTAAGGAAGAAAAACAGTGCGAAATATGTTAAAATTCAACGAAAAAAAAACGCCACTCGTAATGAGTGGCGTTTAACCAAAAGGTTGAAACAATATTATACAGGAAGTAAATAAGTAACTTAATTCGTTACTCACGTTCGGTTTCCCGAACTATATGCAAACACAACATCATACTTAAGTCCGAAACTCATTAACTAGTAAGGAATTACCAATCTTTAAGTATGCGTGCATTGTAGAAATTAGGCTCAGGAAGGACAAGTGATGTTTTTTTATTTGTAGAATTAGAAAAACTAATGTGAATTAACTCCCGAGCATTATAGAAGAAAAAATTATTTCTGGAAAGAATTATGTATAAACGTTTGCCTCCCTTGAATTCACTGAAATCTTTCGAATCCGCCGCAAGGCATTTAAGTTTTACAAAAGCCGCCGATGAACTTTTTGTGACTCAAGCGGCGGTGAGTCATCAAATTAAATTATTGGAAGATTTTTTAGGCGTCGAATTGTTTAAACGAAAGAATCGCGCGCTCGAATTAACGGAATTCGGCAAAACTTACTTTGCCGATATTAATAAAATTCTGCGTAAACTCAATGAAGCTACCGAGCGATTGCTGACCTTAAAAAATGACCCCCACTTAAGCATCAGCGTGCCGCAAACATTCGGTATTCAATGGTTGGTACCGCATTTAAGCGATTTCAATCGGCTTCACCCCGAAATTGAAGTGCGTTTAAAAGGGGTGGATCAAGACGAAGGTTTATTGAGCAAAGAAATTGATCTTGCTGTTTATTACGGTAAAGGTAATTGGCAGAATTTGCAGGTGGATCGCCTCGGTAAAGAAAATTTACTGATTCTGGCATCGCCGGAACTGTTGGCGAAAAATCCGATTTACACTAAGGAAGATTTAAAACACCACACATTAATTCACACGCATACACGTGATAACTGGCGCGCAATGGCGGACTATTTAGCGATTGATGAATTGAATATTCAGCAAGGTCCGTTGTTTAGCCACACTTTTATGGCGCTACAAGCTGCCATTCACGGACAAGGCGTAGCATTGGCCAATCGTTTGCTGGCGTTACAGGAAATCGAACACGGTTTATTGAAGGAGGTGTTACCAACGGATTTTCCCGATCCGAAATCTTTCTATGTGGTGAACCATCTCGATCGCCTTGATGACGAACAAATCCAAGCTTTCCGCCGCTGGATTATTGCGGCAATAAGAAAAGAAGAACATGAATAAATTAGCGTTATATTGTCGCCCTGGCTTTGAAAAAGAAACAGCGGCGGAGATCTCCGCGTTTAGCACCGCATTGGGCGCGTTGGGTTTTGCTCGCGTGCAAGAAAATTCCGGTTATGTGATTTTTGAATGTTATCAGCCGAATGAAGCGGATCGCCTAGCGCGCGAAATTCCTTTCAATCGATTAATTTTCGCCCGCCAACTGTTGGTGGTGTCCGATTTGTTGGAAAATCTTGATTCGTCCGATCGTATCAGCCCGATTTTAACTGCGTTTAACGCGCTTTCGGCGCAAATCAATTTCAGCCAATCCGTTGAGCTTTTTGTTGAAACGGCGGATACCGACGAATCGAAAGAACTTTCTACCTTCTGTCGCAAATTCACCGTGCCATTAAGACGAGCTTTAAAAAAACAAGGTTGGCTTGCCGCAGCATCAAATGTGACACACACTCGGTTTTCGCAGTGTTTTTTACATTGCTTTTTCATTAAACCGAATTGTTGCTATGCGGGTTATTCTTATGCAGATAATCATTCGCCGCATTTTATGGGCATTCCGCGTTTGAAATTTCCGGCCGCAGCGCCGAGTCGTTCGACGTTAAAACTAGAAGAAGCAATTTTAACTTTTATTCCGCGCAAAGAAGAAAGCAAACGTCTCAATGAAACAATGATCGGTGTGGATCTCGGCGCTTGTCCGGGCGGTTGGACGTATCAACTGGTAAAACGTGGTTTGTTCGTTTATGCGGTAGATCACGGAAAAATGGCGGAAAGTTTGCATGAAACGGGGCGAATCGAGCATTGTTCGGAAGACGGTTTTAAATTTCAGCCGCCGAAGCGCAAACAAATTCATTGGCTCGTGTGCGATATGGTGGAACAACCGAGCCGCATCGTGAATTTGATTAGTAAATGGTTGGTAAACGGTTGGTGCCGTGAAGCTATTTTTAATTTGAAATTGCCGATGAAAAAACGTTATCAAGAAGTAATGCAATGCTTGGAAACGTTATCGGATAAACTAACCGCGCAAAACCTTCGTTTTACTCTTCAAGCTAAACATTTGTACCACGACAGGGAAGAAATCACCGTGCATATCGCCCTAAAATAGGCGCTTCAATGCGGTGCTGTTGGAGAAGTTCGTTGAACGCGGCGTAGTTTACAAAATTTCAAGTAAGAAAAAAGCATCGATTTCATCGATGCTTTAAAATTTGGTTGCGGGGGCCGGATTTGAACCGACGGCCTTCGGGTTATGAGCCCGACGAGCTACCAAGCTGCTCCACCCCGCGTCTGACGGCCGGCACTATACGCCGTTCAAAAAATTTTGCAAGCCTTAAACAAAATTAAAATGCTCGATTGTTAAGAAAATAAACAAGGCGTTTATTTCTTCATCGTTTTAACGAAATAGGGCTAGTCCTTTCGGATAAATTTTGATAGCGTATGCGCCCTTCAATAATCAGAATTTATCGTCTTGGACGCGTTATGAAATCCCGTAAAAATTTTATTTTAAAAATCTTTTCCATCGTGGCGGTTGTCTCGATTTTGGCAGCTTGCGGCGGTTCGTCGAATAGCCGCGTATTGCATGGCAGCTCGCCTCTCTTAACGCCGACGGGCGACGATCCGCAAAAATTCGGCGCCAAATACGGTGGTCGTCATTATCAACAAGCGATGCTCGCACCGGTTTCCCGCGTAGAAAATCAAAGTGCGGTGATTAATCAAGGCGATTTTTTAACCCAACTTTCTAATGTGAAAGGTTATTCGGCCAAATTGGCCGAGCGTTTTTACGGCAATTACGAAAAAATTATCGGCTGGGTGCTTTCCGGTGCTGATGTTAATCAATTATCGCAATTTGGTATTCAGCCGCAAATTATGAAAGGTTTCGATGGTTATCAAAACGTTTTGATGACCGGTTATTATTCACCCGTGCTCCACGCGCGTCGTTCACCGCAAGGCAAATATCAACATCCGATTTACGCCATGCCGGTCAATAAGCGTTTCACTCGCCAGCAAATTTATAACGGCGCCTTGGCGGGGAAAGGCTTAGAACTGGCGTACAGCGATTCTATGTTGGATAACTTTTTACTCGGCGTGCAAGGTAGCGGTTACGTGGATTTTGGCAACGGCAATTTAAATTACTTTGCCTACGCCGGTCAAAACGGCTTTAAATATCAAGCGGTTGGCCGCTTATTAGTAGAAGACGGCGAAATTCCAAAGGAAAAAATGTCGATTCAGGCGATCCGTGATTGGGGCAAAGCCAATCCGTCGCGCGTACAAGGTTTGTTGGAACGCAATCCGTCTTACGTATTCTTCAAAAATGATCCGAGCGGTAAAGTAAAAGGCTCGGCCGGTGTGCCACTCGTGCCGATGGCGGCGGTGGCGTCTGATCGCAACCTTATTCCTTCCGGCACGGTGTTGTTAGTGGAAGTTCCGGATATTGACAATGATGGCAATTGGAAAGGCACGCATAAACTTCACTTAATGGTGGCGTTAGACGTGGGTGGTGCGGTGAACGGCCACCATTTCGACTTATACCGCGGCATCGGTGATGAGGCCGGCCATATTGCCGGACTTTCCAAGCATTACGGACGCGTTTGGGTGTTAAATTAATGGCTCGTGCAGATAATTACGAACAACGTTTTGGCGGTATCGGACGGCTTTATACGCCGGCAGGACTTGAACGCTTACGCCGCGCGCATATTTGCGTGGTCGGCATCGGCGGTGTTGGCTCGTGGGCAGTAGAGGCTTTGGCGCGTTCCGGGGTCGGTCAGCTTACTTTGATCGATATGGATGACATTTGCGTCACCAATATTAATCGCCAATTACCGGCGTTAAGCGGTAATATCGGCAAACTCAAAACGGAAGTGATGGCGGAACGCGTGAAGTTAATTAACCCGCAGTGTACGGTGAATATTATTGATGACTTTATTTCGCCCGAAAATCAAGCGGATTATTTAATTCGCGGTTACGATTACGTGATCGATGCTATCGACAATGTGAAAACCAAAGCTGCAATGATTGCTTATTGTAAGCGCCATAAAATCAAAATCATCAGTGTCGGCGGGGCAGGTGGACAAACGGATCCGAGTCAAATTCAAATTGCTGACTTAAGTAAAACCATTCAAGATCCGTTGTTAGCAAAAGTGCGCTCGGTTTTACGCAAGGATTTTAATTTTAGTCAAAACCCGCAACGCAAATTCGGCGTGGATGCGGTGTTCTCCACGCAACCGCTGATTTTTCCAAAAATGGCTGAAGGTTGTGCAGTTTCCGCGACCATGAATTGCGCCAACGGCTTCGGCGCTGCAACCATGATCACCGCCACTTTCGGTTTTTTCGCCGTGTCGCGCGTGATTGATAAAATATTGAAAAATTACCTCTCCGATAAAAACAACGTCTGATCAACCTCAAAAAAAAACAGTATTGACGATCGTTTTCAGCACCGCATTGAAAGCCCGTCAATCTTGGCTTGACGGCATTAATCGAGTTCCCACCAAATCAACGCCCATTTTTTCTGCCCGTGTGAAATTGGTTCGCCATTCGCTTGTTTTTGAACGTAAAAATGTTTTAATCCGGATTTTTCTTTTTCGGTTAGCGCGCCGAGGGAAAATTCGACGGAAGCCAATAAATCCTCGAAGGTTTCACCTTGAAAATGGCCGGATTGGGTTTCGATAAAGTTTAGGTTCGCTTGGAGGCCTTTTTGATATAAGCGGTTGAGTAAATAAATATAAGTGGGAAAGCCGATATCTTCGCGTTCAATGGCGGTAAAAACGCCTTCATCCAAAAAGTGGCGCTGTGTAACGGAAGTTAAAAAGACGCGTTTTTTCGCTTTGGCGCAAAGTTTGTCAATCATATCGTCTAAATCGTCAACTAAGGTCGAGCGCGATGCCAATACTACGTCCGCTTGTGGAATATCGTCCCAATTTTCTGACCAGGCGCGGTGAAATGTGGTGAGATTTAGCAAATTCAGTTCTTGTTTAAAGCGCGCCACACAGTCCAACATTCCTTGACTATAATCCAGCGCATAGACGGCTTGGCATTGTTGCGCCAGCGGTATTGCGAGGGTTCCCGGTCCGCAGCCAATATCAAACACGGTTTCATTGGCCTGTATATTGATGGCTTGTAACAATCGTTCGTTGTACACACTCGGTTTTCCCACTAAATTTTCTGCCATTTTCGCCGCCTTTTTATCCCATTTGGTGGGCGGTAGATTGAAATGATTACAGGCAATTAAATGCTGTCGATAAAGTTCGGCGAAGTCGATGTCGTAAATAGTCATTTGATTTCCTCTTATTTTACTCTTATTGTTTGGGGCGATGATTTAAGTGGCGGTGTAAAAGATCAGGCGAAATACGGTAGATTTTTGCCAAATTTTTTAGAGTTAGTAATTCTTCCTTTGGACCTTGTCGAAAGCCTAGCGTTTTATCTAGCACGACCACATTTTCAGCCAAATAAGCGGCTTGCTGCGGATTGTGCGTTGTGATAATTAAGGCAATTTGTTGTTTTTGTAGCTGTTTGATTTTTTCCAACACACGAATTTGATTGCCGAAATCGAGGCTAGAGGTCGGTTCGTCCATAATCAGTAATTTTGCCTGTTGGGCGATTGCTCGTGCGATCAGTACCAACTGTTTTTCGCCGCCGCTTAATTGATGGTAGTAGCGTTCAGCGAGATATTCGATTTCTAACTCTTTTAACGCGTTTAAGGCAACTTCCAAATCAATTTTTTTCGGTGTTTGATACCATTTTAAAAACGCTGAACGCCCCATTAATACTACGTCTTGCACTGAAAACGGAAATAAATGCTGATGGGCTTGTGGCACATAAGCCATGTGGCGGGCAAGTTCCGTCGCGCAGTAATGGGATAAAGCTTTTCCCCGCCAATAAATATTACCGGCAAGTGGCGGTTGCAAGCCGAGCAGAGTTTTCAAAAAGGTACTTTTGCCCGCACCGTTGGCGCCAAGCAAACAACAAATCTGGTTTTCCGCAAGGGTAAAATGAATATCTGAAATCAAGGTTTTCCCTTGATAGCCGATAGCCAAGTTTTGGGTTTCCAGCAGTGTCATTTTTGCCCTCGTATTAATAAATAAAGGAAAAATGGTGCACCGCAAGCAGAAGTTAAAATACCGAGCGGTAATTCAATGGTGGCAATAGTGCGGGCGAGTGTATCGGTGAGTAATAAGAATGTTGCGCCAAGTAGCAGAGAAGCGGGTAATAGCTGTATAAAATTCGCACCGACTAGTAAACGGGCGATATGTGGTATCAATAGTCCAACCCAGCCTATAATACCGGTCATTGCCACCGCACCGGCAGTACAAAGCGTGCTGAAAATAATCAAAATATAACGGGTACGCTTGATCGGCACGCCAAGGGTTTGCGCTTCTTCTTCATCCAAAGAGAGTAGATTTAACCGCCAGCGAAGCAAGAATAGCGGAATAATACCGAGTAACAGTATCGGAATGAGTTGCGCGAGATCTTGTTGGTTGATGGCGGTAAGACTTCCGAGCAGCCAAAACGTGATGGAGGGTAATTGTGTGAACGGATCGGCAAGAATTTTTAGTAACGAAATGCCGGCACCGAGTAAAGAACCGATGGCAATACCCGACAAAACCAGCACCAAAATCGGATCTTGAGTACGCCCGCGTGAAGCGATGAGAGAAACACAAAACACCGCTAAAATGCCGCCACTGAAGGCAAAAAGTTGGACGTAAATTATCGGCAAATTGTAGAAAATCGCCAAACTTGCACCGAAGCCTGCGCCCGCTGAAACACCCAAAATATCGGGGGAAACCAGCGGATTCTTAAACATACCTTGGTAAGTTGCGCCGGCACAAGCCAGCGCGGCACCAATTAAACAGGCAGCTACAATGCGCGGCAAACGAATTTGCCATAATATGATTTGTTCTGGCGAGCTTTGGCATTGTCGATTAAACGCACAAACAAGCATATCCCACAGTTGGTTGGGCGAAAGAGGATATTTTCCCGCATTTAAAGCCAATAAAATGCTGCTGAGCAATAGACCCGACAGCAATAGTAAAAAAAGATGCGGTGAACGCCTGATAAAGGAAATTTTCATTATTGTGGTTGAAACAGCTGCAAAGCTTGTTCTGTCGATAAATCAATGTGGTAGAACAGTTTGTAGAAATGTTGAATTTCCGGCACAAAACTTGCGTTATCTTTGCCACTTAATATGTGTTGTAACCAACGCACGCCTAATAAGCGGTTCAAACTTGGCGGAGAATCAATCCAACCAAATGGCGTATGCGGTACGAAAAAAATTTGTCGATTTTTGACTGCACTTAATTGCTGCCACTGCGGATTTTGCGCCACTTTTTTATAGAATTCGTCATATTGAGTGAAAATAATCTGTGGATCCCATAGCAAAAGTTGCTCCATGGAAACTTGCGTTAAACCTTTTTGTTCGCCCTCTGCTACATTTTTTAAGCCAACTAATTCTATTGCTTCGGTGTGAATTGAATTTTTCTGCCCGGTTTGTAATCCGTTGGCATTACGCGCTAAATAAGCGGTTTTTCTATGTTGTTTAGCAAAATCAACGGCTTGCCGCAATGTTTCTTCAGCATAGCGCGCTTGTTCTTCCGCCTGTTTTTCATTACCCAGCAATTTGCCCAAATAACGCAGTAAGTTCGGTGTTTCGCTTAGTTTGCCATCTAATAATAAATACGGCACTTGGGTTTGTGCGAAAGTGCGATCAGCTTGATCTTGATAATTTGCGGTAAGGTTGCCTACGTCAATAATCAAATCGGGCTTTAAGGCGACAATTTTTTCGCTAGAAAGTGTGCTGCCTTTGCCGGCAATTTTGCCTAAAGTCGGTAAATTTTTTAGTTCGCCGCTAAATAACACACCGGCTTTCGATTCCATGTTAAAGCCCGCAAAACCGGCTAATTTATTGGGGGCGATGGAAAGCAATAATACATCGCTTGGATTGCCCGCGCTGAGTACTTTTTCAATTTTATAGGATTCAGGCAAATTGCCTGCCCAATAACTTTGTTCCTGTGCGCTCACGATGCCCGTCAATAGGGCGCTCAATGCGGTGCTCAAAAGGATAAGCATTTTTTTCATTTTAGCTCCTTAAAAATACAGAACGGAGGAATTTTATAATAACGCTATATTTTTTTAAATATAGCGTAGAGAAAACCTCAGTTTTTTATTTATAATAGCGTTCATTATATATTTATTTATATTGCCTATTTACTGAAAAGAGATGATGTAATGAAGTTTGATGTGATTTATAAATTTGTACTGGTGTGGGGACTGGCCTTGAGTATTGCAATGTTGATTATTAGCGGAATGGCATTGTGGCAAGGTTTTGCTTTTCCTTATGCGTTAACGATTCACTTGTTTTTTGCCGGTTGTGCGGTGGCGGGCGTTGGGCTACATCTTTATAGTCGTAGGAAAAAATGGGTAAAAATTAATACGCAATTTATTGATTTTATTACTAAAAACCGTTATCCATCTTACTGCAATCTTGACCGCTTAATTATGACTTTTGAGCATTGTTCAATTCAACAAATTGCCGAACGGCTCAATCTTTCTCCACAAGTGTTATTGGCTGAACTTGCGCAAGCCAATATAACCTTTGCCGATTCTCATTGCACTTTGCGCGAAAATTTTCCCCTTAATGATGAAAAGATTTTTACGGTGATTACTATTGCGCTCAAAATGCGATTTAATCCTAACCTTTAAATTAACTGAAAAAGGATTTACTTATGAAAAAAACGCTGCTTTGCATTGCTATCGGACTAGCCTGTCACTCCGCCTATGCCGACGTTTTCGAACTCGGACAAATCGAGGTGATTGGCGATAAATCGACGAGTTTAAGTGCTGTCCGTATTGAACAGGCGGATTTGCAAAAAAATAATCAAACCCGCGTATCCGACACTGCGAAGACTACGCCGGGTGTGTTTTTAGATCGTAGCGGTGCACGTAATGAACATAATTTACTGGTTCGTGGCTTTGATTCCCGTCGTGTACCGGTTTTTATCGATGGTATTCCGGTGTATGTGCCTTACGACGGTAATATGGACATCGGTCGTTTCACCACCTTTGATTTATCCCGTATTGATATATCTAAAGGTGCCAGCTCCGTGCTATACGGTGCAAATACGTTAGGTGGTGCGGTTAATTTGATTACACAGAAACCCACTCAAGCTTTTGAAGGTGCCATCGGTTACGGTTTTGCTCACGGTAGAAGCGGTGGTACTGGCAGCAATCAAACTTATTTTAATTTAGGCACGAAACAAGACTATTTTTACGCTCAATTAAGTGGCTCTTTCCTTGAAAAACAAGGTCTGCAACTTTCTCGTCATTATCACCAAGTCAACCCGAACGGTGATAACGGCGGCCGTGCAGAAAATTCCGTACAACGGGATAAAAAATTGAGTTTGAAAGTCGCCTTTATGCCGAATAAAACCGATGAATACGCACTCGTACTTGCCACTCAAAAAGGTGCAAAACAATCTCCCCTCTATTCAGGTGAAGGTAGCTTTGCAAGATACTGGCGTTGGCCGATGTGGGATAAGGACAGTATTTACTTCTTATCCGGCACCGCATTCAACAGCCATAATCTCTACTTGAATACTAAGATCTTCTATGACTCATTCAAAAATGATTTGCGCGCTTTTGATAACGCCTCTTTTAACACGCAAAACAGACGTTCGAGTTTCAATAGCTATTACCGTGATTATTCTTATGGCGCTGGCTTTGATTTAGGCGGCGATTTAACGGAAAAAGATAGTTTGAAATTCTCCACAATCATTAAGTATGACGTGCACCGTGAACACGATAACAATGATCCGGTCGCGGTAGATAAAGACCGCACTTACAGCTTTGGTTTGGAAAATATTTATCGTTTTACGGAACGAACTAAATTGATTAGTGGTGTCAGTTACGATTATCGTCAATCTAACCGTGCGGAAAAATTTGAAAGTCGATGTGTTTCAAGTGGCCAAAATAATGTTATCTGCCCGTTTGATATCGGTAATAAACACGCGTTTAATTACCAAATTAAATTAGCACATAGTTTTGATCAGAATGACGAATTTGCCGTTGGTTTTGCTAAGAAGACCCGTTTTGCCACAATGAAAGAACGTTATTCCCGCGGTTTAGGCAGAAGTCCTAAAGTACCGAATCCGTTTTTAAGTCCGGAAACCGCCTATCACTATGAAGCCAGTTATATGCGGACTTTTGGTGATTGGTTAAGATTAGATGGAGCTTTATTCTATTCCGAAGTAAAAGATGCGATTAATGAAGCCAGCATTGCCCGTAACACGAATCAATTCCAAAACGTAGGCAAAGAAACTTTTAAAGGGGTTGAGCTTGCTGCAGCAATTTTTGCCACAGAAAATGTGACTCTGGGCGCAAACTACACTTATATGCGGGCAAAAAATAAAACCCAAAATAGTATCGTCACCGATATTCCGAAACATAAATTCTTTGCTTATATGGATTGGAAAATCGTACCAAATGTGTCGTTTTATGTTAGTCAGGAAGCGGAACACGGACGTTATTATCTAGATAGTGGCGATGCGGTCAAGCTTTCAGGCTTTGGCAATACTAATGCGAAAGTTACCTATAACGTGACCGATCGATTCACCGTGGAAGCAGGCGTTTCCAACCTGTTTGATAAAAACTACTATTATGAAGCGGGCTATCCGGAAGAAGGTCGTATGTTCTTTTCTAACCTTCGCTATAAATTCTAAAAAGTACAGTCAAAAAAGGCGAGTTTTACTCGCCTTTGCTTTTGGTTCAAATTAAAGTTTATTTCCAATTTTCCCGTTTAGCTTTTTGCAATTTTGCATAAGCGTTTAACAAGGCTTGATGTTCTTTAAAATTTTTCAGTTCTTCATCGCTTGATGGAAGGTTGTAGAACGGATTGCCGCCTTCGACGACCGCATTCCAAGCTTGCGCCACGGCCTCTTTACCGTACATTTTTTCAAATACGGTGCGATATTGTTTCGGAGTGCGTTTATCATCTAAATGCAATTCAATGATTGAAATTAATGCACGATAATAATTTACGCGTTCAGCACTGAATACGGAGCTGTTCATATTTAACGTCCAGTTCGCCCAATCAAGTGCAGGTTCCAATTCGCCTAAGGCAAGATACAGCATAGATTTTAATTCGCCCACGCGAAGCGTTGTCCAACCGCTGGTTTTTGGTGCAACAATACCGATAAATTCACGTATGCGAGTAGCGTCGTCAATATTTTGCGCATCAAGTTCTTCCAACAATTCCGCGTAAGTTTCAGCATTGTGATGCCAGTTTGGTAAATCCAGCAAAATTTCACGCCAATCCATGCCCATATTATTGTTGGCGTAAATAAGATCGTCTGCAGGATAAATATCAGACATCCCCGGCACGATAATACGGCAGGCGTATACGTCTAAATGGTTGTAATCCATAATGTACACTTCTTTATTTTCTGTACGGAAAATCGCCATTAAGTTTTCGTATTCTTGTTGCGTCGTACCGCTGAAATCCCAATCGGTAAATTCATAATCCGGCACTTGTTTGAACAGATCCCAAGATATTAAACCGCTGGAGTCGATAAAGTGGGTTTCAAGATTAGCATGATCAGCGACGTCTTCATTATTGAAAGAAGGTGGTGAAAACACATCCAGATCTTTCAAGCTACGGCCTTGTAAAAGCTCGGTTACGGTGCGTTCTAATGCCACTTGGAAATTCGGATGCGCGCCGAAAGAAGCAAAGCACGTACCGTTATTCGGGTTCAGTAATACCACGCAAATTACCGGATATTTGCCGCCGAGCGACGCATCAAAAGCATAAATCGGGAAACCTTCTTCTTCTAATTTTGTGATGGAAGCTTGAATAGACGGATAACGTGCCATCACCTCTGCAGGAATTTGCGGCAAGCTAGTAGCTTCAGCGATAATTTTGTTTTTCACATAACGTTCAAACACTTCCGAAAGCCCTTGCACACGCGCTTCGAATTTGGTGTTGCCGGCAGACATCCCGTTCGACACATAAAGATTGGCAATAATGCTTTGTGGAATATAAATGGTTTGCTCGTCCGATTGGCGCACATAAGGCATCGCCACAATGCCACGAGCATAATTGCCGGATTGCAAATCAACCAATAATTCCGGCGTAAGTTCTTGATTCGGATCGAAATAGTCAAGCAAATAATCGTCTAAAATGCCTTTCGGTAATAAAGCGTCGTCTTCAATCGGAAACCATTTTTCGTTTGGATAATGTACGAAATCACCGTTGGCGATTGCTTTTCCCAAATAAAAATCCGCAAAGAAATAGTTAGTGGATAAACGCTCAAAATATTCGCCAAGCGCCGAGGCCAGCGCCGCTTTTTTGCTTGCGCCTTTGCCGTTGGAAAAACACTGCGGACAATCTTTATCGCGAATATGCACTGACCATACATTCGGTACCGGATTTAACCATGAGGCTTCTTCAATATGAAAACCCAGAGCGGTTAATTTTTGTTGAAATTTTGCAATGCTATCCTCTAATGCCGCGTCTTTGCCGGGAATAAAAGTTTGTGCTGTCATAGCGAATCCTTAAACAGAGAAAAAAGTGCGCCGCATAATAGGGGAGAATGGAAGGTGAGGCAAGGCAATTATGCATTTGTCTTAAAGGCTTCCGTAGGTTGTAAAAATATCGGTATTGTTGTTCGCTCTTTTTCAGTGTTAAAGGTAAGCGGATAAGTGCGTTTTTGTGCCACGATAAGGATTAAAGGCGAAAATAAGTGGGCGCGTCGGCCTGTAATAGACAGATTTTGTCGCTCAAGAATTTCAAAATTAAGCAACTCCAACCAATCGATAATGCGCCAAGTCGAATATCTGCGGAATGGAAACTCGCCAAGTTTATTTTTGCAAATCAGTAAACTTAACGGATTGAACAAGGAGAGAAATAACCAACCGTCATCAGCGAGTACACGATGAACCTCGCGCAAAACCTGATGAGGATCTTGGGTGAAATTTAAGCAATTTGTCAAAAAGACTGCATTTATTTCTTGTTGAATAAAAGGTAAGGCGGTAAGTTCGGCTTGTATGAAAGAATCGTTCGGGGTCAATGCGGTGCTATTTGGCAATGTCTTTTCACTTAACAAAATTTGATGGCGCATCGGTAAGTTTGTCGTCACTTCCGTGCTTAAGGCGCCGAGTTTTAAAATTTGATATCCGCCGATTTTTGCCAGCCAAGGCGCTAAAGCGACTTCCAATGCGCTACAATAGGCTTTGCCTTGCGGTAACTGTCGCCAGCTTTGCGGGGCACAGAAAGGCTTGGCCGATTTTGCGTGCCATTTTACATTCCATCGAATCATCATTTCATTTCCAAACAAAAGAGGATTTATGTTAGTTGCTTTGCCAGCCTTGAACGATAATTACATTTGGCTTTATCAACGTGAAAATTTACCGCTTATTATTGTCGATTTGCCCGAAACGGACAAGCTGTTTGCATGGCTTGATGCGCATGATTATGCCGTCAATGCGGTGCTGTTGACGCACCTGCATGACGATCACACTCAAGGGGTGGCGGCTTTTCGCGCGCGTTATCCTGATGTGCCGATTTATGGTCCTGAAGAATGTGCCGAAAAAGGCGCGACAGTGATTGTTAATAAGGGCGAGATCATTACGGAAAACTACCGCATTGAAGTTTTGCCTACCGGCGGGCATACGGCGCAGCACTTGAGTTTTTTAGTGGACGGGCATCTATTTTGCGGAGACGCGTTATTTTCTGCCGGTTGCGGCCGTGTGTTTAGCGGCGATTACGCGCAAATGTTTGAAACTTTGCAACGTCTTAAAATGTTACCGGACGATACCGTCATTTGTCCCGCGCATGAATATACTTTAGCGAATTTAGCGTTTGCGAAAATGGTGATGCCGGACAATGACGCAGTCAAAAATCAGATAATTCGGGTGGAAACCTTGCGTGCTCAAGGCAAACCGAGTTTACCGACTACGCTACAGCTGGAAAAAATGATCAATCCATTCTTACGGGCAAAAACGCTTGAAGCGTTTATTGCACTTCGTAAAGCGAAAGATGTGTTTTAATTTTTTTACCTTATTCTGCCACAATTATGGCGTGGTATTTGCTCAACGCGCCATAATTCATTAGAATGGCGCCAATTTTTTATCGGATATTTCTGCCGCACTTTTTAGATGCGGTTATTTTTACATCAACCATGACCCTTCTTGTTCTCGGCATTAATCATAAAACGGCATCGGTTTCGGTGCGTGAAAGAGTCGCTTTTTCAGCAGAAAAGCGTCTGTTTGCCTTGCAACAAATTCAGCAACAAAACCTTGCCGAAGGCGCGGTGATTCTTTCTACTTGCAATCGCACAGAAGTATATTTGCACCATCGACAAATTTCGCCACAAGAATGCGATAAATGGCGTGAAAATATCGAACGGTGGTTTGCGGAGATTCACCGGATTCCTTTGGCAGAATTGATGCCGAGTATTTATGCGCATCAAAATCAACACGCGGCGAATCATTTAATGCGCGTAGCGTGCGGATTGGATTCGTTGATTTTGGGCGAACCGCAAATTTTGGGGCAAGTGAAACAAGCTTTTCAAATTACCGAAGAATTTTACCAAAACGCCCAAGTACCGCTTTCTACCGAGCTTTCGCGCTTATTCCAAAAAACCTTTTCGACAGCCAAACGTGTACGTACCGAAACCAATATTGGCGAGAGTGCCGTTTCTGTGGCATATGCGGCTTGCAGTTTGGCGCGTCAGATTTTCGAATCTTTACGCACGCTGAATATTTTACTGCTGGGCGCGGGTGAAACCATTGAATTGGTGAGCCGTCATTTATTGCGTCATGGTGTAAAAAAATTAATGATAGCCAACCGTACTTTAAGTCGGGCGGAGCGATTAGCTGAAAAATTGGCTTCCGATACGCCGATTGAGGTGTTTGGTTTAGATGATTTTAGCACCGCATTGGAGCAAGCTGATATCGTAATTAGTTCTACCGCCAGTCCGAATGTGTTGATTAGCCGAGAAATGGTGAAAGTCGCACAAAAGAAACGCCACAACGCGCCGATGTTGTTAGTAGACATTGCGGTGCCGCGCGATATTGAGGAAAGCGTGGAAAGTCTCGACAGTGTGTATCATTATACGGTGGATGATTTACAGGATATTATTCAATCTAATTTAAACCGCCGCGAACAAGCAGCAGAGCACGCTCAATCCATTATTACAGAAGAGTGTCGGGATTTTTTTGAGTGGATCAAAGTGCGCCAATTTTCCAATTTGATCAAAAATTATCGTCAAAATGCGGAAGCGATACGCCAAGATTTACTGAAAAATGCGCTGCAACACTTGCAACAAAGCGATAATGCAGAGGCGGTATTGCAAGAATTGAGTTATAAATTGATGAACAAACTTATTCACGCACCAACGCAAACTTTACAATCTATGATGAAAACGGGTAACGCAGAAGGCTTACATTCGTTTTCTAATGCCCTAAAGCTTTCCCATCCTTTAGATGAAAAAACTCTTTAAAATTCTAACCGTACTTTGCTGTGGTCTTTCTTCAACAGTCTATGGGGCGAATATCGTTCTTTTACCGATTCCAATATCACTTACGGCATTTTTCAAGCCAAACCTGAAGACGTACGTCTGCATTGGCGTGACAGCGAGGGTAAAGATTATCAATCTTTACCTAACTTAAAACATGCGTTGGAAAAAAATTTTCAAGTGAAAATGCTCATGAATGCCGGGATTTATAGTAAGAATAATGTGCCGGCGGGCTTATGGGTTGAAAACGGCAAAGAATTGAATGCGCTTAATACCAAACGTGGTACGGGCAATTTTCATGTCCAACCGAATGGCGTTTTTGCATTGGTAGGCGCGCAACCTTATATTTTGACAACGAAGGCTTATCAACAGAAAAGGCTAAAACCTACCTTTGCCACGCAATCCGGTCCGATGTTATTAATTGAGGGGGAAATTAACCGTCAATTTAAACCGACGTTAGAAAGTTATCACAAGCGCAATGCGGTATGTTTGGATAAACAACATCGTCTTTTCTTTATTATGACCACGAAAGGTGAGCCGAATCTTTATACTTTCAGTCGAGGTTTGCTAAAAGTAGGCTGTTACAATGCGCTTTATTTAGATGGCACGATTTCCGATTGGTATATTCCGAATAGATTTAATAGTTTTCACTGGCGTCATTTTGTCGGTATGATTTCCGTGGCGGAATGAATAAAAAATAACAAAAGCGTTTTTTTTATAATCAACTAAGCTTAAAAAACGGATTTTTTACAAAAAGTGATTGACGCGATAGGGGCAAATCAGCATAATACGCCCCGCAAAGCTAATATGGTTAAGCAGATGGCTACATAGCTCAGTTGGTTAGAGCACAACACTCATAATGTTGGGGTCGCAAGTTCGAATCTCGCTGTAGCCACCATTTGCGGGACTGGCGAAATTGGTAGACGCACCAGATTTAGGTTCTGGCGCCGTGAGGTGTGTGGGTTCAAGTCCCTCGTCCCGCACCATCGCTTTGTAAGTCAAAATAGTGATTGGGGTATCGCCAAGCGGTAAGGCACCGGGTTTTGATCTCGGCATTCCTAGGTTCGAATCCTAGTACCCCAGCCATATTATCCTAAAAGTTTCCTTATATTCTTGTTTTAAGAGTTTCCATTGGGGTATCGCCAAGCGGTAAGGCACCGGGTTTTGATCTCGGCATTCCTAGGTTCGAATCCTAGTACCCCAGCCATACTATCTTTTCTTATTTCAAACTTCAAAAATTGAAATTCCTTTTCTTGGGCGCATTTAGCGCACATAAAAATGCGCTAAATGAGTTACCTATTTTAATATTGCCTAATCCATTGCCCATTTTTAATTCTTTGCCGTAACATTCTTTTTAATATCTTGTATTTGCGGAAAATTACCTTTCACTTCAATGGGCTCAATCATAGTTAGGATTGTTATAAAGCCTCTATTTTGCTTGCGTTAAATCCAATACCTTAATTAGTGCGGCAAAAAATTTGTCATTTTCTTGCGGCAAGCCGATACTCACGCGTAAATGATTTGGCATACCGTAACCGGCAATCGGACGCACGATTACGCCTTCGCGTAATAACGCCTCATAAATCGGCGCAGCGGGTCGTTTGAAATCGATAGTGATAAAGTTACCTTTCGATGGAATATAATCCAAATCGTATTGTTGGCAAAATTGCTCGTAACGAGCCATTTCAATGCGGTTGTTTTTCGCAACCTTAGTTACGAATTCATCGTCGTTCATTACCGCAATGGCGGAAGCCAGCGCCAAACTGTTGCAGTTAAACGGTTGACGCACGCGATTTAATAAATCCGCAATTTCCGGGTTAGACACCGCATAACCGATACGTAAGCCCGCCAATCCATAGGCTTTGGAAAGAGAGCGTGAAATAATCAGATTAGGGTATTTTTTCAATAACCCGAATGAATCTACGCGTTCTTCCGGAAGGGTAAATTCAGTATAGGCTTCATCAAGCACCACAATGACGCTTTCTAGTACTTTCGCTAAAAATGCGTCAAGTTCTTGCTCAGTTAAGAAATTACCGGTCGGATTGTTCGGGTTGGCGATAAAAATCAGTTTAGTTTTGTGGGAAAGTTCGGTTAAAAATCCGGCTAAATCATGCCCCCAGTTTTTCGCCGGAATCTCTTTGTCGACCGCATTGATAGCTTTACTGACAAGCGGATAAACAATAAAGGCATATTGCGAATAAATCACTTCGTCGCCTTCGCCGGCAAAGGTGTGAGCGAATAATTCCAATAAATCATTGGAACCGTTGCCGAGAGTGATTTGGTTCGGTTGTATGTCGAATTTTTTTGCGATCGCTTGTTTGAGCTCAAAACCGTTGGCGTCAGGATAGCGCGTAAGATTGTCTAATTGGTTGCGGATTGCTTGTTTGGCGCTTTCCGGAAAGCCAAACGGATTTTCGTTAGAGGCTAGTTTGACGATGTCGGAAATGCCGAGTTCGCGTTCGAGTTCTTCAATTGGTTTACCGGCTTGGTAAGGAGAGAGGGATTTTACGCCTTGGTTGGCAATGTCGATGTACTGCATGAATGATCCTATAAGAAAACGGACACGCTAGGGTGCCCGTTATGATAAAACGAATAATTAAGCGTTTTCAGCTTCAAATTTTTTCATAAATTCGATGAGTGCTAGCACACCTTCTAACGGCATGGCGTTATAAATAGAGGCACGCATTCCGCCCAGTACTTTATGTCCTTTTAAGGCTTGCAAGCCGGCTGCGGTGGATTCTGCCACGAACTTCGCATCAAGTTCAGGACTGCCGGTTACGAACGTTACATTCATGGTTGAACGGTTTTCTTTTGCTATCACGTTGCGATAAAGTTTACTAGAATCAATGTAATCGTAAAGAGTTTGCGCTTTACGTTCGTTACGTTTTGCAATAACCGGTAAACCACCAATGGCTTTGATATGTTTGAATACAAGAGAACATAAATACCACGCAAACGTTGGTGGCGTGTTGATCATAGAATCTGCATCACGTTGCGTTGCATAGTTCCAAATTGACGGAGTTTCTTTGCGGGCATGGCCGATTAAATCATCGCGAATAATCACTAAAGTAATGCCGGCTGGGCCTAAGTTTTTTTGGGCGCCAGCGTAAATTACCCCGAATCGATTAATATCAATTTCGCGTGAAAGAATGTTAGAAGACATGTCTGCTACCAGCACCGCATTGCCCACGTTCGGCACATCAAAAATTTCTACGCCGCTAATGGTTTCATTCGGGCAGTAGTGAACGTAATCGTATTGTTCGGTGATATCGCTAAAATCAAGTTTGGTAACACGGGTTTTATCGCCGTTTTCGACGATGCTAATTTCATCGATTTCGGCAAAGTTGCGTGCCTCTTTGGCGGCGGTCGCTGACCAATGTCCACTGTTCAAATAAAGGGCTTTGCCTTTTTTACCGATTAAGTTCATCGGCAATGCGGCGAATTGACCGCGCGCGCCACCTTGTAAGAAAAGCACGCGATAGTTGTCGGGAATGTTGTACACTTCGCGTAGATCTTTTTCCGCTTCTTTAATTAAATCCATAAAGTATTTACCGCGATGACTCACTTCCATCACGGAAACGCCTTGACCTAACCAATCGGTGAGTTCGGCTTGCGCTTTGTGTAACACTTCGGGGAAAATCATGGCCGGGCCGGCACTAAAATTGAAGACTTGAGACATTGTGTTTCCTTATTTTTTAGAAAAATAGTGGTTACGTTTTATCACTACGAAAGCGTGGAATCAACGCTTTTTATGTAAATTCTCACTTTTTTTGATATAGCCTACAAATCTGATTTTAAGGTTTTGACGAATTGACAAAAAAAGGCTAAATTACGGCCACTTTTTGTCTAGTTAAGAGAACAATTATGGAAACTGTAAATAAACAATCGTTTCAAGATGTGTTGGAATATGTGCGTATGTATCGTTTAAAAAATAAACTAAAACGTGATATTGAAGATATTGGTCGTAAAATTCGTGATAACCAAAAACGGGTGTTATTGCTTGATAACTTAAATCAATATATTCGCGACGATATGGATATTGAAGAGGTGCGCGCGATTATCGAAAGTATGCGCGATGATTATGAAGCGCGTGTGGATGACTACACTATCCGCAGCGCGGAACTTTCTTCTGAGCGTCGCGAAATCAGCGCTAAAATGAAAGAGCAAAAACGCGTTCACGCGGATTTGGCGAAAAAGGTTAATAAAGTCACTATATAATTGAAGATATTGGTGGTCGATTACATGTTAAGATTTTAAGATGCAGTGCGCACTGCTCTTAATAATTAAATCTAGCTTACATATAAGGCTTTTTATTGTATAGCGCTTAAATTTAGTCTGTTCCTCACCGTAATATTCAGATTCCTTCACTGAAATTTTAATGTCCTGAGAATTGTCATAGATGGAATGTTTAGGTTTTGACATTCCTATTTTTTCGCTTGTCGTATTGAGTACTATAAGTTTGAAGATGTAGTGCTTAAGTTCCAGTAATATTTGCCTATAAAAAATCTGTACCTTAAATAGATTGGGGTTTAGTGTTCAGGTTTTGGAGGGGAGAACATTTTCATCTTTTCTCTTTTGATAGGCGATCCCATGCATAAAAAATTGCAAAATGTCTTTTAATAATTGTTGTTCGTTGCCGATATAATGCTGTTGCAACGTCGGTGTATTTAACATTTCGTCGATTTTTTGGATGATTACATCGATTAAGGTTATGGGAAAATCATCACGAATCACTTTGCGTTGTTGTAACGTGCCAAAAAAATGATGCATATAGTGGTATTTTTCTTGTGCCATTTTATGAAAGAACTGCTGTAATTCTTCGTTGCGGTGCGCATTTAAATCTGCTAATACCGACGGAGAATAAAGCGTCGCCATAGCCTCCTGCTGCATATCCAAAATGCGTTGAATAACTGTCTCCAAATTCGCTTGATTATGCAATAACCGTTCAAATTCAGCGCGCATTTTATTTTTTTGTTCTTCAAACAAGCTTTCTACCAACGCTTCTTTTGTTGCAAAGTGTTTGTAAAATGTGACTCTGCTAACTCCTGCCAACTGACAGATTTCCGTAATAGATGTAGCAATCCAACCTTGTTTATAAAAAAGCCTCATGGCGGCTTGCTTTAATACAGAATCTTTTTTCATTTTTACTCCTTAAACGGTCAATAAAATAATCGAACACTTTAAATTGTCAAATATTATATTTGAGAAGAATTCTTATTTACTTTTTGTTTTAGATTATGTTATGTTTACAATAATTGATGTTAAATCTTAAAAATGTAAACCTAAAAGGTGTTCTTATGAAAAAAACTAATATGCCATTAAATTTAATCGCGCTATGCATAACAGGGACCTATTCTCTTGCAGTTTATGCGGACAAAATACGTGATATGAATATGTTAGACGAAATCACTGTGACCGGTGAAAAATTCGAACGTAGTCAATCATCTACTGGTTCAAGCACATCCGTGGTAACCGCCGATCAACTCAAACGAGAAGCCAATTTACTGTCTGCGACCCAATTATTAAAACGCGATGTGAATATTTTAGACACCGGCTTGGGCAATGACTTACCCACTGTGCGTGGCGTTGACGGATCCGGCCCGGCGGTAGGTGCGGTGGCATTTTTTGCCGGTTCTCGCCCAAGACTAAATATGCAAATTGACGGCAGAACCTCCAGCTATAACGAACTGGCGTTCGGTACAAAATCCCTCTGGGATATGAAACAAGTGGAAATCTATCGTGGGGCGCAAAGCTATGCCCAAGGGCGTAACGCCATTGCTGGTGCGGTGGTCATGACCAGCAATGACCCAACGCAAGAATGGGAAGGTGCCGCGAAATTAAATATGGGGAATCATCGATTGGCGCAAACAGCCGCCCTGATTTCAGGTCCGGTGGTGAAAGACGAATTAGCGTTTCGTTTAAGCGTAGATCATCAACAACGCGAAACTTCTGTGGATTTACCGCATTATGATCCCGTTGGTAACCCACGTTGGTTTAAAGCCACCAATACCCGCGCCAAATTACTGTGGACGCCGTCTGCATTGCCGGATCTCTATAGCCGTTTAACGTTCAATCATTTAAACGCAAGAGCGCCACAAAGCGAAACAGAGTTACAACCTAATTCACCACGTTACACGCCGGAACGCCCGGTATTCCAAACTCGCTCTGCCAGCACCATTTGGGACATTGGCTATCAACTCTCAGATCGTTGGAAATGGGAAAATAAATTGGTTTATACCCACTTTATTCACGATAGAAAAACGACTTCGCCATTCAACACCGCATTGCCGCCAAATCGTCGAGGTGTTCCGGCTCGCGTTGATGGCAATGAATTCCAAATTGAACCCATTGTAAAATACGAAAGCGAAAAATACCGTGGTTTATTCGGTTTGTTCTATTTCAATGCGAAACAAGATGAAAGTGTTACGATGCTCAACGGACGCATTGCTCGCACGCCGATTACAACAAATTTTAATGATAAAACGAAAACCAAGGCGGCCTTTGGTGAAATTACCTTTACGCCGGATATTCCGTTTGAATTAACGCTTTCTGCTCGCTATGAACAGGAACATCATCAGCGTAAAGGAAAAAGTGCGATGTTTTCCATCAACCGGGATAAAAAATACAATGTCTTCCTGCCAAAAGCAGATATTGCATGGAAGATTAACGATGATCAACGCTTAGGCTTTAAAGTAGGCAAAGGTTACAATCCGGGTGGTGCCGGTGTGACCTTCGGTGTCCCATACACCAGCTATGAATATGACGCGGAATATGTCTGGAACTACGAACTTTATCATCGTTGGACATCCGCAGATAAACGCCTACGCATTAACAGCAACCTATTCTATAACGACTATAAAGACATGCAGTTACCGTTCACCCTTGGTCCAAATTCCATCGTGATCCGCAATGCCGATAAAGTCATTACCTATGGTGCGGAAATCAATACCGAATGGCAGGCTACGGAGAAACTGGCACTCAATGCGGGCATCGGGATGTTAAAAACCGATATTAAACGTTATCCAAACAGCGGCATTGAAGGGAATAAACTTGCTCGCGCACCGAGTTTCAGCGGAAAAGTGGGGGCCAATTATCGTCTTCTTGACCACCTAGAAATTGGCACCAATTACAGCTACAACAGCAGTTATTATTCCACTGCCGACAACTTAGCCAATGGTAAAGTAGGGCATTATGACCAACTTGATGTTTATTTAGCGTACGACTTTAAGCATGCCAGAATCACGCTTTATGCCGACAACGTGCTTAACTCACGCAAAGATATCTTACTCGTACCGCGCTCTGGCGACATTACCCGTCAGCCGGAACGCCAAATTGGGCTTTCTACCGAGTTAAGATTCTAAGCAATGAGTAAGCAGCACCAACAAATTTGCCAACCAGTTGCCGCGCAATTACGCGCCTCAATGTGGTTGGCAACCTTCGCACAAGGCTTAAAAATCGGGATTTGGCTTTTGATGATCCACATTGTGTTCACCGTCAGCCAATCTCTTACATTTCCTTATTGGCAGATTTTTGCGCTGCTTGCCATTTCCATTTTGTATTACACTTGCAAAATTAAAGCGCACGACAAATCTCATTATGCGGCCTTTGAATTGGAAAAAATGCTACGCCAACAGCTTGCGAAAAAAATCAGTCAATTATCGTTAGGCAAAGTCAATGAAATCGGTTCAGGCGGTTTAACCAAAGTGCTGTGTGATGACGTAAATGAATTGCACACCTTTGTTGCCGATGCACCGCCTCTTAAAGCGGAGGCTTATTCCACACCGATTTTTGTGTTGGCGGCATTGTTTTGGTTAAATTGGCAAATGGCATTGGCTGTGGTGATTTTCCTTGTCGTGTTGTTTACGATTCTGCAACGTTTAATGCAAAAAAGTCGCTTGAATTATCGTGATTACGGTGCTGCTGTGAGCCGAATCAATAGCGCGATTATTGAATATATTCAAGGCATGAGCACGATTCGCACCTTTGATGCGGGACAAAGTTCGTACAGCCGTTTTAGCACCGCATTGGAAAATTTTAATCAGGTCATCTTCGCTTTTTTAGCCAAAGTGGGCGCGCCAACACGTCTTGCCCGTTCGCTCTTTACGCCAATGCCGATCATGCTGTTTTTGATCGTGTTAGGCGTGTATTTACACTCGCTTGCGCTGCTTTCCACCTTTGGCTTTTTTGCCTTTTTAGTATTAGCCGCCGGGTTAATTGAAACCATGCATCCTTACATGGGGCTGTTTCATTTGTTGGAACGCTCCCGTGCCGCCATTGAACGCATTAACGAAATAAAAACGTTGGAAAATGCCACCGCACTTTTACCGCTACAAACGCCAAAGGGGTATGCGGTTCAATTTGAACAGGTCAATTTCAGCTATGATGCCGACAAAGCAACACTGAAAAATATCGACTTCAGCGTGTCGCAAAATAGTTTTACCGCCATTATTGGCACTTCAGGCTCCGGCAAAACTACCTTACTCAATTTGCTGTTGCGCTTTTGGGATGTCGATAGCGGAAAAATTACCTTAGGTGGTGCGGATATTCGTCATATGGAACAAGATCAACTCATGAAATATTGTTCGGTCGTATTTCAGGATAATTTCTTATTTTCTTGCTCTATTGCCGAGAACATTGCTTACGGTATAGAAAATGTGACGGAGGAAGCGATTATCAATGCCGCCAAACAAGCCCGCATTCACGACTTTATTATGACTTTGCCGGAGCAATATCAAACAAAAGTGGGGGAACGCGGACAATTATTGTCAGGCGGACAAAAACAACGTATCAGTATAGCCCGCGCCTTTTTACAAAATCGCCCGATTTTATTGTTAGACGAACCCACTGCCTTTTCCGATGCAAAAAACGAGGCGGATTTAATGCAGGCATTTCATGCGCTGATGCAAAATAAAACAGTGATCATGGTAGCGCATCGCCTGTCTAGCATTACCCAAGCCGATCAAATTATTTATTTAGAGAACGGCAAAATCATCGCTCAAGGCAATCACCAAGCCTTGTTGCAAACCAATGTTGCCTATCAAACCCTTTGGGCGGAATATCAACAGGCAAAATCTTGGACTCTACATTAGAGAATGTTATGCAATCTTACTTTAATCCTGAAACTCAACGTGTAAAAAGCCTGTGGCAAACTTATCACGCCTTGTTTACCGCCGCCCAACAGCAACAAAGCGCATTCTTACGCTGTCTCGCTTTTGCGGCACTGTCTGCAACCTTATTCGGCGTGGCTATCGGCCTGCTGTATCCGCTGCTTTTGGCATTAGAACAAACTGAAGCAGGACAAAGTGCGGTCATTTTTTGGAGTGTTTTGTGTGGCGTGCTTTTAATCGCCAGCCTCCTTTTCCGTATTTGGGCGGAATATTATGACACCAAAGGTGATTCATTTTTGGCGACATATCAATTAAGACGTCAACTAGGCGAAAAACTTCGCCGCGTATCTCTTGCCGTCCTCAGTGGATTTCGTGCAGGCGAACTCAGTGCCGTTGCCATCCAAAGTATTAATGAAGCCACAAATTACGCATTCAGTTTAATTAGTATTCTAATTTACGGCATCGTAACACCTGTGTCTGCCGCCCTTTGTCTTTGTTTCTTTGATTACCGCTTTGGGCTGCTGATCTTCATTATTTTCCCGCTTATCGTGCCACTTTATTTATGGCGGAGAAAAGCTTTCCGTCGTGGATTCAGTATTTTGGCAGAAGCTAATCAGCGACTTAAAGGCGAAACTATTGAGTTTGTGCAAGGTTTGGAAATTCTGAAATCAACAGGGCAAACTGAAAACAAACAACATATTTTCAACCGTGTGATTGAAGATGTCGCCAACATTCAACGCATCGGCACTAAAAAAGGCGAACGCCCGAATTTGATTATTACCTCAAGCATTCAATTCAGCCTGATTGCGGTATTAATTGTTGGCACATTTTGGGTGATTTCCGGTAGCGCTCATTGGGTATTGTTAGCCACAGTGCTGATTTTAATTGCGCGAATTTCAGATGTATTGAACTTCTTTGTGCAAATGTCTTCGCTCTTAGAAATTTTTGTGATCAGCTGTGAAAAATTTGAAAAACTGATGGCATTGCCTGAATTGGCGGAAAATCATGGCAGCAGATTACCCACCGATTATCGCATTCGCTATGAGCATGTCCGCTTTGGTTACAATGCCGAAAAAAACATCCTAAACGACATTAATCTGGACATAAAACCTAATAGCCTCAATGCTTTTGTGGGCACCAGCGGTTGTGGTAAAACAACATTACTCCGCTTGTTGTTGCGTTATGCTGATCCGCAATCAGGGCGAATTACGATCGGCGGTATCGATATTCGGGATGTTAGCCAAGAACAGCTCATGCGCTTAATTTCTGTGGTGTTTCAAGACGTGTATTTATTCCAAGACAGCGTATTAAATAACATCCGAATGGCAAAACCCAATGCCACCGATGAAGAGGTGATTCACGCCTGCAAACTTGCCCAATGCCATGATTTTATTCAGGCATTACCACAAGGCTATCAAACGCAAGTTAATGAAATTGGGAGTAATTTTTCCGGCGGTGAAAAGCAACGACTTGCGATTGCCCGAGCGATTTTAAAAGACGCGCCGATTCTCATTTTAGATGAACCGACAGCATCGTTGGATACCCGAAATGAGCTGGCAGTACAAAAAGCGCTGGATCAGCTGGTTAAAGACAAAACCGTGTTGATTATCGCTCACCGACTTTCCACCATTGTGGGCTCGCATTGCATTTATGTGTTAGAAAACGGCAACATTGCCGAACAAGGCACGCATCAAACACTCTTAGAACAAAAAGGACGTTATGCAGCGTTTTGGCAATGCCAACAAGGCAACATCACTCACTAAACAGGATTGGGCGATCCTTGCCACGACCGCCGGCTTTAAATTTTGCGTAGTGGCGTTTTATATGATTGGCCTCATCACCATGTTAAAAGAGATGGGGTTCGATCTTAAACAGCTTAGTTGGTTCTATTTGCTTGGTGGAATGGAAATGGCGAAATTCATCGTTTCACCGTTAATTGAACGCTATCGTCTCAAGCGTATCGGGCAATTTCGCGGCTGGTTATGCCTTTCCTCGCTAATCATTTTTATTGCCCTATTCATGTTGCATTTCATCCAACCGCAACAAGATTTTATACTGCTTATGGTGGCATGTGTGCTATTGAACCTAAGCAGTCTATTTTTCGGTTGTGCGGCGCTAGGATTAACCTGTGTCATCCTGCCTTTTGAGCAACGTGGCTTTGGCGGTGTCATTCAGGTGATCGCAGGACGCGTGGGTAAAATGCTTGGCGGCGGTTTGGTGTTACTGATTTATCATCATTACGGCTGGCAAAGTGCGGTGGATTTAATCAGTGTTTTTGCGCTACTGCTGCTCCTACAAATCAGCCTATATTCAGAACCTACAGTTACGGCTGAATCGCAAAATCCGCCATTGCATTTTTTATTCACACGGTTTTTCCACTTTTGGCAACAACCGCACATTTCATTTCGTTGGTTGATTTTATTGTTATTTGTGTTTATTCCCAGCGGCATGGTGGTCAGTAGTTTCATTCCGCGTCTAAATGCCTTGGGCTGGAGCAGCCAACACATTGGGCTATTACTTTCCGTATTCGAACCCCTTTGTGCTATCGCCTTTGCGCCGCTAAGTGGTCTATTACTCAAAAAATATTCTCGGGTTTCTGTCACCCAATGGGTATTATTTAGCCAAATCTTTGCCTTCTGCTTATTTATTTTATTTGAATATGTCGGCACGGATTTTCCTTATCTTATCGCCGCGCCGATTTTATTGTTAAGCATCACATACGCGTTGCTGGTGCCGTGCTTGCTCGTCATGATTATGGATAAATCCAATCAAACTTACGCCACGCTCGACAGCGCATTGCAATTCTCTGTCGCCCTCTTCGGCGCCTACCTAGCAGGCTTTGTCTCCCTACGCCTCGCGCATGCCTTTGGCTATCTCACAGTTTACCTCACCGCCACCTTCATTGCCGTTGGAATATGGCGATTTTTTGGATGCCGAAAAGAAGCACTGTCTTAATTTCAAGATAATTTTCTACGGCATACTGCATATAAAAAAAACTGCACCTTAAATACATTGGTTTGATACTCATGTTTAAGGTGCAGTTCATTGAAATCAGTTTCAATGCGGTGCTGTTACGCCACTTGATTTATTTCGTTTGGTTTATCAAGAACTGAGTCAATAAGGCCACAGGGCGACCGGTTGCGCCTTTGTTGGCGCCTTGCAGCCAAGCCGTGCCCGCAATGTCTAAATGTGCCCAGCGATATTTTTTTGTGAAGTTAGCGAGGAATGCGCCGGCAGTGCTGGCACCACCCCAACGGCCGCCGATGTTGGCCAGATCGGCAAACGGCGATTTGAGTTGTTCTTGGTATTCTTCGCTTAACGGCAAGCGCCACGCTTTGTCTGTGGTTTGCTGAGCAGCGTGCAGTAAATCGGCGGCTAAGTTCTCATCTTCGCAAATCAAGCCACTATTGTGTTGCCCTAAGGCTACGACGCAAGCGCCGGTAAGCGTCGCTACATCGATCAGTAATTGTGGCTCAAAACGTTCCGCGTAAGTCAGCGCATCGCAAAGCACGAGGCGACCTTCCGCATCGGTATTCAATACTTCCACGGTCAAGCCGTTCATGGTGGTGAGAATATCGCCCGGACGGTACGCGTTGCCATCCGGCAAATTTTCACAGCCGGCAAGTACACCGATAACGTTTAACGGTAAATCAAGTTGCGCAACGGCTGCCATGACACCGAATACGGAGGCCGCGCCGCCCATATCGTATTTCATTTCGTCCATATCCGCCGCCGGTTTAAGGGAAATGCCGCCCGCGTCAAACGTTAAACCTTTACCTACCAACACAATTGGTTTGGCGTTTTTATCGGGCGCGTTGTTGAAATGCAAAATCGACATATACGCCGGATTGGCCGACCCGCGTGAAACCGCTAAATAAGCGTTCATTCCTAGCTCCGCCATTTGCGTTTCATCAATCACTTCCAGAGAAAGTGCGCCGAATTCCGCAGCTAAATGCTTGGCTTGTTCGGCAAGATAGGCAGGATTACAGATATTCGGCGGCATATTGGCGATATCGCGTGCCGCTTTCACGCCGGCACTAACGGCTTGTGCGTGAGCGATAGCGCGTTGTGCTTGCGGACAGTCGGTATTGAAAATAAGGCTTTCCAATGCGGTGCTCTCAGGCTTTTCCGATTTGAAGCGATCAAAACGATAGTTTGTGTGCTCAATGATTTCGATGGCAAAACGCACGTTCCAATAAAGATCGCGATCTTTAATTTCGATTTCCGTTAAATAAGATACGACTTCGCGAATATTTGCGTTGTTTAGCGCTTTTAGCATGCTTTGAATCAGTTGGTTGTAGCGGCGCTCGGTTAGTTCGCCTTTTTTGCCACAGCCAACGATCAGCACACGTTTTGTGGCAACACCCGGCAAATCGCGTAGTAACAGGGTTTGACCTAATTTGCCGGTAAGCTCACCGGATTGGATTAAGCGGTTTAAATAACCTTGTGCAGCAAGGTCGATTTCATTGAAACTTTTAGAAAATTCGTTGTTCTCATACAGGCCTAAAACGATGCCGTCGGCGGCTTGAGAAAAGGCCTGGTTTTTTGCTTGATATTTCATAGGATTTCCTTAAATCGCTGTCTAATTTAGCGAAAATAAGGTATCATACGCGCCCGATTTTATCCAGATTCCCTCCTGTTTTTTAGCAACAAAGCATAACGAAATAAGATGATTTTAACTCGATATTTAGCGAAAGAAGTGTTTAAAAGCCAAACGGCGATTTTATTCATTTTGCTATTGATTTTTTTCTGCCAACAACTGGTACGCGTGTTGGGATCTGCGGCAAACGGTAATGTACCGGCGGATTTGGTGTTTTCTTTGCTCGGACTCGGGATGCCGACCATGGCACAGTTAATGTTGCCGCTGTGTTTGTTTATCGCTATTTTGCTCACTTTCGGGCGTTTGTATGCGGAAAGCGAAATTACCGTAATGCGCGCTTGCGGTGTTGGCTCGCGTATTTTGGTGCGCGTGGCGTTGTTGCTTTCTTTGTTCACCGCGGGACTCGCCGCCTATAATGCGTTATGGCTTTCGCCTTGGGCAATCGAAAAGCAAAGCACACTGGTGGAAAATGCCAAAGCCAATCCGACCATGGGCGCGCTCTCTTCCGGTCAATTTATGTCTGCGGGCAATAATGATTTCGTATTGTTTATCGACGATATTCAAGGCGATCAAATTCATGATGTGTATCTTTTCCAAACCGTACCGAAAGGGCAGAGCAAGCCTTCTGTAGTGATGGCGGAAAAAGGCGAATTGAAGGCTTTACCGAACGGCGACCAAGTGTTGAATTTGCAAAACGTGCAACGTGTGGAAGGCACAGCAATGTTGTCGGATTTTCGCATTACACATTTCGACGATTACCAAGCCTATTTGGGCTATCAAGTCGGCGATAACAAATCGGAGGAAGCCGCAGCGCTTTCTTCGGCGCAATTGTTGTCGCAAAATGGCACCGCATTGAAAGCCGAATTACACTGGCGAATCAGTTTGATTTTAGCAGTGCCGCTGATGGCGCTTATCGCCGTACCGCTTAGCCGCGTGAATCCGCGCCAAGGTCGTTTTGCAAAAATTTTGCCGGCATTGTTGTTGTATCTTATTTATTTTTTGTTACAAAGTTCTTTCAAATCCGCCGGTTCTGCCGGTAAATTGGATGCCGCGATTTTTATGCCGATAACGAACCTGGCGTTCTTGTTACTCGGAATTTTATTAAATGCTTGGGACAGTGCGCCGATGTATAAATTCCGCCGTCTTTTAAACCGAAAAGGGTAAGCGATGATGAATACGTTAGACCGTTACATCGGTAAAAGCATTTTGGGGGCGATTTTTGCTACGTTGCTGACGCTCGTAGGGCTTTCGGCGATTATTAAATTCGTGGAACAATTTCGCAGCGTGGGTAAGGGCACGTATGACGTGCTGCAAGCAGTGGCGTTCACCGTTTTAACCGTGCCGAAAGATGTGGAAACGTTTTTCCCAATGGCGGCCTTACTCGGCGCGTTAATTGCGCTCGGCAATCTTGCCAGCCGCAGTGAATTGGTGGTGATGCAAGCCGCCGGTTTTTCTCGTTTTAACATCGGCATAGCGGTGATGAAAACTGCGTTGCCGTTGGTTGTGTTAACCATGGTTATCGGTGAATGGGGTATTCCGCAAACGGAGCAATTTGCTCGCGATATGCGCGCTCGTGCCATTTCCGGTGGTTCCGTACTTTCGGTGAAAAACGGCATATGGGCAAAAGATGGCAATAATTTTGTGTTTGTCCGTCGCGTAGGCAACGAGTCGCAGTTAAACGACGTATATATTTACAGCTTTGATAACAGCCGTAATTTAAGTGAATTAAAACACGCTAAACAAGCGACTTATTCCTCCGCTGAAAATCAATGGCAATTGCATCAAGTGAATCATTCAGTGCTCCAAAAAGACACGGTTGCGACCACTCATCGCGTAACGGAAGAATGGCAAACCAATTTAACGCCCGACAAACTCGGTGCAGTGTCCTTACGCCCTACCTCTTTATCGCTCAGTGGCTTGTATGAATATATTGCGTTTTTAAAAGAAACCGGGCAAGACGCTCGCCGTTTCGAACTCACCTTCTGGCGGAAAATTTTCCAACCGCTTTCTGTCGGTGTGATGATGTTGTTGGCGCTGTCCTTTATTTTTGGCTCGTTACGCAGCGTAACCGCCGGCGCACGAATCGTAACGGGAATTTGTTTCGGATTCTTATTTTATGTAGTGAATGAGATTTTTGGTCAAATGAGCGTCGTTTACGATATGCCGGCTGTGTTTGGCGCTTTAATTCCGAGCCTGTTGTTTATTGTCATTATCTGGTGGTTGTTAAGCCGAAAACGGGATTAGGCATGATAAGTAAAAAGGGCAATCCATTGTGGTTGCCCTTATTTTTTAGTGAAAATACGCGATGCTAATTGCGCCGATAAGACTCAATAATGAGAGCGTAAAGAAAATATTTTTTGGTTGAGACGCTTTTTTACTAAAAAATTTCGCCGCAAAAATGATGTATAAAATGAGTAATGCAAATTTAGCAATAAGCCATGGTTCAAGCCCAACTGGGAAAAGATATAAGATTGCTGAACCGGAAATAATCAATAATGTATCCGATAAATGCGGTAGAATTTTTAATAGTTTTACCGCGCGCCAGTTTTTTCCATTTAATTGCATCATCCCACGAAGTAGTAAAAGTCCTAAACTTAAAAACGCACAAAAAACGTGTAGAGAAATTAACATGATCACTCCTAATTTGATTCAAAAGAAAAGTGCGGCGTTGGTTTGGCCGCACTTTTCAGTTTCCATTTGCTGTTAGCGTTTCCAATGCGGTGCTCAAATGCCCTTTAGATAATCAAAGATGGCATTGCTAAATTAGCTATTTATATTGGCAAGGCATGGATCGTTTTGGTGTACAGCTAAGATATTCAGATCATAAACAAAAAGCTGATAACCTAATGCAGCAAGGAACTGTGCGACGGGTTCATAGCCGCTTTTTAAGAATTCCACCGTTAAAATCGGTTTATATTTTTCAATAGTATTTAAGGCCCCTTTTAAGGCGTCCACTTCCATACCTTCCACATCAATTTTGATAAAATCAACACGATCTAATTCAAGGCTATCGACAGAAACGAGCGGTACTTTTTGAGTTTTTTGGTAGTCGATTTGTTGCCCAATAAACTCATTATATTGGTTTGGACGGAGTTCTAAGCTGCCAAAAGAAGAAGGTATTGTGTAGTCGATGATAGGAATATCAAGATATTCTTGGCCGACAGGGTTGCCGATGGCTGAATAGATGGCTTTGACATTAAAGCAGTTATTAATTGCAACATTACCTGCTAAGGCATAGTAAATCCGCTCTTGCGCTTCAAAAGAGATAACCTTTCCCCAACCTGTCATTTCAATCCCTGCGGGAATGGTTACCGCACCGATATTCGCACCACAATCAAGCATTACCACTCCGTCACCGAAGTATTGACGGCGTAAATTAAGTAAAGCAAGGATTCGCTGAATTTCTTCCGGTTCGAATCGTCCTTGGGTTAGGAATTGATAACCGACGCCATAAGTTAGGCCGGCTTGATTAGTTTGTCTATCCAGATAATTAACGATCATTGAGCCGGTGTTAGCGGACACAACGACAAAGGGATTGGGTCTTGGATTAAGAGCCATGATGTTTCTCCTATAAATAATGGTAGTGGGTTGCTGAACCAATGCGGTGCTATTTTGAATACTCAATACAGTACTTATTGACAGCGGTAAAAAAAGATTATTTTGCAATGCGCTTGTATTTCATGCGGTGCGGTTGTAGCGCATCGGCACCGAAGGTTTTCTTCTTCCATTCTTCATAGTCGGAGAAGTTGCCTTCATAGAAGGTTACCTTGCCTTCATCACCGTAGTCTAGAATATGAGTAGCGATACGGTCTAAGAACCAGCGGTCATGGGAAATCACCATGGCACAACCCGGGAATTCTAAGATGGCATTTTCCAGTGCGCGCAGGGTTTCTACGTCAAGGTCGTTGGTCGGTTCGTCCAGTAACAATACGTTGCCGCCGGCTTGTAACAATTTTGCTAGATGCAAACGGCCGCGTTCACCGCCGGAAAGTTCCCCTACGCGTTTTTGTTGATCCACGCCTTTAAAGTTAAAGCGTCCTACATAAGCGCGACTAGGAATTTCAAAGTTGCCGATCGTTAAAATATCTTGTCCGTTAGAGACTTCTTCCCACACGGTTTTCTTGTCGTCCATGGCATCGCGGAATTGATCCACGGAAGCCAACACGACCGTTTCGCCTAAGGTGATAGAACCGGAATCCGGTTGTTCTTTGCCGGAAAGCATGCGGAATAGAGTGGATTTACCCGCACCGTTGGCCCCGATAATCCCGACGATAGCACCTTTCGGAATGCTGAAGGACAAGTCATCGATTAACGTGCGGTCGCCGTAGGATTTGCTTAAATGTTGCACCTCAATCACTTTGTCGCCTAAGCGTGGACCAGGTGGAATAAAGAGTTCGTTGGTTTCATTGCGTTTTTGATATTCGCCGGAATTAAGTTCTTCAAAGCGAGCCATACGTGCTTTGCTTTTCGCTTGACGACCTTTCGGATTTTGGCGCACCCATTCCAATTCTTTCTCAATGGATTTTTGGCGGGCAGATTCTTGCGCTTGTTCTTGTGCCAGGCGTTTTTCTTTTTGTTCTAACCAAGAAGAGTAGTTACCTTCCCAAGGAATACCTTCACCACGGTCAAGTTCTAAAATCCAGCCGGCAACGTTATCTAAGAAATAACGGTCGTGGGTAATTGCCACTACAGTGCCTTCGTAGTCGTGCAAGAAGCGCTCTAACCAAGCCACGGATTCTGCATCTAAGTGGTTGGTCGGTTCGTCTAACAATAACATATCCGGTTTTTCTAGCAGTAAACGGCAAAGCGCCACACGGCGACGTTCGCCACCGGATAAATGCTCGATTTTGGCATCCCAGTCCGGCAAACGTAATGCATCAGCCGCGCGTTCTAATTGGTTGTCTAAATTATGCCCATCATGTGCTTGAATGACCGCTTCTAACTCAGCTTGCTCGGCGGCGAGTTTGTCGAAATCCGCATCGGGATCGGCATACAGCGCATAAACTTCATCCAAACGGGTTAAGGCATGTTTGACTTCACCCACCGCTTCTTCAATGGCTTCGCGCACGGTTTGTTGCGGTTCAAGTTTCGGTTCTTGCGGTAGATAGCCAATTTTAATGCCGGGTTGCGGACGGGCTTCCCCTTCGATTTCTTTATCAATGCCCGCCATAATGCGCAACAACGTGGATTTACCTGCACCATTTAAGCCGAGCACGCCGATTTTGGCACCGGGGAAAAAGCTCAACGAGATATCTTTCAAGATATGACGCTTCGGCGGCACCACTTTGCCGACGCGATGCATCGTATAAACGAATTGTGTTGACATAATTTGCTCTTGATTTGAGGTTAAAAAAACGGGCTTATTTTACTTGAAGTTTTGGGATTTGCCTAACCTTCGGCAAATGAAAGGCGAAAAAAAACCACCCGAATTGGGTGGTAGGAAAGTAGTTTAGCTATATTTATGATTATTTTATTTAGGAACTTTATGAATATCAAGCAAGCGCTTGACGTGGAGGATAGTACCGAAAATTCCGCTCCAAATAAAATCCAATCTCATTATTCTTTGATATAAGTCAATAAATTTTATCCATTTAATTATTATTGATGAGCAAATAAACGTTTTTAAGGATTTTTCGCGCTATGTTAAAATGACAACCTCATTTTATTAAGGATAATCGTTGTGAAAAAAAAACTCGTTTTACTCGTCACTATGCTATCGAGCACCGCATTGGCGCACCCACACGCCTTTATTGAAATGCAAAGCAAACCATTAGTGGAGGAAAATCAATTGATCGGTTTTTCGATGCGATGGACGCTTGACGAACCGAGTTCTGCGGCGGTGCTATACGATATGGCACAAGCGAAAGGCGATTCCGTGAAGCAACAAAAGCTTATTGACGATGTGATGGAAAATATCGTCAATGAACATTATTTCAGCTATTTATTTGATAAAAATAACGAAAAAATTAAATACAAAGCTCAGGCGCGGAATTACGGTATCAATCTGCTTGGTTCACATATTCAATATTATTTCGATTTGCTTCTTACTCGTCCGCAGCCGTTAAAAGATAACCTGTTCACGTTAATGACTTATGATCGCACTTATTATGTTTCCATGTTTTATCCGGAAAATAAAAACGCGGTGAATTTTTCCGCTCTGCCGACCAATTGCAAGGGCGAAGTGGTGGCGCCGAACGTGGATGAAAAAATGAAATCTTACGCTTCTTCTCTGGATAAAACGCAAAAAGACGAAGATGATTCCTTGGGCGTGATTTTTGCGCAAAAAGTGAAAATTCGGTGTGACTAAATCATGAAAAAAGCATTCCCTTTTAAATGGCTATTTGTCTTGGTTGCCTTACTTGGCGCAATTTTTTGGTTCTTGCCTTGGCTTTTTGTGAAAGCTGTGGCTTGGCAACAAGTCTTTAATCAACTCACTTCGGAAAATCTTCACGCCATTCAACAAAATCCCGTTTCCGCCGGTTTAATTTTAATTGGTGTCAGTTTTCTTTACGGTGTGTTACATGCCCTTGGGCCGGGACACGGCAAATTTATTATCGCCGGTTATTTATCAACTCATCAAAGCGAACTTAAACCCAGCGTGAAGTTAAGTTTGCTTGCTTCCTTGATGCAAGGTGTCGTGGCGATTGTGGCGACATCCGTGATTGTGGTGGTTTTAAATTTGTCATCGCGTTATTTCAAACTAAGCCAATTATGGCTGGAACGCGGTGCTTGGGTGTTATTACTCGGGCTTGGCATTTATTGGATTTATCAAGGCGTCAGAAAGCCGAAAAAAGCGTTTCGGATAAAATCTGCGCGCTTCAATGCGGTGCCGAAATTGAGTGCCGTGAAAGCCGATCATGTTTTTTCCGCTGAATGTTCCTGCGGCCATCAACACTTGCCCAATGCGGTGCTGTTGCGATATGCCAATACTTGGCGAAGTCAATTTTTCATCATTTTGAGCATCGGACTGCGCCCTTGTAGCGGCGCAATTTTTGTACTTTTTCTGGCTTATATGTCGGATCTTTTTCTTTGGGGTGTTTTCGCCGTTCTTGCTATGTCATTCGGCACCGGTTTAACGCTTTCTTTATTTGCCATCATGGTGCGTTATGCCAAACAAATGGCAATTCGTTTAGGACGATGGTACGGCGGTAAAACCTTAAATCAATATGGAGGACGGGCGGTTAAAATATTTGCCGGCGGCGTGATGATCTTTTTCGCCACGAGTTTGCTTTATGGCACAACGCTTGAAGCTAGCGGTGGGGCGGTGTTGTTTGGAAAATAACGACGAAATACCGATAAAAATAAAGCCCATCAAATTGATGGGCTTAAAATCTTCTGGTTGCTAATTTAGAATTCGTAAAAGGAGACAAACGAAAACCAAACCAAAAGAGAAATTGGCTCCTCCTGCGGGACTCGAACCTGCGACATATGGATTAACAGTCCACCGTTCTACCGACTGAACTAAGGAGGAATTGATTCGGTATCACAAAGATAGGTCGCGCATTCTAATGATCCGTCAATAGTTTGTCAACAGTAAAAATAAAAAAATTTTAAAAAATTTAAGTGTGCTTTTTACGGCAATTTTTCTATCCACAAAGGCTGTGGATAACTTTGTGGATTAAATCGACTTAAGATCGAGGAATCCCGATAAATACTAGGGTTGTACGATTTCAAGTAAAAATTGGTTGTAAAATGACATTTCCTTATTTATCAATATGTTAAGTAAAGTCCAGAAAAAAATATAAAAATTTTTTATGATTTTTTGACTTGTTTCGCTTGACATCTCGCACACTGTGCAAAACTTGCTTTCACGCTGATTTTGGCGTGTGAAATATGATAGAATCGCGCCAACAAAAGTTCTTAGAAAATTGGCTGTACATATATGTCAGAAAAAATTCATAGCAAACCATTTATTCTTCATTCCGGTTATCAGCCTTCCGGTGATCAGCCGCAAGCGATTGAAAAACTCGCTGAAAATTTAGACGACGGATTAGCGCATCAAACTTTGCTCGGCGTAACCGGATCGGGCAAAACTTTCACCATCGCCAATGTGATTGCCAAGCTTAATCGCCCGGCCATGTTGCTTGCGCCAAATAAAACTCTCGCCGCCCAGCTTTATGCGGAAATGAAAGACTTTTTTCCGGAAAATGCGGTGGAATATTTCGTTTCTTATTATGATTATTACCAGCCGGAAGCCTATGTTCCGAGCAGTGATACTTTTATTGAAAAAGATTCTGCGGTGAACGAGCAAATTGACCAAATGCGCCTTTCTGCGGTGAAATCTTTTTTGGAGCGCCGCGATACCATTGTTGTGGCGTCGGTTTCCGCAATTTATGGTTTGGGCGATCCGGAAGCTTATTTAAAAATGCGTTTGATTTTGCGTGTCGGCTCACCGGCTAATCAGCGCGAGATTTTAAGTCAACTTGCGGGCATGCAATATACGCGTAACGATCAGGCGTTTCAGCGCGGCACATTTCGTGTGCGTGGCGATGTAATCGACATTTTTCCGGCGGAATCGGACGATCAAGCCATTCGTATCGAATTATTTGATGAGGAAGTAGAACGATTAAGTTTCTTTGATCCGCTTACGGGAAGCAATCTCGGTGCGGTGCCACGTATCACGGTGTACCCGAAAACCAACTATGCGACGCCGCGCGAGCGCATTTTGGAATCCATCGATAAAATTAAAGATGAACTGGCGCAGCGCCGTGAATATTTCATTAAAGAAAATAAATTATTGGAAGAACAACGTATTACGCAGCGCACGTTGTTCGATATTGAAATGATGAATGAGCTGGGGTATTGCTCGGGCATTGAAAACTACTCACGCTACCTTTCCGGTCGAAACGAGGGTGAACCGCCGCCGACCTTATTTGATTATATGCCGTCTGATGCGGTGCTAATTATTGATGAGTCGCACGTAACGGTGCCGCAAATCGGTGGTATGTATCGCGGCGACCGTTCGCGTAAAGAAACCTTGGTGGAATATGGTTTTCGTTTGCCGTCCGCATTAGATAACCGCCCGTTGCGCTTTGAAGAATTTGAGCGCTTGGCGCCACAGACTATTTATGTTTCCGCCACACCGGGGCCTTATGAATTGGAAAAATCCGGCAGTGAAATTATCGATCAAGTGGTGCGTCCGACCGGTTTGCTTGATCCGGAAATTGAAATTCGTCCGGTTGCGATTCAAGTGGATGATTTACTGTCAGAAGCGCGCCAAAGAGCGGACCGAAACGAACGGGTTTTAGTCACCACGTTGACCAAAAAAATGGCGGAAGATCTCACCGATTATTTAGACGAACACGGTGTGCGCGTACGTTATTTGCATTCCGACATTGACACCGTGGAACGGGTAGAAATTATTCGTGACTTGCGTTTGGGCGAATTTGACGTGTTGGTCGGCATCAACTTATTGCGTGAAGGTTTGGATATTCCGGAAGTGTCCTTAGTGGCGATTTTAGATGCGGATAAAGAAGGCTTTTTGCGTTCGGAACGTTCGCTGATTCAAACCATCGGTCGCGCCGCGCGTAATTTGCACGGTAAAGCAATTTTGTATGCGGATCGCATTACCGATTCGATGAAAAAAGCGATGACGGAAACCAATCGCCGACGCGAAAAACAAATGGCATATAACGCCGAGCGCGGCATTATTCCGCAAGCCTTAAATAAAAAGGTGGGCGAGTTGCTTGATATTGGACAAGGCACGCTCAATAAAGGAAGAGGAAAATCGCGCGGAAAAACCGTTGCGGAACCGGCCGCACTTTATAACGCGCCAAAAAACGCCAAAGAGTACCAACAACAAGTTAAAAAATTGGAACAGCAAATGTATAAATTCGCCCAAGACTTAGAATTTGAAAAAGCCGCCGCTGTACGCGATCAGCTTCATCAATTGAGAGAAAAGTTTGTGATGGCGGAATAAGCGCCAATAAAAACGATACCGAAAATGTACAAATGCATAAGATGACAAAGAAAACGGATGAATGATTGCTAGGCTTATCTGTTCACTATGCTCAACAGCACCGCATTGGAACCCTTTTCAATGCGGTGCTGTTTTAAGAGCAGACGGTAGGTTTCGGCATGATTAACATTTCAACGGCTTCGACCGGTTAAACAGTTACTATCGGTGTTAAAAAACTAAGATTAGATGTGTTTAAACAGGCTGAATAAACGAGCGATAAAGCCTTGTAAAATCCCGATAAAACAAAGCCCCGCGTTAAATTACGCGGGGCTTTGTTTAGGGTAAATGGTGCGACTAGCTGGACTCGAACCAGTGACCCCCACCATGTCAAGGTGGTGCTCTAACCAACTGAGCTATAGTCGCGTGAGTGCCGCGCATAATAGACGGTTTTTAACAGGAAGACAAGAAATTTTCTACAACGCCGGTGCGGGTGATAAAATTTTAACCAAAACGAGCTCAGAGCGTCGCGAACTCTTTTTTGATTTCGGCGGTTTTTGAGCGTATAATGCGCGCCGGTTTATTTCGGCCGAAAAGCTTCGGCCTAATCAGGTTTATTCAAAATATAAATATTGACTGACGGAGTAGAATGATGTCTAGAAGACTAAGAAGAACGAAGATTGTATGTACTATGGGTCCGGCGACCGACCGCGATAACAATCTTGAGAAAATTATTGCGGCAGGCGCAAACGTAGTTCGTATGAACTTCTCGCATGGTACGCCTGATGATCATATTGAGCGTGCGGAACGCGTTCGTTCTATTGCGAAAAAATTAGGCAAGACTGTAGCGATTTTAGGTGATTTACAAGGGCCTAAAATCCGCGTTTCTACTTTCAAAGATGGCAAAATTTTCTTAAATGTCGGCGATAAGTTCGTTCTTGATGCGGAATTGCCAAAAGGTGAAGGCAATCAAGAGGCAGTCGGTTTAGACTACAAAACCTTACCGCAAGATGTTGTTCCCGGGGATATTCTTTTGTTAGATGACGGCCGCGTACAATTAAAAGTATTGTCCACCGAAAATGCAAAAGTGTTTACTGAAGTCACTGTTGGCGGCCCGTTATCAAATAATAAAGGGATCAATAAATTAGGCGGCGGTTTATCAGCTGACGCATTAACTGAAAAAGATAAAGCAGACATCATTACGGCAGCGCGTATCGGCGTTGATTTCTTGGCAGTCTCTTTCCCGCGTTCCAGCGCAGACTTAAATTACGCGCGTGAATTGGCGCAGAAAGCCGGTTTAAATGCGAAAATTGTGGCGAAAGTTGAACGTGCTGAAACGGTAGTCGATGACGAATCAATGGACGACATTATTTTAGCATCGGACGTGATCATGGTCGCTCGCGGTGATTTAGGCGTGGAAATCGGCGATCCTGAATTGGTAGGCGTGCAGAAAAAATTAATCCGTCGTTCGCGTCAGTTAAACCGCGCGGTAATTACCGCGACACAAATGATGGAATCTATGATCAGTAATCCGATGCCGACTCGTGCGGAAGTGATGGACGTAGCCAATGCGGTGCTGGATGGCACAGATGCGGTAATGCTTTCGGCCGAAACGGCTGCCGGTCAATATCCGGCTGAAACCGTCGCAGCGATGGCGCGCGTGTGTTTAGGCGCGGAAAAAATGCCAAGTATTAATGTTTCCCGTCACCGTATGGACAAAGAGTTCGGCGATATCGAAGAAGCGGTAGCCATGTCGGCAATGTATTCCGCAAACCATATGAAAGGCGTTGCGGCGATTATTACATTGACACATACCGGGCGCACCGCATTGTTAATGTCCCGCATCAGCTCGGGTTTACCGATTTTTGCCTTATCCCGCAACCAAGAAACGTTAAATCTTTGTTCTTTATACCGTGGCGTGACACCGGTATTCAGCGATGCGGAAACGCGCAGTGCAAGCGGCGCGCAAGAAGCGGTGCAATTATTAAAAGAAAAAGGTTACTTAAATTCAGGTGATTTGGTGTTATTAACGCAAGGAGATGAGTCAATCAAGCATACGAATGTATGCCGTGTGCTTATCGTTGAATAATCACGAAAAAATAAAAAACGGTGGATTTTTCCACCGTTTTTTATTTTTACTTTCAGTGCAACAAAAACGATTAAAAGCTCAGTCCAAATCGACCGTAGTTTTCGCTTAAACCGCCCCCTCATTTGCGGTATCATAAGCACCAATTCTTTTGTATCTTAAAATTCTTATGGCATCTCAACCGCAAATCAAATCATCCGACAAACAAACCACACAAGTGAGCGTTCCGCCTCATTCTCTTGAAGCCGAGCAAGCCGTGTTGGGCGGCATTATGTTAAGCAATCAGCATTGGGACGGTATTGCCGAACGTGTAATTGCGGAGGATTTTTACACTTTTGCTCACCGTGCAATTTTCCAGGCCATGGAAGATTTAATACGTAACCGGTCACCGATCGATCTCATCACTTTGGATCAAGCTTTAAAAAATAAAGGTATCAGCGAAGAAGTAGGCGGTTTTGCTTATCTTGCCGAACTTTCCAACAATACACCAAATGCGATTAATATTTTGGCTTATGCCGACATCGTGCGTGAAAAAGCGATTCTGCGCGAATTGATTTCTGTAGGCAACCGCATTGCGGAAAACAGTTACTCACCGAAAGGGCAAGACATCAAACTGATTTTGGACGAAGCCGAACGTGAAGTGTTCGCCATTGCGGAGAAACGCAGCACTTCCGGCGAAGGCCCACAAAACGTGATTAGCGTGTTGCAAAGCACCATCGAACGGATTGATGCTTTAAGCAAATTGAAAAATAATTCCGGTGTGACCGGCGTTACCACCGGTTTTACGGATCTTGACCGAAAAACGGCAGGTTTACAGCCTTCGGATTTAATTATCGTCGCTGCGCGTCCGTCCATGGGAAAAACCACCTTTGCCATGAATCTGTGTGAAAATGCGATGATGGCAAGCGATAAACCGGTATTGGTGTTCAGTTTAGAAATGCCTGCCGAACAAATTATGATGCGTATGATTGCTTCATTGGCGCGCGTGGATCAAACCAAAATCCGTACCGGTCAAGGCTTAGACGAAATTGAATGGAACAAAATCAGTAGCATATTCGGTATGTTTAAGCAGAAAAATAACCTTTACATTGACGATTCTTCCGGATTAACACCGACCGAGCTGCGTTCCCGCGCCAGACGGGTTTATCGTGAAAATAACGGGTTAAGTTTAATCATGGTGGATTATCTTCAATTAATGCGCGCCCCAGCATTTTCCGATAACCGAACCTTGGAAATTGCGGAAATTTCCCGTTCACTGAAAGCGCTCGCGAAGGAGTTGGAAGTGCCTGTCATCGCCCTTTCCCAGTTAAATCGCACTTTGGAGCAACGCGCTGATAAGCGTCCGGTAAATTCGGATTTACGTGAATCCGGCTCTATCGAGCAAGATGCTGACTTGATTATGTTTATTTATCGCGACGAAGTTTATAACGACAATTCGGAAGATAAAGGCGTGGCGGAAATTATTATCGGTAAACAACGTAACGGCCCGATTGGTCGCGTGCGTTTGAAATTTAACGGGCAATTTTCGCGTTTTGACAATCTCGCTGAACAACGCGAATATCATGATTATTAAGGAAAAATAATGAACGTAAAACCGGCGACCGCGAAAATTAGCTCGCGCGCCTTAAAACATAATTTGGACGTGATTAAACAAAAAGCGCCGAATAGTAAAATTATTGCCGTAGTAAAAGCGAATGCTTATGGTCATGGCGTAGTGTTTGTGGCCTCTACTTTAGAAAAAAACGTGGATTGCTTCGGTGTGGCGCGTTTGGAAGAGGCGCTAGCGTTGCGTTCTAACGGCATTACCAAGCCGATTCTATTATTGGAAGGCTTTTTTAACGAAAAAGATCTGCCAATTTTAGCGGTGAATAATATCGAAACCATCGTGCATAATCGTGAACAACTTGAAGCGTTAAAGCGCGCGGATGTGACCGGTCCGATTAAAGTGTGGCTGAAAATTGATACAGGCATGCATCGTTTAGGTGTTTCTTTGGAGGAAGTGGATACATTTTATCAAGAGTTGAAAAGACTTCCGCAAGTGCAACCGCATTTCGGCTTCGTCAGCCATTTCAGCCGCGCGGACGAACTTGAATCCGATTACACGTCGTTACAAATTCAACGTTTTTTATGCGCAACGCAAGACAAACCGGGCGAGCGCAGTATCGCCGCATCGGGCGGTATTTTATTTTGGCCGCAATCTCATTTGGACTGGGTGCGCCCCGGCATTATTATGTACGGCATTTCGCCGACGGATACCATTGGTAGCGAATTCGGTTTAACGCCGGTAATGAATTTGACTTCTTCATTAATCGCCGTGCGCCATCATAAAAAAGGCGAGCCGGTCGGCTACGGCGGTATATGGAGCAGCCCGCGCGACACTAAAATTGGCGTGGTTGCCATCGGCTACGGCGATGGTTATCCGCGTGATGCGGCGGAAGGCACTCCGGTGTATTTAAACGGCAGAATTGTGCCGATCGTTGGGCGCGTGTCTATGGATATGCTCACTGTTGATTTAGGGCCGGACAGTCAAGATCAAGTAGGCGATGAAGTGATTTTATGGGGTAAGGAATTGCCTATTGAAACCGTCGCTAAATACACCGGAGTTTTAAGTTACGAATTGATTACAAAATTAACGCCGCGTGTTATAAACGAATACGTGGATTAACCGCGCGATTTTATAATGCAATGAATTTCGTTCCAGATGCAAAGCTATCGCAATAACGAGGCAGAAATTTAATGAAGCTACAAAATAGCACCGCATTGAACACTCAAAATAGCACCGCATTGAACACTCAAAATAGCACCGCATTGAACGCTCAAAATCGCACCGCATTGAACATTCAAAATAGCACCGCATTGAACATTCAAAACAGCACCGCATTGAACACTCAAAACAGCACCGCACTGAGCATTCAAAACAGCACCGCATTGAATGCTTAAATGCGCACAGGGCCACAACATTTATTTTATCTAACGGAAGGAAACATTATGAAAAATATCAACCCAACCAGCACGAATGCGTGGAAAGCGCTTGAAATTCATCAAACTGAATTGGCTAATGTCAGTATTCAAGATTTATTCCGACAAGAAAAAGATCGTTTCAAGAATTATTCTTTAACCTTTGATAACCAAATTTTGGTGGATTTTTCCAAAAATAATCTGACCCGAGAAACCCTCGGCTTGTTGCGTCAGCTCACTGAAGAATGTGGCTTGACACAAGCCAAAGAAGCCATGTTCAATGGGGAAAAAATTAACCGCACGGAAAATCGTGCCGTATTACATACTGCACTTCGTAATCGTGCCAATACGCCGGTTTTCGTGGATGGCAAAGATGTGATGCCGGAAGTCAATGCGGTATTGGCAAAAATGAAATCTTTTTGTGAGCGTGTGATTTCCGGTGAATGGAAAGGTTATACCGGCAAAGCCATTACCGATGTGATCAATATCGGTATCGGCGGTTCTGATCTTGGGCCTTACATGGTAACCGAAGCGTTGCGTCCGTATAAAAATCATTTAACCATGCACTTTGTGTCTAACGTGGACGGCACTCACATTGCGGAAACCCTGAAAAAAGTGAATCCGGAAACGACGCTGGTTTTAGTTGCCTCCAAAACATTTACTACGCAAGAAACTATGACCAACGCTAATTCCGCACGTGATTGGTTCTTAGCAACGGCAAAAGATGAAAAACACGTGGCAAAACACTTTGCAGCGCTTTCAACCAACGCGAAAGAAGTGGAAAAATTCGGTATCGATACCAACAATATGTTCGGTTTCTGGGATTGGGTCGGCGGTCGTTATTCTTTGTGGTCGGCTATCGGTTTATCTATTGCCCTTTCTATCGGTTTTGAAAACTTTGAAGCCTTATTAAGCGGTGCCCATGAAATGGATAAACACTTCCGCCATGCGCCATTGGAACAAAATATTCCGACCACGCTGGCTTTAGTAGGCTTGTGGAACACTAACTTCTTGGGCGCACAAACGGAAGCGATTTTACCGTACGACCAATATTTACACCGTTTTGCCGCTTATTTCCAACAAGGCAATATGGAATCTAACGGAAAATACGTTGATCGCAACGGCAAAGTGATCGACAACTACCAAACCGGCCCGATTATTTGGGGCGAGCCGGGCACGAACGGTCAGCACGCGTTCTATCAATTGATCCATCAAGGCACCACATTGATTCCTTGTGATTTTATCGCGCCGGCACAAAGCCATAATCCGTTGTCCGATCATCACAACAAATTGCTGTCCAACTTCTTCGCGCAAACGGAAGCGTTGGCATTCGGCAAAAGCAAAGAACAAGTGGAAGCCGAATTTTTGAAAGCGGGCAAAACGCTGACGGAAGTGGAAGAGATTGTGCCATTTAAAGTATTCACCGGTAATAAACCGACTAATTCCATTTTGTTGCAAAAAATTACTCCATTTAGTTTGGGCGCATTGATTGCCATGTACGAACATAAAATTTTCGTACAAGGCGTGTTGTTCAACATTTATAGCTTCGATCAATGGGGCGTGGAATTGGGCAAACAACTTGCCAACCGAATTCTGCCTGAATTGCTGAACGACGAAAAAGTGGAAAGCCACGACAGCTCAACCAATGGCTTGATTAATCAATTCAAAGCCTGGCGTTAAAGGGCTAAACAAAAAAATACGGTCAATACGACCGTATTTTTTTATACCGATTTCACCTGATTTAAACAGCCGATGCTGACTAAAATCAGCACTACCGCCAGATAAAACACTGAATGATAATGCCAGATTTCCGCAATTGCGCCGGCAATCGGGCCGCCGATAATCCAACTTGCCTTGGAGGCGTTGCTAAATAGCGTGGTGGCGCTACCCATCTGATTCGGCATTAAATCTTGGAAATACAGCATACCGATAGTGGCGACAATGCCGATGAGCACCGCATTGAAGCCTTGTAAAATCAGCAATTGCCAAGTTTGTGTGGCGAAGAGCATGCCTATATAAAAGATGAAGCCGGCGAACATCGCCAACAACATGAGTGATTTTTTGCCGAAATATTGGGTTAAATAGCCCGCAATAATCATCACCGGGATTTCAAGTCCCGCTGCGGTTCCCATCAATGTGCCGGCCAATTCTTTGTCTAGATGCAATTCATTAATCACAAATAACGGCATATTAATCAAATACATACTGTTGCACGTCCACAATAACAAATTGGCGATGAACAAATAAATCACGCTTTGGCGCGGCGCTGTATTGGCTAAAACTTGCAATTTTTGCGCCGCGCGTTGAGGCGAGATTTTCGGCAATAAACGACTCACCCCAGCACATAACAAAAATGCCGAGCCGGCCACCAGATACATATAATCGAACCCCCAGTTTAGGGCGATAAAAAACGATAGCGGCGGCCCCACAATCCAGGCTAACGATATTTGGGTGCGCATAATGGTGGTGAACATTACTGCTTCTTTACCGTTGCTTTCCGCATATTCGCGCGCGAGGGCGAAAGATTGTGGATTCGACGCCGAACCCAAACCGAGCAAGGTGGTGCCGAGCAAAATCAAGACGTAATAATTGCGGTTATAAGCGAATAGCAGGCATCCGGTAACAGCGATAAGGCAACAATAAATCATGATTTTACGGCGATCATCATGACGATCGGAATATTTCGCTAAAATCTGACTTAAGATAATGCCGATGATCGCATTGGCAGAGTAAAACAGTCCGACGAAAAATGGTGAAGCGTTAATTTCTTGCGACAGAAATAAACTCAATGTCGGCGTTTGGAAAGCGGAGGCGATGCCGGTGAGGAAGGCGATCAAAAGGAAATTGAAAGCGATGAGATTTTGAGGTGTTTTGTTTTTTATCATAATAACGGTAATTAGATTATTTGGTTTTATTTACATTCGGCTCGCCTAATGGGAGGCGTACACGAGAGGGCAAAATAGCACCGCATTGGAGGCTTGTGCGACGGGGCTCCAATGCGGTGCTATTTGAGCCGTTCAGCGTTACCGTTCGGCTGAAGATAAAACTTCTAACAATGCTTGCACCGGATGTTTTAACGTTACCTGTTCATAACGTTTTACTTGACTGCGGCAGGAATAGCCGGTCGCGAGGCAAAAGCGCGAGTCTTTTCCGTGCAATTTTTTGCTCCAGGAAAGATCGTAAATATCACGGCTCATGGTTTGGTTTTGCACCTCATGACCGAATACGCCCGCCATACCGCAGCAGCCGACTTTTTCTACCGTTAATTGTTGCCCGAATCGGGTAAAAATTTGTTGCCATTCTTTCGGACTGTTTGGCATACATGCGGATTCCGTGCAATGCGGGAATAAATACCATTCAAAAGCATGGTCGGTTTTTAGCGCATTTTTTAAGCGCTCAAGCAGGGCCGTATCTTGCAATTGTTGGGTGAGCCATTCGTGCGCGGTTAACACGTGAAAATTGCCGCGTTTTTCTTGTAGCGCTTCTTTATATTCATCACGATAAGACAACACGATGGCGGGATCCACGCCGACGAGCGGTAAACCCAATTTCGCCACACGGTTGAGAAATTCCGCTTGGGTTGCGGCGGTTTTGCTGAAGCGAGTTAAGAAACCTTTGATGTGCATCGCTTTGCCGTTCGGTTTAAACGGTAGCACGATAGGTTTGAAACCGAGTTTTTGGGCAAGCACGACGAAATCACGTACCACTTTAGCGTCGTAGTAAGAGGTGTAAGGATCTTGCACGATGAAAATCATGTCTTGTTTGAGCACCGCATTGAGACCTTCTAATTCCTCAAGAGATTGGCCTTGATAGCCGATTTCCACCAGTTGTTGTTGTAAATTTGGTTGCGAAAGTAAAGGCAAATCCGTCATCCCGAGAATTTTTTCCACAACCGTTTGGGTCGCTTTCAGCTTGGTAAAATAATTGAAAAATTTTGCCTGTTTCGCCATATAAGGTGCCGCGATTTCTAAATTTGCCACGATGTGATCTTTTGCCGGACGCAAATAGCGGCTGTGATAAAAATGGAAGAATTTGGCGCGAAAACTCGGCACGTCGATTTTAATCGGACATTGGCTGGCGCAGGCTTTGCAGGCGAGACAGGTGTCCATTGCGGCTTTGACTTCGTGAGAAAAATCGTATTCGCCACGCCATTTTTGTACGCTGTTGCGAATTCGTTCGACCAATGTGCTAAGTGTGATTTCCGTTTTTTGGAACGCTAACTGTTCCGGTGACACATTTTCATTTGCTAGCAAACGTAGCCATTCGCGAATCATTGCCGCTCGTCCTTTGGGCGAAAAGACGCGGTTTTTACTCACTTTCATGGAGGGACACATAATGCTGTGCTGATCGAAGTTAAAGCACAAACCGTTGCCGTTACAATTCATCGCACCTTTAAATTCGTCGCGTATTTGAATCGGAATTTGGCGATCGTTATCAGCGCGCATCGGCGAAAGAATTGAATAAAGCGCCTCTTGAGAATTTAATGGCGTACAGATTTTGCCCGGATTAAGGCGATTGTTCGGATCAAACAAGGTTTTGATGTAGCGCAGTTCATGCCACAATTCCGGCGTGAAGAATTTTTCGCCATAATGTGAACGCATGCCTTTGCCGTGTTCGCCCCACAGCAAACCGCCGTATTTAGCGGTGAGTTCGGCTACCTCATCGGAAATACGTTTGAACAGTTTGACTTGTTCTTTATCACATAAATCCAGTGCCGGGCGCACGTGCAACACGCCTGCATCGACGTGGCCGAACATTCCATATTGTAAATTGTGGCTATCTAGCAGGGCGCGAAATTCGCTGATGTAATCGGCCAGATGCTGCGGTGGTACGCAAGTGTCTTCCACGAATGGAATCGGTTTAGCCGCACCTTTGGCGTTGCCGAGTAAGCCCACGGCTTTTTTGCGCATGGCGTAAATACGTTCGATAGACGGCAAATCGGAACAAACTTGATAGCCGATAATCAAATCTTGCCGTTGTGCGATTTTTTCATCCAGCGCACGACAAAGTGTGTTCACTTGGCGTTCGATTTTTTCTTTATTGTTGCCGGCATATTCCACAATGTTAAGGCCTAAAATCGGATTGCTTTCATCTTCGGTTAAAAGTTCGTTGACGGAGTGCCAAATGATGTCTTGTTTGGCGAGGTTAAGCACCTTTGAGTCAATCGTTTCGACAGACAACGCATTGGCTTTCACCATAAATGGCGCGTTGCGTAACGCCGCATCAAAGGAACTGTATTTAATGTTAATTAGCGTGCGATATTGCGGAATCGGCAAAAGATTGAGTTTGGCTTCGCAAATAAAAGCAAGGGAGCCTTCGGAGCCGGTAAGAATGCGTGTGAGGTTAAATTCGCTTTCGTCTTCGTTGAAGACATTTTTGAGATCGTAACCGGTGAGAAAGCGGTTGAGTTGCGGTAAATCATTAATAATGGCAGCGCGTTTTTTTTGGCAACGTTGCGCGATTTCTTGATGAAGTTTTTTGCTGCTTTGATTTAAGTCAAGCGTGTCAATGTTTTCTAAAACGTCGGCAGAATCAAGTGCACGGGTATCCAAAATATCGCCGTTCATTAACACCGAGCGTAGGGCCAATACATGATTGGAGGTTTTGCCATATTGTAATGAGCCTTGGCCGGACGCATCGGTATTAATCATTCCGCCTAAGGTGGCGCGGTTACTGGTGGAAAGTTCCGGTGCAAAGAATAGACCGTGCGGCTTTAAAAATTGGTTGAGTTGGTCTTTCACTACGCCGGCTTGCACACGCACCCAACGTTCTTCTTTGTTGAGTTCTAAAATCGTCGTCATATGACGTGACAAATCGACAATAATGTTGTTATTAATTGATTGGCCGTTGGTGCCGGTGCCACCGCCGCGCGGGGTAAAGGTGAGCGATTGAAATTCCGGACGATTCGCCAGCTTGCTTAAGCGCACTACATCCGCCACATTTTTGGGGAACAAAATCGCTTGCGGTAGTTGTTGATACACGCTGTTATCGGTGGCAAGACTTAAGCGATCGGCATAACTCGTGGCGATATCGCCTTCAAAATGCTGTTTTTTAAGTTCATTGAGATAATGTTGAACGGTTGCGTCCGATTGCGGAACGTTGGAAAGACGGGGTAGCATGATATTACTCACAAGAATTTAGTAGAAATAATGAGAAAAAATGATATATGAAGCGACGGACAATGTCGATTTTAAGAAAAAAGAATCAAAGTAAATGTGTGAAAAAATACTGAATAATCGTTTATATTATGTATTATTTGATTATAAAATAGCCAGAGGAGGCAAAAAAACTTTGACCTTTGGGATTTTTGTAGCATAATGACGGTACTTTTGAACGTTCCTTTGGCGATACAAAGGAATTGAATTTGTCAAAAGGATGAATAGGGCAAATTCAAAACCCTAGTTAAGCAAACGTTTAGTGCGTAACTTTATGAAAAAGTTCACAATAAACGAGGAAACTTTTCTTACTTACCAATCGATGACTAACTAAATAGAGGACATCAAAATGAAAAAAACTGCAATCGCATTAGTAGTTGCCGGTTTAGCCGCAGCTTCTGTAGCTCAAGCAGCTCCGCAAGAAAATACTTTCTATGCGGGTTTTAAAGCTGGTCAAGCTTCTTTCCACGATGGTATCAAATCAAATACCGATGGTTATAACGCACATAGCCAAGAGTTTGGTACAGGTTATCACCGTAACTCATTCACTTACGGTGTATTCGGCGGTTACCAAATTTTAAATCGTGATAACTTCGGTTTAGCAACTGAATTAGGTTACGATGACTTTGGTCGTGTTAAATATACTCGTAATGATTTAACTTCATTCAAACATACTAACCATGGTGCTCACTTAAGCTTAAAAGGTAGCTACAACCTTGGTGGTTTAGTTTCTAGCTTAGATGGTTTGGATCTTTACGGTAAAGCCGGTGTTGCATTAGTTCGTTCTGACTACAAAGTTTATGACAACGGCAATCGTGATCATGCCGAAGGTCGTCATAGTTTACGTACTTCCGGTTTATTCGCAGCTGGTTTCGAATACGCATTGCCTTCATTACCAGAGTTAGCATTGCGTGTTGAATATCAATGGTTAACTCGTGTAGGTAAATTCCGCACTCAAGAAACTGCAGATAGCTCTGTAGATTATAACCCATGGATCGGTTCTATCAACGCTGGTTTATCTTACCGTTTCGGTCAAGGTGCTGCGCCAGTTGTTGCACCTGAAGTTGTAAGCAAAACTTTCAACTTAAACTCTGATGTAACTTTTGCTTTCGGTAAAGCAAACTTAAAACCAGAAGCTAAAACTACTTTAGATGGTATTTACGGTGAAATCGCACAAATCAACAACTCTAAAGTTGCTGTGGCTGGTTACACTGACCGTATCGGTTCCGATGCATCTAACTTAAAACTTTCACAACGTCGTGCAGATACCGTAGCTAACTACTTAGTATCTAAAGGTGTGGCTGCGCAAAATATCTCTGCAACTGGTTACGGTAAAGCGAACCCAGTTACTGGTGCAACTTGTGACGCGGTTAAAGGTCGTAAAGCGCTTATCGCTTGTTTAGCACCGGATCGTCGTGTTGAAATCGCAGTTAATGGTACTAAATAATAGTTTAATTTAGTTTCCTTTAGCGGATTAAATGGAGAAAGACCTAAACTTTGGTTTAGGTCTTTTTTTTGTTTTTTACGGTATATTTAAAAAAGAAGCTTTAGCGCTCTAAATTAGCACCGCATTGGAAGTTTATTTGCATTTCCATATCGTGACGGAAAATATAAATCTGACATTATTACTCTGGCTTTACCTTGCTCTGTTTATTACTTGTGCTACAATGCGCAGCATGTTTTATTCATGGGAAACATTATGGAAACTTTAGATAAAATTAAAAAACAAATTAGCGAAAATCCGATTTTAATTTATATGAAAGGATCGCCGAAATTGCCTTCTTGCGGGTTTTCTGCGCGTGCGGTCGAAGCCCTAATGAACTGCAAAGTACCTTTTGGTTATGTGGATATTCTTCAGCATCCTGATATTCGCGCGGAATTGCCCGCCTACGCAAATTGGCCAACTTTTCCCCAATTATGGGTTGATGGGGAATTAATTGGTGGTTGTGATATTATTTTAGAAATGTATCAAGCTGGCGAATTACAAACTTTATTAAGCGAAACGGCAGCAAAACATCAAGCTTAATTCATCGAATAAAACCCGCTCAAAGCGGGTTTTGTTTTACCCAAAATTCGTGAGCAGACGAACGGTTTCACACTAAAGTGCTTGTATATTTGAGTCAGTTTTTATAAACTTTCGCCCCATTAGTCGGGGTGCCAATACCGTTACGATTGGCTGAGAAATACCCGTGAACCTGAAACAGATAATGCTGGCGTAGGAAACTAATTCTTTTCATTAAGCTGTTTCGCATTTTGTAAGGACAGTACAATGAAAAAAACGTTTCCGATACTCTTCACACTTTTGGCTACAAGCGCATTTGTGCAAGCCGTTCCTCAACCGCTCACCGTTTATACTTATGATTCTTTCAGTGCCGATTGGAGTGCTGGTCCAAAAGTCAAAGCCGGGTTTGAGCAACAGTTCCCTCAATGTCAGCTAACTTACGTCGCGTTCGATAACAACGGCACGCTTTTTAACCGTGTGCGTTTAGAAGGCAAAAAAATTAAAGCTGATGTAGTGTTGGGTTTAGATCATCATCAAATCGATGAAGCGAAAAAATTGGCGATATTTGAACCCAATAAAGCGGATTTGTCCAAGTTGGTCCTGCCGTTAAAATGGGAAGACCGTATTTTCTTACCTTTTGATTTCGCTGAATACGCGTTTATTTACGATAAAAATAAACTTGCTAATCCGCCAAAAAGCTTAAAAGAACTGGTGGAACGCAAAGATTTAAAAGTACTTTATCAAGATCCGCGCACCAGTAGTATTGGGCGCGGTTTATTGCTTTGGGTGAATGCGCTTTACCCGCAAGCGGAAGCGCAAAATATCTGGAAAAACTTATCCGAACATACGGTCACTGTCACAAAAGGTTGGACAGAAGCCTACGGCGCCTTTTTGAAAGGCGAGGCCGATTTGGTATTGAGCACCAATACTTCGCCGCTTTATCATCTTTTGGCCGAACAAAAAGAAAATTATGCGGCAACGGATTTTACCGAGGGTGGTGTATTACAAATTGAAGTGGCGGCGAAAGTTGCTAATCGTAATAATGTTTGCGCTGATTATTTTCTTGACTATTTGCTTTCGCCGCAAGCCCAAGCAGATATCGCGAAAAATAACGTAATGTTGCCGGTGATTGATACGCCGATTGAAAGCCATATCGACGCGTTGAAACGTCAAACTCAAAATATGCCGGTGTTAGATACTTCAAAAGTAAGCGGCGAACAGCTTAAAACTTGGATTAATGAGTGGCAAAAAGCCCTCTCCAACTAATTGATGATGTTGTTGTTTTCTCATCCGCATTTCCGCCCGCGCCATTATCTTGGCGGAAGTGCGGTTATTTTTTTCATTCTCTTTCTTTATGTTTCGTCTTTGTCGGCGGTGTTTTCCGTAGGCGGTAGTTATTCATGGACGGCTTTCAAACAAGACGATTATTTGCATCAAATTATTGCGTTCAGTTTCCTACAGGCTTTTTTGTCTGCACTGCTTTCCGTATCAATTGGTGTGCTATTCGGTCGCGCATTTTTTTATCACTCTTTCCCCGCAAAAGCGCTGATTCGGCAACTTCTTTCGCTAACTTTTGTTTTACCGGCATTATTAACCATTTTCGGTTTGCTCGGCATTTATGGTTCCTCCGGTTGGTTAAGCCGGTTTGTTCAATTTTGTGGAATTGACTGGAAACCATCGATTTATGGTTTGAGCGGAATTTTACTCGCTCATCTTTTCTTTAATATTCCTCTTGCTGCCAGAATGACTGAACAAGCGTTGCAAGCCATTCCTTTCGAACAACACCAATTGGCGGCACAGTTAAATATCCGCGGTTGGCAATTTTTCCGTTTAATTGAATGGCCATATTTGAAAAATCAGCTTATTCCGGCTTTTACGTTGATTTTTATGCTGTGTTTCACCAGCTTTACCATTGTACTTTCTCTTGGCGGCGGGCCGCAAAACAGCACATTGGAAGTGGCGATTTATCAAGCGATTCTCTTTGAATTTGATTTTCCGAAAGCGGCAGCTTTCGCACTGATTCAATTTGCCTTCTGCGTTGTATTGTTCGGTTTGTCGCAATTTTTCGCTGAACCGCCGGAAACAACGCCTTCGCAGCATTATCTCCGGCATTTTAACTCTTCCAATGCGGTGCTAAATTTGAATGTCATTATTGTGTTCATCGGCTGTTGTTTTATTTTCACGCCACTACTGCATATTGTAATTGAAGGATTGAGTGCGCCACATTGGTCAAGTTTTTTGCAAGATCCGCAACTATGGAAAGCTTTTGGTTATTCTCTTGCCATAGCACCGAGTTCGGGCGCACTGGCTGTGTTGTTTTCTTTTGCCCTTTTGCTGTTATCTCGTCAGTTGCAATGGCTGCATTTTCCCATTCTCGCTAGCTTAATTCAAAGCGGCGGGATGACGATTTTGGCTGTTCCGACACTCATTTTGGCTGTCGGATTATTTTTGCTTTTACAGGGAATCGATTTCACCAATATTCATTTATTTTTGGTTGTGGTGATTTGTAACGCCTTAACCGCAATGCCCTTTGTGATCCGAATTTTGAATGGGCCGATGACACAAGCGATGCAATATTATGAAAAATTATGTTTGTCGCTTAATTTAAAAGGCTGGCAACGCTTTAAATTAATTGAATATCCGTTATTAAAAGCGCCGCTAAATTATGCTCTGGCACTAGCGAGCACTCTTTCGTTGGGCGATTTTACCGCGATCGCATTGTTCGGTAGTCCGGATTTTACTTCCCTGCCTCATTTGCTTTATCAACAAATCGGCCAATATCGCAGTCAAGAGGCCGCAATTACCGCATTGATTTTATTAAGTTTATGTGTCGGGTTATTTATGTTTATCGAACGCTATAAAGGACGTTATGATTAAGTTAAAACAGCTGCGTTTCGCTTATCAAAAGATGCCAATGTGCTTTGATTTGCACGTATATGCTCAAGAAAAAGTTGCCGTTATCGGCGAAAGCGGAGCCGGAAAAAGCACCTTATTAAATCTTATTGCCGGTTTCACCTATGCTGATGCAGGCGAAATTTGGCTCAACGGTGAAAATCATACTCGTAGTGCACCTTATGAACGGCCGGTTTCGATGTTATTTCAAGAAAATAATTTGTTTACGCATTTGACCGTGATGCAAAATATCGCGTTGGGGTTAAAACCGAGTTTATCATTGAACGCACAGGAAAAAAGTCAGATAGAACAGGCAGCGGAAGCGGTCAATTTACAAGATTTTTTAGCCCAAAAACCGGGCGTTCTTTCCGGCGGGCAAAAACAACGGGTTGCATTGGCGCGTTGTTTGTTGCGCGATAAGCCCATTTTATTGCTTGACGAACCTTTTTCTGCGCTCCATCCGCAATTACGAGCCGAAATGCTACAGTTGATCGACCAGTTATGTGTTGAAAAAATGTTAACCTTACTGCTTGTAACTCATCAGCCACAGGAACTTGAAGGGCATATTGATCGCATTATTCGGATTCATCAAGGACAAAATTTATAGGAATAATTATGACTATCGCACAACCTTTACAGCTAAACAGCATTACGCCGCATCCTTCCGTCGAATATTGGTCGGTTTGCAAGATTGAAGCATTGTTTGAAACGCCATTTTTGGAGCTTATCTATCGCGCGGCGCAAGTTCACCGCGAATATTTTAATCCGCAAGCGATTCAACTTTCTACGCTGATGTCGATTAAAACCGGCGGTTGTCCGGAGGATTGTGGCTATTGCCCACAGTCGGCGCGTTATCAAACAGGCGTACAAAATCAGCAATTATTGGATGTAGAGGAAATTGTCGCCAAAGCAAAAATCGCCAAAGAGCGTGGCGCGGGGCGCTTTTGCATGGGGGCAGCGTGGCGCGGACCGAAGCCAAAAGACATCGCCAAAGTGACGGAAATCATTAAAGCGGTGAAAGATCTCGGCATGGAAACTTGTGGCACTTTCGGTTTATTGCAAGATGGCATGGCGGAAGAATTAAAAGACGCCGGTTTGGATTATTACAACCATAACATCGACACTGCGCCGGAACATTACGACGAAGTTATCGGCACACGCCGCTTCGACGACCGCATCAGCACGCTCGGTAAAGTGCGCAAAGCGGGCTTGAAAGTCTGTTGCGGCGGAATTGTGGGCATGAATGAAACCCGCAAAGAACGTGCCGGGCTGATTGCTAGTCTCGCTAATTTGGATCCGCAACCGGAATCCGTGCCGATTAACCAACTAGTCAAAATTGAAGGTACGCCGTTGGCTGACGCGGCGGAATTAGATTGGACGGAATTCGTACGTACCATCGCTGTGGCACGTATCACCATGCCGAAAAGTTATGTACGCTTGTCTGCCGGTCGCCAAGGTATGAGTGAAGAAATGCAGGCAATGTGCTTTATGGCAGGGGCGAATTCCATTTTCTATGGTGACAAACTACTCGTCACAGGCAATCCGGAAGAAGATGGTGATCAGCTGTTAATGGCAAAACTCGATCTTGAACCGGAAACGGAAGAAAATCGAAAAACGATTAAACGTTAGAAAAGACGAAAATAAATGTTTCAATGAGGTCGTCAAATAGCACCGCATTGAAGCTTTGATATTCGCCGTTTTGATTTATTTTCCTTGGCGGCAGCGAGGTCGCTTATTAGCACCGCATTGAAAGTCCTTTCGGTGGAAGAAATCAGACGATCCGGGAAAGAAAAAACCTCTTATTAAGATAAGAGGTTTTTTTAGAATAAAATTAAAGATGTTGATTAATGAAAGCGGCTAATTGACCTTTTGGTAACGCGCCTACTTGTGTTCCCACTACTTGGCCGTTTTTCACTAAAAGTAACGTTGGAATGCTACGCACGCCATATTGTGCGGCCACGCCTTGGTTTTCATCCACGTTAATTTTCACGATTTTCGCTTTGCCGTCAAATGCCGGAGCAAGCTCGTCTAAGACCGGCGCAATCATTTTGCAAGGGCCACACCATGGCGCCCAGAAATCAACTAAGACGGGAAGATCGGATTTTAATACGTCCGCTTCAAAGGTTGCGTCTGTGGTATGTAGTACTTGGCTCATTTTTTATTTCCTTTGTTAGTAAATATTGCACCCTATTTGGGCAATTTGCTGAATTGTAAGCGTGCTCAGAATAGCACGCGCTTTTTTAAAGTACAGTTATTAATTTAATCGCTTAAAACTAAGAGGCTAAAACGACATTTTCGCAAGGTTTGCCGGATTTGAGTTTATAAATGTTGGAAAGTGTAACATCAGCGATGCTGGTCAGGGCTTCCTCCGTTAAAAAGGCTTGGTGACCGGTTAATAACACGTTATGGCATGAAGACAAACGACGGAATACGTCATCTTGAATCACTTCGTTTGATTTGTCTTCGAAGAATAAATCCCGTTCGTTTTCATAAACGTCCATGCCGAGTGCGCCGATTTTGCGTTGTTTTAACGCATCGATAGCGGCCGGTGTATCAATTAATGATCCGCGGCTGGTGTTAATGATCATTACGCCGTCGCGCATTTTGGCGAAAGCTTCACGGTTCAACAAATGATAGTTTTCTGGTGTGGCGGGACAGTGCAACGTGATCACGTGCGATTTGGCGTAAAGCTCGTCCAATTCTACATAGTTGGCACCAAGCTCTTCCGCTTGCGGATTTTTGAATGGATCGTAAGCCAAAATATGCATGCCAAATCCCTTCAAAATTCGCATTACCGCGATGCCGATTTTGCCTGTTCCAATCACCCCCACGGTGCGGCCGTGCATATTGAAACCGATTAGCCCTTCAAGAGAGAAATTGGCTTCGCGGGTACGTTGATAGGCGCGGTGAATACGGCGGTTTAACGTCATCATTAAACCGACTGTATGTTCTGCCACCGCTTCCGGCGAATAAGCAGGGACACGTACCACTTGAATACCGAGATCCTGTGCTGCTTTTAAGTCGACGTTGTTAAAACCGGCGCAGCGTAAGGCGATAATTTTTACGCCGAGAGCAGCCAGTTTTTCCAATACTTTTCGGCTGCCATCGTCATTCACGAAAATGCACACTACTTCGCAATGTTCCGCCAAACGCGCGGTACTTTCGTTCAACATAAAATCGAAAAATTCAAGCTCGAAACTGTATTTTGCGTTGATTAATTCAAAATATTTACGGTCGTAACTTTTTGTGCTGTAAACCGCAATTTTCATATCGCCTCCGAGACTATTTCAAGTGAGTAAAAGCCTGTAGTAAGTCCGCTTTAATGTCTTCCGCGTTTTCGATACCTACCGAAAAACGTAGCAAAGTATTGGTAATACCGCGTGCTATGCGCTCGTTTTCCGGAATATCCATGTGGGTTTGAGTCGCTGGATATGTAATGAAACTTTCTGTTCCGCCGAGGCTTTCCGCGAAAGTAATCAGTTTGATGGATTTTAGAAAGGTATTCACCCAATTTTCATTTTTCAAACGGAAAGAAAGCATTCCACCTTTATTTGGGTAAAGTACGGAATCCACTTGCGGTTGCATTTTTAAAAATTCGGCAATTTCCTGAGCGTTATCTTGATGGCGTTGCATACGTAACGAAAGGGTTTTCATTCCGCGTATGGTAAGCCAAGAATCAAATGGAGAGAGCACCGCACCCGCACCGTTTTGAATATAGGCAATGCGTTCGCACAGTTCTTGTCCCTTAGCCACAATTAAACCGACCAACGCATCGTTATGGCCGGCGATATATTTAGTGCCGCTATGGATTACGATATCTGCACCTAAATCTAATGGACGGGAAAGTACGGGCGTAAGGAACGTATTATCGACGATTAACAATAGGTGGTGTTTTTTCGCGAGTTTGGCGATTTCTGCTACGTCGCATTCTTCCATTAACGGGTTAGACGGGGTTTCGATGAAAATCGCTTTGGTATTTTGCGTGATTGCCGCTTCAATTTCAGCCTTCGATGCGGTGTTCACATAAACCGGTTTTACGCTGTTATTATTTTTATAAGAGAAATCAAGTAAACGATAAGTGCCACCATATACATCACTGGAAACGATCCATTCGTCCGGTGCGCTGAATAATGTCATTAAAACTTGGATCGCGGCCATACCGGAAGAAAAGGCGAAACCGCGATCGCCGTTTTCTAATTGCGCGATTGTGTCTTCCAATACGCTGCGCGTCGGGTTTTTGGTGCGTGTGTAGTCAAAACCGGTGCTTTCGCCAATGCCGCGGTGGCCGTAGGCAGTGGAAAGATAAATTGGGGTTGAAACCGCGCCGGTATGTTGGTCACTGCGGTTACCGGCCTGCGCGAGTAGAGTATCGATAGCGTATCGTGGTGTTGTCATAATGCCCTCTGAAAATAACTGAAAAGTAAGCATACTTTTGTGGAAAAAATACAGTCGGCATTTTGGCACAAAGGCCAAAGTGATAAAAGAAGAAATTAAAAAATAGCGGGGAAATTAGCCACTTCGTTATTTGCTGTTAATAATTTAAACAAAATGCAGTTTTTTTAAACGCTTAAAAATAATTTTCAAATCGTCGATTGACAGATTTTCAAATTTCCGTAAAATGCGCACCACCAAAAAGGTAGATGCGGGAATAGCTCAGTTGGTAGAGCACGACCTTGCCAAGGTCGGGGTCGCGAGTTCGAGCCTCGTTTCCCGCTCCATTCAACGGCGTGTTAGCAAAGCGGTTATGCACTGGATTGCAAATCCATGTAGCTCGGTTCGACTCCGGGACACGCCTCCATCAAATATCAGTTGTCTATGCCCGAGTGGTGGAATCGGTAGACACAAGGGATTTAAAATCCCTCGCCTTTCGAGGCGTGCCAGTTCAAGTCTGGCTTCGGGCACCATTTAATAGCCACAAAATTAAAAATAGCGGTCTATAATTCTCTCCTCTCAAAAGTTATTCTTATCTTAAGTTTAATCAAATTCTTGAAATACGTCCACGAATAGTGTTTTTTGGCAATGTTTTTCGCCAACTTTGTCAGAAACAGATCGGCAAATTTTCTTTTTTATGAAATTTAATTCGTTTTTTAATGAAAAAGTCTCATCAAATCTTTCCATAAAATCATTGCAATTTAGTTAAAAAAGCGTAGTCTTTTACGCCGATTTGAGAATCATTCACAACTAAAGTTAGGATACAAAATGAAAACAGCATTAAAAATCAGTGCAATTTCTACTGCACTTTTGGCTTTGCCGATGTTGGCAAATGCCGAAGTATTGGCTTCCGTCAAGCCTCTTGGCTTTATTGCCTCTTCCATCGCCGACGGTGTAACCGACACCCAAGTTTTAGTTCCGGCCGGTGCATCGCCGCATGATTACAGCTTGAAATTGTCCGATATTCAAAAAGTGAAAGCGGCTGATCTGGTACTTTGGGTGGGCGAAGATATTGATTCGTTCTTGGATAAACCGGTGAGCCAAATCGATCGCAAAAAAGTGATTACTATTGCTGATTTGGCAGATGTGGAACCATTATTAACAAAAGCCCACCACGAACATTTTCATGAAGAAGGCGAGCATGCTCATAAGCACGAACATAAGCATGAACATAAACACGAGCATGAACATCATCATGATCACGGTGATGAAGGGTTAACCACTAATTGGCATGTGTGGTATTCGCCGGCAATTAGCCAAATTGTGGCGCAAAAAGTCGCGGATAAATTAACCGAGCAGTTCCCCGATAAAAAAGCGCTCATCGCACAAAATTTAGCGAATTTCAACCGTACATTGGCAGAACAAAGCGATAAAATCAAAGCGCAACTTGCACCGTTTGCCGATAAAGGCTTTTTTGTTTTTCATGATGCCTACGGTTATTTCAATGATGCCTACGGCTTAAAACAAAGCGGCTATTTCACCATTAACCCGCTTGTCGCCCCCGGCGCGAAAACGATTGCGCACATTAAAGAGGAAATCGAAGAGCATCGCGTAAACTGCCTTTTCGCCGAACCGCAATTTACGCCGAAAGTGATTGAATCTCTTGCGCAAAGCACCAAAGTGAATGTCGGAAAACTTGATCCGATTGGTGATAGCGTGGCGCTAGGTGCGGGATCTTATGCGAATTTCTTGCAGGCAACGGCGGAAAGCTATGCGCAATGTTTAGCAAAATAGTTTATTGGTGATTTTTAAGAAATGGCGGATTTTATCCGCCATTTTTTGTAGGATGATGGAAAGAAGGAAAACAGGTGCGCATTGAACTACTGAAATAGCACCGCATTGAAGTCTCCAAACAACACCGCATTGGGGGCGCAGATAAAGCGGCTTCAATGCGGTGCTATTTTGGCAGGGCGGCTTTATCGGCATTTTTATCGAACATCGCCCCATTTTCAGCGTAGAATTAAACCACTGCAATAAACAGGAGGTTAACATGGCAAAACAAGATTTAGCTAAACAGGTATTCGATTATGTCTTGAAACAATACGGCACTCAGCCCGAATATCTTTGGAAGTCCTACCCGGATTATGCGGTGTTGCGTCATGCCGATAATCGAAAATGGTATGCCATTGTGATGAATGTTGAGAAGACGTCATTAGGGCTAAGCGGCACGGGGAAATTGGCGGTGATGAACGTGAAATGTTCCCCTGAAATGCTAAGCGTATTTTTGCCGCAAGCCGGTTTTTTACCGGCGTACCACATGAATAAAAATCATTGGATGACGGTGTTGCTAGATGGCTCTGTAGATAACGACAGCATACTGTTTTTATTAAATGCCAGTTTTGATCTCACTGCTACCCGACAAGTGAAAAAGCAACTTGGGATCGCCCGTTATACAGAATGGATCGTGCCGGCTAACCCGAAATATTACGATGTGGAGAAAGACTTGCGCGAAGGTGGTGAAATTTATTGGAAGCAGAGCAACAATATTGCCTTGGATGACATTGTGTATATGTACATCACTGAACCTACGGGGGCTATTCGCTATAAATGCCTGGTGTTGGAGGTAAACATTCCGTATCGGCAAAAACGCACGGATGATTTACAGGTGAAGCGGGTGATGAAAATTCGTTGCTTGAAAGAATATGATAAAAATCTCATTCCACGCGCAAAAATGGCTCAATTCGGTGTCACTTCCGTACGCAGCCCACGGCATATGCCTTATGCATTAAAACAGGAAATTGCACTGTTGACTGGTGATGCTAGCGAAAAGTAAAAACACATTAAAAAACATCGCACTTTGATTTCTCAAAGTGCGATGTTTTTTTATGGAATTTTTTCGCTGCTTCACCGGCTTCAAAATTCAATGGTTTGTTTTCAGCTCGGAATTTATCAAAACGCGGCATGGCAACGCGATTGGCACCGCATTGAAACGAATAAATTGGCCCGGGACAATGTTGTTTGCCGCATTTTCCTTCATTTTTATGCAACCTATCGCAATATCTTGTAAAACCAGTTAAAAAAGCCTACCTCTTTTAAAGGGAACAGTGATAGAGTGAATGTCGCTTGACGTTTGTCATTTACAGGAAAATGGGGCAGCCCATTTCGCAATCATCAACCCAATCATCAAACAGAGGGAAACAGTATGTTAATTGGTGTACCAAGAGAGCTGCTTGATAATGAAAGCCGTGTGGCGGCGACGCCGAAAACGGTTCAGCAGATCTTGAAATTGGGCTTTGACGTGATCGTAGAACACGATGCAGGTTTTAAAGCGAGTTTTGAGGATCAAGCATTTTTAGACGCGGGCGCGAAAATTGGCACGGCAGCTGAAATTTGGCAATCGGATATTATCTTTAAGGTGAATCCGCCAACGGATGAAGAAATTGCCCAAATGAAAGAGGGCGCGACGCTTGTGAGCTTCATTTGGCGTATGCAAAATCCGGAGCTCATGAAAAAACTGACCGCGAAGAAAATCAATGTGCTTGCGATGGATGCGGTGCCTCGTATTTCACGTGCGCAAGCTTTGGATGCGCTTTCCTCTATGGCGAATATTTCCGGTTATCGTGCGGTGATTGAAGCCGCCCACGAGTTTGGCAGTTTCTTCACCGGTCAAATTACCGCGGCAGGTAAAGTTCCGCCGGCTAAAGTGTTGGTGATTGGTGCTGGCGTCGCGGGCTTGGCGGCAATCGGTGCGGCAAACAGCCTTGGTGCGATTGTGCGTGCTTTTGACTCTCGTCCTGAAGTGAAAGAGCAAGTGCAAAGTATGGGTGCAAGCTTCTTAGAAATTGATTTCAAAGAAGAAGGCGGCAGTGGCGATGGTTATGCGAAAGTGATGTCGGAAGAATTCAACCGCCGTGCGATGGCGCTTTATGCAGAACAAGCCAAAGAAGTAGATATTATCATCACTACGGCAGCGATTCCGGGTAAACCGGCGCCACGCTTAATCACCAAAGAAATGGTGGATTCCATGAAACCGGGTTCGGTGATTGTGGATTTGGCGGCAGCAACGGGTGGTAACTGCGAATATACCGAAGCCGGTAAAGTGGTGACCACAGAAAACCAAGTGAAAATTATTGGTTACACCGATTTCCCAAGCCGTTTGCCAACTCAATCTTCTCAACTTTACGGCACAAACTTAGTGAACTTATTGAAACTGTTGTGCAAAGAGAAAGACGGCAACATCAATATTGATTTTGACGACGTAGTATTGCGCGGCGTAACTGTGGTACGCGACGGGGAAGAAATTCCGCCGGCACAAATCCAAGTATCCGCTCAACCAAAACAAGAAGCAAAAGCAGCACCGGCAGCCGAGAAAAAAGAAGCAAAACCGACCGATCCTCGCGTGAAATACGGCGTAATGGCAGGTGTCGGCGTGTTGTTTCTGTGGTTAGCTTCCGTGGCACCGGCAGCCTTCTTATCACACTTCACCGTGTTCGTATTGGCTTGTGTGGTGGGTTATTACGTAGTTTGGAACGTCAGCCATGCACTTCACACCCCATTAATGGCGGTGACCAATGCGATTTCCGGCATTATTATTGTGGGGGCGTTGTTACAAATCGGTCAAGGCAACTTCTTTATTAGCGCACTTGCCTTTGTGGCAATTTTGGTGGCAAGCATCAATATTTTTGGTGGTTTCCGCGTGACACAACGTATGTTAGCAATGTTTAGAAAAGGTTAAGGAGCGCACAATGTCTGAAGGTTTAGTACAGGCTGCGTATATTTTAGCAGCATTACTTTTCATCATGAGTTTGGCCGGTCTTTCTAAACATGAAACCGCCAAAGCAGGTTGCTGGTTCGGGATTGTCGGGATGACAATCGCCCTTATCGCTACCATTTTCGGGCCGCATTCAGAAGGCACATTTTGGATCATCATTGCAATGATTATCGGTGGGGCAATCGGCGTACAACGCGCATTAAAAGTTGAAATGACCGAAATGCCGGAACTGGTGGCGATTCTTCACAGTTTCGTGGGTTTGGCTGCGGTGCTTGTCGGCTTTAACAGCTACGGTTTACATCACAATGCGGTGCTGCCGGAAGGGTTGGATGCGGTGGCGCAAGCGGCGTTTTTCGCCGAACAAGCGGTGTTGAGCAACATCCACAATGTAGAAGTGTTCCTCGGCATCTTTATCGGTGCGGTCACCTTTACCGGTTCCGTAGTCGCGTTCGGTAAACTTAGCGGCAAAATCAATTCAAAAGCGCTCATGTTGCCACATCGTCATAAACTCAATTTAGCGGCATTAGTGGTGTCTGCTTTATTGATGGTGGCGTTCTTAAACAATCCGGACAACATTTTCCCGGTATTACTAATGACGGCGATTGCCCTTGCATTCGGCTGGCATTTAGTGGCATCTATCGGTGGTGCGGATATGCCGGTGGTGGTGTCAATGCTTAACTCCTATTCCGGTTGGGCAGCGGCCGCGGCGGGTTTTATGTTGAACAACGACTTGCTTATCGTGACCGGTGCGCTGGTCGGTTCTTCCGGTGCGATTCTTTCTTACATTATGTGTAAAGCGATGAACCGTTCATTTATCAGTGTCATCGCCGGTGGTTTTGGTAACGATGTTCAAGTATCTTCCGATGAAGAACAAGGCGAGCATCGCGAAACTACGGCAGAAGAGGTGGCGGAATTGTTGAAAAATGCCAATTCTGTCATTATCACACCAGGATACGGTATGGCGGTCGCACAAGCGCAATATCCGGTTGCCGATCTAACCGCGAAATTACGCGAACGCGGCGTGAATGTACGTTTCGGTATTCACCCAGTTGCCGGCCGTTTACCGGGCCATATGAACGTACTGTTAGCGGAAGCGAAAGTGCCTTACGACGTGGTGCTTGAAATGGACGAAATCAATGACGATTTCGCCGATACCGATGTGGTATTGGTTATTGGCGCCAACGACACGGTAAACCCGGCGGCGATGGAAGATCCGAACAGCCCAATCGCCGGCATGCCGGTATTGGAAGTGTGGAAAGCTCAAAATGTAATCGTCTTCAAGCGTTCAATGGCGGTGGGCTATGCCGGCGTACAAAATCCGTTGTTCTTCAAAGAAAACACGCAAATGCTCTTTGGTGATGCGAAAGAACGGGTAGAGGATATTTTAAAAGCGCTGTAAAACGCGCTAAAAACAACCGCACTTTAGGAGACTGAAGTGCGGTTTTTTTGTGTCCGATTGAACGCAGGATTTTTCATCAAATCGATCTGTTATTTCCAATACGCTGAGATCGCTCAACAGCACCGCATTGGAACCGCTTTGAATGCGGTGCTGTTTCGAATAAAGAAAAATAAAACGACTTAAGCTTTAGATAAATTCCACAGCCGCGCGGCACGCCGTAATTTCGGTTTTGTGTCATTACCGCTATTTCTTTTTTTTAGGTAATTTATCTTGTTCTTGCGGCGTGAGATCTTGATAGTTAAACACCGGTAAGCCCCATTCGAAACGAATCGCCAAAATGCGTAAGGTAAAGCTGCTTATTAAGGTGAGGAGTACAGCGAGATTGTGTTCCATCTGCAGCATACTGAAAGCGTAATAAATGAGTGTGGCGAACAAGGCAACGCTGGCGTAGAGTTCTTTTTGGAATACGAGAGGAATACGGTTGCAAAGCAAATCGCGTAATACACCACCGAAAGCTCCGGTGATACAGCCGGCGATACAGACGATTGTTAAGCTGTATCCCATATCCATGGCGATTTGTGCGCCGATGATGGAATATACCACCAAACCCATGGCGTCCAACACTAAGAAAATGGTGCGAAAATAGCGCATAAAGTGATTAATAAACGGCGCCACATATACAGTAACGACGGCTGCGGTCGCCACCATTAAAAAATATTCGGGGTGTTTCACCCAGCCGAGCGGGTAGTGCCCAAGTAACACATCGCGCACCGAGCCGCCACCGATGGCGGTTACCGAAGCAATGATAATTACGCCGAAAATATCCATTTTTTCTCTACCGGCGGCTAAAGCGCCCGTCATTCCTTCGGCGGTGATACCGATAATGTATAAAACGCTGAGTAACATTTAATGTTCCTTGTGAAGCCTTGCTAAACGTGCAAAGGTGCGATTAAAAGCGGGCTCATTCTACTTTAAAACAAGGCTGATTTTTAGCATAATGGCGCATTATTTTTTGCATAGGTTTAGATTATGTCGGAACAATCTTCAACTTTTCGCGCTGCATTGCTTGCTGTACTGTCCATCGGTATGGTGCTGGCGGTGGATCTTTTTATGTTTTCCTTACAATTACAGCCACAAGCCATTCCACATTTGGCGGTGGGCGTGTTAACGGCGCAATTGCTTTCTTTGTTGGTTTTTTATAAAGGCGAAATTTGTCCGGGGCAATGCGCTCGGTTGGTTAAAGTAAATTTGGTTTTTGCGCTTTACTGGGTGGTTTGGTTGGTGATCAGTTTGTTACCGGCTTACCACTATACGCTGACGAATCTGATGAGTTTATGTGGCTTGTCCGTTGTTTATTTTATTTACAAACAACCGAAAGCGCATAATTTGCGTAACGGCTTTTTACGCATGGCAGCGTTGGTGGCGGGCTTTGGTTTGTTAAGTTATTTGATGTTGTTCGGGATATTGCCGTCGGGTGCCTTCGTCGAATATAACCCGCTTGCACCAATGCTCGCCGGCGTGGTACTGGCGAATTTAACTTTAGTCATTGCGCGTAATCGTTTGCAAGGTTTTATCGCCTTATTGCCGCCTACGATGGTTCTCTTGCTTGCTTTCAATGCGGTGCTAATTTTCATGTTCATACTGCTCGGCGGCGAAAATGAACCGAGCGCTGAAGGTGTTTTTGCGTATGCCATTTATTTTGTCTGCCATTTTGCTATTGCGGCGATTTTAGTAATTCATAGCTTGCAAAAATGGACGTTAAGCACCAACAGCTTGTTTATTTTGCTTTTTATCGCCTCTTGTTTACCGCTTTGGATGTTGTTCGTTTAATGGAAAAACAAAATCATTTTGCCGCTTGTGGATATGGTTTCAATGCGGTGCTATTTTAATAAACCAAAAAGTGCGGGAAAATCCCGCACTTTTTAGTTTCAGATTATTCTTCCGAATCTGCGTCTTCCGATACATCTTCATCTGCATCACAAACGCGTTCAAGGCTGACTACGTGTTCGTCGTCTGCGGTGCGAATCAGGCGCACACCTTGGGTGTTACGGCCTACAATGCCGACTTCGCTCACACGCGTACGAACCAAGGTTCCCGCATCGGTGATCAACATAATTTGGTCGGTTTCTTCCACTTGAGTCGCAGCAACTACTTTACCGTTACGCTCGCTGACTTTGATCGAGATCACCCCTTTAGTGTTGCGAGATTTGGTTGGGTATTCGCTTAATTGAGTACGTTTGCCGTAGCCATTTTGAGTTGCGGTTAAAATTGCGCCGTCATTTTTCGGAATAACCAAAGAAACTACTTTGTCGATATTGAGATCAAGGGTTTCTTCTGCATTATCATCGGACACCTCCTCAATTTCGATTGCGCTTTCGTCATCGGATATTTCATTGGTAAGTGCCAGTTTAATGCCGCGCACACCTGTTGCCAAACGTCCCATCGCACGCACTGCGCTTTCTGCGAAACGCACCACGCGACCTTGCGCAGAGAACAACATAATTTCGTTACTGCCGTCGGTGAGATCCACGCCGATAAGCTCGTCTTCGTCACGTAAGTTAAGGGCAATAATGCCGTTTGAACGCGGGCGGCTGAATTCGGTAAGGGCAATTTTCTTCACAATACCGCCGGCTGTTACCATCACCACGAATTTATCTTCTTCATATGCGGAAACCGGCAGAATTGCGGTAATCCGTTCATTTTCTTGTAACGGCAAAATATTTACAATCGGACGACCGCGTGCGCCACGACTAGCTTGTGGAAGTTGATACACTTTCAACCAGTATAAACGTCCGCGGCTAGAGAAGCAGAGAATCGTATCGTGGGTATTTGCCACAAGCAGTTTTTCGATGAAATCTTCTTCTTTCATCTTCGTTGCGGATTTTCCTTTACCGCCGCGACGTTGTGCCTCGTAGTCAGTTAGTGGTTGATATTTCACGTAACCTTCATGAGAAAGCGTCACTACCACGTCTTCTTGGACGATAAGATCTTCCAAATCAATATCGCCGGAAGCGCTGGTAATTTCGGTACGGCGCTCGTCACCAAATTGACTTTTCACTTCTGTTAATTCTTCGCGAATCACTTCCATTAAGCGTTCCGCGCTGCTTAAAATATGTAGGAGATCGGCAATTTTTACCAATAATTCTTGATACTCTGCAACGACTTCTTCAAAAGCAATGCCGGTTAAACGGTGTAAGCGAAGCTCTAAAATTGCGTTTACTTGAGCCAGCGACAAATAATATTGCTCGCCTTGAATACCGAGATTTTCTTCTAAATCATCCGGTTTTGCGGATATATCTAGTAAATTGATTATGTCGCTGTGCAGCGCCCAGGAGCGTGAACTAATGGCATTTGCCGCTTCTTCACGATTTTTCGAATTACGAATGATAGAAATCATTTCATCGATATTCGAACGCGCCACCGCCAAGCCTTCTAAAATATGGGTACGTTCGCGCGCTTTACGAAGTTCGAAGATCGAACGACGGGTCACCACTTCGCGACGATGCAAGACGAAGGCTTCAATGATTTCTTTTAAGTTGAACAAACGCGGCTGACCGTGATCCAACGCCACCATGTTAATGCCGAACGTAACTTGCATTTGGGTAAGCGAGTAAAGGTGATTTAATACCACTTCGCCGACTGCATCGCGTTTGATATCGATTTCAATGCGGATCCCTTCTTTGTTAGAAAGGTCGGTGATATTGCTGATGCCTTCGATTTTTTTCTCGCGAATTAATTCTGCAATTTTTTCTACTAATTTTGCTTTGTTGACTTGGTACGGCAATTCAGACACGATGATTTGCTCGCGGCCTTTATCATTTGTTTCGACCGCTGCACGTGCACGAACATAAACTTTACCTCGACCGGTACGGTAGGCTTCCTCAATGCCTTTACGACCATTAATTAGCGCGGCGGTTGGAAAGTCCGGACCCGGAATATGTTGCATGAGTTCATCAATCGTGATCTCGTTATTGTCAATATATGCCAAGCAGCCGTTTAATACTTCGTTTAAATTGTGCGGCGGGATATTAGTTGCCATCCCTACGGCAATACCGGAAGAACCGTTTGCCAAAAGCGCCGGAATACGGGTCGGCAATACGTCTGGAATCATCAATTCGCCGTCATAGTTAGGCGAGAAATTTACGGTTTCTTTATCCAAGTCCGTTAATAAGGCTTGCGTGATTTTTTGCATACGCACTTCGGTATAACGCATCGCCGCCGGCGCATCGCCATCGATCGAACCGAAGTTGCCCTGACCATCAACCAACATATAACGAAGAGAGAACGGTTGCGCCATACGCACGATGGTGTCGTACACGGCAGAATCGCCGTGCGGGTGATATTTACCGATTACATCACCCACCACACGAGCCGATTTCACATATTTTTTATTCGCTGTATTGCCTTCGCGATCCATTGAGAACAATACGCGGCGATGAACCGGTTTTAAGCCATCACGCACATCGGGCAAAGCTCGTCCAACAATGACCGACATCGCGTAGTCGAGATAGGAAGATTTGAGTTCTTCTTCAATATTGACAGAGGTAATGGATGATTGGATTGAATCCGTCATTGATATTCCTTTTTCGCTCAAAAAAATTGCGCGAATTATAGCATAGCGGCATGATTTTCCCTAATTCTTCCCGTAAAAAACGGCATTTTAGTTTCATTAAAATGCCGTTTAAAAATAGTTTTAAAATTGACTGAATTTAACTGAATTCAATGCGGTGCTATTTGGCTACCTCATTGAACCAGTAAATAAAAATTACTGTTGCCGCGCAAAATATTTAATGCAACGGCGGACGGTTTATCTTCCAACACTTTACGCAAATCTTGCGTATTTTTCACCGCTTGACGATTTACGCCGATGATAATATCACCCGCTTTCAAACCACGTTGGGCAGCCAAAGAATTCGGTTGTACCTTGCCGATTTCAACGCCTTTCACGCCTTTGCCGTTATAGTCGCTGAGTTCTGCGCCGTCTAAAGCTTGCAATTCGATTTTGCTTGCCCCCGCGATTTTGCCGTCGTCTGCTTGCAATGTAACGTTTACATCTTGCGATCTGCCGTCGCGTAGATAAGTGAGTTCGATTTCTTTGCCCGCGCCGGCAGTCGCGATTTTGGCACGCATTTCTGCAAAGCTGGAAATTTTTTGTCCGTTCATTGCAGTGATGACATCGCCCGCTTTGATGCCGGCTTTTTCCGCTGCTGAACCCGGTAACACTTCGCTGACAAAGGCGCCTTGTTGCGCGTTGACATTGAAGGCTTTAGCGAGGTCCGCATTGAGCTCGCCGCCTTTAATACCAAGCAAGCCACGGCGCACTTCGCCGAATGCTAAAATTTGTTGCACGATGTTATTTGCCTGGTTGCTTGGAATCGCAAAGGCGATGCCTGCATTGCCGCCGCTCGGGGAGATAATTGCAGTATTAATGCCGATCAATTCGCCGTTTAAATTTACTAAGGCGCCACCAGAGTTACCGCGGTTTACCGCCGCATCGGTTTGAATATAGTTTTCGTAGGCACCGCTGTCGGAACCGGTCGAACGTCCCAATGCGGAAATGATTCCCGACGTCACGGTTTGCCCTAAACCAAAGGGATTGCCGATCGCGACGGTAAAATCGCCCACGCGTAATTTATCGGAATCGGCAAATTTTAGGGCGGTTAGATGGGTCGGTTTTTCAATTTGAAGCAGCGCGATGTCCGATTGCTCGTCTTTACCCACTAATTTCGCTTTAAATTCACGTCCGTCTTGTAATGTAACGTTAATTTTATCCGCTTCGTTAATCACGTGATTATTGGTCAATACGTAGCCTTTATCCGCATCAATAATTACACCGGAACCTAAGCCGCGAAAGTTGCGTCCGCCATCACGACGGCTACCGAATTGATCGACAAATTGATCGCCGAAGAAGAATTTAAATTCTTCCGGGATATCGTCCGGTAGAGCAGAGCGTCCGGCATTTTTGACTTTTCCTTCTACGGAAATCGTCACTACCGCCGGTTGTACTTTTTCCAACATTGGCGCCAAGCTGTTTTGTTCGCTGATAAAACTCGGCAAGCTTGCTTGCGTGCTGAAAGAACTGCTTAAAACGCTTAAACCTAACGCGATACCGCTTAATACGAAATGTCTTTTTTTCATAATCTCTCCAAGTAAATATGTGTCAAAAAAGTGTCTCGTCTGACAAAGATATGAGGAAAATGTTCGGCAAAAACAAGGCGTTTGCTAAAAAAAATGCGGTCAATTTGATTTGACCGCACTTTGATCTGCCCCCAAAAAGTTGGACAGGTTAGTTAACTTAAATATTGAGCTCGGTATTGTACCGGGCTCAATCCTTTTAAATCGAGTTTAATTCGTTCTTGATTGTAATACACCAAATATTCTTCAATTTCAGCCTGTAATTCAGCGATTGAATGATAGCTCCGTGAATAAAAACACTCTGATTTTAGTATCGCAAAAAAACTTTCAATCACCGCATTATCGTAGCAATTTCCTCGGCGGCTCATACTTTGAACCGCTTTACCCTCCAACATTTTCTCCCATTCCGCCGTGCCATACAATACACCTTGGTCGCTATGAATAATCGGGCATTCTGTCGGTTTAAGCCGACTAAGCCCTTGTTCTAACATCTTTTTTACCAATGAAAACTTCGGGCGTGTCGCAAAGTTATAGGCAATAATTTCTCGGTTAGCCAAGTCCATCAACGGTGAAAAATAAAGCTTTTCTTGCGTAAAATGGAATGAATACCTAACTCGTTCATCAGCTTTAACACCGTTTTATGATTCAAATTAAAACCCATTTGGCGTAATTTAAACGTCATGGGGCGATAACCATCTCGTTTTCTGTTCTTTTTATACAGCGATAAGATAGCCTCTTTTACCTCGTGATAATTTCGCTTAATCTCTTTATAGTAAAAGCTTGAGCGAGGCATTTTAGCCATATGAAGTAAATCATTTAACGCATGGTCCGGCTTCAATCTTTCAATGATTTTTCTGTCGTTGTTTTTGACGGTCGAGCTTCTCCAACTCCTTTAGGTAAGCAATCTCCGCACGAGCCAAGGCGAGCTCTCGTTGTAACTTTTTAAACGCTTTAGGTGAAAAGTCTGTAGTTTCCGGGATTTCAATGTCTTTCTTTTTCATCTTTGGCTTCGCTATTTTCGGCGTTTGAAGGTTTGTATGAGGTGATTTTACGCCATCAATCCCTCTTTCCCGAAATGCTTTTAGCCAATAAATGACGAGAGCGTGGGAAATTTTATGAAGTTTAGCCACCTCACGGATACCATAATCCTGTTCGGTGACGAGTTTGATAATTTTCAAACGAAATTGATAAGAGTAGGACATAATCTGCACCTCAAAATAGGTGTCCAGATTTTGGGATGCAGATCAAAGTGATTGAAAGTTATTTCAAAATAAACATCGGTGTATTGCTGATAGGATCACGATGAATGATGACATCCAAATCAAAAACATCCTTCAGTAACTCTTCGGTCATCACTTCATCGGGCGTACCTTGTGCCATTACTGCACCTTTTTTCATGACGATTAAGTGATCGCAATAGCGACAGGCTTGGTTGAGATCATGCAACACCGTAATCACGGTTTTACCGTTTTGTTGCATTTGTCTCATCATGCCCATGAGTTCTGCTTGGCGGTTTAAATCCAGATAAGTAGTCGGCTCATCGAGTAGCACTAATTCAGCATCTTGCGCAAGAGTCATGGCTAAAAATACCCGTTGTTGTTGACCACCAGATAAATCAAAAACCAGCTGTTCGGCGAATTCGGTAGTTTGTGTTTGCGCCATCGCCCAAGTGACCAATTCTTCATCTTTTGGGCTGAGTTTGCCCCAAAGATTTAAGTAAGGCGAACGCCCGTAGGCGATCAATTCCCGCACTTTAATCCCTTCAGGTACCAAGTGTTGTTGCGGGAGAAAAGCCAATTCTTGGGCATATTCTTTAGGGCTTTTTTGCCAAATATCTTGACCTTTATGGGTGATTGAACCTTCTTTCGGCTTAAGCAAGCGAGCCACCGCTTTTAATGTGGTGGACTTACAGCAGCCATTTGGGCCGATTAATGCAATCACTTTATTTTTCGGGAATTTTAGCGACAGATTTTTAACCATGAGTTTATCTTGATAACCTAAAGATAAATTATTGATTTCAATGCTCATTATTTAGTTCTCATCAATAAATAGAAGAAATATGGCGCACCGATAATCGCAGTCAGAATACCCGCTGGTAGCTCAGTTGGTGGGTCAATCACCCGCGCCAAAATATCCGAAAGTTGTAATAAGAGGGCGCCAATAATCAAGGCTGCCGGTAATAGGATGCGATGTCTGCCGCCGACTAAACGACGGGCAAGATGCGGAGCAACCAAGCCTAAAAAGGCAATTGGACCACAAATTGCCACGGCTGTAGTGGAAAGAGCTACCGCTAGCACTAAAACGCTAATTTGCACTTTATTTACGGTTACGCCCAAGGTGGAGGCTTTGTTTTCACCTAAACCAAGGGTATCGAGATCGCGACAGAAAATAAATGGTAAGGGCAGCAATACCACTAACCATGGCAATACCACATTCAAATAAGACCAGCTGCGCCCCCATAGACTACCGGTGAGCCATAACATAGCTGTGTTGATCTCGACCGGATTGGTGAGCATCAGATAATGACTAATGGCTGCCCACAATGCGGAAAGTGCGACTCCAATAATTGCCATTTTGATAGGGCGGAAGTTAAAGCCGCATACGATCCATAAAATGACAAAAGAGAGTACGCCGCCTAAAAAGGCAAAAATTGGCATCCAGTAAAATGCCAAGTTTGGCAAGAACATCAATACCGAAACGGCAACCAACCCAGCCGCATTGTTAATCCCTAAAATATCGGGAGAGGCAAGCGGATTGCGCACTACGCTTTGTACTAATACACCAGAAATTGCTAAAGCTCCACCCAATAAAATCGCTAATACTGCACGGGGTAGACGATATTCCATCAAGGTAAAATAGTTTTTATCATCGGGTTGAAAGGCCGCCCAAATTTCCTCAAAGGAAAGCGTGTAAGTGCCAAGGCGAATACTTAATCCAAAGAGTAGTACCATCAAACTAAGCGTAATGACATAAAAGCCGATAGCGCGAAAAGATACATGAGAAGCTCGCATTAGTCTCTTCCTCTGGCAAATAATACAAAGACTGGGGCACCGATTAAGGCAAGTACCGCACCAGCAGGCACTTCACTAGGGAAATTAACCGCACGGGCAATGGTATCTGCAGCCAGCATTAAAATTGCGCCGAGTAACATCGCCATGGGGAGCGATTTTCGCAAGTCATAACCAATCCAATAGCGGGCAAGATGGGGCACGAGTAAGCCAATAAAGGCCACAGGGCCAGCAACACTCACACTAGAACCCACAATCAATAACGCCATGATGTTAGCGTACCAACGTAAACGGAAGAGATTGATGCCTAGTGAACGAGCGGATTCATCGCTTAAATTGAGTAAGTTCAAACGGCTGGCAAAAAATAGGCAAAAAAGTGCGGTCAAAATAAAGAACGGAAATAACGTCAATAATTCATTCCAACGGGCATGTGCAATGCCGCCAGCTAGCCAGCTCATAATACCGAAGGCATGATCTTCCGCGATAATGAGCACCAATTTCGTCAGCGCTGCACAAAGTAGTGATACGGCAATCCCCGCTAAAATCACTCGGCTACGATCTCCACTGTTGTCTTTCCATCCGTTGCTGATCAGCATCACCACAAACCAACTCAGACCGCCACCGATACTGGCCACTAAGGCAATACTATAACCAGAAAGAATCAAGGGGCTAAACGCACTGGCGGTCACCATGGCAAGACTGGCTCCCGAGTTCACGCTGAGTAGCGTAGGCGAGGCTAGTGGATTGCGCGTAATGGTTTGTAACAACGCCCCCGCCACTGCAAGATTGGCACCTAAAATCATGCCAACTAATGCTCGAGGTAGGCGTAAATCGGTTACCGTGATTTTGGCAATTTCATCGCCATCGGGGAGGAACGCTTGTAACGCTGCAAGCGGTCGAATTTCGATGGGATAATACAAAAACAGGCTTCCCCATAATAGGAAAGCCAGAATGATAAGGGGAAGTCCCCAACGGAAAGTGGACTTCATCATTATTTTTGTTTCACGAAACCTTCAATTTGTTTTGCCATAATTTTGCTCGCTTCTAAGCCGCGGCCACGCGCCCACATGTCGGAGTCAACGCTGTAAACATGATTTGCTTTTACGGCAGGAATGGCTTTCCAAAGTGGCTCGGCTTCCCATTTGCGCGCAATACTTTCATCACGGTAATGGGCGATGAACAAGTATTCCGGTTTTTCCATTACTAATTGTTCAAGGTTGATTTCCACGAAAGCCTGATCGCTATTGAGTTTGGTTGGGGCAAAACCTAATGTCGTTAAGAAACTACCCACATAGCCATTGTCATTTTGGATATTAAATTTATCTTCTCGGGAAGTACCAAATGAGGCTTTTTTGCCTTGTACACCTAGATTTTTTGCAATGTTGGCAATGTAATCATTATGTTCATTGATCTTCGCTTTCATTTCAGCGCTTTTACCCACTAAATCACCAATTTTTTGTGCTGTTTCAAGGTTTTCTTGATAGCTTTCATGACGAGAATCGAACATCACCGTTGGTGCGATTTTTTTCAATTCTTCAAACACCGCTGTGTGACGGGAAGGATCGGCAATAATTAAATCAGGTTTGAGAGATGCTATTACTTCAAGGCTTGGCTGAGAACGCGTGCCAACGGATTGCCATGCAGCAATTTTTTCGCGTACTTGCGGCAGAATACGATCGACTTTGTTATCGTCGGCCACACCCACTGGGCTTACACCGACTTGGGCTAAGGCATCCACAAAAGAATATTCCAACGCCACAACACGGCTTGGGGTTTTATCAAGGGTAAATTCGCCTTTTGCATCTTTAATCGTGACGGCACTAGCAAATGCAGATGCCATCAATAATGCGGAAGCTAAAGTGGTTTTTAATAATTTTTTCATGTTGTGTCCTCAATAATAAAAAGCGTTTGGATTATACATTCAAACAATGTTATTGAGAATAGTTATATTTTAGATGTTTGGTCGGATTTCTCTATTTCGCCCGCATTCTAGTAAGCAAACTGACGGCAACAATAATGACTAATGAACCAATCCAGAAATTTAGGCTTGGTACGTTATCCCAGAATAACCAGTCACAGATGCTGGAAAAATGACACCGGTAAAAGCAAAAGGCGTAAAATGACATTCGCTGGCGCGTATTTAAAGGCGCGAGTGAGTAATAATTGGAAAATAAGACCGAATCCGCCCACCAAAAGCAGTAATGCAAATCCATGTAATGTTGGCATTTTCCACTGTGCGATGAAAAAAAGTGGCAATAAAATTGAGCCTAATAAGTGAAAGTAAAACACGATATTTTTAGGTGAATTGTGTTTATTGAGCTCTTGTAAGCTGATAAATGCCATGGCTGCTAATACTGCCGCCCCCAAAGCGTAGCCTACATGGATAGGATTGATATTCATTGAGCCGTTGGTCAGCATAATGATGGATACACCGACAAAACCCATAAAACTGCAAGCTAATACTTTTAATGGTGTTCTGACTTTGAAGAAAAACAGCAGTAAAGGCACAAAAAGTGCGGACGTATTCATCAATAAAATCGTAATGGAAATCGGCAAATATTTAATGGCGTAGAAGGTTAGCAACATACGGGCAATGCCGGCTAGATTGCGCAAAACGAGAAACTTCCATTGGGACATATCGACTTTGAAATCCCCATCTTTAATCAAAAAGGGCAAGAGAAAAACAAAATCAATAAAAAAACGGGAAAATAAAATTTCACTGGACGGTAATTCATCAGAGGCGTATTTTACAAAGACGCCCATTAAGGCAATGCTGATGTAAGCTAACACCATACAAACAACAGCTTTTTGATAATTATTGCGGAGATGTATGTTTTGATCTACCCCCAAAAAGTTGGACAGGTTAGTTAACTTAAATATTGAGCTCGGTATTGCACCGGGCTCAATCCTTTTAAACCAAGTTTAATTCGTTTTTGGTTGTAATACACCAAATATTCTTCAATCTCAGCCTGTAATTCAGCGATTGAATTATAACTCCGAGAGTAAAAACACTCGGATTTTAATATCGCAAAAAAACTTTCAATCACCGCATTATCGTAGCAATTTCCTCGGCGACTCATACTTTGAACCGCTTTACCCTCCAACATCTTTACCCATTCCGCCGAGCCATACAATACGCCTTGGTCGCTATGAATAATCGGGCATTCTGTCGGTTTAATCCTACTAAGCCCTTGTTCTAACATCTTTTTTACCAATGAAAACTTCGGGCGTGTTGCAAAGTTATAGGCAATAATTTCTCGGTTAGCCAAGTCCATCAACGGTGAAAAATAAAGCTTTTCTTGCCCAACCTGAAATTCCGTTACATCCGTTATCCATTTTTGATTGAGTGCCGTTGCTGTAAAATCACGATTCAGTAAATTCGGAGCTATACGCGATGTTTTTCCTCGTTTTCCATGTCTTTTTTTGCGTAAAATGGAATGAATACCTAACTCATTCATTAGTCTTAACACCGTTTTATGATTCAAATGGAAACCCACTTGGCGTAATTTAAACGTCATAGGGCGATAACCATCTCGTTTTCTGTTCTTTTTATACAGCGATAAGATAGCCTCTTTTACCTCGTGATAATTTCACTTAATCTCTTTATAGTAAAAACTTGAGCGAGGCATTTTAGCCACACGAAGTAAATCATTTAACGCGTGGTCTGGCTTCAATCTTTCAATGATTTTTCTTTTTTTCTGTCGTTGTTTTTGACGGTCGAGCTTCTCCAACTCCTTTAGGTAAGCTATCTCCGCACGAGCCAAGGCGAGTTCTCGTTGTAACTTTTTAAACGCTTTAGGTGAAAAGTCTGTGGTTTCCGGGATTTTAATGTCTTTCTTTTTCATCTTTGGCTTCACTATTTTCGGGGGTTGAAGGTTTGTATGAGGCGATTTTACGCCATCAAGCCCTCTTTCCCGAAATGCTTTTAGCCAATAAATGACGAGAGCGTGGGAAATTTTATGAAGTTTAGCCACCTCACGGATACCATAATCCTGTTCGGTGACGAGCTTGATAATTTTCAAACGAAATTGATAAGAGTAGGACATAATCTGCACCTCAAATTAGGTGTCCAGGTTTTGGGGTGCAGATCATTTTTATTACATTAATGTTCTCTTGTTTTAAAGAATGCCACATCAGGATAACGTTCTTGCGCAAGGTTTAGATTTACCATTGTTGGCGCGATGTAAGTAAGATTATCGCCACCGTCTAACGCCAAGTTTTGCTCGTTTTTACGTTTAAACTCTTCAAATTTTTTCGCGTCGCCACATTCCACCCAACGTGCAGTTGCGACGTTAACGGTTTCATAAATGGCTTCGACGTTGTATTCAGATTTCAAACGCGAAACGACCACGTCAAACTGCAACACGCCAACTGCACCAACGATTAAATCGTTGTTCAACAACGGACGGAAAACCTGCACGGCGCCTTCTTCGGAAAGCTGTACCAAGCCTTTTAATAATTGCTTTTGCTTGAGTGGATCTTTCAAACGAATACGGCGGAATAATTCCGGTGCAAAGTTTGGAATGCCCGTGAATTTTAATTCTTCCCCTTGGGTAAAGGTATCGCCGATTTGAATCGTGCCGTGATTATGCAAGCCGATAATGTCGCCTGCATAGGCTTCTTCCGCATGCGCACGGTCGCCCGCCATAAAGGTTAACGCATCGGAAATCACCACCTCTTTGCCGATACGCACATGTTTGAGTTTCATGCCTTTTTCATATTTGCCGGACACGACACGTAAGAAAGCAACACGGTCGCGGTGTTTTGGATCCATATTGGCTTGAATTTTAAACACGAAACCACTGAATTTTTCTTCATCGGCAGACACTTTACGCACATCTGCCTGGCGAGCTTGTGGCGCCGGCGCCCATTCCGTTAAGCCGTCAAGGAAATGATCCACGCCGAAATTCCCCAATGCGGTGCCAAAAAAGACCGGCGTCAGTTCGCCATTTAGAAATAAATCCAAGTCAAATTCATTGCTTGCACCTTTCACCAACTCCAATTCATCACGCAATTGTTGTGCCAAATCGTCACCTACGGCGTTATCCAATTCCGGATTGTTCAAGCCTTTCACAATGCGCACGTCTTGAATGGTGTGCCCTTGCCCGGTTTGGTAAAGATAAGTTTCATCTTTATACAAGTGATACACGCCTTTAAACAATTTGCCGCAGCCGATAGGCCAAGTAATGGGTGCGCAGTGAATTTTTAATATGTTTTCTACTTCATCCAACAATTCCATCGGATCGCGAATATCACGGTCAAGTTTGTTCATAAATGTGATAATTGGCGTGTCGCGCAAACGGGCAACTTCCATCAATTTAATAGTACGATCCTCAACCCCTTTCGCGGAGTCGATCACCATCAAACAGCTGTCCACCGCCGTTAAAGTGCGGTAAGTATCTTCAGAGAAATCCTCATGTCCCGGGGTATCCAGCAGGTTGACCAAACAGTCGTTGTATGGGAATTGCATTACGGAAGTGGTAATGGAAATCCCACGTTGTTTTTCCATTTCCATCCAGTCGGATTTCGCATGCTGAGCGGAGCCTTTGCCCTTCACCGAACCGGCTTTTTGAATGGCGTTACCATAAAGCAAAACCTTTTCGGTAATGGTGGTTTTACCCGCATCGGGGTGAGAAATAATCGCAAAAGTGCGGCGTTTGTTAACTTGTTCTAAAGGGTAAGTCATTTTTTCTTTCTTTGGGCTACTAAAAATGGCGGCTATTTTCTCTGATTTTGAGATTTTGCTCAAACTAAATCGACGAAATTCAGTGAATCGCATGGTTTTTTGAAAAATAGCAAACGTTTGCTTGAAAAGTACGGTACAATACGCGCCAGTTTTTACAACGATAAAAAGGTGCAAACCATGACACAGCAAAATCTAAGTCTTAAAAAAATCTATTCCGGCAAAGTGCGGGATTTATATGAAATCGATGGTAAACGGATGTTGATGGTAGCGACGGATCGGTTGTCGGCATTCGATGTGATTTTAGATGAGCCGATTCCGCGCAAAGGCGAAATCCTGACACAAATTTCTAACTTTTGGTTTAACAAACTGGCGCACATTATGCCAAATCATTTCACCGGCGACAGCGTTTACGATGTGTTACCCAAAGCGGAAGCCGATTTAGTCAAGGATCGTGCGGTGGTTTGTAAACGTTTAACCCCGATTAAAATTGAATCGATCGTGCGCGGGTATTTAACCGGCAGCGGTTTGAAAGATTATAAACATACCGGCACCATTTGTGGTTTAGTTTTGCCAAAAGGGTTGGTGGAAGCCAGCAAATTGCCTGAGCCAATTTTCACGCCGTCCAGCAAAGAAGAAATCGGTAATCACGATATTAATATTAGCTATGCCGAGTGTGAAAACTTAATCGGCAAAGATTTGGCGGCACAGGTGAGAGAAAAAGCCATCGCCCTTTATACGGAAGCAGCAAAATATGCTTTAACCAAAGGCATTATTATTTGCGACACCAAATTTGAATTTGGTTTGGACGAAAACGGTACTTTAACTTTGATGGATGAAGTGTTAACGCCGGATTCCAGCCGTTTTTGGTCGGTGGAAACCTATAAAGAAGGTACCAATCCGCCCTCTTTTGATAAACAGTTCATTCGAGATTGGTTAGAAAACAGTGGTTGGAACAAACAACCGCCAGCGCCGAAAGTTCCGCTAGATGTAATTGAAAAGACCGTGGCGAAATATCAAGAAGCCTTGGATCTTCTAACAAAATAACAATGAAATCTCTATTTATCGCGGGAATTTTTATAAACGAAACTCAAATTCACTGCTTTATAATAAATTCTTAATTGAAGTAGAAAATTGCTAGACAAGCAGGAAAGATACAGTTATATTTTTTGAGTTTTTATTCATTAAAAATGATTAAATATTCAAACTAAGTTAAAAATTAAGGAAGAGAAAATGTCAAATACAATTTTGCAACATTTACCTAAGGGGCAAAAAGTCGGTATCGCTTTTTCAGGTGGTTTGGATACCAGCGCTGCATTGCTTTGGATGCGTCAGAAAGGTGCGGTGCCTTATGCTTACACAGCGAACTTAGGTCAGCCGGATGAAGAGGATTATAATGCGATTCCGCAAAAAGCCATGGCTTACGGTGCGGAAAATGCCCGTTTAATCGACTGTCGCGCGCAATTGGTGCGTGAAGGTATTGCGGCGATTCAATGCGGTGCTTTCCACATTTCAACTGGTGGTATTCCCTATTTTAACACCACGCCGCTTGGCCGCGCGGTAACGGGTACTATGTTGGTTGCAGCGATGAAAGAAGATAACGTTAATATTTGGGGCGATGGCTCAACCTTCAAAGGTAATGATATTGAACGTTTTTATCGCTACGGTTTATTAACTAACCCGCAATTAAAAATTTACAAACCATGGCTTGACGATCAATTTATCCAGGAATTGGGAGGCCGTTTTGAAATGTCGCAATTTTTAATCGAAAACGGCTTTGACTACAAAATGTCCGTGGAAAAGGCCTATTCCACCGATTCCAACATGCTCGGCGCAACTCACGAAGCGAAAGATTTAGAAGAATTAAGCACCAGTATGAAAATCGTAAAACCGATTATGGGCGTGGCGTTCTGGGATGAAAATGTCGAAATAAAACCTGAAACTGTCATCGTAACTTTCGAAGAAGGTGTGCCTGTTGCATTGAACGGTAAACGTTTTGACGATGTGGTTGATATGATGCTAGAAGCCAACCGCATTGGAGGCCGTCACGGATTAGGTATGTCCGACCAAATCGAGAACCGTATTATTGAAGCGAAATCTCGTGGCATTTATGAAGCGCCTGGGATGGCATTATTGCATATTGCGTATGAGCGTTTGGTAACCGGTATTCACAATGAAGACACCATCGAACAATACCGCATCAATGGTTTGCGTTTAGGCCGCTTGTTATACCAAGGTCGTTGGTTCGACCCACAAGCATTAATGTTGCGCGAAACTGCACAACGTTGGGTTGCCAAAGCGATTACCGGCAGCGTAACGCTTGAATTGCGTCGCGGTAATGACTTTACCATTCTTAATACTGAATCGCCGAACTTAACTTATGAGGCGGAACGTTTAAGTATGGAAAAAGTGGAAGATGCGCCGTTCGCTCCAATTGATCGTATTGGTCAATTAACTATGCGCAATCTTGACGTTGCCGACACGCGCGGTAAATTGGGTATCTACGCAGAAACCGGTTTGTTGCTTGCGGGTAAGGATTCCGTGTTACCGCAACTTGGTAAAAAATAGATCAGAATAAAAAAATCCGCATTCAAGCTTAATAATTTGAATGCGGATTTTTTATTTATATATGTTTTATTTACCTACTTCATCTAACATGCTTTCTTTGGCTGCGTTTAGGTATTGAATCATCGACCACACAGTTAAAATTACGGCCACATAAAGTAGAATGATGGCAAGAACTTCCATATAGATGTTATAGCGCCATAATAAACCACCTAAAGCAAGCATTTGTGAAGTCGTTTTAACTTTACCTAGCCAGGATACAGCAACTTTGTTGCGCTCACCTAATTCCGCCATCCATTCACGTAAAGCGGAAATAATAATTTCACGGGAAATCATTATAATCGCAGGAATAGTGATCCAGAAGGTATGCTGATACTCCACGATTAATACAAGAGCGGCGACTACCATTACTTTGTCGGCAACGGGGTCTAAGAATGCACCAAAACGGGTTGTTTGTTTCCATTTGCGGGCAAGATAGCCGTCAAGCCAATCCGTTACGCCGGCGATAAAGAAAATAAACGTAGTAATGAATGGGGCCGATTCGATAGGAAGATAAAAAGCGATCACAAAGAAAGGGATCAAGAACACTCGGAAAATAGTCAGAAAGATAGGAACATTAAATTTCATAAAAGTGACCGCACTGATTATACATGGCTTTATTCTAAAGGATCTTTAGCTATAAAAAAAGCCACACAATGTGGCTTTCCTGTAAAGGTTAGATAAAGATTAAAGTTTATCTGCGTTTTGTTTTAAGTATTTTGCAACGCCTTCAGGACTATCTTTCATTCCTTCTTTACCTTTTTCCCACTGTGCCGGGCAAACTTCGCCGTGTTCTTCATGGAATTGTAAAGCATCAACCATACGTAACATTTCATCAATATTGCGACCTAACGGAAGGTCATTCACAACTTGGTGACGAACCACTCCATTTTTGTCGATCAAGAATGAAGCGCGCAATGCAACGCCTGCTTCAGGGTGTTCGATACCGTATGCTTGAGCAATTTCATGTTTAACGTCAGCTGCTAATGCGTATTTAACTTGGCCAATACCGCCGTTTTCAGTTGGGGTATTACGCCAAGCGTTGTGAGTAAATTGAGAGTCAATAGATACACCGACGACTTCTACGCCACGTTTTTTGAATTCTTCATAACGGTGATCGAATGCGATTAATTCTGATGGACATACGAAAGTGAAGTCTAACGGATAAAAGAAGATTACCGCTGCTTTACCTTCAATGTGTTTTTTAAAATTGAAATTGTCAACGATTTCACCATTGCCTAAAACTGCAGATGAAGTAAAATCCGGGGCTTGACGAGTTACTAATACCATAATCATAATTCCTTATATTAATAAGTTAATAAAAATTTTGCTAACGCAAAATACGCGCGGGATTGTAGAGAAATTAATCGTATTTTTATAGCAGTTTTTATCTATTACATTAATTAATATTATCTAATTAAAGGTGAAATATATGTCAACACAACATTCATTAGCCACAACCTTGGTTCATGCCGGACGGAATAAACGTTTTTCCCAAGGTGCGGTGAATCCGGTGATTCAACGCGCTTCTTCACTCGTTTTCGACAGTATGGCCGATAAAAAATATTGCACACAAAATCGTTATAAAGGTGAATTATTTTATGGGCGTCGCGGTACGCTTACGCATTTTGCTTTACAGGATTTAATGTGTGAAATGGAAGGCGGAGCCGGTTGTTACCTTTATCCTTGCGGTGCGGCGGCGGTGACCAATGCGATTTTATCTTTTGTGAAAAGCGGTGATCACGTTTTAATGAGCGGCGCGGCTTACGAACCGACACAAGATTTCTGCAATATCATATTGAAGAAAATGCAGATTGACACGACTTATTACGACCCGCTTATCGGGTCCGACATCGCAAAATTAGTTCAACCGAATAGCAAAGTGCTTTTTCTTGAAGCGCCAAGTTCTATTACTATGGAAGTACCGGATATTCCGACAATTGTAAAAGCGGTACGCGCGGTCAATCCTGAAATCGTGATTATGATTGATAATACTTGGGGGGCAGGTGTGTTATTCAAAGCGCTTGAACATGATATAGATATTTCCATTCAGGCCGGTACGAAATATCTCGTGGGACATTCCGATGTCATGATCGGCACCGCATTGGCGAATGCCCGCACTTGGGATCAGCTACGCGAACATTCTTATTTAATGGGGCAAATGGTGGATGCAGATTCCGCTTATACCACCGCGCGTGGCATTCGCACATTAAACGTTCGTTTAAAACAACACCACGAAAGCGGCTTAAAAATTGCGCAATGGTTAAGCGCACAGCCGGAAGTGAAAGTGGTTTATCACCCAGCCTTACCAAGTTGTCCGGGGCATGAATTTTTTCTACGTGATTTTAATGGTGCGAGCGGTTTGTTCTCTTTTGAATTAAACCAACGTTTAACTAATGAGCAAACAGCGCAATTTATGGATCACTTTAAACTCTTTACGATGGCCTATTCTTGGGGGGGATTTGAATCCTTGATTTTATGCAACCAACCGGAAGAAGTCGCTAAAATCCGCCCGAATATCGAACGAAAACTAACGGGTTCATTGATTCGTGTGCATATCGGTTTTGAAGATCCGGAAGAATTAATTGCCGATTTAAAAGCCGGTTTTGAACGAATCGCCTAACTTCTTTTCCCATTTCTTCAGGGCTTGCGCAGCAAGCCCTTATTTACTCAACCTATGAGTTGATTTATCATGCCTTTCCTTTTTTCACATAAGAAGAAATCATAATGAAACATATCCATATTTTAGGTATTTGCGGTACTTTTATGGGTGGCATAGCGATGCTTGCCAAACAAATGGGATACTCGGTGACGGGCTCGGATACTAACGTTTATCCACCGATGAGTACGTTTTTACAAGAGCAGGGCATTGATATTATTCCGAATTATGATACGGCACAGCTACAACCGACGCCGGACATAGTGATTATTGGCAATGCGTTAAAACGCGGTAATCCTTGTGTAGAATATATTTTAGAAAATAACTTGCCTTACACTTCTGGTCCCCAATGGTTGCACGACCATTTATTGCGTGATCGTTGGGTATTGGCGGTATCCGGCACGCACGGCAAAACTACCACAACGGGAATGCTGACTTGGATTTTGGAAAAAAACGGCTTAAATCCCGGTTTTTTAATCGGCGGCATTGCCGGCAATTTCGGTGTTTCAGCGCGTTTGGGAGAAAGCCCGTTTTTTGTCATTGAAGCGGATGAATATGATACGGCTTTTTTTGACAAACGTTCCAAATTCGTTCATTACAACCCGAAAACCTTAATTATCAATAACATCAGTTTTGATCACGCGGATATTTTTGATGATTTAAAAGCGATTCAACGCCAATTCCATCACATGATTCGCATCATTCCGGCGAGCGGTCGCATTCTTTCTTCCTCTGATGAACAAAGCGTGAAAGACACGTTAGCGATGGGCTGTTGGTCGGAGCAACAATTCCTCGGTAAAAACGGGGAATGGTACGCCGAACGCATAACAACAGACGCTTCGCATTTTGCCGTGTTTCGACACGGTGAAAAAATCGCCGAAGTAAAATGGAACATTGTCGGCGCGCATAATATGCATAATGCCTTAATGGCGATTGCGGCAGCGCATCATGCCGGTGTTTCTGTCGAAAGCGCTTGTCAGGCACTAGGCACTTTTATTAATGCGAAACGTCGTTTGGAAATCAAAGGCGAAGTAAACGGCATCACGGTTTACGATGATTTTGCCCACCATCCGGAAGCTATCCTCGCTACACTCACTGCATTGCGCGATAAAGTGGGCGGTGGCGTGCGTATTCTTGCTGTCCTAGAACCGCGTTCTAATACGATGAAAATGGGGGTGCAAAAAGATGAAATCGCGCCGGCGTTAGGCCGAGCGGATATGGTTTTTATGTTGCAGCCGGAGAATATTCCTTGGGAAGTGGCGGAAATTGCCACGCAGTGCGTGCAACCGGCGTACTGGAGCGCCAATTTGGATAAATTGGCGGATATGATTGCGGCGGAAGCGCAACCAACCGATCATATTCTCGTTATGTCAAATGGTAGCTTCGGCGATATTCATCAAAAGATTTTGGATAGGCTCAGCTAATTTTCTTCAACCGATGTAATTGGAAACATGAACGTTTTTCGAAATTATACGCCTGAATCAAAATTATGTTCATTGAGCGGTTTCGGAGGCGGTTCTCGAATTTATTGGCGTTAAGTTACGGCCTTTTCGATGAGATCTCAAAACAGTACCGCATTGGAGCTGCTTCCAATGCGGTGCTATTTTGATACTCTAACGCGTCTTCTACAAGCGTTGAAATGACATAACAACCGTTTTACTCATTGAGTTAGGTTGGCGTTTTAATCAATTTTTACTTTTCAAAATAAGGAGAATTTATGGCAGATCCGCATATTCAATCGCCTATGGATTTTTGGGACAATCTGACCGTTATTATTTATCGCATCGGCTTCGTTGTTGCCGCGTTGAGTTTTTTGGCGCTTTCTTGGTATCCGCAGCAGGCCTTGTTAGGAATTCTGATTGCCGCAACCTGTTGTGCGTCTTCATTGCATATTTATCTCAAACATTTTCGTTTAACCTTTCAATTTGCCACTTGGATTGGTTTACTTTGCTATATTTTAGGCGCGCCTGAATTGGCATTCGGTGGTGCATTACTCACCTTAGGTGGGCTTTGTTTTAAAGAATATTTTTGCTTTCGCGTGCCACTATTAAACCTTCAGCCGGTTTTTGTTTTGTTATTGTGGTTTAGTTGGGTGTTTGAAGGAGCAATATTAACGCGCGTTCTATCAATAATTGTCGGTGCGTTGTTGCTTTTATTGGCAATTCAAAAATGGCGCATGCCGTTGCATTTCGATATCGGCGATAAAACGAAATATCAAATTTAGGAACCCGTCGGTAGCCATAATCAGGATGCTTGGCTTTGATGCTATTCACATATACCGTCAAAAATGGGAAATAAGTAGAGTTTGTGTGAGAACGCCAGAAACAGATAACCCCAGTATCTAACTGGGGTCATTGTACTTTTGGAACGATCAGAAACAATCTGAAATCTTTATTTTTATTCCCACTCAATCGTTGCCGGTGGTTTTCCACTTACGTCGTACACCACGCGGGAAATGCCGTTTACTTCATTGATGATTCGGTTGGAGATTTTGCCGAGTAAGTCGTACGGCAGGTGTGCCCAATGTGCGGTCATAAAGTCGATGGTTTCGACGGCACGAAGTGATACTACCCAGTCGTATTTGCGTCCGTCGCCCATTACGCCTACGGATTTCACCGGTAGGAACACGGTGAAGGCTTGGCTGACTTTGTAATACCAATCCGCTTTGTGGAGTTCTTCAATGAAGATCGCATCGGCACGGCGCAATAAATCGCAGTATTCTTTTTTCACTTCGCCTAGCACACGCACACCTAAGCCTGGGCCCGGGAATGGGTGGCGGTTGAGCATTTCAGCCGGTAAGCCTAATGCCAAGCCGATTTTACGCACTTCGTCTTTGAATAATTCGCGGAGCGGTTCTACTAAACCGAGTTTCATATAATCCGGTAAGCCACCGACGTTGTGGTGGGATTTAATCACATGGGCTTTGCCGGTTTTGCTGGCGGCAGATTCAATCACGTCCGGATAGATCGTGCCTTGCGCCAACCATTTCACGTTTGGCAATTTTCTCGATTCATCATCGAACACGTCCACGAACACTTTACCGATGATTTTGCGTTTTGCTTCCGGTTCGTCTACTCCGGCAAGTTCGCTTAAGAAACGATCTTCTGCGTTTACGCGGGTGATGTTCAAGCCGAATTTATTGCCGAACATTTCCATCACTTGGTCGCCTTCGTTTAAGCGGAGCAAGCCGTTGTCCACGAATACGCAGTGTAAGTTTTTGCCGATGGCTTTGTGTAATAACAGTGCGACAACGGATGAATCTACGCCGCCGGATAAGCCTAAAATCACTTCATCATTGCCTACTTGCGCTTTAATACGCGCGACGGCGTCTTCGATAATGTTTTCTGCTGTCCATTTGGTTTCGCAGCCACAAATGTTCACCACGAAGTTGGTTAATAATTCCAAACCGCTTTTCGTGTGGGTGACTTCCGGATGGAACTGCACGCCGTAGAAACGACGGCTTTCGTCCGACATTGCCGCGATAGGGCAGGTTGGGGTTGTGCCTGTTACAACAAAGTTATTCGGCAAGCGGGTCACTTTATCGCCGTGGCTCATCCAAACGTCTAATTTCGGCTGGGAGGCAGTCAAATTATCGTTAAGATTGGCAAAAAGCGCGGTCGAATTTTCAAGAGAAACCGACGCATAGCCGAACTCGCGGTGGTCCGAAGTCTCGGTTAAACCGCCAAGCTGCATCGCCATAGTTTGCATTCCGTAGCAAACGCCTAACACCGGCACGCCTGCGTTAAACACATATTCCGGCGCACGCGGACTGTTGGCTTCCGTGGTGCTTTCAGGACCGCCAGAAAGAATAATCCCCGTTGGGTTAAATTCACGGATTTGTTCTTCCGTTACATCCCACGCCCAAAGTTCGCAGTACACGCCAATTTCACGCACGCGGCGTGCAATGAGTTGTGTATATTGTGAACCAAAGTCGAGGATTAGGATTTTGTGGTGGTGAATATTTGTCATTTTTTACCTTATAGAAAGTAAGATTAATGTGAATGTAATTGTTTAATAATCGCTAAAATTTCCAGCATATTTTTACCGCAATATTCCGCGTGGGATTGGTCGATATGCATACGTTTTTCTTCATAAGCAATCACGGGAATACCGGCTGCTTGAGCGGCTTGAATGCCGAAAAAAGAATCTTCAATGGCAACCGCACTTTGGGCTTCTACGCCGAGTTTTTCCAAGGTGTAGCGATAAATTGTCGGATCCGGTTTGCTGTGTTCAAATTGTTCGCCGCTCACGATAAAATCAAAGTGCTGAATAATATCACATTCCGTCAGAATGTTTTGAATATGTTCCAAGCGAGAAGAGGACGCTACCGCCAGTTCAATGCGGTGCTGTTTGGCGAACTCAATGATTTTCAGAATATCCGCACGGAAAATGGAACGATAATCCACGGTGCTGAAAAGCTGTTTGAAGAAGTCAAAATAGCGTTGTTTGATTTCTTCCAACGGCAGGGATGAACCACTTAATTTTTTCACGATTTCAGGAATTTCGCTCAAGCTTTTGCCGACCACTTCTGCTCGCTCTAAGGGCGTTAAAGTGCGGTTATGTTCTTTAATGGATTTGATGAATTGGGCTTGTAAGTCGTATTCTAAAAATTCTGTATCGACAATCACGCCGTCCATATCGAAGATGATGGCTTTGAGCATTGGGTTTCCTGTTTGTAAGCGGTTGGATTTTGCAAAAGTTTTGCGAAAATTGACCGCTTTTTGATTGTGAGTTAAGGTTTCATTCCAACAGTGATGTCTGTTTCACCATTTTTATCAGCGATCATTTGTACGTTAAATTTTCGAGTTTGATCACATCCTGTAGCAGTCCAAGTTTCATAACTTGCTTTAGGTGTTACTCCATCTGGTTGAAATACTACCTTATCAATTTCGGTATGAATGGAAGATACTCGACATGATGTATCGTAAAAGAATAGTTTGCCTAAAGATTGTTCTACATCTGACTTTAATGTGTTATCGGCGATAGTATTGCCTGAATAAGTCGTTCCCAGAATAGAGCAGGCAGTTAATAAACCTAGAAAGGTAACGATAAGTAATTTCTTCATGTTTTTTTCCTTTAGAGTGAACTTCAAAACTTTTACAAAATCAACCGCACTTTAAATAACAAAAGGTGGGCTAAAGCCCACCCCACGGTTAGCCCATACGATAGTTCGGGGCTTCTTTGGTAATCGTCACGTCGTGAACGTGAGATTCTTTGATGCCTGCGCCGCTGATACGCACAAATTCGGCTTTGGTGCGTAAGGATTCGATAGTCGGGCAACCGGTTAAGCCCATGCACGAACGTAATCCGCCCATTTGTTGGTGGATAATTTCTTTTAAGTAGCCTTTGTATGGAATGCGGCCTTCGATACCTTCTGGTACAAGTTTGTCTGCCGCGTTATCCGATTGGAAGTAACGATCTGAAGAGCCTTTAGCCATGGCACCTAATGAACCCATTCCGCGGTAGGATTTGAAGGCACGGCCTTGGTAAAGTTCGATTTCGCCCGGGGCTTCTTCTGTGCCTGCAAACATTGAACCGACCATTACACAGCTTGCGCCTGCAGCAATCGCTTTGGCGATGTCGCCGGAGAAACGGATACCGCCGTCGGCAATTACCGGAATGCCGCGATCTTTTAATGCCGCAGCCGCGTCTGCGATAGCGGTGATTTGTGGCACGCCCACGCCGGTGACGATACGGGTGGTACAGATTGAACCCGGTCCGATACCCACTTTTACGGCACTTGCGCCGGCGTCAGCAAGGGCGATGGCGCCTTCAGCGGTTGCTACGTTACCTGCCACGATGGGAAGGTTAGGGTATTTTGCGCGGGTTTCACGCACGCGTTGTAACACGCCTTCTGAATGACCGTGAGAAGAGTCGATTAACAACACATCAACACCGGCTTTCACTAATGCATCAATACGTTCTTCGTTACCCGGGCCAGCACCTACTGCAGCACCTACGCGTAAACGACCAAATTCATCTTTACACGCATTTGGTTTTTGTTCTGCTTTTTGGAAGTCTTTTACGGTAATCATCCCTTTGAGCTTGAAGCTGTCGTCCACCACAAGCACTTTTTCCACGCGGTGTTCGTGCATTAAGGCAAGAATTTCATCACGCGCTGCACCTTCTTTCACGGTGACCAAGCGGTCTTTTTTGGTCATTACTTGCGAAACGGTTTTGCTTAAATCTTTCACGAAGCGGGTATCACGACCGGTGATAATCCCGATTAAGTTGTTTTCAGCATCGACTACAGGGTAGCCTGCAAAGCCGTTTTTCTTCACTAATTCGCTAAGTTCGGCAAGGGTTAAATCAGGGGAAACGGTGACAGGCTCAGACACGATACCGCTCTCAAATTTTTTCACTTTACGCACGCGATCCGCTTGGCGTTCGATGCTCATATTTTTATGAATAAAACCGATACCGCCTTCTTGCGCTAAAGAGATGGCTAATTTGGTTTCCGTTACGGTATCCATTGCCGCAGAAAGCATGGGGATATTTAAGCGAATTTCTTTGGTGAGTTGAGTGGAAAGGTCGGCAGCGTTTGGAAGCACGGTAGAGTGCGCAGGGACGAGTAAAACATCGTCAAAAGTTAGGGCTTCTTGTTTGATACGTAAAGACATTGCAATATTCTCGCTAAGTTGAAGTTAAAAAATATTGCGGCGGGATTATACAGATTTCGCGTCATTTTGGAAATGAATTTTTCGTTTTGTGCTATGATTCGCAAACGTTTACGCGGAGGAAAAATATGAATGCGGTGCTCTTGAGCCACCTCGCCGACGGCGAGGAAAAAGTGCGGTCGAATTTGATCGAGTTTTCACAAAATTTAGCCGAGGATTTACAACAATTTCGTGACGCCGGGCTGAATATTATCGAAACGGCACAAGGCTATTGTTTAGTGCCGCAACTTCCCTTATTAAATTCTTTACAAATTTCGACCGCACTTTCGCCTTATCAGGTGCATTACCAGCCCGTCATGAGTTCTACAAATGAATGGATTTTGCAGAATATTCCGAATTTAAATAAAGGCGATCTTTGCCTTGCTGAGTATCAAACGGCAGGCAGAGGGCGACGTGGACGTCAATGGCTTTCCCCTTTTGCCGGGCAGATGATTTTTAGTTTTTATTGGACGTTCGACCCGAGAAAATCTATTGAGGGGTTGAGTTTAGTGATTGGTTTGGCGATTGCCGAAGTGTTGAACGTGCAAGTGAAATGGCCGAATGATATTTTGTTCGACGGACGAAAACTCGGCGGGATTTTGGTGGAAATTGCCAATCATAAAAATGGCCTGTTGAATTTGGTGATTGGCGTAGGGATTAATGTGTCATTGCCGACGCAAACGGAAATTAGTCAGCCTTATGCGCAGTTGAGTGAAATGGATCCCGATATTGATCGTCAAACCTTGTTTCCAACATTGATTCAACATTTATATGCGCGTTTAGAGCGCTTTGAAAAAGAAGGCATTAATGCTGAATTTCAAAAAGCGTGGCAAAATCATAATGCGTTTTTCAACAGTGAAGTGAATGTGATTACGGAACAACGCTTGATTTCCGGTATTGAGCAAGGTATTGATAAGCGTGGTTATTTGCGGGTTCAATGCGGTGCTGAATTGAAGATGTTTAACGGTGGCGAGGTTTCGTTGCGTAGAAAAACTGAATAGCAAACGTTTAACACGAGCTGCGAAGTGTAAGCTTAAGTGTATGCAAACGCTTATTCAAATTTATCAGTAATAGAATAGATTTTAGGCATTTGAATTATTTTTAAGCAGTCGATACTTTTTTGTTGATTTTCGTTTGACAGCATTTCGTAAATCGGTAAAATACGCGCCGTTGTTTAGCAATAAGCAAATGCGGGAATAGCTCAGTTGGTAGAGCACGACCTTGCCAAGGTCGGGGTCGCGAGTTCGAGCCTCGTTTCCCGCTCCAATTTGCCCGAGTGGTGGAATCGGTAGACACAAGGGATTTAAAATCCCTCGCCTTTCGAGGCGTGCCAGTTCAAGTCTGGCTTCGGGCACCATTTTAAAGATTATCTATCCTTTAAAATTCCTCATTTAATATCAAGCCTTTAGGGTCGTTAGCTCAGTCGGTAGAGCAGCGGACTTTTAATCCGTTGGTCGAAGGTTCGAATCCTTCACGACCCACCACTCTTTATTGTCATCATCTAGATTTTCAACACAAATTTAACCTATCTTAAAAAAGCTCAAGGCTTATTCATTCTTTGTCGATTTGGATACTTTCGTTCGTCTTCGTCTGGCGAAAGCCGATTTAAATTAACCAAGTTGAAACTTATGCTATAATCCGCGCCGATTTTTTTCCTACCGAGAATCTACATGAAATACCTATTTGCCACCACTTCTCGTGGTTTTGAAGAACTCCTAAAAGTTGAACTCACTGAGCTTGGTGCGCAAGATGCAAAAGTCGTACAAGGCGGAGTGCATTATCAAGCGGATGATGAAACGCTTTATCGTACGTTACTTTGGTCGCGCTTAGCGTCGCGCATTTTAATTCCGTTAATTGAAACCAAAGTTTACAGCGATCTTGATCTTTATGCCGCCGTATCGGGCTTTAATTGGTTGACTCAGTTTGATGAGCGCGTGACATTTTTCGTGGATTTTAACGGTACGAATCAGGAAATTCGCCACACTCAATTCGGCGCGATGCGTGTGAAAGACGGCATCGTGGATTATTTTGAACGTCGTGGGCGTGCTCGTCCAAATGTGGACAAAGCGCAGCCGGATATTCGCATTCATGCCTATTTAAATCGGGATGAGGTGGTGATTTCGCTCGATTTAAGCGGTGATGCGTTGCACATACGCGGTTATCGTGAAGATACCGGCAAAGCGCCGTTGCGTGAAACGTTGGCAGCGGCGATAGTGTTGCGTTCCGGCTGGCAAAAAGGCACGCCGTTAGTGGATCCGATGTGCGGTTCCGGTACGTTGCTAATTGAAGCGGCCCAAATGGAAGCACAAATTGCGCCGCAGTTGTATCGTCTACATTGGGGCTTTGATTTTTGGCAGGGGCATAATCAGACGGCGTGGGAAAGAGTGAAAGAAGCGGCTTTAGCGTTGGCGGAAGCGGAAAAACAACGTGAAAATCCACCGCACTTTTACGGTTTCGATTTGGATCATCAGGTGTTGCGAAAAGCCAAACAAAACGCTAAAAATGCCGGCGTAGCGCATTTAATGCAATGGCAACAGGGCGATGTGGCAGCGATTAAAAATCCAAGCCCGAACTTGGCGGGTACGGTGATTTGTAATCCGCCATACGGCGAACGTTTAGGCACCGCACCGGCATTGATTGCCTTATATTCTGTATTCGGGCAACGTTTGAAACAACAGTTTGCCGGTTGGAACCTGTCTATTTTCAGTGGCGAGCCGAACCTGTTGGATTGCCTGCGTTTGCGTTCCCATCGTCAATTTAAAGCGAAAAACGGTCCATTGGATTGTGTGCAGAAGAATTACCAAATTGCCAAACGGGTGGAAAGTGCGGCTGAATCTGAGCGCTCTTCTTTACCTGAGGTAGCGGTGGATTTTGCTAATCGTCTGCAAAAGAATATCAAGAAAATTGAGAAATGGGCGAAGCAACAAGGGCTAGACGCTTATCGCTTATATGACGCGGATTTGCCGGAATATAATTTGGCGGTAGATCGTTACGGCGATCATATTGTCGTGCAGGAATATGCTGCGCCGAAAAATATTGATGAAAATAAAGCCCGTCAGCGCTTGTTGGATGCGGTAAATGCTACGTTGAACGTTACCGGCATTGCAACCAATAAGTTGATTTTAAAAGTGCGTCAAAAACAAAAAGGCACTAATCAATATGAAAAACTGGCGAACAAAGGCGAATATTTTTATGTGAACGAATACGGCGCGAAATTGTGGGTGAACCTGACGGATTATTTGGATACAGGCTTGTTTTTGGATCACCGTCTAACCCGCAAAATGTTGGGTGAAATGGCGCAAGGTAAGGATTTCCTGAATCTGTTTGCGTACACCGGCTCGGCGACGGTGCACGCGGCGTTAGGCGGTGCGAAATCTACCACCACTGTAGATATGTCGAATACGTATCTCAATTGGGCAGAACAAAATTTATTGCTTAACGATATTGAAGGCAAACAGCATAAACTCATTCAAGCGGATTGTTTGCAATGGCTAGAAAAATGCGATTGCCGGTTCGATTTAATTTTTGTGGATCCGCCGACGTTCTCCAATTCCAAACGTATGGAAGCTAGCTGGGACGTGCAACGGGATCACATTAAGTTGATGACGAATTTAAAACGTATTTTGCGTCCGAACGGCACTATCGTGTTTTCTAACAATAAACGTGGCTTTAAAATGGATTTTGCGACACTGGAAGAGCTTGGGTTCAATGCGGTGCTCATTTCGCATAAGACGTTACCGTTGGATTTTGAACGCAACAAACAAATTCATAATTGCTGGTTAATTACGAAAAAATAACGCGAAGGGATTTCGGAGAGAAATCCCTTTTTTCAAGGCATCGATAAAAAGGCAAGCAATTCGTTTTGAATTATCGCGTAATAGTGCTTGCTTATTAAACAAAAATCCGTATTATAGCCGTCTATACGTCAATACATCTAAATTCAATGAGGAAAACTATGTCTAGTTACTTATTTACTTCCGAGTCCGTGTCAGAAGGACATCCTGATAAAATCGCCGATCAAATTTCCGATGCGGTGCTCGATGAGATCCTAAAACAAGACCCAAAAGCCCGCGTGGCATGCGAAACTTATGTGAAAACCGGTATGGCGCTGGTGGGCGGCGAGATTACCACTTCCGCTTGGGTAGATATTGAAAATCTAACTCGTAAAGTGATTTGTGAGATCGGTTATGAGCATTCTGATATGGGCTTTGACGGTCATTCTTGTGCGGTGTTAAATGCCATTGGTAAACAATCGGCAGACATTAATCAAGGCGTGGATCGTGAGAATCCGTTGGATCAAGGAGCAGGTGACCAAGGTATTATGTTCGGTTATGCAACGAATGAAACCGACGTGTTGATGCCGGCAGCAATTACCTATGCGCATCGTTTAATGGAAAGACAAGCGCAAGTACGTAAAAACGGCACCTTGCCATGGTTGCGTCCGGATGCGAAAAGCCAAGTTACCTTGAAATATGAAAACGATAAAATCGTCGGCGTGGATGCGGTGGTACTTTCCACTCAACATTCGGCAGAAATCGCGCAAAAAGATTTGCACGAAGCGGTGATGGAGGAAATCATCAAGCCGGTATTGCCGAGCGAATTGCTTTCGAAAGACACTAAATTCTTTATTAATCCGACCGGTCGTTTCGTTATCGGAGGCCCGATGGGCGACTGTGGTTTAACCGGTCGTAAAATTATCGTAGATACTTACGGTGGCGCGGCGCGTCATGGTGGTGGTGCATTTTCCGGTAAAGATCCATCAAAAGTGGACCGTTCTGCCGCTTATGCTGCACGTTATGTGGCGAAAAATATCGTTGCAGCCGGCTTAGCGGAACGTTGTGAAATTCAGCTTTCTTATGCCATCGGTGTGGCTGAGCCGACATCCATCATGGTAGAAACGTTCGGTACGGGTAAAGTAGCGAATGAACTATTAGTCGCGTTAGTGCGTGAATTCTTCGATTTGCGTCCTTACGGTTTAATCAAAATGTTGAATTTAATTCAACCGATTTATCGAGCAACAGCGGCTTACGGTCACTTTGGTCGTGAACAATTCCCGTGGGAAAAAGTCGATCGTGCGGAAGAATTACGCGCCGCAGCCGGGTTAAAATAACCTCTTATATATGAATCAAAAACCGCTAATCTAGCGGTTTTTGTTTTTTCTAATTTTTATGCTTTCACCACAAACACAATTTCGACATTTAAAAATGCAGGTTCAGCGTAAGTTGGCGGAATCTTTACGTCTTGCGGAAAGTTATTTCAAACGTGAATTTCCGATGCCGACGGTTGGTTATGATTTACGCGGAATGAAAGCAGGCGTCGCATATTTACAAAAAAACGAAATTAAATTTAATCGCACTTTACTGGTGGAAAATAGCGAAGAATTTATCCGTCAAGTGGTGCCACATGAATTGGGGCATTTAATTACCTATCAAGTTTTTGGTCGCGTAAAACCGCACGGACAAGAATGGCAGAGGGTAATGAATCAAGTTTTTCAATTGTCGGCGGATACTTGTCATCAATTTGACGTGCGAAACGTGCAAGGTCAAACCTTCGAGTATCATTGTGCTTGCCAAACGCATTTATTAAGCGCTCGTCGCCATAATCGAATTTTAAAAGAAGGCGTAGAATATTTATGTCGAAAATGTAAGGGAAAATTGGTTTTTGTCGGTGAAAATTAATTGTAGTTATGCTACATTTTAGACGGTTTAATTAATTCGACTAAAGAACAAAGGAGTCTCACATGAAAAAGTCTTTTTTAGCCATAATTATCGGTGCTTTTGCGATAGCTTCCAACGCTAACGCGGGCGTTTATGCGGAAGGTGATGTTGGCCTTTCAAGAACTTCGGCGAATGGCAATCACAAAACCAAAGTAGAGCCGCGAGTTGCCGTAGGTTATCAATTGGGGAACGTGCGCGTTGCCGGTGATTACACTCATCACGGTAAAGTCGAAGGTGCGAAAATTCAAGGTTTAGGGGCATCTGTGCTTTATGATTTTGACCTAAATTCCCGCGTTAAACCTTATGTTGGTGCACGTGTCGCTGCAAACCGATTCAAATATGACGATCGCGCGGAGCAACGTTATAAAAGTTCTTCCGACACCAAATTAGGCTATGGCGTAGTTGCCGGTGCAAAATATAATTTAGATGAAAAATGGTACGCAAACGGCGGTGTGGAATATAACCGTTTGGGTAATTTTGACGATACCAAAGTAAATAACTACGGGGCAAAGGTCGGTGTTGGTTATAAATTCTAATTTCTTTTCCGAGGTGCGGTTTAACTGCTAAATGATTTAGCTCTCCACGACGCGGAAATTATCGACGCGGAAATTATGATCGTAAAATAGCACCGCATTGGACTGATTCCAATGCGGTGCTATTTTTAGCATTCAATTCATGTTTAGATTCGGCAACTTTTTTGTGTATTTGCAATATTGCATCGTTTCCATATTTTTCTCTTGAAAATTTTCGTTTCATTCTTATATCTGTGACGTTCGATTTTAATTTACCATAAAAGGAAAAAATGATGTCACAAAATCAAGAAACCCGTGGCTTCCAATCGGAAGTCAAACAACTTTTACAATTAATGATCCATTCTTTGTATTCCAACAAAGAAATTTTCTTGCGTGAGCTGATTTCCAATGCCTCTGATGCGGCGGATAAACTCCGTTTCAAAGCCCTTTCCAATCCCGATTTATATGCCGGCGACGGCGAATTGCGCGTGCGTATCAGCGCAGATGCGGAAAAAGGCACCTTGACTATCAGCGATAACGGCATCGGGATGACTCGTGAACAAGTCATCGATCATTTGGGTACGATTGCCAAATCCGGAACAAAAGAATTTTTGACTGCACTTGGGCAAGATCAAGCCAAAGACAGCCAACTTATCGGTCAATTCGGTGTGGGGTTCTATTCGGCGTTTATCGTTGCCGATAAAGTCACCGTGAAAACCCGCGCTGCAGGCGAGCCGGCTGATAAAGGCGTGCTTTGGGAATCTGCCGGCGAAGGCGAGTATTCCGTGGCGGATATTGAGAAAAAATCCCGTGGCACCGATGTGATCTTGCATTTGCGCGAAGAGGAAAAAGAATTCTTAAACGATTGGCGTTTGCGTGAAATTATCGGTAAATATTCCGATCATATCGGTTTACCGGTAGAAATGCTGACCAAAGAATATGACGATGAAGGCAAAGAAACCGGCGAAAAATGGGAAAAAATCAATAAATCCGATGCCTTGTGGACACGTTCTAAAAACGACATTTCCGATGAGGAATACAAAGAATTTTATAAACACATCAGCCACGATTTTGCCGATCCACTTTTATGGGCGCATAACAAAGTAGAAGGTAATCAGGAATATACCAGCCTGCTTTATGTGCCGTCTAAAGCCCCTTGGGATCTATTCAATCGCGAGCATAAACACGGCTTAAAACTCTATGTGCAGCGCGTGTTTATTATGGATGATGCGGAACAATTTATGCCGAATTATCTACGTTTTATGCGTGGTTTAATCGACAGCAATGATTTGCCGTTAAATGTATCCCGTGAAATTTTGCAGGATAATAAAGTGACTGCCGCACTCCGCAAAGCCTTAACCAAACGTTCTTTACAAATGTTGGAAAAACTGGCGAAAGAGGATGCGGAAAAATACCAACAATTCTGGAAAGAGTTCGGTTTAGTCTTGAAAGAAGGGCCGGCAGAAGATTTTGCCAATAAAGAAGCCATTGCGAAATTATTGCGTTTTGCTTCAACCCGCAATGACGGAGCCGAACAAACCGTGTCATTAGAAGACTATGTTGCCCGCATGAAAGAAGGTCAAAAAGCCATCTATTACATTACGGCAGACAGCTATGTGGCGGCAAAAAACAGCCCGCACTTGGAATTGTTCAACAAAAAAGGCATTGAAGTGTTGCTACTTTCTGACCGCATTGACGAATGGATGTTGAGCTACTTAACGGAATTTGACGGCAAACCGTTGCAAAGTATCACCAAAGCGAACTTGGATTTAGGCGATTTGGCGGATAAAGAATCCGACGCGCAAAAAGAACAAGATGAAGCCTTTGGTAGCGTGATTGAGCGCGTGAAAACCTTGCTTGGCGATCGTGTAAAAGACGTGCGCGTGACCCATAATTTAACGGATACGCCTGCCGTGGTGTCCACCGACAACGACCAAATGACCACGCAAATGGCCAAACTTTTTGCTGCAGCAGGTCAACCAGTGCCGGAAGTGAAATACACGTTTGAATTAAATCCGGAACATCACTTGGTGAAAAAAGTCGCCGACATTGCCGATGAAGCGGAATTTGCCGATTGGATAGAATTGTTGTTGGAACAAGCCATGCTTGCAGAACGCGGTTCGTTAGAAAATCCGGCGGCGTTTATTAAGCGTATCAATAAGCTATTGGGTTAATCTATTTGTGATTGATTAATGTAATGGTTAAAATCCCTAATCTAATTTGATTGGGGATTTTTTTATTTTTGGGAGATAAAAATAATGATAAATATTGAAGAAAGAGCATTAGGTGGCTTCCTAGGATTAGCTTGTGGAGATGCCCTAGGTTCAGTCGTGGAATTTTGCCCTAGAGGAAGTTTTAGACCGTTAACAGATATGCGAAGTGGGGGAAAATTTCGTTTGCCCAAAGGACATTGGACTGACGATACGTCCATGGCGATTTGCTTAGCTGAAAGTTTAGTTGCTAAGCCTGAGTTTGATCCCCTTGACCAAATGAATCGCTATTATGAATGGGCGAACACAGGAAAAAACTCAAGCCTTCCACATACCTTTGGTATTGGTAAGCAGGTAGCGTTTATGCTGGGGGAATTTAGAAAAACAGGTAATCCTTATACTCCTAGAACCGATGCAAAATATTCAGGTAATGGTTCTTTAATGCGCTTAATGCCCGTCATTTTGCGTTATCATCAAAATCATGAAAATGTTTTAAAGTATGCAGAGTTAAGTTCAAAAACTACGCATGCTACATCTGAAGCAATTCAGTCTTGCCAATATTTTTCAACATTGATTTTGCGTATTTTTCAAGGTCTGACCAAAGACCAATTATTTCAAGATAAAGATGCGTTAACTTTTGATAAGTTAACACATATCTGTCTTGGCGAATTTAAAAATAAAAAATCTGATGACGTCGGTAGTATCGGTTATGTTGTTGATAGTCTAGAAGTAGCGCTTTGGGCGTTTTGGCATACGGATAATTTTAAAGATGCAGTATTAATGGCGGCAAATTTGGGTGATGATGCGGATACTAATGCCTCAATCTGTGGACAAATTGCAGGCGCTTACTATGGTGTCAAAGATATTCCTGACACTTGGCTAGAGTGTCTGTATAGAAAAAACGATATTGAAAAATTAACATTAGAACTACTGAAGATGAGAGATGAAAATATGATCACTGTTTACGGCATTAAAAACTGTGACACCATGAAAAAAGCCTTGAAGTGGCTTGCGGATCACAATATTGAACACAAATTGCATGATTACCGCGTGGATGGCTTAGAAGCGAGTTTTTTAGAAAAAGCGGAAGCGCAATTCGGTTGGGAAAATTTGGTGAATAAACGCAGCACAACTTGGCGCAATCTCAATGAAGACGTGAAAAAAACGTTGTCAAAAGCCACCGCACTTTCTGTGCTTGCCGAGAATCCTACACTGATTAAACGCCCGATTATTTTGCAAGAGGGGAAGGCATTGATTGGTTTTGACGAAAAAGAATATCAAGCTGTTTTTGCCTAAAGTGTGGTGATTTTTTTAGGAGTTTTTATGCAAGAAAAAGTGGTTTCTCTGGCGCAAGATTTAATCCGCCGTCCCTCTATTAGCCCGAATGACGAAGGTTGCCAGCAACTGATTGTAGAACGTTTAGAAAAATTAGGCTTTCAAATTGAGTGGATGCCGTTTAACGACACCTTAAACTTGTGGGCAAAGCATGGTTCGGGGGAACCGGTGATTGCTTTTGCCGGGCATACGGATGTGGTGCCGACGGGCGACGAAAGCCAATGGACGTATCCGCCCTTCGAGGCAAAAATTGTGGACGATGTGCTTTACGGGCGTGGCGCAGCGGATATGAAAGGTTCGCTGGCAGCAATGATTGTGGCAGCGGAAGAGTATGTGAAAACCCATCCGAATCATGCCGGCACAATCGCTTTGTTGATTACCTCCGATGAAGAAGCGGCTGCGAAAGATGGCACGGTGCGCGTGGTAGACACCTTGATGGCGCGCGGTGAGAAAATCACGTATTGCATGGTGGGCGAGCCGTCCAGCTCAAAAACCTTGGGCGATGTGGTCAAAAATGGTCGTCGCGGTTCAATTACGGGTAACCTCTATATTCAAGGCGTTCAAGGCCATGTGGCATATCCCCATTTAGCGGAAAATCCGATTCACAAAGTCGCCCCATTCTTGCAGGAACTCACCACTTACCAATGGGACAACGGTAACGAATTTTTCCCGCCAACCAGCCTGCAAATCGCCAATATTCATGCTGGTACGGGCAGTAATAACGTGATTCCGGGTGAGCTTTACGTGCAGTTTAATTTGCGTTATTGCACGGAAGTGACGGATGAGATGATCAAACAAAAAGTCGCCGAAATGTTGGAAAAACACGGTTTGAAATATCGTATTGAATGGAATCTTTCCGGCAAACCGTTTTTAACCAAACCGGGTAAATTATTGGATTCCGTCACGTCTGCCATTGAACAAATTACGGGCGTGACGCCACAAGCAGAAACAGGCGGCGGTACGTCAGATGGGCGTTTCATTGCGCTGATGGGCGCGGAAGTGGTGGAATTTGGGCCGCTTAATACGACCATTCATAAAGTCAATGAGTGCGTGAACGTAGATGATCTTGCCAAGTGCGGTCAGATTTATCGTCAAATGCTCGTGAATTTATTGGATAGCTAAAATGAAATTGACCCCAGAAATGCTTACCGGCAAATCCCGCGCGCATTTGATCCATTTACCGACGCCACATTCGCCAAACCATTTTTTACAGGCGGAAGCGGCGAAAGCCTTTCAAGGCTTACAGCAAAGTGCGGTCAACAATGGCTTTAATTTACAACCGGCCAGCAGCTTTCGTGATTTTGCGCGCCAACAACTTATTTGGAACGGTAAATTCAGCGGTGAGCGTAAAGTGCACGATGATTTCGGCACCGCATTGGAGTTAGGTCAGTTGGACGATTGGCAAAAATGCCTGGCGATTTTGCGTTGGTCTGCCTTGCCGGGGGCGAGCCGTCATCATTGGGGCACGGAAATTGATATTTTCGATCCCGATTTATTGCCGCAAGGGCAGACGTTGCAACTTGAGCCTTGGGAGTATGAAAAAGGCGGTTATTTTTTTGAATTGAGTGAATTTCTTACGGAAAATCTACCGCACTTTGATTTCGCGCTGCCGTTTACGCAGATGCCGAAAAATAAAAAAATCGGGCGTGAGCCTTGGCATATTAGCTATTTGCCGTTGGCGGAACAGGCGATTAAACAATTTTCGTCAGAGATTTTAATTTTGTCTTGGCAAAATGAAGAGATTGGCGGGAAAACAGCACTGCTAGAAAATCTTGAGCAGATTTTTGCCGAATATATCGTTTAGTAAAAAAACATCCGACAATATCTAAGGCTTCAATGCGGTGCTAATTCGCACCTTCGTTGCAGATTTTCAATTATTGGCTTTCCCAATGAGGTGGTGGAAACCGCATTAGGCTTTGTGGAAGAAGCTTAGTCGAAGTATAAGCGTGATGCCAAAATAGCACCGCATTGGAACTGGCTCCAATGCGGTGCTGATTTCACTCTTCGCTGTGAGTCTTCAGTATCGCTTTTGCGGCGAAGGCACGAATAAATTAATTTGTTGATTTATAAAGGATTTAGCCTATTTTTTATTTTAGGCTTGTGTCTTACTTTTTTGCCGTTCAAGAGATTTATGCTGAATCTGTACGTTTTTCCCTTTGGCTTGAAAATATTCGCCGATTTGTTGGGCGATATACACGGAGCGGTGTTTGCCTCCGGTGCAACCAATCGCGATGGTTAAATAGCTGCGGTTGTTTTTTTCCAACATCGGCAACCATGTTTCAATGTAGTTTCGGGTGAGATAAATAAATTCGTTCACTTCCGTATGGCTGTTCAAAAAATCTGCGACCGGTGCATCTAAGCCGGTCATCGGACGAAGTGCCGGATCCCAGTGCGGGTTCGGTAAAAAACGCACATCAAACACATAGTCTGCATCAAGCGGAATACCATATTTGAAACCGAAAGATTCTACGATAATTTTGAGCTCTTTATCCTTGTTGCCGCGTAAAAATTCGCGCAAGCGCTCTGCCAAAGTGTGGGTAGAAATATGCGTGGTATCAATAATCAAATTTGCGTGTTGAACCAGCAGTTCGAGTTGTTGATATTCGGCATCAATTGCGGCTTCAAGAGAAAGATCTTTACTGGAAAGCGGATGCAAACGGCGCGAATCGCTGTAGCGACGGATCAGTGTACTACGGTCGGAATCTAAGAAAATAATTTTAGTGGCGTACTGTTGCTGAATATCATTTAGGATTTGATTCAACGAATGAGTCGAATCGGGCAAATTGCGAATATCCAGACTGATAGCCACCGCACTTTGAGTTTTAGCGAGAATATCGGCAAGTTGCGGCAGTAAGTCTAGAGGAAGATTATCCACACAGTAATAGCCCATATCCTCTAATGCGCGTAATGCCACAGATTTTCCGGCGCCGGAGCGGCCGCTGATAATGATAATTTCCATAAAAACCTCTCAAGATATGCGATTAAGCGGTTTGTTTCTCGTCGGAAACTGTCGATTTTTCAGTTTGATCGGCAATTTCAAAAATTTGCCAAATTTCGTCCGTATTTTGAGCCGAACGTAATTGTTTCAGAAAGTTTTTGTCGGCGAGCTTTTCCGTTAAATCGGAAAGCACCGGAATATAATTTTGGCATTGTTCTTCCGGCACCAGTATGGCGAAGATCAAATCTACCGGTTTACCGTCCGGCGCATCATAATCAATCGGTTGTGCCAATTGCATAAAAACAGCGATGGGGGCATTGGTGGTGCCGCTCGGCATTTTCGCTTTCGGCATGGCAACACCGTTGCCAAGGCCCGAATTGCCGAGTTTTTCACGGTTAAATAAGCATTCAAAACAAGCTTGTTCGCCTTTGTCACCACAATGCATTTGTTCCGTTACGAAATTTGCAATGGATTCGAAAAGTCGTTTTTTGCTGGAAAAGCAAACGCCCTGACGGATATTTTCAGGGCGAAAGAGTTCGGTTAATTTCATCTTTATAATTTAAATTGTTCACCGAGATATACGCGTTTCACGTGCTCGTCATTCATCACTTCTTGCGGTGTACCGGTGGCAATAATTTTGCCTTCGCCTACAATATAAGCGCGTTCGCACACGTCTAGGGTTTCGCGCACATTGTGGTCGGTGATTAATACGCCCAAACCGCGATTGCGTAAATCAGTGATGATTTTCTTAATGTCGGTGACAGAAATCGGATCAACACCGGCGAAGGGCTCGTCTAACAAAATGAATTTTGGGTTTGCCGCCAGTGCGCGCGCGATTTCCACACGACGCCGTTCCCCGCCGGAAAGCGCTTGCCCAAGGCTGTCACGAATGTGACCGATATTAAATTCTTCGATTAACTCATCCGCTCTTTCTCGACGTTGCTCAGGCGTGAGATCTTTACGGATTTCTAATACTGCCATTAAGTTATCGTAAACGCTTAAGCGACGAAAAATAGAGGCTTCTTGAGGTAGATAACCGATTCCACGTTGCGCGCGACTATGCATCGGAAGGAAACTAATATCTTCACCGTCAATGACGATTTTGCCTTCGTCTTGACGAACCAATCCCACAACCATATAGAAAGTAGTGGTTTTGCCTGCACCATTCGGTCCGAGTAAGCCGACGATTTCATTGGAATGTACGGTCAGGCTGACATCGGAAACCACTTTGCGGCTTTTATAACTTTTTGCGAGAAATTCCGCATGTAAAACAGACATCGATTATTTCGTCCCTTTTTGTTGTAATTGGGCTGGAATCAGCAGTGTTTGTACGCGAGATTTACCGCCGTTAGCCTTTAACTGCTGTTTTTTCACATCATAAGTAATACGTTCGCCGTTAATTTTGCTATCAAGCTGTTTTAACTCCGCATTGCCGGTTAGTGTTAAGAACTCGCTACCAAGATCGTAGTGCACTTTGTTCGCTTTACCATCCACCGGTTTGCCATCGTCCATGACTTGGTGGAAGGTCACCGGATTGCCGAATGCTTCCACGGTTTCTTTGTTGCCGGAATTTGTTGCCGGACGGGTGATTACCACTTTATTGGCGTTAATTAAAATTGAACCTTGAGTAATCACCACATTATCGGTGAATGTTACTACGCTGCTTTCCATGTCTAGGGATTGATTATCCGACACGATATTAATTGGTTGATTGGAATCTTCTCTTAAGGCGAAAGCAGAAAGGGAAGTCATCATCAAAGTGGAAATGAGAAGAAGTTTACGGTTTGCTAATTTCATAATATGTTTTTACTTGTTCCTTTAAGGTTGCCGCTTGCTGGCGTAAATTTCCGACCATTTTTAAACCGGTGGAATTAAAATTTTGTCCATTGATTTTAACGGCTTCGTTCGATGTAATATCTTGTGTTTTTAAATTTACCGTCGCCGATTCGGTTTCAATACGTTGCAGACGGGAAGCCGGCGTCAAACTTTCCACCACCACATCGCCTGTTAGATAAAGCATCTCGTCTCTGGTGAGCACCGCATTCAGTGCGCTTAATTTCCAACTTTGCGTTTCCGGTAATTTAGCCGACTCATTTTTTGGCACGGAATTATCGGCGGGAAAATTGAACAGATAAACCAACGGCGCAGTAAAGTTAGTTTTACCGTTTTGGCCGAAATGTTCCACTTTCTCGGAAAAGGCTAAATATTGTTTTTTACCTTCCGGTGAAAAAACGGTAGTTTCCATCTTATTACCGATATAATCCGGGCTGTCCGGCGTTTTAACCAAGCTTTGCAAATCGCTGTCGTCTTGATTAAGCGAATAATACCAACCTAGTAAACACAGCGAGGCGAGACCAAGAACGCTATTCCAACGAATATTCATAAAAAATGTTTAAATCCTGTTCAAAAGAGTGACAAACCATACTTTTTACGGTTAAACCCAAAGATGCCCGGTCGGTAGGGTTAATCTGTCAGCATCAACGTTTTTAATATTTGATAAATTTCACGATAAGCTTTGGAAGGCTTGTTTTGCGCTTGTTCCTTTTGCGCGGCACGTATTAAATTACGTAGTTGTTGGCGATCTGCTTTCGGATAATCGTTCAATAAGTTGGTGAGTGCTGCATCGCCTTTTTCCACCAATTCGTCGCGTACTTTTTCCAATTTATGCAGCATCGCTTGTTGTTGATTATGTTTGTTTTCAATTTTGGCAAGGGCTTCACGAATTGGCTCCACATCCATACCGCGTAATAATTTACCGATATACTGCAACTGGCGGCGGCGCGCTTCTTTTTGCAAGCGTTGAGCCAGTTCCACTGCATCCAGTAAAGAATCGTCAAGCGGCATTTTAGTCAGATTGGCTTTGGTTAAGTTCACCAGTTTTTCACCGAGTTGTTTGAGCTCCTCCGCATCACGTTTGATTTCGCTTTTACTGACCCAAATGATTTCTTCTTGCTCTTCATCTTCCCAATCAAAAACGTCTTTCTTTTTGCCTTTTGCCATGTCATTCCTTTTTTGAAATTTGGCGCGCATTTTAGCATAAACTTTGGAAATAAGATAAAATGCGGCAAATTTTTACCGGGGTAAACTTATGAAAACAGTTGAAAATCAGACCGCACTTTTGAAGGCGCAACAACAAGATTTACGCGATGCGGTGAGTTTTGCTCTTGAGACTGCGCAAAAAGCAGGCGCAACGGCAGAAGTGAGCGTCACTAAAGTGAGCGGTTTGTCCGTTTCTACCCGTTTGCAGGAAATCGAAAATGTCGAATTTACCAATGATGGCGCGCTAGGTATTTCCGTTTATTTAGGACAACAAAAAGGCAATGCATCAACTTCTGATTTAAGCAAACGCGCAATTAAAAATGCAATTGAAGCTGCATTGGCGATTGCCAAATATACTTCTCCTGACGACTGTGCAGGCTTAGCCGAAAAAGAATTGATGGCATTTGAGGCGCCGGATTTAGCACTGTATCACGCTGCCGAAGTGAACGTGGAACATGCTGCGGAACTGGCGAGACTCGCTGAGAGCACCGCATTGGAAGCTGATGAACGCATTGTGAACAGTAATGGCGCGAGTTTCAATTCGCACTGCGGCGTGCGTGTGTACGGCAATACGCACGGGATGCTGCAAAGTTATTTGTCCAGCCGTTATTCATTGTCTTGTTCTGTCATCGGCGGCGTGCAAGATGCCTTAGAGAACGATTATGAATATACGGTCTCGCGCGAATTCGACAAATTGTGTTCGCCGATTTGGGTGGGTAAAAATTGTGCGGAAAAAGTACTGGCACGCTTAAATCCGCAAAAACTCAGCACGCGTGAAGTGCCGGTGATTTTCTTAAATGATGTGGCGACCGGCCTTATGTCTCACTTTGCCGCAGCAATTAGCGGTGGCAGTTTGTACCGTAATTCGAGTTTTCTGTTAGATAAATTGGGCGAACGATTATTACCGAGTTGGTTTAACCTTAGTGAACGTCCGCATTTATTACGTCGCTTGGCATCGACGCCATTTGATAGTGAAGGCGTGCGCACACAAAATATGGAAATCGTACAAGATGGCGTGCTGCAAACCTATTTATTAACCCATTACAGCGGTAAAAAACTTGGTATGCAAAGTAACGGGCACGCCGGCGGTATTCATAACTGGTTGGTACAACCTAATTTAACTGGCGGATTAAGTGCTCTTTTGCGCGAAATGGGCAGTGGTTTGTTAGTCACTGATGTGATGGGGCAGGGGGTGAATATCGTAACCGGCGATTATTCCCGGGGTGCTTCCGGTTTTTGGGTAGAAAATGGTGAAATTCAATATCCCGTAGCAGAAATCACCATCGCCGGACGATTGCAAGATATGTTGAAAAATATGCTTGCTGTTGGCGACGATATTGAGCATCGCTCCAACATTCAAACCGGTTCGATTTTATTGGATAAAATGAAGATTTCGGGAAATTAATTTAAAATTGAGAATAATTCTTATTGACAATAAGTTCTTTTCTGTTAGTATGGTCGCATCTGTTCAGTAGCGATTGCAGATTGCTCCGACAGGTAGAGTAGAAAGTAAATTCGTTAGGGTTAAAAAGGCTGAAAGTTTAAACTTCAGCTTTTTTTTTGTAAAATGTCCACCGATTGCTCTCATTACCTAAAAAGGAAATAAAATGAAAAAACATCATGTTGATGTGTTGATTTCGGAAGAGGACGTAAAGTCACGTATTGTTGCATTAGGCGAAGAAATTACGGCTTTTTATCAAGCAAAACAAATTAATAAACTCATCGTGGTAGGATTACTACGCGGTTCGTTCATGTTTATGGCGGATCTGGTGCGCGAACTGAAATTGCCCATTGAAATTGAATTTATGACTACATCGAGCTACGGTAGCGGAATGACGACTAATCATGATGTAAGAATTAGCAAAGATTTGGAAGGTGATATTCGTGGCGAACACGTACTTATTGTGGAAGATATTATCGACACCGGCTATACGTTGGAAAAAGTACGTGAAATTTTGAATTTACGCGAACCGGCAAGTTTGGCTATTTGTACTTTACTGGATAAGCCGTCGCGGCGTGAAGTGCAGGTGCCGGTGGAATGGGTCGGTTTTGAGATTCCCGATGAATTTGTGGTGGGCTACGGTATTGATTATGCACAACGTCATCGTCATCTTGGCTATATCGGCAAAGTTATTTTAGAAGAATAATGCGAAAACGGATAATAAAAAATGCGCTTAAAAATTAAGCGCATTTTTGTTATTCAAATATCCTCATTCAGCCGCTTTTTTTCTTAAATAAGCATAAAGTTCGTCTTTAATCCGTAATTTCTCTTTTTTCAAGATCTCAATTTCTGTATGAGTTGCAAGTTGAATGTTTTCTTCTTTGCTTTTAATTTCATGATCCAATTCGTTATGTTTTTCAAATAAACGATCAAAATAGGCATCGGTATTTTTAAGTTTAGTGATTAAATCTCTAAATTCGGGAAACATGGCAAGCTCCTGTGCTAGTTAAAACTGGCTTCACTTTACTCCTTTTACAAAAAATTAACAGAATGAAATCTTAAAAGTTTGAACCGGATCACAAAATAAAGTGGTTTGATGGGGACAAGCAAAAATGATTAATGCATGCCGTATATTTTATAAAATCCTTGTTATTAAAAGGCTTTTAACTGGTTTATTTTACCAATTCACGATAGAATAACCGCATTTTTATTTCAACGAAATGTAAGGAAAAATATCATGATCGATCCGAATTTACTTCGCAATAATTTAGCGGAAACGGCAGAAAAATTAAAAATCAAACGTAATTTCATTTTGGATACCGAAAAACTCATCGCTTTAGAAGAGCAACGTAAAGCGCTTCAAGTACAAACCGAAACTTTGCAGGCGGAGCGCAATACGCGTTCGAAAGCGATTGGGGCTGCCAAAGGGCGCGGCGAAGATATCGCGCCATTACTCGCTGAAGTGGACGATATGGGGAATCGATTAAATGAGGCGAAAACGCAATTGGATGCGGTGCTGTTAGAGATCAACAAAATTGCATTAAGTATTCCGAATCTGCCGGCAGAGGAAGTGCCACTCGGTAAAGATGACACGGAAAACTTTGAAATTTTACGTTGGGGCGTGCCGCGTACCTTTAATTTTGAAATTAAAGATCACGTCACCTTGGGCGAACTGGCGGAAGGCTTGGATTTCGCTGCTGGCGCCAAATTAGCCGGTGCGCGTTTTGCCGTGATGAAAGGGCAAATCGCCAAAATGCATCGTGCATTGGCGCAATTTATGTTGGATTTACATACTGAACAACACGGCTATTTAGAAACTTACGTACCTTATTTGGTGAATCACGCGACCCTTTACGGCACAGGGCAATTACCGAAATTCGGCGAAGATTTGTTTCATACCAACGCGCTTGAAGGCGAACAACCTTACGCACTGATTCCAACCGCCGAAGTGCCTGTTACCAATTTAGTGCGCGATGTGATTATCGATGAAGCGGAATTGCCAATCAAAATGACTGCTCACACGCCATGTTTCCGTTCTGAAGCGGGTTCTTACGGACGCGATACGCGTGGTTTAATTCGTATGCATCAATTTGACAAAGTAGAAATGGTACAAATCGTTGATCCGGATAAATCTATGGAAGCTTTGGAAGAGCTTACCGGCCATGCAGAAAAAGTGTTGCAATTGTTAAATCTTCCATATCGTAAAGTGCTACTTTGCACCGGTGACATGGGGTTCGGTTCTTGTAAAACCTATGATTTAGAAGTATGGGTGCCGGCACAAAATACATATCGTGAAATTTCTTCTTGCTCTAATATGTGGGACTTCCAAGCGCGTCGTATGCAAGCGCGTTGCAAAGCCAAAGGTGATAAGAAAACCCGTTTGGTACACACTTTAAATGGCTCGGGTTTGGCAGTCGGTCGTACGTTAGTCGCTGTACTTGAAAATTATCAAAATGAAGACGGCTCAATTACCGTACCTGAAGTTCTGCGTCCGTATATGGGAGGCTTGGAAGTGATTAGCAAATAATTGCCAGTAAAATAAAAATGCGGTGAATTCTGATCTGCACTCCAAAAGTTGGATTCAACAACCAACAATTGAGGTGCAGATTTTTTATGGGTAAATATCACACAACAGAATTTAAATTATAGGCTCTCCAACCTATTTTGAATGGAAAAATGAGTATCAGAGAAGCCACGGGTTTTTACAATATTCCTTCTAACGCATATGTGGCAATGGAGCATTTTTGGGGCAACTAAAAATGGCATGTTTATGGCAAGGAATTTAAAACAAAAGAGAAAATAGTAGAAGAAGTGAAGGATTATTTGGATTACTATAACCACTGACGAATTCAACTGAAATTAAAAATTATCGAAAACAGTCCTTTAAGTAATCGTCTAACTTTTTGGGGGATAGATTAATTTTTGAGGCGTTTTTCAATCCAGAAAAACATTTTGAAAACGGACCGCATTTATTCATTAAAAAAGGCTGATTTTGACAGTGTGTCGAAATCAGCCTTTGGTTTATGGAGAGGGGATTATTTAGGCATCTTTAATTGAGGATCTTGTCCGTATGATGGATGTCTTGGGCCGTAAAGCAAGCAACCATTACAAGAACGACCTAACATATTTCCGGTTGCCCATCCTGCCACTTTATATCCTTTATCAGACACGTTATTGACAATCTGTTTAACGACTGCGGTCACCAGCATAGCAAGCGCATTACCGTTGTTATTGCTTTCAGCATCGTCCGCATAACCTTTACCTTCCCATAATGTTTTACCATTGCGTAAGTCAACGAGTTTGCCACTCACTTTCACTCTGGTCACACTGTCGAATACTTGGTAATTCACACCGTAGTCGTCCACATTAATGTAGAGCACGGCATCCGCACCAAAAATATCGCGTAATTTTTGTGGGTTGACGTTATGAATTTCTTGCGCTTGTGTTAACCCGTTATTTTTAAAGGTTTGATAGACAAGAGCCGGTGGAAAAACATAGTAACCATTTTCAGCCAATGGCGAGATAGCCTGCGCCAATACAGCTGGGGAGCTTTTTACATCATTGGTCGTATCGGTTGGAAGCAATACTAAAATAGAGCGAGGTTTACTCTCTAAATAGTTGGTATAGTCATACGGCGTTGACTTCATTCCAGAACACGCAGAAAGCAAAAATGCGCAAGCCATTGCTAAATAGAGTGAAATTTTTCTCATTTTTTCTCTCCTTTTTTCGCTTTTTTATTTGCGCGATTTTCTTGGGCTGGCTCTATTTTTTTTCCTTTATTTAACAGGAAATTGATGTATTGCGTCGATTCAGGAAACAGGCTCATTTCTTTTTGATAAGATTCAGCCATTTTTCCCGGATTGCCTAATTGCCCATAAAGAAGTCCAATTTGTGCGTATAAACCGGGTGGTACTTTGTTACCGCCATCCGGTTGAGCCAGTTCTTCTAATTTTTGCAATTGTTCTTGCGGATCACCTTCTTGTGTTAGGTATTGATAAACAGAAGAAGGGTAAACATCACCATTCCAAGTGTAGAGCGAGTGTTGTTTGTTCCCTGATGAACAAGCCGTCAAGACAGCGACGGCAGACAAACAAGCGAGAAGTGTTAATTTCTTCATCCTCTAACCCTTAATTAGCCGGTTTCCATTGACCGGCTTCAACACCTGAAACAAGGTTGTTTACCGCTTCACGAATAGCTAAATCTAACACTTTACCATTGAGTGTAGAGTCGTATCCTGATGTACCGCCAAAGCCTAATACTTCACGGTTGGAAAGATTGTATTCGCCGGCACCTTGAACGGAATAAACCACTTCGGATGTTTGGGTGTTAACAATATTTAAGGTGACTTTCGCATAAGCCACTTGCTGTTTTCCGCGACCTAAAATACCAAATAATTGTTGGTCGCCAACGGTTTTACGGCCAAATTCAGTTACATCACCGGTAACAACATAATTTGCGCCTTTTAAGGTTTGTTTTTTACCTTTGATTTTCGCTTCTGCTGCAGTTTCAGACATATTGGTGCGATCTAAAACACTAAAACGGCCTGATTGTTGTAAATGAGAAACTAAAATCGTTTTTGCTTGATTTCCTAATTGATCGACGCCATCGGAGAATACGCCATTTTGATAGCTTGAACGGTTATCAAATTTACCGACGGAAATCGGCGCTTTTACGCCATGATACGCTGTGTTGTAGCTGGTAACTTTTTGTACTTCTACCGTACGGGAGCCTTCAGTTGCACAGCCTGCTAATGCTAAAATACTTGCTGATAATAAAACCGGATAGAATTTTTTCATCATAGAATCCTTAATATATTTATGAATAAAAAGTGACCTGAATATCAAGATCGCTGCATTTTAAAGAATTTATTGTTCCTTCGCTATCGAATTTTCTGCGGAATTTATGTAAGTTAACCATCTTTTAGCGGTGTTTTTATCAGACTTATGATCTGCACTCCAAAAGTTGGACTCAACAACCAACAATTGAGGTGTAGATTTTTTATGGGTAAATATCACACAACAGAATTTAAATTACAGGCTCTCCAACCGATTTTGAATGGAAAAATGAGTATCAGAGAAGCCACGGGTTTTTACAATATTCCTTCTAACGCATATGTGGCAATAGAGCGTTTTTTGGTAACTAAAAACGGCATGTTTATGGCAAGGAATTTAAAACAAAAGAGAAAATAGTAGAAGCAGTGAAGGATTATTTGGATTACTATAACCACCGACGAATTCAACTGAAATTAAAAGGACTGAGTCTGATACAATATCGTTGTCAGTCCTTGAATTAATCGTCCGGATTTTTGGGGTCAGATCAAATTTGACCGCACTTTTGCATTTCTTACAGTTAATAAAAAACGGAGCACATTATTCTTACTTATATCAAAAATTTGTTCGGCAAAAAGAAAAAAGCCCAATCTCAACAAGCTCAAAAACAACCTAGCCAAACAAAAACACCTTCTAGACGAGCTGAGCAAACATCAAAAGCACCATATGTCGATAAAAAATCGACCAAACCAACTGCTCGTTTTGACAAGCACGTTATTAACGCCTCACATTTCAATATTCACCCGCAACGTTTTAGTCGCAATGCGCTGACCGTAGTGGATAAATTACAACGCCAAGGTTTTGAAGCCTATATTGTCGGCGGCTGTATCCGTGACATATTGCTCGGCAAACATCCGAAAGATTTCGACGTAGCGACCAACGCGCGTCCCGAACAAATTCAACAAATTTTCCAACGTAAATGTCGGTTGATAGGACGCCGTTTCCGCTTAGCGCATATTATGTTCGGCCGCGATATTATCGAAGTCGCGACCTTCCGCGCCAGTCACAGTGATGCACTAGGCGAACATCAAGCCAAACGAAATGATGACGGTATGTTGCTGCGCGATAACGTGTACGGCAACATCGAACAAGATGCCGAACGGCGCGATTTTACCGTCAATGCCCTCTATTATGACCCGCAAAATAATACGCTGCGCGACTATTTCAACGGTATTGAAGATCTGAAAGCTGGCAAATTGCGCTTAATTGGTGATCCGGTAACCCGTTATCAAGAAGATCCGGTGCGAATGTTGCGTTCCATACGCTTTATGGCGAAACTCGATATGTTCCTTGAAAAACCAAGCGAACAACCGATTCGTGAACTGGCTTATTTACTGAAAAATATTCCGCCGGCGCGTTTATTTGATGAAAGTTTAAAACTATTACAAGCCGGTCAAGGTCTTAAAACCTATCGTTTATTGCGTCAATACGGATTGTTCGAACAACTCTTTCCGGCTCTTGTGCCTTATTTCACGGAAAAAGGAGACAGCTTCGCGGAACGTCTGATCAGCACCGCATTGACTTCTACTGACGAGCGCATTGCCGATAAATTACGCATTAACCCGGCATTTTTATTCGCCGCATTTTTCTGGTATCCACTACGCGAAAAAGTAGAAGTATTAAAAAATGAAGGTGGTTTAAACAATCACGATGCGCACGCACTAGCCGGTACAGAAACTTTAAATTTATTCTGTCGCACCCTTGCCGCACCGCGTCGCCACACCGCAACAATTCGTGAGATTTGGTTCTTACAATTGCAGTTGCAAAAACGCACCGGCGCCGCGCCAATGCGCACGATGGAAAATCCAAAATTCCGCGCGGCATTCGATTTACTTATGATGCGCGCCGATATTGAAGGCGGCGACACGGTGGAGCTGGCGAAATGGTGGCACGAATTTCAGCTCAGCAACGGCGAGCAACGTACTCAACTGGTCAAAGAACAACAACGTTTGCACCCACAGCCAAAGAAAAAATACTTTCGCCCGCGTAAACGCCCTAAACAGAAACCGACGGAATAACCAATGGCCATAGCTTATATCGCTCTCGGCAGCAATTTGCATACGCCGCTTGAACAACTTAAACGCGCGCTCAACGCGCTGGCGCAATTGCCGCAAACCCAATTGATGGCGGTCAGTTCGTTCTATCGAAGTAAGCCGCTCGGCCCACAAGATCAACCTGATTACCTCAATGCGGTAGTTGAAATCAGCACCGCATTGAGCCCGCTTGCCTTGCTGGACGAACTGCAACGAATTGAAAATGAACAAGGCCGCGTACGCTTACGGCGGTGGGGCGAACGCACGTTGGATTTGGATATTTTGCTTTACGGCGACGAAATCATTCAAACCGAGCGCCTCACCGTGCCGCATTACGATATGCATAATCGGGAATTTGTGATCGTACCGCTGGCGGAAATTGCACCGAATCTGATTTTGCCTAACGGGCAAAAACTCACCGAATTGGCCGATCGTTTCACTGTTCATCAAATGGAAAAATGCTAACTAAAAAAACGACCGCATTGAAGCCCCGTTCCGCGGGGCTTCAATGTTAAGGTTTCAATGCCAAGGCTTTAATGGAATGTTGTTTGCGCTCGCCACCTAAACCGTTTTCCCAAACTTAATCCAACTCCACCTCAACCCACAGTGGCGCATGATCAGACGAGTGCACTTTTTCAGTTTTAGCTGAAATCACCTTCAATCCTCGCACAAATACATAATCTAACGGATGAGCTAAAAATCGCACCCGTTGGTCGGGAGAAAACCTTACTTCTTGCAATCCCGCCGCCATTGCAAATTCATCGATAATCTGTTTTCGCTGCGCATTCCAGGCATTAAAATCACCCGCCAAAATAACGGCACCTTGATGTTTTCGAATCAGCGTAAAAACTTGTTCCAACTGTCTTTGATAGTTCGTCAGGTGCCATTCAAAATTAATTAAATGCACATTAATCACTAATAATTCGCTGCCGTTTTTAAGTGGAAACGTCATCGCACCGACCGCTTTCGGAACACGGATCCACGGCTCGCGTTGGACAAAACCGCAGTAAGTTTGTGGTACAAAACGCGCAAAAGTTTTCACGCCGAAAAGCTGATCTTGATAAGCAAAACCCGACACCAAAAGTGTGGCGGGAAATCCCGCAATCACTTGCTCATGCGCAGCCTCTTGTAATAAAACGAGATCCTGCTCTTGCGAAAAGCGGACTAAATCCGGTTGCCAACCTGCATCAGCGCCTTTATGAATATTCCAAGTCAGCATTCGGAAACGTTTCTGATCTAAAAATGGCACCGCATTGGAGCCGCTAAAACATTCCGTACCGTTCGCTTTAAATGCATTTTGCAGCGGCATTTCCGTTTGAATTCGAGCGGGTACAAAAATCTGTAACTGGCTGAACGCATAAACGCCATAGGCAATGCCTGCCGTTAGCAAAATCGCCAAAATTTTATTGCGCTTTTTCATCATTTTATTGTTCTTAAATCTAATTTCTAAAATCTACTCTTCGTTCGGCGATAAAAAAGGCGGCCGAAAAACCCTTGTCTTCCGGCCGCACAGTTATGTTATTTTGCCGCTACTTCTTCTCATCGCCCATTTGATATAAGCGATTTTTATATAAATAACTGCCTAACAAAGCATACGCCAATGCTTCTTTTTTCATCGCGACCGGCACGTCTTTTTCAGTAAGATTTTCGCTCGCTTTGTCATAATGATAGCCTTTGGCACCACCGCCTGCGGTTTGAATAACAACATCATAGTTACCTTTCATTAACGCTTGTGTTTGGTCAAACTGCATTAACGCGCGATCCGGATTGACATTTTGAGTCAAATCAAATCCCATCATCGGATAATTGCCGCTCACGCCCGCCAAAGAAAGTAAGGTGGTCGGCATATCAATTTGGCTGACCAAGCGATTGTCGCGGCGCGGTTCGATACCACCGCCTAAAATTAAGGCCGGAATATGAAAATGCTTAATCGGCATTAAAGAGGCACCCGCTACGCGTGAATCATGGTCGGCAATCACCAAGAAAATGGTATCGTTCCAGTAATTAGATTTTTTCGCCAATTCAAAGAAATGCCCCACGGCGTAATCGGCATATTTTGCACTGTTGTTGCGGGTTGCTTTCGGTTGTTCGTACAGTTCGATTTTGCCGTCCGGAAATTCAAACGGATCGTGGTTGCTGGAACTGAATACCAAACTGAAAAACGGTTTGCCTTCATCATGTAATTTGCTGAAAGTTTCGTTGGCTTTGTCAAATAAATCCTCATCACTCACTCCCCAAGTGGCGGTGAATTTCGGATTTTGGTAGTCCTGTTGATCAATAATGGTTTGAAAACCGTTGCCGTAGAAGAAACTCGCCATATTGTCAAAATGCTTTTCGCCGCCGTAAATAAAAGACGTGTCGTAGCCTTGTTTAGATAATAATTCCGCGATGGTAAAAAAGTTGCGTTGCGCGTTATTAAGCTTCACCACGGCACGTGCCGGCGTCGGCGTAAAACCTGCGGTTACGGCTTCAATACCGCGTACAGAGCGCGTTCCGGTCGCATAAAGGTTCTCAAATAACCAGCCTTCTTCAGCCAATTTATCAATATTCGGTGAAAGTGGTTTGCCGCCTAAAGTGCCGATAAATTGCGCACCGAGACTTTCTTGCAACAAAATTACGATATTTTTTGGCTTGCCTTGATAGGTCGCGTGATTTTTCGTTAAGGTCGGGAATTTATCGGAAATGTAATCGCTTTGCGGACGGCCACGACTTTCCTTCAGGATACGCAACATTTCGTCGTGATCCATTTTGCCGTACATTTCGGAGGATTTTTCTTCGTCTTTAAATTGTTGTGCGGCGTAAAGTACCGAATAACCGGAATTCAACACCAACGAATTGACCAATGCATCAGAGGAAAAAGCCACCATCGCCGGGTTAATGCCGCGATGTTGGAAACTGGAACGCGCACCGATAAACGCCACGGCGATTACCAATAAAGCAATAAACGGACGAACTTTCCAGCTCATCGTACGTAAATTTTTCACAGCCCAAGCGGATAATTTCCAATAAATTAGCGCCGCGATAACAGTACTGAGTAGGCTAAACAGCACCGCATTGAAGTGCCCTTCCATCAGCATATTGAACACTTCTTTCGGATAAATTAAGTATTCGATGAACAGACGATTTGGACGAAAATCGTAAGTTTCAATAAAAGCCGGCGTAGCAATTTCCATAAAAAGAATAAATACGCTGCCGGCGGTTAACCACACCCGAAGGATTTTTGTCCAAAGGCGACTAGGGTGAAACAGCACGCTAAACAATGCCGGTACGCCGAATAAATAGCAAAGCGCCACAATATCGATACGCAGGCCTTGCAGAAAAAGTTCCGCCCAGCCGTTGACGGCAGATACACGATCCGCTTGCCAAAGGGATAATCCGAGGCGGGATAAGGTAAAAATCAGTAAGTTGATCAACACGAAAATGAAGATCGGGAATAATGGGGAACGATTGCTTTTCATAGAGTTTGTTTCTTGTTAAAAATGGCGTCCTTTCGGTCGCCGACGACTTCCGCACGCATTAACGAAGACGGAATAAACGTTGCCGCGCAGTGGCTTTAATACCTTCCGGCACATCTGCGGACACTAAAATTTCACGGTAAATCAACGAGGCGAGACGTTTATTGGCGGTCGTGCCAATCCCCTCGTCGTAGTAAATCGCCAAACGAAGCTTCCCTTCCGGATTATTTAAATCGGCGGCTTTTTTCACCCATTCGAAAGATTTGGCTTTGTCTTGTTGATTAAAATAAATTTCCGCCAACATCAACATCGCGTCTAAATCTTTCGCTTTGGCGCTGGTTTCGAATAATTTGATTGCTTGCGAGACGTTTTTTTTCACGTAACCACCGTTGTAATACATCACCGCTAAATTATTAATCGCACGAATGCTGCCGTGTTCGGCCGCCTCACTAAACCACCAATAGGCTTTTTCCTGATCTTTCGGCACACCGCGACCAAGATTGTAAAGCATACCAAGATTGCCTTGCGCCAACACGTTACCTTCTAAAGCGAGAGGTTGAATAATGTCAAACACGGATTTCCAATCTTGCTTGTTAGCAAAATCCTGCGCCAAACTCATGCGCTGTTGCTCCGTTAATTCCAATGCGGTGCTGTTTGAGCTGTTCAATGATGGCGTCTGCGCTGCAAGGGAAAGGCCGGAAACACTTAAAAGTACGCTACAAATAAAAGAAATTTTTTTCATATTTATAAGGTTTCGAGTAAAAGAAAAATAAAGAATACGGCACTAACAGCAAATTCTGTGAGACCGACTTGCTTAACGGAAAGTTTCTTGCGCGGTAAATAAACGGCGCGTAACCAAGCGACAAAAAATGCCGCGGCCAGATAATATTGTGCGGTTGCTGCAAAATATGCGACGAGAAACGAATGAAAAACGATGGAGGCACGCAAATATTTCGGATTTTTACGTTCGCGCATCACAGATTTTACATAAAGCGTGGTACCAATAAAAAAGAGTGCAGGATAAACCGCAACCCACCAAATTTTGGTATCCAAAGCGCGCTCGGAAAAGTAATAAGCGCCCATGCCGGCGAGGGCAAAAATAACGATCCCCGCTAAATCATTTAATAAATTGCGTTCGTCTTTTTGTTTGGTGTAATAAATATTTACCGCGACAAACGGCAACATGGCAAACATAAAATACAAAATGCGCCAATTATAAAATAATGCGGGTAAAGCGAATATCAGTGTGGCAACGGCGTAGATTAACGTCCATTTACGATATTCCGCCAAATTTTTGCCTTTGAACAAACTTAAGAAAGGATAGGTCATCAAATAAAGGGAAAACCACGCCAGAAGCAGAAAGAAATGCGCCCAAATAGGGGTTGTCAAAAGCATACCGTAAAGAAAGGGTAACAATGCCATTACGATGGCGCCGTGTTGATTGGAAATAAGTAACTTCATATTAGCATTTGTTGAGAATAATTATCGCGCATTCTACTCTAGTAAAGTAAGATTTACAAAGACTTAACCGGCTCTTAAAATGCGCCAAATTAACACTTGAAGGAGAAAATGATGTCAATTCGACGTATTCAAGCAAGCGCCCGTTTTTGTGAAGTATCCGTTCATAACGGCGTCGCCTATTTTGCCGGACAAGTGCCGGAAACGACGGTTGCGCAAAATGCTTACGCGCAAACTAAAGAAGTACTTGAACTGATTGATAACTTGTTAGCGGAAATTGGCTCGCATAAAAGTCGCATTTTAAATGCGCAAATTTTTTTGGCGAATATGCAGGATTATGCCGAACTGAATCAGGCTTGGGACGAATGGGTCGATCGCGCAAATCCGCCGAGTCGCGCCACAGTGGAAGCAAAACTTGCCGATCCGCGCTGGAAAGTGGAAATTGTGATTAGCGCTGCGGTTTAAATGTGAAATTTGTGATCCGTGGCAAAGAAAGAAATATTGAGTTGGCGTAAAATTCACCCGTACAAACAACCATAAGGAGTAAATTATGCAACTTTGGACAACCGAAATGTGGCAAGCAGCAAGTATCGGTTTAATCATCGGTATGCTTATCGGCTATTTAATCGCGCGCTTCACTAAAGGCTCGATTAAACATCAAATGCAAACCGAAACAGAGCTCAAAAACGTGAAAGCGCAACTTGAAGCGCAAAATGTACAACTTGAAAAACACTTCGCCGAAAGCGCCGAATTGTTCAAAACGCTCATCGGCGATTATCAAAAACTCTATCGCCACTACGCTCATTCTTCTGACACCCTGCTCGGCAAAAATCCAAAAGGCTTGTTTACCCAACAATTAGTTACAGCTGCCGATAAACCGCAAGAAGAACCGCCTCGCGATTATTCCGAAGGCTCTTCAGGCTTATTTAAACCGAACGAAGAAAAAGCATAACTTTTCACATAAAATTTAATCAGAGTGCGGTCGGGAAAAATGATTTCAATTCTGACCGTATTTTTTTATTGTTTCACTATTGTTTACGCCAAGTCGTTCCGTTCGGGCCATCCTCCAACACGATTCCCATTGCGCTAAGTGCATTCCGTGCGGCGTCTGCGGTTGCCCAATCTTTTGCAGCGCGGGCTTCATTACGCTGTTTAATTAAAGCTTCAATTTGGATGATTTCGACGTCGTTAGAACCAGCTTGTAAAAAGGTTTCCGGATCGCTTTCGAGCAAGCCTAAAATATTGCCAAGTTGACATAAACGTGCCGCCAAACCGTTAGCTTTTGTCGCATCTTCAGTTTTCAGTTTGTTCAACTCACGTACCATTTCAAATAACACAGAAAGCGCATTTGGCGTGTTGAAATCGTCATCCATCGCTTCGCGGAAGCTCGCCACAAAATTTTCCCCGCCAAAAGGCAGCGCATTTTTATCGGTACCGCGCAATGCGGTGTATAAGCGTTCTAACGCTTGTTGCGCAAGATTTAAATTTTCTTCGCTGTAGTTGAGTTGGCTACGATAATGGGCGGTAAGCAAGAAATAACGCACGGTTTCTGCGTGATAATGACTTAACACATCACGAATAGTGAAAAAATTGTCAAGGGATTTTGACATTTTTTCCTTATTTACCATAATCATACCGGAGTGAATCCAATAGTTCACATATTTGCCGTCGTGCGCGCAACAAGATTGGGCGATTTCATTTTCGTGGTGCGGGAACATTAAATCCGAACCGCCGCCGTGAATATCAAAATGATTGCCAAGCCATTTGCCATTCATCGCCGAACATTCAATGTGCCAACCCGGGCGGCCGGCTCCCCAAGGCGAAGGCCAACTCGGTTCATCCGGTTTGGACATTTTCCACAACACGAAATCCATTGGATTTTTCTTGATTTCGTTGATTTCGATACGTGCGCCTGCTTGTAGTTGCTCTAAATCTTGGCGCGATAATTTGCCGTATTCTTTAAAGGATTCTACATCAAACATCACATCACCATTATCCGCCACATAAGCATGCCCGCGTTTGATGAGTTGTTCTACGATATCAATAATTTCCGGAATATGATGCGTTGCGCGCGGTTCAAAATCCGGGCGAAGCACGTTCAATGCATCAAAGTCTTTATGCATTTCAATTACCATGCGATTTACCAGTTCGTCGCAGGTTTCTTTATTTTCTAACGCGCGTTTAATAATTTTGTCATCTACGTCGGTAATGTTGCGTACGTAAGTCAGGTTATAGCCTAAATAGCGTAAATAACGGGCGATCACATCGAAAGACACGAAAGTACGTCCGTGGCCGATATGGCATAAATCGTAAACGGTGACGCCGCAGACATACATTCCAACGTGGTTTTCACAGATAGGTTTAAAAATTTCTTTTTCTCGGGTTAGGGTATTGAAAATTTTCAGCATGTTTAACTCGTTAAGAGATTGGAAAATGAACCGCGCTTTTATAGCACTTTTGGTGCGATTGTGGAATAATACGCCCCTTAATTTTTCAGAAGGAAAACAAAATGGTTACGTTACATACAAATTTTGGCGATATTAAAATTAAATTGGATTTTGATAATGCACCGATTACCGCAGAAAACTTTTTAAATTACTGTAAAGAAGGCTTTTATAATAACACGATTTTCCACCGCGTAATTGACGGCTTTATGATTCAAGGCGGTGGAATGGAGAGTGGAATGCGTGAAAAAGCCACCAAAGCGCCGATTAAAAACGAAGCGAATAATCGTTTAAGCAACAAGCGTGGTACCATTTCGATGGCGCGCACTTCTGATCCGCATTCGGCTAGTTCGCAATTCTTTATCAACGTGGCGGATAATAGTTTCTTGGATTACCGTTCAAAAGAAATGTTTGGTAAAGAAGTGGTACAAGAATGGGGCTATGCGGTGTTCGGCGAAGTGGTTGATGGCATGGATGTGGTAGATAAAATCAAAGGCGTGAAAACCGGCAACCAAGGCTTTCATCAAGATGTACCGAAAGATGATGTGGTGATTCAATCGGTTTCAGTTGAGTAATTTATATTGCAAGGACGAATGACATTCGTCCTATTTTTTTCAGTTTATAATTGATGGGCAAATGCGATTTGCTTCTACAATAAAAAATATTATGCCCTTTTTCGATACCCACACCCATCTTGATTATCTCCAACAATTCACCGGTGAACCGCTCGCTCAATTGGTTGAACACGCTAAACAAGCCGGCGTTGCGAAAATTCTCATTGTTGCGGTGCTTCAACGTGATTTCAAAATTATCCAAAACATGGCCGCACTTTTTCCGGAAAATTTGTATTATGGGCTGGGATTACATCCGCTTTACATCAAAGAACATACAGAAAATGATTTGGTTCTGTTGGAACAAGCCTTGGCAAACCGTGATAAAAATTGTACAGCAGTGGCGGAAATTGGCTTGGAGCGTGCGATTCCTGAATTACTCACTGACAAACTTTGGCAAAAACAATGCCACTTTTTTGAAAGTCAGCTTTATTTTGCGAAAAAATTTGATTTGCCGGTGAATATCCACAGCCGTAAAACCCATGATCAAATTTTTACTTTCTTAAAACGAATTTCTGTACCGAAACGTGGCGTGGTGCACGGTTTTGCCGGCAGTTATGATCAGGCAAAACGTTTTGTTGAACTCGGTTATAAAATCGGCGTGGGAGGAACGATCACTTATGAGCGTGCGAATAAGACCCGTCAAGCCATTGCTAAATTGCCATTGGATTCCCTCGTGCTGGAAACCGACAGCCCGGATATGCCGGTATTTGGTTTTCAAGGTCAGCTTAATCGACCTGAGCGTATTACGGAAAGTTTTAAAGCGCTATGTTCGTTAAGAAACGAAACGCCGGAGTTGATCGAACGAATCACTTGGCAAAATGCTGTAGCATTATTTGCTTAAAGTTTAAATCGGTGAATCACCTGATTCGCCGAACCCCGCCAAACTAAACTCGGATCTGCTTGTTCCTGAATAAATTTGCCGTCAATTAACACATCAATATAAGGCAACATTTTGCGTTGTTGCTCGTCAAGTTCGTCAAGTTTATAGCCTGTCCATACCCAAATATCTTTATCGGGGCATTCGCGTTTCACCCGTTGCACAAAAGGTAACAGGGTTTCTACATTGCGCGGGTGCAATGGATCACCGCCCGAAAGGGTTAAGCCTTGGCGTTTGATTCGCGTATCTTTCAAGTCATTGATAATTTGTTGTTCCATTGCTTGGTCAAACAATGCACCGGCGGAAAAAGACCAACTTTTTTGGTTATAACAACCTTTACAACCGTGAGTACAACCGCTGACAAAAAGCGTGCAGCGGGTGCCTTCGCCGTTGACGACATCGGTGGGATAGTATTGTAAATAATTCATTTCACTTTATTTAAAATAATCATATTGTGCAGAGGCCGCGCAGGGCGGGGCTCCAATGCGGTGCTAATTTTGAGGATCATTTTATTTCGTTGGACCTTTTCATTGTCGCTTTATAAACATTGTATGTACAAGATAAAAACGATCGGTTTAAATTCTCGCCAAACCCATCGCATTTTACAATTAATCTTTGCAATGATGCGCCGATTCTTGCATAATAGCGCGCAATCGCGTCAGCGATATCAATGGAAACCTTCTCGGTCTCTCGCAACGGTGTCCGGTTTACTCGGTCAGGTTCGGAAGAAAGCAGCCAAAGTCGGAATTGCTGTGTGCCGAGAATAAGCTGGGAAGGTTTCCGCCCAACTTCCTTTCTTTACAACCGTTCAATTAATCTTCTAAAAAATCCGTTTTCTTTCGTGATTAAACTTTCGTAATTGCCTTGCTCAATGAGTTTGCCTTCATCAATTACGCAAATTTTGTCGAATTGTTCAATGGCCGTTAAACGGTGTGTCACCATAATTAAGGTTTTATTTTCTGCGTGTTGCAGAATTAAGCGCAAAATTCGGCGTTCGGTTTCGCGATCCAATCCCTCCGTTGGCTCGTCTAACAACAAAATTGGCGCATTATTAAGTAAAATACGCGCGAGTCCCAAGCGACGTTGTTCACCGCCGGAAAGCGGACGGCCGCCGTCACCAAGCCAAAGATTTAACCCTTGTTCTTGTTCGAGCAGTTTGCCTAAACCCACTTGATTTAGCACTTCCGTCATTTTTTCGTCAGAAATTTTTTCAAGGCGAGCAAATTGTAAATTCTGACGAAGTGTGTCGCTAAACACGTGCACACGTTGAGTTAAAAAACACATTTGGTTGCGTAAGGTATTTTCTGAATAAGCGGAAATCGGTTTTTCGGCTAACAATAATTCGCCCTGATTCGTGTCATAATTACGCACTAAAAGCTGAAGCAAAGTGGATTTTCCGCTGCCGGTTTTGCCAAGAATAGCGATTTTTTGTCCTTGATGTAAATCTAATGTGAGATTTTTTAAGACGGGATCTTCTTGCTCCGGGTAAGCAAAACTTAAATTTTTTGCTGAAATTAAGTTTACTTTTTCTTCAAATTTGGCATTGTCGTTAAATTCGACCAAGGGTTTTTGCTCAACAATCTCGGTTACACGATTTGCGGCCGCAATTACTTGACCAATATGCAAAAAAGCAGCGCCTAAGGGCATAATGATTTCAACGGCGGCTAATGCGGCGAAAGTGAAAAGGGCAATAAATGCCATGCGATATTCATCGTCACCAAAATCCGCTTGTGAACTAAACCACAGCATTCCACAGACCAATAAACCATTTAAGAACATCACAAGTGCGGTAGAAAACCCGCTTAGTTTTGCTTCTTTGTCTTGATCGGCCTGCCAATTTTTCTCTATTGTAACCATTTTTGCTTTTAATCGATCTTCTGCATTGAACAGCAAAAGTTCAGCTTGTGCTTGGATGAATTCTAAAAATTGTGTGCGGTAAGCGGCGCGTGTCTGAATTAAACGTTCGCCGAATTGTTGTCCTAAACGATAAAAAATCGTTGGAATGGCAATAAGCAATAGCAATAAAAAGGCGCCCAAACCCAATGCGAGCGGAGCATTAATAAAACTTAAACCGATGGTCATTGCCGTAATCACAAAAACAGCGCTGAAGAAGGGCGCGAGTAAGCGTAAATAAAGGCTGTCTAGCGTGTCCACATCAGAAACCAAGCGGTTTAATAGATCGCTGTTGCGATAACGGTTTAATACGGCCGGGCTAAGCGGAATGATTTTACTGAACACTTGCACGCGCAATTTGGCCAAAATGCGAAATGTCGCATCATGGGTAACCAGTTTTTCGAAATAACGCGCAACGGTGCGTCCGATTGCCAAACCGCGCACGCTGGCAGACGGATAGAAAAAGTTAAACAAAGTGCCGAGTCCGGCAATTGCGGTTGCCGCCAGGAACCAGCCTGAAACCGTGAGCAAAGCCATACTGGAGCCAAGCCCGAGTATCATCAGTAGCAATCCTAAAATCAGCGGTAATTTAGCGAATCTAAATAAACGTATAAAAGGCAGTAGGGCGCGCATTATTGAATATCCTGTTGTCGTTGTGCTAAAAGTTCGGCGAAAAAGCCTTCGTTTCGTAGGGTTGCAAAATCGCCTTGTTGCACGATTTCACCGTTTTGCATTACAAAAATTTGATCGCATTGTTTTAAATCTTCAATGCGGTGCGTAATCATGAGTGTAGTTTGACGGCGACTCATTTCATTGAGCGCCTGAAGCACAAGATTTTCCGATTGTGCATCAAGGCTTGCTGTCGGTTCATCCAAAAGCAGCAAATCCCCCTTGCGAAGTAACGCGCGTGCAATGGCAAGGCGTTGCGCTTGCCCTACGGAAACGCCCAATCCGCCGTCTTTAATTTTATACTCCAAGCCTAATTTATCGATGAAATCTTTAGCTTGCGAACGCGCTAAAGCGCGCTCAATTTCTTCATCGTTCGCTTGAATATCGCCAAGCAACAGATTTTCTTTAATTGTGCCTTGCAACAACAACGGATTTTGTCCTACCCAAGCAATGTGTTTGCGCCAGTCGGCGAGATTGCTTTCATGTAATTCTTGCCCATTGATTTTGAGTGAACCTTCGTAAGCTAAAAAGCCCAAAATCGCATTCATTAAAGAGCTTTTACCGGCACCGCTTTGACCGACTAACGCTACATTCTGATTCGCAGCAATATGAAAGGTTAGCGGTTTAGTCAATGCGGTGCCATGCGAGGAAAGCACGACCAAATTTTCTGCTGAAATTTCTATTGTGTGCTCTGACGCGGTTTTGATAGGAATTGTTTTTTCATTTTGTCGAACGGTTAAATAGTCCGCTTCCAAGAAATCCACGATAGCATCTGCCGCACCAATACCGGCTGCGCGGTCGTGATAATAAGTGCCGAGATCGCGCAGTGGCTGGTAAAACTCGGGCGCGAGAATTAAGCAGAAAAAACCGCTAAATAGGGTAAGTGGCGCACTGTAGCTGCCGAAATCCAACTGTCCCAAATAGCTAAAGCCAAAATACACCGCCATCAGAGCAATAGAAACGGATGTGAAAAATTCCAATACGGCGGAAGATAGAAAGGCCAGTTTTAGCACGTCCATGGTGGTTTTGCGAAAATCTTCCGTGCTGTTTTCGATATGTTGGGTTTGTTCGGCGGTACGGTTAAAAAGACGCAAGGTTTCAAGCCCGCGTAAGCGATCTAAAAATTGCGCGCTCAACCGAGCTAGTGTATCCATATTTTTTTGGCTGCTGTCCGCCGCTGCAATGCCCACCAGAATCATAAAAATAGGCACAAGCGGAGCAGTGATCATTAAAATCAAACCGGCCGCCCAGTTTAACGGAAATACCGCAATTAAAATAACTATCGGTACAATGGCGGAAAGGCTTTGTTGCGGTAGAAAACGGGCGTAGAAATTATGCAAGTTTTCAACTTGTTCCAGCATGATACTTGCCCAACTGCCCGCCGGTTTTTGATTAATCGTCGCCGGGCCGACAAGGTGAATTTTGTCGAGAATTTTTTGCCGAATATGACTACGTAATTTACGACCGCATTGGAAGCCGATTTTTTCCCGCGCCCATAAAATCACCGCACGTAAAGCAAAGCCGGTAATTAACCCGAGAAAATAAGGAATGAGTTCATTACGCGGTACATTTTGCATAATCAGCTTATCAAGTAGCGTAGCCAGAAAATAGGTTTGTGCGACTAAAATCAGCGCGGAAAGCGTGGCAAGGGCGATATTCGCGCCCATGAGTTTTTTGATGGGTTTTTGTTGAGCACGAAGCCATTTTTGTAAGTATTTTTGGCGAAGTTTATTCATGGGTTTTACTATTATAGGATTGGCGAGTATGTGAATTTGAAAAATCTACACACAAGAAATGGATAACAGGTGTATGAAACGTTGTTTCATACACCCTAAATTTTAATTACGCTTGAGCATCCAAAAATTTTTCTGCATCCAACGCCGCCATACAGCCCGTTCCGGCTGAAGTGATGGCTTGACGATAGTTATGATCCATCACATCACCGGCGGCGAATACGCCTTTCACGGAAGTGGCGGTGGCATTGCCGTTAAGGCCTGATTTCACCACGATATAACCATTGTTCAATTCCAATTGGCCTTGGAAAATTTCCGTATTCGGCGAATGACCGATTGCCACGAATAAACCATCCAGATTAAGTTCTTCTTTTTCACCGGTTTTAGTGTTTTCTAAACGCAAGCCGGTTACTCCCATATTGTCGCCCAACACTTCATCTAAAGTGCGCTCGGTGTGCAGCACAATTTTGCCTTCTTCTACTTTTTTGTATAAGCGGTCGATGAGAATTTTTTCTGCACGGAAGCTATCGCGGCGGTGGATCAAATGCACGCAACTTGCGATGTTGGCTAAATAAAGCGCTTCTTCAACGGCCGTGTTACCGCCACCGATCACGGCGACCGGTTTGTTGCGATAAAAGAAACCGTCACAGGTCGCACAAGCGGAAACGCCGCGGCCTTTGTAGTTCTCTTCGGAGGGAAGGCCAATATAACGCGCAGAAGCACCGGTTGCGATGATTAAAGCATCACAGGTGAAATTTTGTACATCGCCATAAAGTTTGAATGGACGGGAAGACAAATCCACACGATTAATGTGATCGAACAGGATTTCGGTGCCGAATTTTTCTGCATGTTGCAACATTCGTTGCATTAAGCTTGAGCCGGTTGTCATTTCAAAATCACCCGGCCAGTTTTCGATTTCGTCGGTGGTGGTAAGTTGACCGCCTTGTTGAAGGCCAGTGACGAGAACCGGTTTTAAATTAGCGCGCGCTGCATAAATCGCTGCCGTATAACCGGCAGGGCCGGAGCCCAAAATTAATAGTTTGGCGTGTTTGATATCTGACATAAAGTATCCTTGTTTATGATTTGCTGATTAAATCTTCGGGCTCTTCATTGTGGTATGTCGAGCGCGTCTCAAAAAGGCGAATAGAATGAAGTGCTGAATTAGCACCGCATTGAAACCGTTTGAAAATTGAAATCGTTTGGCGGCGCGTTTGATTGCTATTTTGCGCTTGACTGAAATGACATCGCGAATCAGCACCGCATTGAATTCCCGCCCTCTGTTTTTGATGCTCTCGGCACAAACGGAGCGAAAGCGAGGGGCGGATTATAAGCTTTTCTATTAATACAACAGTGAATAAAGTAATCGACGAAATTTATTCGTCAGCGGATCGCTGTTTCCCATGGCGCTTAAAATGGCTAAAAATTGTTGTTTCACTTCGCCGTTCAGGACGTTTAAATCGGTTTTTAAAATACTGAACAGTAGCGTCAATGCTTCTTCGTTTCTGCCTGCTTGGTGCAATTGTACGGCAAGTTTAACGGCGATTTCGGGCGTCGGATTGTTGGCGTAATCCGTTTGCAATTGTTGAATTTCGGGCGTATCGGCTGCTTGAATCAGTAATTCAATTTGCGCCTGCAAACCTTGCCAGCGACTGTCGCGATCTTGTAATGGAATTTGGTTCAAAATTTCTTGCGCCGGCTCGGTTTTCTTCATGGCAATATAGGTTTCGGCATAGAGCAGCGCCGCATCGCTATTTTTTTTATTGGACAATTCCCAAGCGTCTTTTAACAGTGGCAATGCCGCATCGTAGTTTTCTACCTGTAAGAAATCCAGGGCTTGTTGGAATTTTAACTCTTCTTCCTTCGGCAAAATCGTGCTTAAACGCTGAATTAATGTTGCTTCATCAAGCGTTCCCGGAAAGGCGTCTAAGGCTTGCGCTTCTTTGAATAAATAGGTGGTCGGTAACGCTTGAATACGGAATTGCGCGGCAAGCATTGGTTCTGTTTCACAGTTTACTTTACCCAAAATAAATTGGCCTTGATATTGCTCAGCCAGCCGTTCTAACAGACTTAAAAATTCTGTTGAAGACTGATGGCTCGGCGCATAGAAGTTGAGCACTAGTGCTTTTTCAAGGGATTGTTGCAGAACCTCGGTGAGATTTTGTTCGTTAATATCAATGATAAAAGAAAAATCAGCCATGTTTTATCCTTACGGCAAAAATAATGGCTGATTTTAGCAAAGTGTGGTCGATTTTAGAAATGGTTTAAGGTCGACAGCACACTCAAGGATTAAAGAATCACACTACCGATTAACGCGATAATAAAGCCCACCACACCGATAGAGGTTTCAAGAACGGTCCAAGTTTTTAATGTGGTTTTAGTGTCCATTTCAAGAAAGCGACTCATTAACCAGAAACCTGAGTCATTTACATGAGAAAGCACGGTAGCACCTGATGCAATCGCAATGACGATAAAGCAAAGGTCAAATTGGCTTAAATCGGTCGCTGCGGCAACGGTCGGTGAAATTAAGGCGGCGGCAGTTGTTAACGCAACGGTGGCGGAGCCTTGCGCTACGCGCATCATCATAGCAATAACGAAGGCGGCAACGATAATTGGCATTCCGGTATCAGACAGCATGGTAGAGAGTACGTCACCGATACCGCTGGCGCGTAATACACCGCCGAACATTCCGCCGGCACCGGTCACTAACACGATGGAGCAAATTGGACCTAAGGCGTTATCGCAGATTTTTTCGATTTGTTCGTAGCTACGTTGATCTTTTAATAACAAAATCGCTACGATTAAGGTAATTAATAGTGCAATTGGCGTTTTACCGATTAAACGTAAGACTTCCACCCAAGTTTGCGAACCGTCAATCACTTTCGCCACGCTTAATGTGTTTAAGCCGGTGTCGAATAAAATTAAGATAATTGGTAACAACAAAACGGTGATTACGCGCGCGAAACTCGGCGGATTCTGTACAGAGGTTTCGCTAATGGCAACCGCATTCAAGAAGGCTTTCGGTAAATCGACATGGATTTTCTTACTGATGTATGTACTAAATAAATAGGTACCGATATACCAAGTGGGAATTGCGCAAATTAAACCGACCACGACCAACAACCCCATATTTACGCCGAGCAAATCGCCGGACGCTACCGGGCCCGGATGCGGTGGTAAAAAGGCATGCATCACAGCAAATGCACCGGCAACTGGGAAGGCATAACGTAATACAGAACCGCCGAAGCGTTTCGCTACGCTGAACACGATCGGTAACATCACCACAAGACCGGCATCAAAGAAAATCGGGAAACCAAAAAGTAACGCCGCCACGCCTAATGCGAAGGGGGCTTTTTGTTCGCCAAATTTGTTGATTAAGGTATCCGCCAGCACTTTAGCGCCACCGGTGATTTCCAGCAAACGCCCGATCATCGCACCTAAGCCCACTAATAAGGCGACAGCGGCCAATGTATTACCAAAACCGCCGAGCAATGTCGGCAGAATTTTTTCCACCGGAATGCCGGCGGCAAGCGCCGTGAGTAAGCTCACGATAATTAATGCCACAAAAGCGTGGACTTTGAATTTAATGATAAGTAAAAGCAGCAATAAAATTGCGGCAATCATAATGGCAATAAGCATAGGAAATCCCCTTGTTGAATTGTTACGGGTAACATACTCTTAATTCTTAACTTGGTAAACGATTGCTTATTAAAATTGTGAGCTTGTTCACATTATTTTTACTCTCAAAAGTCGGTTGATTTTTATAGAAAATTTATTTTGTGAGTATGATCACAAAATAAAATGTTACTGGTAACATTTTGATGTGAATTCCGGTATGGTAACAAAAACAATGAAGGAGTATCCGATGAGTGAACATGAGCAACAAGGCAAAAGTTTTATTTTAATGGGCGTTTCCAGTACCGGGAAAACTTCCGTAGGAACGGAAGTAGCGCATCGTTTGGGGATAAAATTAATCGACGGCGACGATTTGCATCCGCGCGCCAATATTATCAAAATGGGCGAAGGGCATCCGCTTAATGACGATGATCGCGCGCCTTGGTTAGAGCGCATTCGCGATGCGGCCTTTAGTTTGGAACGTAAAAGCGAAGTGGGGATTATCGTGTGTTCGGCGTTAAAGAAAAAGTATCGTGATTTGATTCGCGACGGCAATGAGAGCGTCAAGTTTTTGTTTTTGGAAGGTTCTTTTGATTTGGTGCTCGAGCGTATGAAACGACGCAAAGGGCATTATATGAAAACGGAAATGCTGAAAAGTCAATTCGATACTTTAGAAGTGCCAGGTGCAGACGAGCCTGATGTGATTCATATTGATATTGATGGCAGTTTTGACGAAGTAGTAGAGCGTTGCATTAATGCATTGAAGCCGTTGATTTAATTTTGACTGTTGATTCGGTATTTCAATGCGGTGCTAGTTCGGCACTTCAATGCGGTGCTGATTTGAGACTTCAATATAATTTTCCTTAGTGGTTGCTCAGCATAAAAAGCCTGTGCAATATTACAGGCTTTCTCCTAAATGAATTTTAAATCCTAAATCAATCATTTCTTCTTTTAACGGTTCGCCGTTTAAGCGCGCGATTAATTCTTGTGCGGCCCGTTTGCCGATGTCCAAACGCGGTGTAATCACCGTGCCGAGCTGCGGCGTGACGGAAAAACCGACATCGTGTCCGTGGAACCCGGCAATGGCGATTTGCGTCGGCACCGCAATGCCGAGGCGCTGACATTCAAATAGCGCACCGATAGCCAGATCGTCGTTGGTGCAAAAAATGCCGTCGGTTTGTGGCCGTTTGGTTAAAATTTCACGCAATTGTTTGCCGCCCAAGGTGAATGACGAGGCTTCTTCAGTAATTAGGCTATAAGGCTCCAGTCCGTATTTTTTCATGGCTTGTTCGTAGCCTTGCATTTTGAGTTGGGTGCGTTTATCCATGCGCGCAGTGAAATACACGATATTTTTATGTCTGCGCGAAATCATCGTTTCCACTATTGATTGTGCCGCTGCCACATTATCGAAACCGATCACTTGTTGAATGCCGGCTTGGCTACTGTCCATAATTTCGATCACCGGAATGTTTGCCACTTCAATCATTTTTAGCGTGCGCAACGAATGGTAATTTTCCGACAAGATCAGCCCGTCCACATTATAGGAAAGCAGGCTTTCGATGCGGTCCTCTTCCTTTTTGACGCTATAACCGTAGTGCGCCAGCATGGTTTGATAGCCCGCTTCGTCGGCGATCAGTTCAATGCCTTTCAACACGTCGGCAAAGACGTGATTGGTGAGCGATGGCAACAGTACGCCGATGGCTTTGCTTTTCGCGTTGGATAAAATTTCCGGTGCGCGATTGGGTATATAGCCGAAGCGCTCGATAGCCGCAGCAATGCGGTTCCGGGTTTCTTGTGCGACGGCATTCGGATTGCGCAAATAACGGCTGACCGTCATTTTGGTGATGCCGAGATGTTCGGCGATGTCTTGCAGAGTCGGGCGTTTGTGTTTCATTGTTACAATAAGCAAAAATCGGTAAATTAAAATTTTCGCGGCAGTATAGCAAAAACGTTTGATTTTTTGACCGCACTTTCATCGCAAAAAAGGTATAATGCGCCATCCATTTATCACAAGGAATGCAGTATGACGGACGAAATTCGTTTAACTCAGTACAGCCACGGCGCGGGTTGAGGCTGTAAAATTTCGCCTAAGGTGTTAGGGACTATTTTACAAACGCAACTTGAAAATTTTGTCGATCCGAATTTATTGGTCGGCAATGATACAGCGGATGACGCGGCGGTTTACGATTTGGGCAACGGTAGCGCGATTATCAGTACTACGGATTTCTTTATGCCGATTGTGGACGATCCTTTTGATTTCGGACGCATCGCGGCAACCAATGCCATCAGCGATATTTTTGCCATGGGCGGTAAGCCGATTATGGCAATTGCGATTTTAGGTTTTCCGATTAATCAATTACCGGCGGAAATCGCACAAAAAATCGTCGATGGCGGACGTTTTGCTTGTCATCAAGCGGGTATTTCTCTCGCCGGTGGGCATTCTATTGATGCGCCGGAACCAATTTTCGGCTTGGCAGTAACGGGCGTGATCAATACGGAAAAAGTCAAACGTAATGCGTCGGCGCAAGTCGGTTGTAAGCTTTATTTAACCAAACCGCTTGGTATCGGTGTGCTGACTACCGCGGAGAAAAAAGGCAAGCTAAAAGCCGAACACCAAGGCTTAGCAACAAAAATGATGTGCCGGATGAATAGCATCGGTAGCCGATTTTCTGAAGTGGACGGCGTGACAGCAATGACGGATGTGACGGGGTTCGGTTTACTTGGGCATTTGATTGAAGTCTGCGAAGGCGCGAATCTCAATGCGGTTCTATTTTTCGATCGCATTCATACGTTGGATGGCGTGCCGGAATATATTGCAGAAGGCTGCGTGCCGGGCGGTACGACGCGTAACTTTGACAGTTACGGAGATAAAGTCGGTGCTTTAACGGATTATCAAAAAGCAGTGTTATGCGATCCGCAAACCTCAGGCGGTTTGCTGGTGGCGGTGAAACCGGAAAGTGAGCGACAAATTCTTGATATTGCACAGCAAGAGGGAATTGAGATTTATGAAATCGGCAAGCTGATCGCACGTAAGCCGGAAGAACGAATCTTGGTGGAAATTCGTTAAAACAATAAGAACGTAAAAAGCGCGGCATTGAACCCGCGCTTTTTTATGCGATTTTTATATGATTTTTTCTAAAATTAATTTTCCCATCATTGCAATGTGTGCGGGCACCGCATTCAAGGCCGGAATATATTGATAAGACTCGCCGCCATGCGTTAAGAAATACTCGCGGTTTTCTTCATCAATTTCTTCAATGGTTTCTAAGCAATCTGCAGCAAAACCGGGACAAATCACCGCAATTTTGTTAATTCCTTGCGCACTTGCATTTTGCAAAAACTTATCGGTGTAAGGCTGTAACCATTCTTCGCGACCAAAACGCGATTGGAAGCTCATCGCCCATTGGTTTTTCGTTAAACCAAGCTTATCCGCCACTGCGATAGTGGTTTGTTTGCAATGTTCGCGATAATAATCGCCCATATTTTCATAACGCAGCGGGATGCCATGATAAGAGAATAACAAAAACTCGTCAGCTTTTAAGCGCGCTTGAACGGATTGTGCCAAGGCATTAATGTAGTTTTCATTTAAATGATAGGAATGGATGAAATCAAAAGGCACAAAGCCGCGTTCTTGTTTCAGCGCATTGGCAAAAGCATCAAGCAAGGCGCCCGTAGTGGTACTGGAATATTGCGGATAAAGCGGCAAAACGATAATTTTTTCCACCTGACTTTTAAGCAAATTTTTGACTGCACTTCGCATTGACGGATTGCCATAAGTCATGGCGATTTCGACTTGCACATCGATTCCTTGCGCGCTCAAATAAGTTTGCAATGCCTGTTGTTGCTGTTTGGTAATGGCGAATAAAGGCGACCCTTGTGTTGTCCAAATGGCTTGATAATTTTTCGCGATGCGTTTGGAACGTAGCGGTAAAATAATCGCTTTTAGTAACGGAAACCACTTCCAGCGCGGTAAATCCACTACGCGCGGATCTGTTAAAAATTCCCATAAATAGCGGGAAATGGCGGAAGATGTCGGTTCGTCAGGCGTGCCTAAATTGGCTAAAATGACCCCAAATTTTTTTGTTATTGTCATAGCGTGATAATAGAAAGCGTTAATCGTGCAAGGCAGCAAAGTTTATCTTCTTCCGTGCGGATGTCAATTTGCCAAACATGGGTATTGGGGCTTAAATTAATTGGCGTCGCTTTGGCGGTGACTTTGCCTTGTCTCACCGGGCGAAGATGATTGGCGCTGATCTCCGCTCCGAGCACCGCATTGCCTTCCTCCACGGCAAGAAACCCTGCCAGCGATCCGACGGTTTCCGCCAGCGCTACCGAAACGCCGCCGTGCAGTAAACCGAAAGGCTGTGTCGTGCGATGATCTACCGGCATGCTTGCTTCCAACCAATTGTCGCCGAATGCTGAGATTTCGATGCCGAGATGTCCCACCGCACAGTTTTTCCCCATTTCGTTAAGTTGCGGCAGTGTAAATGTTTTTTTCCAGATCATTGATTTTCCTAGATGATTTATTTTTAACATTATTCGTTATTAACGAAGTCGATTTTAATTAAATATACCGAATCGCTTTAGGATAACCAATTTGAATGTCTAACGAACGATCCGAGCTTATCAGATTTTCTCTTTCTGCAATAAAGAAGCGTGACGTCATCGCTTTCTCACCGTTATTTATGAAAATCTCCACAATTGAGCGATCAAAGAAAATTTCTATCAAATGCAATTCTTCCACTTCGCAATAACGCTGCGTTCCGAATTTTTTCATTAACTCGGTTTGCTCGGATTGACTACGATCCAAACAAATCAAACTATTTTCGTAAGATAAGCTTAAATACTCTCCTTTTTCGTTAGTAAAGAAATTCAATTTAAACGGTTTATTACCCGCCTCGAATTTTAAATAAGCACGATCTAAATCGGCGACGTGCATTTTTCCTTGCAAGGTGAAGGTTGAAACTGCGGTCAGATTTTCATCGATTTTTGCAATCGGACGCTGATATAACCGATTGTTTTCTAAATGAATTTTGCGAGGTAATGTGAGGGCGGAATGCCATTTGAATTTATCTGTTGGATAAGTGAGATCAGGTAAGCCGATCCAACCGAACATCAGGGTGCTTTCTTTATTTTCTAAGCCGCTGAAAGTTTGTGGTGCGTAAAAGTCGAAACCTTGGTCGAGTTCGGCGATGTGTTCGGCTTCCAGCATATTACCGTTCAAGTGCCCGATAGCGTAAGTGGCGTGGTAGTTATTTTGAAATTGATGCGGTGCTCGATCTTTGCCTTGTGGCGACCAAATGAAAATGTCTTTATCACTTAATTTAAACAAATCCGGGCATTCCCACATAAATACCTTGTGATTGTTAAATGCCGGCACGGCAAGTTCGCCGAGTAAATGCGGTTTATCGTTTAAGTTATCCATTTCAAAAATAATTGCGGTGCCGCTAAGGTTTTCTCGTTGCGCACCGCAGATGAAGCGAATTTTGCCGTTTGGGGCGAAATAAGGTTTTGGATCGCGCACATGCTCAGTGTAGCCGGCCGGTGAATTTTCGATTAATGGACGCTTGTCGATGAGTTTACCGTCTAAATCGAAAATCGCTAGATTTTGGTACGGTACGCGTTGATTATCGCTCGGTCGGCGAGTGTTGCCGGTATAGAACATTGCCAATTTGTCACCCACTTTCAATGCGCCGCCGGAATAGCAACCGTGCGATTCGAATAATTCGCAAGGAATTAAATCGTCGGCCGCTTGGTAAGTGTGAAAATCATGTGTGACGAAATGTTTCCAATGCTTCATACCGTGCAATGCATCAAATGGAAACCATTGATAAAAAAGATGATATTTTTCGCCATCAAACACCAATCCATTTGGGTCGTTTAATAAGCCGGTTGGCGGCGCAAGGTGGTAAGTCGGATAAAAATCTTTGTCGCCGGCTACCGTTTTCAGCACCGCATTGAGCTCGCCCGGTGCGGCAGCAAGGAGACTTTTGTATTTGCCGTTATTGAAAATAATCATTTGAATCTTCTGTCAGAAATGGAAAAGGTACAGATTAAAATTTATGCACGTAAATGAAATCAAGGTGCGTGAATATCGTTATTCACGCACCTTGTGGTTAATCGGCTAAAAATTCAGTGAGTTGCGCTTTATTCGGCAAGGCAGACATCGCGCCTTTGGCCGTTGTGGCGAGTGCACCACAGGCATTGGCTTGGCGGATAACTTGCTGCAACACATCATCTTCTTGCCAGTTTGGATGTTGAGCGAGTCCGGCAAGTAATCCCCCTACGAAAGCGTCGCCCGCACCGGTGGTATCGACCGGTTTTAATGCTTTGCCGACCACCACGTCTTTTTTGCCGGCAAAATGATATAGCGCGCCCTCTTTGCCAAGGGTCACGATAATTAATTTTTCCGGATAAAGCGTGGTGATGCGTTCGAATGCTTTTTCCAAACTATCGGTGTTGGTAAGCAGGGTGAGTTCTTCCTCGGAGAATTTCAATACGTCTGCCAGTGCCACTGCTTCCATCACCACGGTTTTCATTTCATCTAAATTAGCCCAAAGGGATTCGCGCAAATTCGGATCGAATGAGAAGAAGCCGCCCGCCACTTTAATGCGTCGAATCGCTTCAAAGGTTGCTTCGCGCGACGGGTTATTGATCAGCGCGATGGAGCAGCAGTGCAACCACTCGCCCGCTTGGAACGGCGGTAAATCGGTCGTTTGCAGGAATTGATCGGCACTCGGATTCACCATAAAGGTGAAACTGCGTTCGCCGTTATCTAAACCGACCACAACCGTTGAAGTGCGATGTTGCGGATCGAGAATCATGTGTGTGATGTCCACGTTTTCCGCATTTAGTGTTTCTTGCATAAATTGACCGAGCGGATCGTTGCCCACGCGTCCGATAAAGGCACTCTGACAACCTAAGCGCGCCACGCCCACCGCCACGTTAGCCGGCGCACCACCCGCACAACGTAAATAATGATTTTCACCATCGGGAATCAAATCCACCACGGCATCGCCGGTTACCCAAATTTTTTGGCTCATAGTATTTTCCTTTTGTTGATAACAGCGTATTTATAAATATTGCTATTGAGCTTCTTCGTGTTTTCCATTTATGGCACGTAATGACCGCGAAAATAAAGGCTTCAATGCGGTGCTAATTTCAACTTTCATTGCGACTTCATCGCCATTTCTTTGTGTTATGTTGATTCTTTAATTAAAAAATAACCGCACTTTAAAAGCGCGGTTATTTTCCGTTTTTATTTCACCGTTACGCGCGCAAACTTGCGTTTGCCTACTTGGTAAATATTTGTGCCTTTTGGCGCGTTGACTTTTATGTCTCCCACTTTTTCGCCGTTGATTTTCACGCCGCCTTGTTGTGCGGAACGAATCGCTTCAGAAGTGGAAGGAACGAGGCCGGCTTCTTTTAATAAAGTCGCTAAACCGATTTCTTCCGTGAAAGTGAATTCCGGCATTTCATCCGGTATGGCACCTTTTTGGAAGCGATTGATAAATTCTTGTTCGGCAGCATCAGCCGCGGCTTCATTGTGGAAACGCGCGATAATTTCTTTAGCCAGTAAAATTTTTACGTCACGCGGATTTTTGCCGTTTTCTACGTCCGCTTTTAGTTGTGCGATTTCGCTTAATGGGCGGAATGAAAGTAAGTTATACCAATCCCACATTAAATCGTCCGAAATCGACATGATTTTACCGAACATGTCATTTGGTGCATCAGTCACGCCGATATAGTTACCTAGCGATTTAGACATTTTTTTCTCGCCGTCTAAGCCGACGAGCAATGGTATAGTGATGGCTACCTGCGGTTTTTTGCCGGCGGATTTTTGTAATTCGCGACCGACTAATAAATTGAATTTTTGGTCGGTTCCGCCCAGTTCGATGTCTGCGCTTAATGCGACGGAATCGTGTCCCTGCAATAATGGATAGATAAATTCGTGGATGGCAATCGGTTGATTATTGTTGAAGCGTTTTTTGAAATCGTCACGTTCCAACATACGGGCGACGGTGTAGTTACTTGCCAAGCGAATCATGCCTTCGGTTCCGAGTTTGCCTAACCATTCGGAGTTGAACACAATTTTAGTTTTCGCCGGATCTAAAATTTTGAAAATCTGTTCTTTGTAAGTTTCTGCATTGCGTAGCACGTCTTCGCGGCTAAGGGGAGGGCGGGTGGCGTTTTTGCCTGACGGGTCGCCTACCATACCGGTGAAATCACCGATTAAGAAATATACTTCGTGACCGAGTTGTTGGAATTGACGTAATTTATTTAACACTACGGTATGTCCCAAATGAATATCCGGGGCAGTCGGGTCGGCGCCTAATTTCACTTTTAAAGGGCGATTTTCTTTCAATTTTTCGATTAAATCCGCTTCTGAAAGGATTTCATCCGTACCGCGCTTTAGTTCTGCGAGAACGGTATTAATATCAGTCATCGTTATTTCCTAATTGTGTTTTGTAAAGGGCTTTATTATAGGGATTCTGAATGAATTGTGAATAAAAAAAACGCCTATTTGTGGGGAAATAGGCGGGAATATTGGAGTGATTATCTAATATTGTTGTTGGAATGGTTAGATGATAATTGTTCTCAATAATCTTGTCAATAACTAAATGCAAATAATTCTCAAATTTATTTATTTGATATAAGGAACGTCTTCCGTCAATGTGAGTGCAGTTGGAATTCCATCTGAAATCTTAAATTCTCCTGCATAGGCATAAGCCTCTACGCCTTGTTCGATTGCTTCTTTCAACAAGCGATCGTATTCAGGATCAATATATTCAGCAATTTTGAAATGCTTGAAACCATTGTGTAGCCCGGCAAATAGCACTACAGCGCGATAACCTTGTTTTTTCATTGTCAGCAATTCGCGCACGTGTTTTTGTCCGCGCGTAGTGACGGCATCGGGGAACATGCCTAGTTCGTCTTTTACCAACGTAATAGATTTCACTTCCACATAACAATCCGGCAAGTCTTTGCCTTTTAAAAGGAAGTCTATGCGACTGTTTTCTTCGCCGTATTTGACTTCAGGATGAATTTCATCGTACATTGCCAGCGCTTTAATTTGCTTGTTTTGTAATGCTTCGAACACCAGTTGATTAGAGCGATGCGTATTGATACAGCAAAGTTGGCCGTTTGGCAGTTGGGTGAGTTCCCAAGAATGGGGATATTTACGGGTTTGGTTGTCAGAGCGAGAATACCAAACGATATCGCCTTTTTCATCGCAGCCGGTCATTGCACCGGTGTTGGCACAGTGAATAGTTATTACTTCGCCGTTTGGCAATTCAATATCGGCAAGGAAACGTTTATAACGTCGAATTAATTTTGCAGATTGCAGAGAGGGTAGCAGCATAATGTTTCTTAAAAAGGGCGAATTATAGCGAATTTTTGTCGAAACATCACTAACACATTGATGCTGACCTGTAGAAGATCAGATTTAATCTGACAGGCACGAGTTTTTAAATGGGGGCTGTCAGATTGGGTTTAATCTTCTACAGTTAAAGTTTCGAATAGCTGTGGTCAGGAGACGCGCTCTATCTAGGGGATTCCATCTCCCTTTAACCGATTGAAATCCCCCCATTTTTACTAAGCTATTCATTACATATCCCCTTATCCCATTTGGAATTTTTATAACCGCATTCTGCGGGCCAAAATTTTTTATATCCTTTTGTTTCCATACAAGATTGAAATTCTTCGTATTTACCAGTTTTATTAATGTAGTAAAGTTCTTGATCTCCATATTTACTACCACAGCTAACAGCATCTTTCCAACGCTGTTGCTGATCAGTTTTACCTATACTATAATGCTTTTGATAATGAGCTATTGATGAGAACACTTCTCCTTTTTTATAGCAATTACTTGAGACAACCTGAATGATTGGTCTAAAACATTCACCCTCAAAAGAATATAAACAACCACTTATCAAAAACACTGAAATAATTAATAAGATTATTTTCATGTTAATTACCTCCTAATTTAAAAAGTACTTCCATCATATCCGAACTAATTAGATCAGATACAGCAAATGGTGCGGAAATAGGAATTGCTATTTCTGTTGTTCGATCTGATAAAAATTGTTGGATATTATTTTTCTGAGAAGTATTACCTTGTTTGTCATACCAGCCCCAAATTTGCCCTCCAAGCATATCGTGAGTACCTGCATAAATATCGCCATATTTAATACTACACTTACTTAAATCAATCCAACATTGCTTAGAATCTGTATGACCTAAACTATAAGGTTTTTGAAATTCAGCAACATAACTATATGGTTTACCCAAAAATTGTTGTCATTTCATAATAATAATCGTCTTTTGCTGAATAACATCCTGTTATGATGGATATAAAAATTAGGATAAATATAACTTTTTTCATTATCTTACCCCAAACAACAAATTCATAACCTCTATAGATAAAGTGTACAGTAAAAGAAGATCTCATTAATTATGCGTATTTTTTACTTTCTACTTTGATATTGTTCTTTGTTTTCATTTTCACAATAATACATGACATGTACATTTCCTTTATATTTCATACATATTTTCTTTCCATTAGCCTCTTTGTTCATTTTATTAAGATTATGCTAAGCCTCATCTGAAGAATGTGAAAGGCAAGATTGAATAAAAATAGTCATGAAGGATATAACTAAAATTTTCATTATTTCTATCCCTATAACTAACGCAAGGTGTATGAACCAAAGATTAATGCACGCTACCTTGCTGACGAATTAATTTTCTTTCTCTAAAAAAAAAACATAGTCATTTTTCAGATTGTTTTTAAAATTTAAAAACTCCTAAATTTTTGACCGTACTCTATTTAAATAATAAATTCAATGCTTTATAAGTTACATTTTCCCTTATCCCACTTAGAATCTTGATAGCCACATTCAGCGGGAGAAAGATATATATACTCCTTAGTATTCATACATTCATCAAGATTTTTGTATCTTTTGCCATTTATTTGATAGTTTTGCGGATAGTAGTGTAGATTTATATCACCATACTTTCCTCCACAAGAAACAAAATCTTTCCATCGTTGTTTTGAGTTTGTATGTCCTAGTAGCCCTTTTTTTTGATATCCTGCAATTAATGGATATTCTTTCCCCTTATCAACACAATTAACCATTTGTGGAGTATAAAAACATCCGTTTGAATACCAACATCCGTTTAATATAAAACAAAGAAGAAATAAGGAGTATCTCATTTTATTTACCTCCTATTTTTATCAAAAGTTCAAACATATCTGATGACATTACATCGGACAAAGCAAATGGTGCAGATACTGGTATTGCAATAGCAGTTGTTACTTAGTAGGCTATTCATTACATATCCCCTTGTTTAAGCTTTTAGGTTCTTTTACACCACATTCTGAGCTGTCAAATATATGATATCCTTTACTTTCCATACAAATACGAAATTCATTTCGGAAATTTTGGGGTTTAATAACACTCCATAAATTACTATCTCCATATTTAGCTCCACACAATTCAGCATCTCTCCAGCGCTGATTTATATCAGTATGTCCGATACTATCTATTTTTTGATAATAAGCGATAGAAGAAAATGGCACTTTATCCATATAGCAATTAACCATTTGCGCTGTATACAGACACCCATTATGCCAATAGCAACCATGAAGGAATAATAGAGATATCATCAAAAATTTTTTCATTTTTATTTCCCCCCCCATTTTCATCAAAAGTTCAAATGTATCTGATGATAATACATCAGATAGCGCAAATGGCGCAGACATAGGTATTGCAACAACGGTGGTTATATCTGATGCTACTCCAGTAATCTTATTTTTAGGTACTGTATTTCCTTGTTTGTCATACCATCCCCACATTTGTCCACCTAATAGCTGTAGTCAGGAGACGCGCTCTATCTAGGGGATTATATTCCCCTTTAACCAGTTGAAATCCTCCATTTTTACTAAGCTATTCATTACATATCCCCTTATCCCATTTGGAATTTTTATAACCGCATTCTGCGGGCCAAAATTTTTTATATCCTTTTGTTTCCATACAACTATGAAATTTTTCATAATTATCACTATGAAGCTTTTTCAAATCATAATCACCATATTCAGCTCCACACTTAACAGCATCTTTCCAACGCTGGTGTGAATTAGTTTTACCTATACTATAAGGCTTTTGATAATGTGCTATAGCTGACCATGATTTGCCTTTATCAACACAATTAACCATTTGTGGAGTATGAAAACATCCGTTTAATATAAAACAAAGAAGAAATAAGGAGTATCTCATTTTATTTACCTCCTATTTTCATCAAAAGTTCAAACATATCTGATGACATGACATCGGATAAAGCAAATGGTGCGGATACTGGTATTGCAATAACAGTTGTTACACCTGATGCTACACCAGTAAGTTTATTTTTTTCTGCAGTATTTCCTTGTTTATCATACCAGCCCCATGCTTGGCCTCCTAACAGGTCGTGAGTACCGGCAAAGGACTCTACCGCCATATCCGAGATAGAACCGATGCTATACGGAATTCTCGTAAAATGTAGATTCCACTCACCTTGAACAGGTTGAAAACCACCGGTTTCTCCATACAATCCACCCGCTTTTTTATTTTGTTGCGGATCAATAACATCATCTAATGTATAGTCTTTATTACCTTTAAATATGATTGAATTATCATCATTATAAGTACAAGTCCCCATGTTACTATTGCAAATAGCATCAACATCAATCCTTACACCACCTAATTTTACTCCATCAAAATAACCACTATCATAACTATCATTACGAAGAATTTTCCCCGTCTTCGCATCTTTAATTCCTTTGAATAATCTTGAATTAGCTAAAGTCTCCTCTCTCATCTTCGTTGCGGCTAATTGCAAAGTTCCTTGTGTTATTGCAACATCAGGCGAACCCGATACGATGCCTACCACGGTTTCAAGCAAACGTTTTTGATACTGCAATTTATAAATTTCATCATAAAGTACGGTCTTTTCCTCTTCCGTTTTGGCTTCCTTGATTTGTTTTCTCAATTCAGCCTGTTTTGGAAGCACATAGGCATCAATCATTGAGAAGGCATTTTTACGAAAATCTTGAGTAACTTTCACTTGAATGTTGAGCTCTTTCATCACCTTGTCTTTATCAAAATGATTTTCCAACTTGCCGGAATGCTGCTCTGCATTATCCGTAGTTACATCGGTTTTAATGCTATCTAGCGTCTGCTCAACCGTTTCACCGGTTTTCGCCAGTTGTTCCGCTTGGTCTATAATTTCAATATTCTTGGTATTAATACCACTTTTTGTCACGCTACTTTGACTTTCTTTATCTCGCCCAATGCCAAATCCTGTTGAGGTTTCTAAAGAATTCCAACCTGTAGCAAGTTGTTTTGCGTTGTCTTTACCCTGCGCATTTTTGGCTTCTGTGGTCATTTCTCCTCGGTCGTTTCTATAAATTAGATTGCCATTATCATCCACCGCCTGTTTACTACTTTGTACTTGACCATCTTTCCCAAACGGTGTCTCAAAATTCGCCGCCACACTACCACTCAAACCAAAGCTTGAACCGCTGTAGTTCGAGTGGTTTTCAATATCGGCGTGGGAGAGGGTGGCGGTGGAGATTTGGTTTTTACCGTCATCTTCTGCTTTCTGCGTAGATGTGATAAGCGCACCTTTTAAGTCTGTGTGTTTATTGATGTTGATGTCATAGCCATCATCACCTGCATAAATCCCCGCCTGCTCATTTACGCTGGCATGATCGGCGTTAATTTTAGATTGGCTGTAGCTGCCACCAGCAGAGAAACCGTAGCCCACCGTCACACTACCACTTACATTCATTTGCTTACCTTTGTAAGTGGATTTGTCTTGCAAGCTTTCAATGTTGAGATTTTCAGCATCGACTTCAACACGCTTGCCTTTCACTTGGCTACCGATGAGGTTCGCATCACCGCCTGCATGAATTGTGGTCTGGCTGTTCATATCGCCTACATGGCTTGCCACATAAGTGGTTTCATCGCCGTTACCGTAGCCTTTACCATAGTTGCCGCCAACTGTAACACCGGCTGCTACACCGCTGCCGACTTTAATCGCTACACCCACATTGAATCCGCTGGATTTGTTGGTACTGCGTTCTTTATGTGTTTGTTCGGCGGCTTTAATGTTTACTTGATTATCTGCGGCAAGATGCGTTCCTTGTTTGCCGGATACATCGGCGCCTTCTATATGGATGGTCGAGTCTTTGTTCGCCCCTGTTGCCGTGACATTGACTTTTCCGCCCGCATTGACTTCGCTTGTAGCAGCGGTTTTGCCTTCGGTATGGGTTTTTGATTCGCTTTTTTGTTGCCCATAGGTAATTTGAATACCGACCAAGCTGTCCACGCCATCTTTGGTGATGTTGGCCGCATCAGCCACACTTTTTACCGCGTCTTTCGCCCCATTCACTGCCTGATAAGCACGATACGCACTCATCCCCGCATTGGCCGCGGCCATCGCGTTCACTCGGTCATTTTTACTCTGTCCGACTTTTTCTACGGATTGTACCGCGCCTTGCACTGCCTGAAGCGCCGAGAGTATCGGCGAAGTAATGGCGATGGTTAAGCCTTTTTGTTGGAAGGTTTGTTTGGTGTTGGTTTCGTATCTGTCATCGGCGGCTTGAATGCCAACTTTCCGGGCGAGGATATTCACATCGCCGTTTACACTACTCACCGTGCTGGCCGTTTGCGTGTAAGTTTTGTCAGCAACGATGTTCGTATTGCCGTTCAAACTTCCCGCCTGACTGCCTTGCGCATAGCGTTTGGTTTGGTCGCTTTCGACGGTTTGTTTTTGGGCGCCGAATGTAATGCCTATGCCTCCGCCGGTCAGTACGCCGGATTTTTTCTTCGCGTGAAAATCATCGGAATAAACGTTATTTTCAGCTTCTTTAATTGCAATGTTTTTTGCGCTAACCGTGAAGTCCTTTTCCGACACCGCATTGGAGCCTTGTAGCGTGGCATCGCCATGAGTGGATTGAATGTTGATTTTATTCGCATCTAAATTTGATGATTCTGCCAGATTGTAGTTGTGATTATGGCGACGAATTTCGGTTTTAGATTGGAACATCCCGCGTTTCGTCCACTTTGTCCCTTCGGCAAGGCTTTCTTTTTGACGGCTTTCTTGAATATTAATGTCACCATGGGAAAGCATATTTATTGTGCCGTTACTTGTGGCTGAAACACCGCGCATTTCAATTTCGGCGTCACCGATAAAACGACCATCACCTTCAATGTTTAACCGATTTCCTACTTCATTTTGTTGATGAAGTTTGTAGTAGTTGTCGCCGTCTTTAATAAAGTGTTGTTTATTTTCCGTTTCAATCGTACCAAGGTGAAGTTTGTTGCCGGCTTGGAAAGTCGCATTGCCTTTGATATCCATATTCGCCCCTTTTACGGTCAATTCTTCTTTTGCATAAAGGGCGATATTGGCACGATTATCTTTATCTCCGGCTTGAATCGTCGCTATACGGTCAATATTTTTATGTTTAAAGTGTCCATTATTCGTCGTTTCAGACAGGGTGCTTTCAATATCAATATTTTTTGCTTTTGCTGTAAGATTTTGTTCGGCAGAAAGTGCACCGCCTAAATGATGCAAACGATTTTTCGCAAATAAATACACATCTCGGCCTTGTAGTTTTCCTCCTTGGTTTTCAATATTGTTTGCGCTCAAGTGCGTAAGATTGCGCCCGGCAATAATACCGCCGTTTTGTACATTACCTTGCGTGTTAATTATCACATCATCAGCGGAGATCAGCGCGCCACGGCTGTTTACATGCGCATTGCGTCCGACAAGATAAACTTGCGGAGTTAGCACAGTCGTTTTTGTACCGTCTTGCAAGATAACTTCGCGGTTCACCATCCAAACCATATCTGATGTTAAAGCTTTCATTTGTTCGGCAGAAAGGGCTACGCCCGGAATCAGATTCAGTTTTTTTGCATACAGTATTCCGTTATCCATTAAGGCCTTGTATTGCTCATAATCGGATAAATAACCGTCTAAGAAACGTCTGCCTGTGAGCTGATTGATTTGTTCGTTAATTAAACGTTGTTCATAAAAACCGTCACCTAAGCGTTTTAGTTGATTTTGCGGATCGTTATTAAGTTGTTTAAACATATAATCACTACTTAACCATTTACTGCGATCGGTAAAACGCGGATCCGTTTCCACTAAAAAAGAAGAGGTTGAACTCGGATTAATTTTATACAGGCTTCCCTGCGGTAGTGTAATCTCCGGCAAATGGGTTTTAATACCGAGCTCATCTCGGTTTTTTACCATACCCGAAGTGATAGTCCCCGTATTTACAGGATTTCCCGTTAAATCGGTATTTAATGGCGTTTTTTGTGTAACGGAGACGCCTTGAAAATCCGATTTCTCATCAACGGTTGCACCGACTGAAACAATCGGTTCGCCAATTTTCAATAGTTCTAAACCGAAATTAAAGTGTTGCGTAGCATGTACATCGTTAAAGGCGCTATGATGATGGTAATGATTATGCCCTTTGCGGCCTTTTTTCCTTCTCACCCGATATTCTTGCGCAAAATCGCCGTTATCAACAATATTTATCTCGCCGATGAGATCCTCGTTATTAAGTCTGGAAAGGGCGCTACTTAAGACTTTATCGCTGCTTTGAAGAAAGGCGTTGTCATCCAATAGTAATTTTTGTCCCACTAAGATTTGACTGTGTCGGTTATGAAGATTTTCACCGGAAAGATGAAGTTCGCCTCCCATTAAAATCTTACCCGGATCTTGATGTTCAATCGTACTGGTGACAGTTGTTCTTGTGAACTCCCAAATTTTCCAGCCAAAGCCTTCAATGCGGTGCCCGTTGGTTAATTGAAAATAGGAATTCGGATTACGACTGCCGTTATTTAAATTAAAATAGCCGTCTTTGCCGTCACGATAACGATGTGTATTACTGCCTAAGGACACTTCTTTAATTCTTTCATGTTTTATTTTATCACCCAGTTTTAGATGTAAATCATGATTTAAGAGATGACGGGTTTGCACTCGACCGCTACCTAATGCTTCGATAGTTGCGCTGCCGTTATCAATATCATTAGCATAACCTAGCATTTGATTATTTTTATCCAATTTTCCGCCGATATAGAGATTGCCCAAACTCATAATGAGGGAATGATTGCGATTGACGAGGTTAGCTACGCCTAAATCGAGACGTTCGCGTGCGGCAATCGTAGCGGCATTGCCGTCGGCATCTTCAAGGTTGTTAAGATTTTTCGCTTCTATGGCGAGCCGTCCGCCGTAAATACGTGCTTTACCGATATTATTGGCTTCGCCGGCTTTAATCAAGGTGGTATTGCCGTCAATTAAACCGAAGTTATCCAGTGTTTGGCTTTGCAGGCGAGTATCCGAAGAGGTAATTTCGGCCTGAGCTTCGTTTCGAATTGTCGCTCCTTCAATCAAAGCGCGATTTCCTACAATAAGATTCGTGTTATTGACAAAATCTCCTTGTGTACGAAACGTTAAATTATGGCCCACCCCGAAGCCTCGATTTAGTGTAAAGCTATCCTTTAAATCAATGGCTAAATCACCTTGGGTATTGATTGAACCCTCGACCAAGGATTTCGCCTGCAATGCGGTGCTGATGGCAGAGTCCAGTTTGCCCAACGTATTATCCACTGCCAACGTAAAACCGGGGTTAATGATATTAATATGACCGGTAGATAAAATTTCACCTTGTCGGTTATTCAATAATTGATTAATGGCAAGATTTGCGGATTTCGCCGCATAAATTCCACCGCCTTGGTTTTCAAGAACATCGCCATTCATGACTAAATCGGCTGCTTGAATTCCTTGTGTCGGCGTGGATTGTGTGGCGTTGGTGTGTTGATTATTGATGCGGGTGATGTTTAGCACTAAGCGCTTGGTTGCACGAACAAGCGAGCCCGCATCACTTTGGCCTTGATTATCTAGTACGCTGAAATTTAGTATTGAATTGTCGGCTTCAATTACACCTTCTTTGTTATCGGCGGTGTCGCCGGACAGAGTCAAATCTTGCGCAGATATTTTCCCTTGCGCATTGTTAAGCTGTTGTGCGTTAAGGATCAACTCCCGTTCACTTTGAATGAGGCCTTGTTGATTATCTAAAGCGCTTGTTTCAACGACAGTATGAATACGTGATGAAATAATTCCGTTTTGATTTTGCAGGGTTTGCATGTTCAGCGTGGCGTTGCCTTGGCTATAAATTAAGCCTTGGCGCTGATTATTGAGTGCCGTCACGTTGAGGTGGGCTTGTTTATCTGAAATCAGCTTGCCGCCATCATTATCCATCTGTTGCGCAGTAGCGGCGATCTTCGCCCCGATAATTTCTCCCGCTTGGTTAGAAATTGTCTGCGTATTCAGTGTGATATTGCCTTGGCTATAGATTAAACCTTGGCGTTGATTATTTAGCGCCGTCACATTGAGATGAGTTTGTTCACTTGAAATCAGCTTACCGCCTTCATTGTTTATCTGCTGTGCCGTGATGAAAGTGTTAGCGCTTGAGATTTCGCCTTGTCGGTTATTAAGACTTGTCGTATTCGCACTTAATTGATATTTTCCAAAAAGGTTACCGGCTTGATTGTCAATCCGTCCGCCTTGCGCATTCAGTTGCAAACGATGGTTTGACCAAAGCACACCTTGGCTGTTTTGAATCGATGGCGTTTGAAGGGATAACACACCCTCAGTTGCGATGCGGCCTCGGCTGTTATTTAATCCTGCGCTCAAGTTTAACGTAAGCGTTTCGCGACCGCGCTGAATCCAGTTGCCTTGTTGATTATTCAGCTGCGTGCTATTTACCACAAAGTTTTGTGCATTGAGATTTGCCGCTTGCGTATCAATATTTTGTGGGGACGTTAAACCTGTTTGCCCTTCACTATATAACGTCGCCTGATTTAACACTAATGGCGATTGGCTTGAGCGAAGGTGAATGCCGTATGCGCTTACCCGGCTTTGCGCTAAATCCACCGAAACGGCATCGACGTGTAATTGCCCACCGGCTAAATGTTTGGCGCGGGACGTCACCGTTTCGTTGGCATTGAGCGTAATATTCGCACCTTGCGCGTGTTGCGTTTCTAACCTACGCGTTTTGCCGTCGGTATTCACACCCGCAGCAATTAATGCGTCTTTTTCGGTGTGAATGTTTTGGGCTTGATACATAATATTGCCTTTTGCGATGCTTTCACCACGCTGAGAAATATTTTCTTTCGCTTGATAAGAAATCGCGCCTTGGCGGGCGAGGACGGCGCCGTGTTGTTCAATGCGGTGCTGTGAGGCAAGTTTAATTCCGACTTGTTGCGCTTCAATTTTACCGCTATTTTGAATGTCGCCTTTGGCCCGAAGGTGGGCTTGTTGGGTTGCGCTGAGGGTGCCTTCGTTGACAATTTGCCCTTGGCTGTCAATTTGCACGTTGCCAGCCGAGGCGCCGATGTGGCCGGCATTGCGTACGCCTAAACCCGCGCCGTTATCCACCAGCGTGATTTTCTCGGCGTACATACCGCCGAGTCGGCTGACGTCCACGGTGTAAACCGGATTTTCGGCGTCCTCTGCGTTTAATGCGGTGCTGTTTTGAGCGTTCAATGCGGTGCTATTTGGGGTATTCGCGTGGTCGCCAATGTACACGACGCTTTGATTATTCTTGTCGACTTTGTTTTGACCGGTGGTGACTTTAATGCCTTTGTTCGCCCACAGGCCGCCGTCAATTTGCGCCCGTTCGGCGATGATGTCGGTGTAATCGGCTTGGCGGTTGTCCAGCCCGTTGTCGCCGACGCTGAGCTTGCCACCTTTGACTTCAAAGCCTTTTAATTCGCCGTTTTCTATTTGTGCGTGGCCCGTCGTCATTGTTGCTCTGCCGGCGTTGATGATGCCGCAGCCGTCGCACGCAATGCCGTTCGGGTTGGCAATCACCACATCGGCTTTTCGCCCCGCCACTTCCACGTAGCCTTTTAAACGGCTCGGATTTGCCGAATTGACTTCGTTTAAAATCACTTTCGCTTCGCCACGCGCCAAATTCGGGTTGCCCTGCACCCAACCGGCCATCTGTGTTTGCGCGGCGTTGCGCGCATTGTTTAAAATCGCGCCTTTTTCGGTGACGTCAAATTGAGCATATTGATTACGCGACACGCCCGCCGCGCTCGGCGTTTGGATGTTCACTTGCGGCAAGCCGTTGGCGGTGTGCAGAATTGTTGCCTGTTGGCTGCTTGGCGCAGATTTATCGGCGCGAATGGCCATTTCTGCCGCACCGTTTGGCTCCGCATTGGCGGTCGGATTCGGCGCCGCCAAGGCGCTTTCGGACAAACTCACCCAACCCAAAGCCAACACCAGCCCGAAACAAAGTGGCTTTAAAGACAGCGTCAATGCGGTGCCATTTTGGAACTTCAATGCGGTGCTATTTTGACCTTCCGCCACCGCTTGATTGTTTTCATCCGCCGCTTTGCCTTGCGCTTTTGCCAATTCGGACACGACCACCGGTTGATTTAACACGCGGCTGAAAATGACTTTGTAGTGATGTTTGTTCATTATTTTTTTCCTTTCTTTATTTCTTTATTTCTTTTTTCTTTTTTCTTTTTTCTTTTTTCTTTTTCAGGTGGAACCTTAGAGCATAGAGCATACTTTTTATTTAAAAACGATAACTGAGGTTGAATCCCGTCGTGACATGACTTGTCCGAAATCCTTCCGGTTTACGTATCGGCGTGCCGACAAAATATTCGTAATTTAAGCCCCAAAGTTTGCCGCGTAGGCCAATGACGCCGCCGGTCAATTTATTGCCCACTTGCCATTCCGGTCGGCTTGAACGCACTTCGCCGTGGTCAAGACCAAGGTAGAGTTCGTGGCCTTTGTTCATGACGTTCCATGCCAATTCATTGCGCCACAGCCAGCCGCGTTCACCGGACAAGGTTAGTTCACCGTCAAAGCCGCGCACGCTGTAACGCCCGCCGAGGCTGAATTTGTCTTGTTGCACCAGTGGCGTAAGGTGCCATTGGGCGTTCCAGTTGGTGTTAAAACGAAAGGCTTGGTTGTGAATGCTGAAGGGGGAGGTGAAATCGAGTGAAGCGGTGAGAATTTGCATTCGGGAGGTGCCTTCGCCGAAGGCTTCTTCCGGGGCGCGCAGTGCGCGATGGGCACCGGTGCCGCGTTTGTAATTGGCGGCAAGTTGAAGCGTGGCCTGCCCGAGATATTGCGTATGGCTCAGTCCCACTTCCCAACCGGCCGTTCGACGGCGTTGTACTTCGATTTCGGTGTCATTGATGTAATTGGACGATTGGCGCGCCCACAGCGCCGCATTGAGATAGGTTTTGTGTTGACTGCCACGGGTAATCAAACGGCTTAAATTCGCTTTCATTTGTCGGCTTTCGCCGGAATAGGTGTAGGATTCAAAGGCGCCGGCAACAGTTTGATGATAAGTGTAACGCGAGCCGGAAAGGGCGAATAAATAATTTTGCCAAGGAATCGAATAATACAGGCTGACATTTTTGCTGCCGTAATCGCCTTCGGCTTTGTCACTGTCGCGTTTGAAACTGCGCGTGCCGCTAAGGTAAAACAGGTCATTTAAGCGCAGCGCATTGTCCCAAGAAAAGGTTGCCGAGCCTTGCAAACGTCCGGTTGTCTTTGTGCCGGCATCGTCTAAACCAAGGGTTAAATGAAAAGGCAGGCTTTGTTTATATTGAATCACCACGTCCGTTTCGCCTACCGAGTCGGTAGGCGTCAATTCAATGTCGCTCTCCGCACTCGGCACGCGTTTTAAATTTTCCAGGCCTTGCTCAATATCGCGCACATTTAATATATCGCCTTGTGCTATCGGCATGGCAAACCACAAAGTGCCGCGCGTAGCAAAGGGAATCGCGCTTCGGTCTTGTAATTGAATGCGCCCGACTTTGCCCGGAATCACCGTGAGCACTAACCTTCCCGAACGCAAATCTTGTGGCGCCACCACCACGCGCGTGGTTACAAAGCCATCATCAATCAGCTGATTTTGAATGCGACGCAACAGCACATTAATACCTTGCGAACCGATACAGACCGGCAGAGCAAAATCACCTTCGGCATAGGCGGCCTGCAAGGCCCAAGAAAAACGGCTTGGTTGAATCCGTTGCAGCGGTTTAGATGCCGTTTTGAGCACCGCATTGGCGGGTTGGGCGGTATCGGCATTGGCATTGGCATTGACATCAGCATCAGCATCAGCACCGGCATCGGCATCGGCATCGGCATCGGCATTAAAATCGGTGAGAACCAGTTGATTAATTGGAAAGCATGGTGCTTCGTTGACCGGAAAAGCAACAGATTTCGTTTTTTCGCTTTCCAAGTGCACGTTTGGATTTTGCACTTGCTGCGCTTGAATTTCCGCATCAAGCGCGGTTTGTTGTTGCTGTTGGCGGGCACTGAATTGCTTTTCGGCGGTGGAGGGAGTGGAGGGTGCGGCCTCTATAAAAGAGGGAAGGCTTAGACAAAGTACGGGAAATAGGTAAGTCGGTTTCATATTTTTCTCAATTAAAAATTTAGCGAGAGAGTAGGGCGGTTAAATACAGGATGCAAAGGAGGAGCGAAAATTCTGTGATCCGATTCAATTTTTAGAAGAAAAAAGGGTTAAAAATCGTTAATTTATGGAAATTCTGTAATCTGTGATCCCTCTCACAATGCCAATATGACAATAATCATAAGCTTTTGAAAAGCATTGTATTATTTTTATGCCATGTTAGTTATATTGGGAGGACAACATATGTTTATAACAATACTTAGCTTCCTCATCGTAACCGGTTTGGTGGCATATATCTCTTGGTTAAAAACGAAGAATGATGACCTTAGTACGTCTAAGGGTTATTTCTTGGCCGGGCGTGGCTTAAGTGGGTTGGTGATTGGTTGCTCAATGGTTCTTACTTCACTTTCTACCGAGCAACTTATTGGCGTGAATGCTGTATCATATAAAGGCAACTTTTCTATTATCGCGTGGACGGTGCCGACAGTGATACCACTTTGTTTTCTGGCGCTTTATATGTTGCCGAAATATTTGCGTAACGGCTATACCACGGTGCCCGAATTTTTTGAAAGCCGTTTCGACCGTCAAACTCGTTTGATTATGTCCACGCTGTTCTTAATTTTTTACCTTTTAATCGTCATTCCAACCGCACTTTATACCGGTGCGATTGCGTTTAATAAAATCTTTAATTTGGAAACCGCATTCGGCTTGAGTTATGGCGCAGCGATTACCTATACGGTGATTGCTATCGGCGTGGTGGGCGCGATTTATGCGATTTTTGGCGGTTTGAAAGCGGTTGCGGTGTCAGATACGATTAATGCGGTGATTTTGGTTGTCGGCGCGTTACTTGTGCCATTTTTTGCATTGATGTATTTAGGCGAAGGCAGTTTTACAGCAGGATTAAATACCATCACAACAAGCCATATTGAAAAATGGAATGCCATAGGAAGTGAAACCGACGCCACACCTTGGCCAACCATTTTTACCGGTATTATGGTGGTGCACTTTTTCTATTGGACAACCAATCAAGCTATCGTGCAACGTTGCTTGGGGGCGAAAGATTTAAAATCCGGTCAAAAAGGGATCTTGATTGCGGCGTTATTCTTATTAACGTTACCGATTATCTTAAACTTACCGGGCTTATTAAGCTTCCATATTTTGGGTGAAGGAATAAATCCGATTGATGCGTCTTATCCACTATTAGTGAATAAAGTATTGCCAACATGGTTGCAAGGCTTCTTCATTGCGGCGTTATTTGGGGCGATCTTAAGTACTTTTAACTCTTTCTTAAACTCTGCCGCAACCATTTACTGTAAAGACTTATTGCCTTCTATCAGTAAAAAAGTGCGGTCGGAACAAGAGTTAATTGTATATGCGAAAAAAGTTTCCACTATTATGGCGATTGTTACTATGATTTTCGCGCCGTTATTGATGTTCGGTACAGACGGTATTTTCTTAATCACTAAACGTTTTGCCGGTTTCGTAAATATTCCAATCGTCGCCTTATTTGCCGTAGGGATGTTTAATAAAACCGTTTCAGGCACAGCTGCGCGTATCGCTTTACTTGCCCATGTTATCCTGTATTTCTGCATTGTTTGGGTCTTTGACGTTAAAATTAATTTCGTGTATGTCATGGGTGGCTTATTCGTATTCGACGTGGTATTGATGCTGTTCTTAGGTCAATTCTTACGTCGCGAGCCTTACATAGAAAACAAGGAAAATCTAGGTGATGTGGATTTAACCAACTGGAAATATTTGAAAGTCACCAGTGTATCTTTAATCTTAGGTTTGCTCGCTCTTTATGCTTTCCTTTCGCCAATCGGCATGGCTTCCGAAAGCGGTAATCCGTTAATGGTATTAGGCGTGTGGGTAGTATTGCAACTTATCGTGTTGTTGGTTGTACGGAATAAAGAGGCTAAATAATGAACATTATCTATATTCTATTGGATCAGGTGCGTAAAGATATGATTGGTGCTTACGGGCACCAAATCGTCAAGACTCCTAACCTAGATCGTTTGGCAAAAGAAGGCATTCGTTTCAACAATGCTTTTACGCCGGCATCGGTTTGTGGCCCCGCACGTACGTCGTTATTCACCGGATTAATGCCATCTTCCCATGGCATTATCCGTAATGGCGAAAAGGGTGGTACGGGTGAGATCAGCCGAGATGCACCGAATATCGGTAATCTGAAAGGATACAACACTTATGTATTGGGTAAATGGCATGTGGGTACCAAATCTGTACCGGAAGATTACGGCATTCAAGGGCATAACTTCGACGGCTACGGTTATCCGGGCAGTGGCGTGTATAAAAATCTGGTGTTCAATCAACCTCCGACCCATTCCAACCGTTATAAAGAATGGCTGGAAGAAAAAGGCTACGAGATTCCCGAAGTAAGTCGTGCGTATTTCGGCGACAACCCACATTTGCGCGTGCAAGAACTATGCGGGCTACTTTCCGGCAGCAAGGAACAAACCATTCCGTATTTCATCATTGATGAAGCGAAAAAATACATTCAGCAATCTCTTGATGAAGATAAACCGTTTTTTGCTTGGATTAATTTCTGGGGGCCGCATACTCCTTGTATCGTGCCGGAACCTTATTATTCAATGTACCGCAAAGAAGACGTGGTGTTGGATGAAAGTTTCTTTAAACCGCTAGAAGGTAAACCGGGACATTTCCGTACCATTTCCAAAATGTGGGGCATGTGGGAAGCGAGCGAAGATCATTGGAAAGAGGTGATTACCAAATTCTGGGGTTATATTACACTCATTGATGATGCTATCGGCGAGCTATTCGCGTTCTTGGAAAACAATCGAATTTATGATCGCACTTTTATGGTGGCGACAGCCGATCATGGCGATGCTATGGGCGCGCACCGCATGATTGAAAAAGGCGAGTTTATGTTTGATACCACCTACAACATTCCGATGATCATCAAAGATCCGCGTTCCAATCGAGTGAATCAGCAAGATGACAACTTGGTTTATTTGCATGATTTAACTTCCACTGTGTATGATTTAGCCAATCAATTGGTTCCTAAGGAATTTGAAGGTGAGAGTATTTTACCGATTGTGCGCGAGAATAAAGATAACGCACGCAAAGGTGTATTGGCGCAACTTGCCGGTCATTTCGTGTATTTTGAACAGCGTATGTGGCACCGCAAAGATTATAAATTGGTATTTAATGCGTCAGATTTATGTGAACTTTATGATGTACGCAACGACCCGGGCGAGCTGCACAATTTGTTCTATGATTTGAATTATCGGGATGTGAAAAAAGAAATGTTGGAAGAAATGCGAGCCGAAATGCAACGGCTTGGCGATCCGCTGGAAAACTGGGTTTACCGCATTATTAACGAGATTTAATTGATTTTTGTTAAAAGAACTAAGGTGGGGCGTAGTAAACATGCGCCCTCTGTTCGTTTTATTTATCATCGGACAACAATATGAAAACTACATTGTTAAAAACACTGACGCCTGAACTTCATTTAATCCGACAAAATGATATCCCCATACTTTATTTGAAACACACTGTTGGTACCGCAAAAATTGCGCTGCAAGGCGCGCAACTTATTAGCTGGCAACCTAAAAATACCGCTAAGGATGTTTTATGGTTAAGTGAAATTGAACCTTTTCAAAGCGGTGTTGCAATTCGTGGTGGTGTGCCGATTTGTTATCCTTGGTTCGGCAGCGTAAAACAACCTGCGCACGGTACTGCGCGTATTCGTTTATGGCAGCTGAGCCATTACGATATATCAGCACAAAAAGTGCGATTAGAATTGGAATTATTTTCAGAATTGAACATTATTGAAGCGAAAGTGAAGATGATTTTTGCCGATACTTGTCATATTACCTTCACGCATTATGGTGAAGAACCGGCGCAAGCTGCGTTACATAGCTACTTTAATGTGGGAGATATTAGTCAAGTCGAAGTAGTAAATTTGCCGACGGTTTGCTTTAATAGCCTAACGAAACGCCAAGAAAATGTGCCTTCTCCGCGTAAAATTAACGAAAATGTAGATTGTATTTATGCGGCGGAGAAAATACAGAATCAAATTATTGACAGGGCGTTTAATCGTATAATTGAATTACATCATCATAATGCAAGTCAAATTGTGCTTTGGAACCCATGGCATAAAGAGATCGGCGCCATGAGCAAACAAGCCTATCAATACATGATTTGTTTAGAAACTGCAAGAATCAATAGGTTACTTGAATTCGGTGAAAGTATAAGCGTAGAAATTGCGGTAACGGGTTAAATTTTGTTGCATCAAATTTATGAATACTATAAAATCCGCGCGTTTTTGCTCATTTTTCATGGGTAGCCAAAATCAGAACCTTTTGCTTGTCGCGAGAGGTTTTTTAGTTAAATACATAGAAGGAATACGATTATTAAAACCGTAAAAAAAGCGCCGGCAGTCAATCGCCCAAATCGCATTAACGATGAAATTCGTGTGAAAGAAGTTCGTTTAATTGATCAAGATGGTGAACAAGCAGGGATTGTTTCCGTCCAACAAGCGTTAGAGATGGCAGAGCAAGCGGAGCTTGATCTTGTGGAAATCAGCCCGAATGCGGAGCCGCCGGTTTGCCGAATTATGAATTACGGTAAATTCCTTTACGAGAAGAGTAAAACCGCTAAAGAGCAAAAGAAAAAACAAAAAATCGTACAAGTAAAGGAAATTAAATTTCGTCCGGGTACGGATGAAGGTGATTACCAAGTTAAGTTACGTAGTCTAATCCGCTTCTTAGAAGATGGCGATAAAGCGAAAATTACTGTGCGCTTCCGCGGTCGTGAAATGGCTCATCAAGATATCGGTTTTGAGGTCTTGGAACGTGTGAAAAATGATTTAGCCGAGATTTCCGTGGTTGAATCCGCACCGGGTAAATTAGAAGGTCGCCAAGCAGTGATGGTGTTAGCACCAAAGAAAAAATAAGAATTTTGCTGGGGATTCTCAGCGAATTTTTTTGTTTAAGCTTAGCTTAAATGAAAAGACAATTGCACGTTGGGCACACTACGCAGCCTAACTGCTTTTGATAAAGGCAATTTAGTTTGCCTTATGACGGAAATAATCAGTGCTTCCAAGTAACGTTTTAAGTTCGCCTGATTATGTTGTTTTAAACGAAAAATGCGGAGTTATTTTAACAATGCCTAAAATCAAAACAGTACGCGGCGCAGCAAAGCGCTTCAAAAAAACTGCTTCTGGCGGTTTCAAGCGTAAACAATCTCACTTACGTCATATTTTGACTAAAAAGACAACTAAGCGTAAACGTCATTTACGTCATAAATTAATGGTTGCGAAAGCTGACCAAGTTTTAGTCGTAGCTTGCTTACCATACGCATAAGCCGTTATTTAAGCGAAACGTATGATTAGTTCATTTTAGACAAAATATTACATAGGAGATTAAATAATGGCTCGTGTAAAACGTGGTGTTATTGCAAGAGCACGCCATAAGAAAGTTCTTAAGGCTGCTAAAGGTTATTACGGTGCGCGTTCACGCGTGTATCGCGTTGCTTTCCAAGCGGTGATCAAAGCCGGTCAGTATGCGTATCGCGACCGTCGTCAACGTAAACGTCAATTCCGTCAATTATGGATTGCACGTATCAACGCAGCGGCTCGTCAAAACGGTTTATCTTACAGCAGATTTATCAACGGTTTGAAAAAAGCATCTGTTGAAATCGACCGTAAGATCCTTGCCGATATCGCAGTATTCGACAAAGTCGCATTTGCTGCATTGGTTGAAAAAGCAAAATCTGCACTTTAATTTTTAAAGTTTAGATAAAAATAAGGACGCTCATTTGAGCGTCCTTTTTTGTCTTGATTTCCATAAGCTTGATTTCCATAAGCTTCATTTCCGTAAGTTTCATTTTTGTGAGTTTTAGTGCGGTGTCGAAACAGCACCGCATTGAATTCAACCTTCCCCTTCTGTAAAAGAGAATGAAGTTACATTTTTTCGACGGTTTTAATGCCGAGCAAATCTAACCCTTGTTTTAAGGTTTTTTCGGTTAATAATGCTAATTTCAAACGGCTTAATTTCACCGCCTCATCTTCAGCATTTAAAATCGGGCAGTGTTCATAGAAAGAAGAAAATACGCCGGCAAGTTCATACAAATAAGCGCAAAGCACGTGCGGTGTACCTTCTTTTCCGACGGTTTGTACTGCTTCTTCAAATTGCAGCAGTTTAATCACAAGAGCGCGTTCTTTTTCGTCAACGATCATTAACGGCGCAGTCGAAAGTATGCTTGGTTCGACATCGGCTTTATTGAAAATGGAACGAATTCGGGTGTAAGCATATTGCATATAAGGCGCGGTGTTACCCTCAAAGCTTAGCATATTGTCCCAATCGAATACGTAGTCGGTGGTGCGGTTTTTAGAAAGATCTGCGTATTTCACTGCACCGATAGCCACAGCTTCAATAACCGCTGTTTTTTCTGCATCGGATAAATTGTTATTTTTTTCGTTAATGAGCAGGGTTGCGCGTTCAATGGCCTCGTCTAATAAATCCGCTAATTTCACCGTGCCGCCGGTGCGGGTTTTGAAGGGTTTGCCATCTTTACCCAGCATCATTCCAAAATTTTTGTGTTCAAGGGAAAAACTATCCGGCACATAACCCGCTTTACGGGTAATTAACCAGGCTTGTTGCATATGTTGGCTTTGACGCGTATCAGAGAAAACCAACGCGCGATCTGCTTTTAAGGTTTCATAGCGATATTTTGCGGCCGCGATGTCGGTAGTCGTATAAAGAAAGCCACCGTCTTTTTTCTGAACGATAACACCCATGGCGTCGCCTTCTTTATTTTTGAACTCGTCCAAATAAACCACAAAGGCACCATCGTCTTCCACGGCTAAACCTTGTTTTTTTAGATCTTCGACAATCCCAGGCAGCATAGGGTTGTACAGGCTTTCACCCATTACGTCTTGTTCCGTGAGTGTTACATTTAAACGATCATAATTGCGTTGATTTTGTTGCATCGTAATATCAACCAAGCGTTTCCACATGGCGCGGCAATATTCGTCGCCGCTTTGTAATTTCACCACGTAATGACGGGCTTTTTCGGCGAATGCTTGATCTTCATCATAATGTTTTTTCGCTTCGCGGTAGAACGCTTCCAAATCTTGCAATTCCATTTCGCCGGCCTGTTCGTTTTGCATTTTTTCAAGGTAAGCGATCAGCATACCGAACTGTGTTCCCCAGTCGCCCACATGGTTTGCGCGAATGACGTGATGACCTAAAAACTCCAAGGTGCGCACGACGGCATCACCGATAATTGTGGAACGTAAGTGACCCACATGCATTTCTTTTGCAACATTTGGCGAAGAGTAATCGACGACGACGGTTTGTTTTTGTGCCGCCTGAATGCCTAGGTTCTCCGAGAGCACCGCATTGGAAGCTTGTTTTGCAAGCCACGCGGAATTTAAGAAAATATTAATAAAACCCGGACCGGCAATGTCTAATTTTTCCGCAATATCGGAAAGGTCGGCCTGCTGCAAAACTTTTTGGGCAAATTCGCGTGGATTTGTGCCTAATTTTTTTGCAGCAGCCATAATGCCGTTGGCTTGGTAATCGCCGAACTGGGCTTTGCCGGATTGGCGCACCAGTGGGTCACAAGATTCGTCTGCGCCCGCGGCAATCATTGCTTGTTTGATTTTGTCGGATAAAATGGATTGAATATTCACGGGTTTTCCTAGTTCAAAATTGAATAATAAAAATAATCGGCTATGATACCGTTCTTTATTGATTTATCAAAGGAGCAATATGACAAATTTAGATGGAGATTTGGCTGCACTTCAGGCAGATTTGAAGGATTTTGAACAAAAAATTCAACAACTTGCCGGCGAAATGGCAGTTAATTTATCTGACTATGAAATTGATCATCTTGCGTTACGCGTCAATAGCGAACAAAATGCCAAAAATTGGCAGACGGTTTTATTAAAGTGCGGTAAAATTTTATCCGACAATGTTGTCAACGGGCGGCCTATCTATTTAATTCAATTGGAGAGAGCGCTTGTTTTTGCGGGGCAGTTTGTCGATATTATTGAGTTGCCTTTTCCTAAAAATAAGCAATATCCCCAAGAAACTTGGGAACATATTGAAATCGTTATGCCTTTTTTAGCCAATGAATCAAATCAACAATGGATTAAAAGGATAAACAACCAATTTTTATGGCAACGTTCGCCCCGACTGACGACGAAAATTAGTGAACCTAAGGTGGAAGGCGAGCGATTGCCGAATCCTTCTATTGCGGTTAGTTTTGCGGATAAATTGGTAAATCACACCTGCATTAAAGTTCACCCTTACTCGATAAAAAAAATATTTGAGGTTTAATATTATGAAAAAAATTACAATAGCATTGGCGCTTGCCGTTACATTAGGCGTGACCGGCTGTGCAAACACCGATATTTTTAGTGGCGACGTTTATTCTGCGGATCAAGCGAAAGAAGCGCGTTCAATTGAATATGGTACGTTGATTTCCGTTCGCCCGGTGAAAATTCAGGCGGATAATAAAGGCGTGATTGGTACCGTCGGCGGTGGTGCACTCGGCGGGATTGCGGGGAGCGCAATCGGCGGCGGTCGCGGTCAGGCGATAGCTACGGCGGTGGGTGCGGTTGCCGGTGCGGTTGCCGGTAGTAAAATCGAAGAGAAGGCCAGCCAAGTAAACGGCGCAGAATTGGTGATCAGAAAAGATAATGGCAAAAGTATCGTAGTGGTGCAAAAGGCGGATTCTCGCTATGTTGCGGGAAAACGTGTGCAAATCGTCGGTGGTTCGACACTGAACGTTTCCGTCATTAACTAAACAAGTTAAAACGAATCCTGTAAAAAAAGCGAACCTAATGTTCGCTTTTTTATCTTTCTATTCTTGACATCATTTATGTCCGCTCGCCGCTCTCTGCTTAAAACAGCACCTCATTGAAACCTCGACTGTTGGCGGATTTTATCGGGCATTCAAAATAGCACCGCATTGGAGGCAGCTTCAATGCGGTGCTATTTGGACACTTCAACCTAATTCCGCAGACAAATTTTCTCAAATTCTTGAAAGAACGTCGGAAAGGTCTTTGCCGTACATTTTGGATCTAAAATCGTGACCGGCGTGTTTGACAGCGCGACCAGGGCAAAACACATCGCCATACGGTGATCATTGTAAGTGGCGATTTTGGCATGCCGGAATTGATTCAATGGGAGCGGTTGAATACGAATAAAATCTTTCCCTTCTTCCACTTCAGCCCCCAATTTACGTAGTTCCGTTGCCATTGCCGCTAAACGATCCGTTTCTTTTACGCGCCAGTTATAAATATTGCGAATAACCGTTTCTCCTTCGGCGAATAAGGCGGTCGTGGCGATGGTCATCGCCGCATCGGGGATATGATTCAGATCTATATCAATGCCGTGAAGTTTTGCATGCTCTGCTTGAATGAAATCTTCGCCCCAGGTGATTTTGGCGCCCATTTTTTCCAGTACGTCGGCAAATAAACGATCGCCTTGAATCGAATTTTTGCTGATACCGGTCACTTTTAACTTGCCTTTAATTGCGCCGGCTGCAAGGAAATAAGAGGCAGAAGACGCATCGCCTTCCACCAGATATTTACCTGGCGAAAGGTAGATTTGATTGCCTTTAATGTAGAATTTTCGATACGCTTGATTTTTAACGTTTACGCCGAAATCGTGCATCATGGCGAGTGTGATATCGATATAGGGTTTGGAAACCAATTCGCCGACAATCTCAATTTCCGTATCGTTTTCCGCCAGCGGCGCAGCCATTAAGAGTGCGGTTAAAAATTGCGATGAAATGGAGCCGTCGATTTGTACTTTCCCCCCCTTAATGCCGCTGTTACGAACGGCTAGCGGCGGGTAGCCCGGATTTTCTAAATAACGCACATCGGCGCCGGCTTGAACGAGTGCATCGACTAAATGCAGAATCGGGCGCTCTTTCATACGCGGTTCGCCGGTCAAAATTACTTCGCCTTCAGCTTTTCCTTTTAAGCAAAGCGCCGCCGTTAGAGGGCGCATTGCAGTGCCGGCATTGCCAAGGAAGAGGGAAAGCCCGCCTTGTACATCAAATGCGCCGCCTTGTCCTTCGATTTCGCAAATGGTTTTGTCGGCGGAAAGCCGGTAATTTATGCCGAGTGCTTTTAGGGCGTTAAGCATGTGGCGAATATCGTCACTATCCAATAAATTCGTTACTTTTGTTGTACCTTTGGCAAGTGCGGCTAACAATAATGCGCGATTTGATAAGCTTTTGGAGCCGGGTAAATTGATCGTGCCTTCAACGGTATTGATTGGGGCTAAGGTGATTTGTTCCATTACAGTACCACCGTTTTATTTTTATAGACGAAAATCCTGTCGTGCAACGCGAGATCCAATGCGCGACTTAACACGGTTTTTTCCACGTCACGGCCGGCACGCATCATGGCGTCGGCGCTATAAGTGTGATCTACGTTAATCACGCTTTGCATAATAATCGGCCCTTGATCTAATTCGTTATTAATGAAATGAGCTGTTGCGCCGATAATTTTCACGCCGCGTTCGTAAGCTTGCTGATAAGGTTTCGCACCGATAAAAGCGGGCAAAAAAGAATGGTGAATGTTAATTACACGGTTTGGATAACGTTCGACAAATTCGGGATTTAAAACGCGCATATACTTGGCTAATACGATGTAGTCCGGTGCATATTCGTCGATGTGTTCCGCCAGTAATTTATCGTGCTCAATGCGGTTTAATCCTTCGTGACTAACAAGATGGAAAGGAATATTAAAGCGTTCGACCAGTTCGCGTAAATTATCGTGATTGCCAATAACCGCAGAAATTTCAATATTTAAAGCGCCGTAATAATTTTTCATTAAAATATCGCCGAGACAATGGGCTTCTTTAGTAACTAAAATTACAATACGTTTACGTTTTCCATCAATTAATCGACAATTTGTACCTTCGGGTAAACTATATTTAAGATCCTCAAGTAATGTCGTTTCGTTAAAAATACCTTCAAGTTCGGTACGCATAAAAAAATGTTTGGTCTCAAAATCGACAAATTCATTGTTATGTAAGATATTAAGTTGATGTTTATAACAAATGTTAGTGATTTTAGCTATTAATCCCTTATCATCCGGGCAATCGGTAAGTAGTATTTTTTTTTCTATCATAATTAATGTTATATTCTCAGATATAAAAAAATAGAACCCATAAAATGGGTTCTTATTTTAGTTAAAATGATTAAATTTCAAAATCTGACAATGTTTTACCTTCATCCAACGCCTGTTGAATCACACGCGGAGTACGGCCTTGACCCGTCCAGGTTTTTTGTTTGCCATTGGTATCGATATATTGATATTTTGCAGGGCGTGGTTTATGTTTTTTACGCGCATTTGTCGGTATAGCATCGATAATCGCTCTTAATTCTTCTTCGGTGATACCTTCTCGTTTAATTAATTCTTTATATCTGGCAATACGCTCTTTACGTTCATTTTCCGCCTGTTGGATTTTATCTATCTGTATGCGCTTTTCAGCAACAGCCTCTTCAAATTTCTTTAATGAATTTTCAGCTTGTTCTAATGTTAAATCGCGAACGACGGCACGAATGCTACGAAGATTAGTAAAAACTTTAGTTAATTCAGACATAATAAACCTCTTAGAAAGACTATATGTAAATAAGGTGGTTTTATACTAGCGAAAATAAATCTTAAGGTAAACTTAAATTTCAAATAAATGCTGAATAATTTATTTGGTAAGCCATATTGATTAAATTATTTAACAATTTTTATACAATATTTATTGATTTATCTCTCTGTTTATGTTGTAAAAAATTCTCTAATTGAAAGAATTTATTAGATTTTCTATGAATTTTACTGTAATCTTCACGCCAACCCTATAAAAGTAGAGGTGCAATTTCTATAAGTATTTTTTCCGAGTGGATAACGATGACGAAAAAGGAAAGGAGAAATTGCCGAAATCGGTTAAAAGTCGTTTTGACCGGTTGGGAACGTATCCGAAAGGTGCGTTACTGTCATAGTGATCAACATCAACTATGGAGCGCTACGGTTAGGCGGGTCGCTTTAGTCCTTTTCTACCGTTGTCTCCATTATTTTAGGTATAACTTAATGGAACTTATCGATTATTCTTCCTCAATTTGGTCTGTTACCCCCGCATTGTTGGCGATTGTGTTGGCAATTGCGACGCGCCGCGTATTAGTCTCGTTAAGCGCCGGGATCATCGTCGGTGCATTGATGCTCAATGACGCGTCAATTTTTCCAACACTAACTTATTTAAAAGGTAATATTATTTCGTTGGTGTATAGCGACGGCGCAATAAATTCGAATATGAATATTGTCCTTTTCTTGCTTTTGCTTGGTATTTTGACCGCGCTTTTAACCGTTTCGGGCAGTAACCGCGCTTTTGCCGAATGGGCGCAAAAACGCATTAAAGGACGTCGCGGTGCGAAATTATTAGCGGCATCATTGGTATTTATTACTTTTATTGATGATTATTTTCATAGTCTTGCAGTGGGAGCCATTGCGCGTCCGGTAACGGATCGATTTAATGTTTCTCGCGCTAAATTGGCTTATATTTTAGATTCAACCGCAGCCCCGATGTGTGTGATGATGCCGGTTTCCAGTTGGGGAGCGTACATTATTACGCTGGTTGCCGGTTTATTGGCGACTTATTCCATTACCGAATACACGCCGATGGGTGCCTTCGTTGCAATGAGTTCTATGAACTTTTATGCAATTTTCTCTTTGTTAATGGTGTTTTTTGTCGCCTATTCCTCTTTTGATATTGGTTCGATGGCGCGTCATGAAAAGGCAGCGTTAGAGCATAACGATACCGAGTCTGAGGAAGAAACGGGAGCCAAGGGACATGTACGCAATCTCGTGTTACCGATTTTGGTACTTATCGTTGTAACTGTTTCAATGATGATGTACACCGGCGGTCAAGCATTGGCCGAAGCGGGTAGCGCATTTAGCGTACTCGGCGCTTTTGAGAATACCAATGTGGGCGTATCCCTTGTGGTAGGCGGCTCCAATGCGGTGCTGATTTCGACTCTGCTGATTTGGTTTGACCGTCAAGTGTCATTAGACGAATACGCTCGAGCTTGGATCGCCGGTATTAAATCGATGCTTGGTGCCATTGCGATTTTATTTTTTGCTTGGACGATCAATAAAATCGTGGGCGATATGCAAACCGGTAAATATTTATCTTCTTTAGTGAGCGGCAATATTCCGGTGCAATTCTTGCCGGTATTGTTATTCATTTTAGGTTCAGCGATGGCATTTTCCACCGGTACCAGTTGGGGTACTTTCGGTATTATGCTGCCGATTGCCGCCGCAATGGCCACTAATACTGCACCGGAACTTTTGCTTCCTTGTCTTTCTGCCGTGATGGCTGGTGCAGTATGCGGCGATCACTGTTCGCCGGTGTCGGATACCACTATTCTTTCTTCGACCGGTGCAAGATGTAATCATATGGATCACGTTACCACGCAGCTTCCGTATGCGGTAACCGTAGCTGCGGCAACTTGTGTGGGCTATATTGTGGTGGGTTTTACGGATTCCGGTTTAGCAGGTTTCGCTGCTACGGCACTTTCTTTGGCAGTTTTAGTTTTTATTGTTAAAAAACGCTAAAAATGTGATCCAATTCAAAAAAACAAATAAAAAATAAAATTTTGTGATTTTTATAAAATGCGGCATAAAGTCGCATTTTTTTATTTTTAGCTTTTTATTTTTTTATATTCATCTTAATTTCTTATCTATTTTAGATTTTTATTCCAATTAATTGAGCGTTTTCTCGTGAGATGATGTTAGACAAAGCATTTCTAACTGCTATGATGGGCGCCGTTGAATAAACCGATTTGCTTTTAAGCAGTATTTGATAAACAGCGCATCAATAAAACTACAGCTAAATTTGAGGAGAAAATGATGAAGAAATTATCCGGTGCGGAAATGGTGGTTCAATCGCTACGCGACGAAGGCGTTGAATATTTATTCGGTTATCCGGGCGGTGCGGTGCTGGATATTTATGACGCGATTCACACGCTTGGCGGTATTGAGCATATTCTGGTTCGTCATGAGCAAGCAGCGGTGCATATGGCGGACGGTTATGCGCGTTCAACCGGGAAAGTGGGTTGCGTGCTTGTAACATCCGGTCCGGGGGCAACCAATGCGATTACCGGAATTTTAACTGCATATACCGATTCAGTACCGATGGTGATTATTTCCGGTCAGGTGATGAGTAGCTTAATCGGTCGCGATGCGTTCCAAGAATGCGATATGGTGGGAATTTCCCGTCCGGTGGTAAAACATAGTTTTATCGTGAAAAAAGCCGAAGATATTCCGGCAATTCTAAAAAAAGCGTTTTATATTGCCTCAACCGGTCGTCCCGGCCCGGTTGTGGTGGATATTCCGAAGGATACGGTAAACCCGAATATTAAATATCCGTACGAATACCCGAAATCTGTTGAAATGCGCTCCTACAATCCAACGCTAAACGGACACAAAGGCCAAATCAAAAAAGCGTTGAAAGCTTTATTGGTGGCGAAAAAACCGGTGTTGTTCGTAGGCGGTGGTGCGGTTTCTGCGGAATGTAGCGAAGTATTAACGCAATTCGCACAACGTTTAAATTTACCGGTAACATCGTCTTTAATGGGTCTAGGTGTGTACCCGAGCACGGACAAACAATTCCTCGGTATGCTGGGTATGCACGGTACATACGAAGCCAATAACACGATGCACGAGAGTGATTTAATTCTCGGTGTTGGCGTGCGTTTTGACGACCGCACCACGAACAATCTAGAGAAATATTGCCCGCATGCAAAAGTTATTCAAATCGATATCGACCCGACTTCAATTTCTAAAAACGTACAGGTTTCCATTCCTATCGTTGGTAATGCGAAAAACGTGTTGGAAGAATTTTTAAGCCTACTGGGCGAAGAGGGTTTAAATCGGCCGCAAAATCATTTGGAAGAGTGGTGGAAACAAATTGATGTTTGGAAGGCGAAAAAGTGTTTGGATTTCGACCGCACTTCCGGTGTGATCAAACCGCAACAAGTGATGGAAGCGGTTTATCGTATCACCAACGGTGAAGCTTATGTAGCGTCCGATGTTGGTCAACATCAAATGTTTGCTGCATTGCATTATCCGTTCAATAAACCGCGTCGTTGGATTAATTCCGGTGGTGCGGGCACCATGGGTTTTGGTTTGCCGGCCGCATTGGGGGTAAAATTAGCGCACCCTGATGCCGGCGTTGTATGCGTCACCGGTGACGGCAGTATTCAAATGAACATTCAAGAGCTTTCCACTGCAACCCAATACGGTATTCCGGTCGTGATTATTTGTTTGAACAACCATTTCTTGGGCATGGTAAAACAATGGCAAGATTTGATTTATTCCGGTCGCCATTCGCAAACTTATATGAATTCCTTGCCGGATTTTGTGAAATTGGCAGAATCTTACGGTCACGTCGGCATTAAGATTGCGACGCCGGACGAGTTAGAAAGCAAATTAAAAGAAGCTTTCGACATTAAAGATAAATTAGTTTTTGTCGATATCAACGTGGACGAAACCGAACACGTTTACCCAATGCAAGTGCGTGGCGGGGCGATGAACGAAATGATTTTAAGTAAACCGCAAGGGGAGAACGAATAATGCGTAGAATCTTATCAGTTTTATTGGAAAACGAATCCGGTGCATTGTCACGCGTGGTTGGTTTATTCTCCCAACGTGCTTTTAATATTGAAAGCTTAACCGTTGCGCCGACCGATGATCCGACTTTATCGCGTATGACTATCGAGGCGGTAGGCGACGAACAAGTGTTAGAACAAATTGAAAAACAACTGCATAAATTGGTGGATGTGTTTAAGGTCATTAATTTAAGTGAACAGGAACATGTCGAACGCGAGGTAATGTTATTGAAAGTTCGCGCTACAGGTTCTTCACGTGATGAAATTAAACGTTTGGCGGATATTTTCCGCGGGCAAATCGTGGATGTGACACCAAAATCTTATACCATTCAATTAACCGGCACAAAAGACAAACTTGATGCTTTTGTGAGTGCCGTAAAAGAAGAAACAACGTTGTTGGAGATTGTTCGTTCCGGTTTGATTAGCCTATCACGCGGCGAAAAGAATATTCTTTAATTTCTCGTTATTATGCCGTTGCGACATAAAGTATAAAATTATGCCAATTAAGCTTGAAGCGTTGTGCATTTTTATTTTATTGTCGACATGCTAAAACAGCACCGCATTGGAGCCGCATTCAATGCGGTGCTATTTTTATAGTTCAACATCGCTCAATATAAAGTGAGCAATCGAATCGTTCGGCCCGTTTCTACGTCGTATCAAAAAAAGCAGGAAAATTTTATGTCTAAAACGCCCTATATCCCTTCTTCCGATCTTAAAACCATTCTGCATTCTAAACGCGCTAACTTGTATTATTTAGAACATTGCCGGGTTTTACTCAATGGCGGGCGCGTGGAATATGTGACTGACCAAGGCAATGAATCTTTGTATTGGAATATCCCTATTGCGAACACGACTTGTCTATTGTTGGGCAGTGGAACTTCCATTACGCAAGCGGCGATGCGTGAGCTTGCCAAAGCCGGGGTGATGGTGGGATTTTGTAGCGGCGGCGGAACACCACTGTTTAACGGCACGGAAGCGGAAATCGGTTGTGATTTTTTCAGCCCGCAAAGCGAATATCGCCCGGTGGAATATCTACAGCAGTGGTGTGCTTTTTGGTTTGACGATATGAAACGTTTAGACGCAGCGAAATCACTGCAACAAATCAGATTGCAAATTTTGCAACAAAGCTGGGAAAAATTGGATTGGGATATTGATGCGAAAGCGCTTGATTCCGTCATTCAGAAATTTCGGACTGAATTTCAACACGCGCCGAATAGTCAGGCGTTGCTTGCCGCAGAAGGACGCTTTACCAAAGAAGTGTATAAATTAGCCAATTATTTTACCCTTCGCGATCCGGACTTTGTGCGTAGCGAACGGGGCAATAGCATTGATTTAACCAATCAATTATTGGATCACGGTAATTATTTGGCGTATTTTCTAAGCTGCCTATTCGGCAGTGAAGTAGGTATTTTAATTGAAAATGCGGGGTATACCAAGCTATAGGCTTATTTAGGAAAGAAAATCCCTTTTTTATCGTTATATTTTAATCTATTGTTTTTAAAGGATAAATTTGGGGTGTAAAAATAAAAGGTAAAATTGGATGGAATTAAAAAGGAAGTCGAAGGACTTCCTTTTTATCGTGATAAGAAATTACTTCTGGCGCATTGCCGGGAATAAAATCACATCGCGGATAGATGGTGCATTAGCGTAGAGCATTGCTAAACGGTCGATACCCAAGCCTTCGCCGGCAGTTGGTGGCAAGCCGTGTTCTAATGCAACCACGAAGTCTTCGTCTTTAAACATCGCTTCATCGTCACCTGCTTCTTTCGCGGCAACCTGCGCATCGAAACGCTCATTTTGGTCTTCTGCGTCGTTTAATTCAGAGAAACCGTTACCGATTTCACGTCCGCCGATGAAGAGTTCAAAACGGTCGGTGACTTCCGGGTTTTCATCGTTACGACGGGCAAGCGGTGAAATTTCCGCAGGATGTGCCATTAAGAATGTCGGTTGAATTAAGTGATGTTCCGCTACTTCCTCAAAGATCGCATTTACAATGCTGCCTAAGCCCCAAGATTTTTGTACTTCGATACCTAAGCGAGCTGCAACCGCTTTCGCGCGATCAATATCGTATAAATCTTCTTTTACGATACCTTTGTCTGCGCCGTATTTGATGGTGGCATCATGTAAGGTGATACGTTCGAACGGTTTACCGAAATCGAATTCGTATTCGCCGTATTTTACGATGGTGGTGCCGAGAATATCGATAGCAAGTTTGCGTAATAATTCTTCAGTGTTATCCATTAAATCGTGGTAATCCGCGTAGGCTTGGTAGTATTCAAGCATCGTGAATTCAGGGTTGTGACGAACGGAAACGCCTTCATTACGGAAGTTACGATTTAATTCAAACACGCGCTCAAAACCGCCGACCACTAAGCGTTTTAAATAAAGTTCCGGTGCGATGCGCAAATACATGTCCACGTCCAACGCGTTATGGTGTGTCACGAACGGACGCGCCGCCGCGCCGCCCGGAATCACTTGTAGCATTGGGGTTTCCACTTCCATAAAGCCTTTAGAAAGGAAATATTCACGAATACCGGCAACTACTTTAGAACGAATCACAAAAGTGCGGCGGGATTCTTCGTTAGAAATTAAATCTAAATAACGTTGACGATAGCGTACTTCTTGGTCGGTCAAACCGTGGAATTTATCCGGCAACGGACGAAGGGCTTTGGTTAATAATTGAACTTCGGTAGTTTTCACGGTGAGTTCGTTGGTTTTGGTTTTGAATAAGGTGCCTTTTACGCCTACGATGTCACCTAAATCCCAGTGACCGACGTCATCTTTGTACACGCCTTCAGGCAGATTATCGCGTGCTACATAAAGCTGGATTTTGCCACTCATATCTTGAATGGTAATAAACGTGGCTTTGCCCATTGCGCGGCGGGTCATAATACGACCGGCGACAGCAACTTCAATGTTTTTTTCTTTTAAGGCTTCACTCTCTTCTGCATCGTATTGTGTATGTAAATCTTGTGCTAACGCATTACGACGGAATTGGTTCGGAAATGGGTTACCTTTGGCACGCAATGCGGTTAATTTTTCACGGCGAACGCGCATTTCGCCGTTCAGGTCTAATTCTTTTACTTCTTGTTCTGACATTTTTGTTTACCTTGTTTTTAAAATAAAAAATTCTGAGAAATATGACCGCACTTTAGAGTCCGGCTTTCAAACTTGCTTCAATAAAACGATCTAAATCACCGTCCAACACCGCTTGCGTATTTCGATTTTCCACGCCGGTGCGCAAATCTTTAATGCGGGAATCGTCCAACACATAAGAACGGATTTGGCTGCCCCAGCCAATGTCCGATTTACTTTCTTCCATTGCCTGTTTTTCAGCGTTTTTCTTCATCATTTCCATTTCAAACAATTTTGCTTTTAACTGTTTCATGGCTTGATCTTTATTTTGATGTTGGGAACGTCCATTTTGACATTGCACCACAATACCGCTCGGCATATGGGTAATGCGCACCGCACTTTCGGTTTTGTTCACATGCTGACCGCCTGCGCCGGAGGCACGATACACATCGATCCGCAAATCGGCAGGGTTGATTTCAATATCGATATCGTCATCAATTTCCGGATAGACGAAGGCTGCGCTGAAAGACGTATGACGGCGGTTGTTGGAATCGAACGGGCTTTTACGCACCAAACGGTGAATGCCGGTTTCCGTGCGTAGCCAACCATAAGCATATTCACCACTCACGCGAATGGTGGCGGATTTTAAGCCTGCCACATCGCCGTCGGAGACTTCCATGAGTTCGGTTTTGAAACCTTTGCTTTCCGCCCAACGTAAATACATACGCAACAACATTTCCGTCCAGTCTTGCGCTTCAGTACCGCCGGAGCCCGCCTGCAAATCTACATAGCAATCACAAGCATCGTGTTCGCCGCTGAACATACGGCGGAATTCCAGTTTGGCGAGTTGTTGTTCCAGTTCGTCTAATTCTGCGACAGCTTCATTGAAGGTGTCTTCGTCTTCCGCCTCTACGGCAAGTTCCAACAAACCGTCTACATCTTCTAAACCTTGCTCAAGATTTTTAATCGTGTTTACGACTTGTTCAAGAGAAACGCGTTCTTTGCCGAGCGCTTGCGCTTTCTCTGCGTTGTTCCATACATCAGGCTGTTCCAATTCGGCGTTGACTTCTTCTAAACGCTCAACTTTGGCATCAAAGTCAAAGATACCCCCGAAGCACGGCAGTGCGGTCGGCTAAATCGGTGATTTTATTTTTGATAGGATTGATTTCAAACATGATAAATACACTCAGTCACAAAGCGTCGGATTATATGTCATTTTACGTATTATTAACAGTGCAATGCTTGCAGAAATTACGAATCTCTTTATAATTTCGCCCGGTTTTATTTAACAAATTTAGGAACAAAAAATGAAGAAAATTTTAACTGCGTTTTTATTTGTCGCCGGCTCCAATGCGGTGCTCGCGGACGATGTCGCGATTAAGAACAAATTGCAAGCCCTTGGCGCGCAAAACATTGAAATCAATGCTTCGCCGATTACCGGTATTAAAACCGTAATAACCGATGAGGGAATTCTTTATATTACCGAAGACGGAAAATATGCGCTCCAAGGTAAACTTTATGAATTAACCGCTAAAGGGCCACTTGATGTAAATGGTAAGGTATTGATAAATAAGCTGAATTCATTTAAAAATGAGATGATTATTTATCCGGCAAAAAATGAAAAACATGTTGTAACCGTATTTATGGATATCACATGTCATTATTGCCATTTATTACATCAGCAAATCAAAGAATATAACGACCTCGGCATTACCGTGCGTTATTTAGCATTTCCGCGGGCGGGTATGAATGCTGAAAGCGCGAAACAAATGGAAGCGATTTGGACGGCGAAAGATCCCAGCTTTGCCTTGAATGAAGCGGAAAACGGCAATTTGCCGAAGGAAGTGAAAACGCCGAATATTGTGAAAAAACAATACGAACTTGGCATTCAGTTCGGTGTAAAAGGCACGCCAAGTATTGTCACTTCAAGCGGCGAAGTGATTGGGGGTTACTTAAAACCGGCCGATTTATTGGCGGCGTTGGAAGGATAATTTAGGTGGGCGATAGCCCACCGATTTATTTATAGCAATTAAATTCTTACTCTATTATTGTCGTGAACAAACTCATCAAACGTCGCGAAATTCCCGTCGGAGAAGCTGTTTCGGAAGCACCGTTATTGGATCGTCTTTATCGCGCACGCCACATCAAAAACAGTCAAGAATTAGACCGCACTTTAAAATGTATGCTGAACCCGAATAAACTTCATGGCATCGAACGCGCTGTGGAATTATTGTTGGAAGCATACCGGCAACAGCAAAAAATCATTATTGTCGGCGATTTCGATGCGGATGGCGCCACCAGCACCGCATTGACGGTGCTCGCATTGCGTCAGCTGGGCTTTAATAATGTGGATTATTTACTACCGAATCGCTTCGAACAAGGCTACGGCTTGAGCATTCCGGTGGCGGAAATGGCGTTGGAAAAAGGCGTGCAACTTTTAATGACGGTGGATAATGGCGTATCTTCGTTTGACGGCATTGCGTTTTTAAAAGAAAAGGGCGTGCGCGTTTTGGTTACGGATCACCATTTGCCGCCGGATACGTTGCCACCGGCTGATGCGATTGTTAATCCGAATTTAAACGACTGCGCTTTTCCGTCGAAATCCTTAGCCGGCGTGGGGGTGGCATTTTATTTAATATTGGCGGTGCGCGCCGAATTTCGCAATTTAGGGATTTTCAGCGCAGAAACGCAACCTAATTTCACCGAATTGCTTGATCTCGTCGCGCTTGGTACCGTTGCCGACGTCGTTCCGCTTGATCAAAATAACCGCATTTTAATCCATCAAGGTTTACTGCGTATTCGTGCCAAGCGTTGTCGGCCGGGAATTATTGCCTTGGCGGAAGTGGCGAATCGCAATCCGGAACAATTTTCTACCGCTGATCTCGGATTTTCTATCGCACCTCGTCTTAATGCAGCGGGACGTTTGGATAATATGTCGCTTGGTGTGGAATTATTGCTCGCCAAGGATATGCAAAGCGCGCGTGAATTAGCGCTCGATCTTGATCAGCTCAATCAAACCCGCAAAGAAATCGAAGCAGGAATGAAATTGGAAGCGCTAAAAATTTGCCGGAATTTTACCGGATTTTCCAATGAATTACCGATGGGCATTGCGCTTTATCAGCCGGATTGGCATCAAGGCGTGCTAGGCATTGTATCGTCGCGTATTAAAGATCAATATCACCGCCCCGTCATTGCGTTTGCACAAGATGGCAAGGGTGTGCTGAAAGGTTCGGCGCGTTCTATCGAAGGCCTACATATGCGTGATGTATTAGAGCGTATTTATTCGCAGCAGCCGAATATGATTTTAAAATTTGGCGGACATGCGATGGCCGCGGGGTTAACAATTCGCGAGGAATGTTTCGATGATTTTCGACGAGCGTTTAATCAAGCCGTTACCGATTGGTTGGACGAAGAACATTTACAAGGCGTAATTTGGAGCGATGGCGAATTGCGCGAAGACGAATTTACTCTGGCAACGGCGGAATTGTTAAAAGCCGGTGGGCCTTGGGGACAAGCGTTTCCGGAACCTTGTTTCGACGGAGAATTCAACATTTTAGAGCAACGTGCTATCGGGCAAAATCAAAATCACTTAAAAATGTTGGTGGAGCCGAAACGCGGCGGGCCACTTTTAGATGCCGTCGTCTTTAATATCGACCCGCGATTATATCCTGATTTATCCATTAAACAGGCGCGTTTAGCCTATAAATTGGATATTAATGAATTTCGCGGCAATCGTAGTGTGCAATTATTAGTGGATTATATCGAACCCATCGATGGCTAAAACAATGTCATGGCGGACAGCATTGCCTTGGATTTGCGTCGGCTTACTTTGCGCTTCCAATGCGGTGCTCGCGGAGCCTTCCGGTAGGGATTTTTCCGCCCGTATTCAACCGCATTTACCGGCGCCGAGTCAAACCCGCTTTAAGGACGGGCGCGATTATTTTTCTTATAAAGAACCCGTCAGACAGCCGCAGCGCGCGGATAATAAAATTCGCGTGCAATTTTTTTTCGATTACGATTGTCGCGTTTGCTCGTCGGCGCAGGATATTCTGGAACTGTACGGACAAATGCGCGCCAACAAAATTGCACTGGAACAATATCCCGTTGCCACGGCAGAAAATCAATTCAGCGCACGTGTTTTTTATACGCTGAAAGCGCTTAATGCGGATGAATTATCCGATGCATTGCTATTTGAAACGGCGGAAAAATCTCGCTATGCGGAGCTTTCCTCGCCGGCTAAAATACTTAAATGGGCGGAGCAACAAGGTTTTGATAAACAGCTTTTTAGCCAAACGGAAAATTCGCCGGAAGTGAAAGAACGGGTTAAGCACGCCGTCGAATTAACGGAAGAGTATGGCGTATTTACCTATCCTTATGTGGTAATCGGTGGGCGATACGTACTGACCGCCAGCACGCTTTATAATGACGATTACAGCGTGGCGGTATTAGACTATTTAATCAATAAATTAGAACAGGAGCATAAAGAATGAAAATTGGCATTGTCGGCGCAATGGCGCAAGAAGTCGAAATTTTAAGTGGTTTAATGACCGACAAAACAGAAACGCGTGTGGCAAGCGCAGTAATTTTAGAAGGTAAAATTAACGGCAAAGCGGTGGCGTTATTGCAATCCGGTATCGGTAAAGTCGCTGCGGCGATTGGCACTGCCGCACTGTTGCAACTGACCAAGCCCGATGCGGTGCTCAATACGGGATCCGCCGGTGGCGTCGCAAGAGGTTTAAAAGTTGGCGATATTGTGATTTCCGATGAAACCCGTTATCACGATGTGGACGTCACAGCATTCGGTTATGAAAAAGGCCAATTGCCGGCTAATCCGGCGGCGTTTTTATCGGATAAAAAATTGGCCGATTTAGCCGAAAAAGTTGCCCAAGAACAAGGCCAATCGGTCAAACGCGGTTTAATTTGTTCCGGTGACAGCTTCATTAATAGCGAACAAAAAATAGCTCAAATTAAGGCGGATTTCCCGAATGTTACCGCGGTGGAAATGGAAGCAACGGCGATTGCGCAAGTTTGTCATGCCTTTAATGTGCCTTTCGTCGTGGTGCGTGCGATTTCCGATGCGGGCGATGGAGAGGCAAGCCTTTCATTTGAAGAATTTTTACCGCTCGCTGCGAAACAATCCTCGGCTTTAGTGTTGGGCATGTTGGAAAAATTGTAAATCGAGAATTTTGAGAAAAGCGCATTGTTTAGGCAATGCGCTTTTTTTTCGGCGAAGATGTGCTTGCGTCAACTTGTTATTAGACTGCCGAAATAGCACCGCATTGAAACCGCGTTCAATGCGGTGCTATTTTGGTACATCAGTTTTGTTCGATAAATGCGGAAATTATTTTGTATTTTGGTTACAGAATCTTTTTTGGCGTTTATTTTTATAGAACGGAATGGAATATTATAGCGGGATTAATTATTAGAGCGTTATAAAGGTTTTTCCTAAAATAACCGCCCATATATGACAAAAATAGGAAAATATATGCTTAACTTCATCAAAAAGGTCGGCCTTGCGTTTGTGGTATTGTTTTATGCTGCGCTATCTCAAGCCGAAAACGAAAAAACATTGCGCGTGGGAATCGATTTGACTTATGCGCCTTACGCGTATTTAGAACAAGGCAAAGCAGCAGGTTTCGATCCTGATTTAATGACTTTACTCGGGCAGAATTTAGGCAAAAAAGTCGAATTTAAAGATACCCGCATTGAAAACATTATTATCGGTTTAAATGCCGGGCATTATGATGTGGTGGCTTCTGCGTTGTATGTGAATCCACAGCGTGCGAAGCAAGTGGATTTTCTTCCGTATTTGCAAACCGGTGGTGTGCTTGTTGTGCGCGGTAATGATTCTTTTGCGCCGCAAAAATTGGAGGATTTATGCGGTAAAAGCATTTCTTCAATGAAAGGTGCGGCGTGGATTCCGACGATGGAGAAAATTTCGCAAGAATATTGCGCACCAAACAATCTTAAGCCACTCGTGGTGAAAGAATATCCGAGTGCGCCGGAGGCTGCGCAAGCGCTGTTATCCGGCGGTGTGGATGTGCAATATGAAGATGCCGCTGTGGCGCAGATGGTGATTGATCAATTAGGTTCAAAATTAAAAATTACCAATAAGGCACAACTTTACCCGGTTTTAATCGGCTTGGCTTTCAATAAAGACGATGCGAAAGGCAAAGCGGAAATTGCACAGGCGATTAAAGATACGCTTGCTGACGGTTCTTATGAACAATTGTTGAAAAAATACAATCTTGAATTTCCGAATGCGGAATTGTTAAAAGCTAATGGATTGGAAAATGCCATTGAACAAGCTATTGCGGTAAATTCCGAAGGAACTTCATCTATTGCGGAAAAAGGATTTAATTGGGCTTATTTAGGCGGTTTGTTGCTTAATAGCGATTTCTGGAATGCGGTGCTTACCGTTTTAGAATTAAGTACCTTAACGTGGATTTTTGCTATTTTGTGGGGTTTTATCCTTGCGTTAGGTTCACAATCAAACAATAAAATTTTTAATAAATTCACCAAAACCTATATTTGGTTGTTCCGTAGTTTGCCGTTATTGGTTTTATTAATTTTCATCTATAACGTGCCGCAATTTTGGCCGGCAAGTTCCGTGCTGTTATCGAATCCGTTTGTAGCCGGCTTAATTGCTATGGTGTTAAGCGAATCGGCGTATATTGCGGAAATTCATCGCAGTGCCTTGTCGGCCGTTCCGAGAGGACAATATGAAGCGGGAAAAGCGTTAGGTATTCGTTTCTGGGGCATTCAACGTTTAATCGTGATTCCGCAAGCATTAAAAGTCGCCTTACCGCCGTTGACCAATCAATATATTACGATTGTTAAATTAACTTCGTTGGTTTCGGTGATTTCATTAACTGAAATTTTGCTGGTCGGTCAACAACTTTATACCCGTAATTTCTTGGTGTTGGAAACTTTGTTGGCGGTGGCGTTTTATTATGTGGTGATCGTGACGTTACTGACTTGGTTGTTAAAGAAATTCGAGAATAAGCTTGATGTTTCCTTGCGCCAAGCGCACGACGATGTAAATGTTGACGTGAACAAAGCGGAACTTGCGCCTTATTCGGTGGTTAAGACAGAAAAACAAAATGGCGAAGATGCGTTGAAGGTTCAAGGTTTAAGAAAATCATTCAACCATGTGGAAGTATTAAAAGGGATCGATCTTTCATTGAAATGGGGCGAAGTACTGTCGATTATTGGTTCTTCCGGTTCGGGTAAAACAACTTTGATTAGAAGTATCAACGGTCTGGAAACACTCGATCAAGGCAAGGTTTATCTGGAAGGGGAAGAATTTATTAATGGCAAACACTTCGCTTCAAATGCACAAGATAAAATTGTCGATTTGGGCATGGTGTTCCAAAGCTATAATTTGTTCCCGCATAGAACAGTGTTAGAAAATCTTTTATTAGCACCGGAATATCATGGTAAAGCGGAACATGAAACGCGTTTATTGGCTTTGGCAATGTTGGATAAAGTTGGGTTATTGGCGCATGCCAATAAATATCCGCATCAATTATCCGGCGGTCAGCAACAACGTGTGGCGATTGCGCGCGCTTTGGTGATGAAACCGAAAATTATGTTGTTTGATGAGCCAACATCCGCACTTGATCCCGAATTAGTCGGCGAAGTGTTGCTGGTTATGGAAGAATTGGCGAAAGAAGGCATGACTATGATTATCGTGACCCATGAAATGCAATTTGCATTAAAAATTTCCGACAAAATTGCCTTTATGGATTCCGGCGAGATTGCTTTCTTACAAACACCGAACGAACTAAGACAAAATGATGATCCACGCGTACGTCGTTTTATCAATAATGAAATTTTATTAAATGATTTTAGTATTTAAGGAGTGAGTTATGTCACAAGATTTTCCTGAATTTGTTGAAATTGGCATTTTGCAGCAACGTAAAATCGAAGCGGAAATTATTAAACCGATCTATGAAATTATGAAACGTGAATTTGGCTTGGAAAAAGCTAAATCCATCATTGAAGAAGCAGTCGCCAATGCGGCCGTGGAGGCGGGCAAAGAATATGCCAAACGCGAACCGAACGGCACCAGCGTAGAAAGTTTTGTGGCGTTGCAATATTTGTGGGAAAAAGATGATGCCTTACGGATTGAAGTGCTGGATAACACTCATGAAAAATACAGTTATAACGTACATCGTTGCCGTTATGCGGAAATGTATAAAGAAATGGGGTTAGAAGAAATTGGCTTTCTTTTATCTTGTAATCGCGACAGTAAATTTATCGAAGGTTATGCGCCGAATGTGAAATTAACTCGGCCGCATACCGTCATGAACGGCGACGGTTTTTGCGATTTTAGATACCAATTGCAATCTGATGAGAGCAACTCATGATAAAAATTAATCGTGCGCGATTATTGGGATTACTGCATGATTTCGCGCAATTCGGCAAAACTGAAAATAACGGTGTGACGCGTCTTGCTTTATCCGATGAGGATAAATTGGCGAGAGACTATTTTATTAAGCTGGCAACGCAGGCGGGTTTTTCCGTTAAAGTTGATGCTATCGGCAATATTTTTGTTCGACGGGAAGGCAAACAAGCTCAATTAGCACCGATTTTGATCGGTTCGCATGGGGATTCTCAACCGTTAGGTGGCCGCTATGATGGGATTTATGGCGTGTTGGCGGGGCTTGAAGTATTACTATCGCTCAATCAGCACCGCATTGAAACCGAACGTCCTGTCGATCTTGTGATGTGGACGAATGAAGAAGGTGCGCGTTTTGCTCCTGCAATGATGGGCGCGGCGGTTTTTACCGGAAAATTGTCTCTTGACGAAGCGTTTAAGAAACAAGATAAACAGGGCATAAGCGTTAAATCGGAATTGGAACGCATCGGTTATTTAGGTAACGATGATTTTTCCGATTATAAACCTCATGCCGCCTTGGAACTTCATATTGAACAAGGGCCGATTCTTGAACGTAATCATACGGATATCGGCATTGTGAGCGGCGCATTAGGGCAAAATTGGTATCGAATTCAATTAGACGGGTTGGCTTCTCACGCCGGAACAACACCGATGAATCTGCGTCGTGATGCTGGCATTGGTATGGCGGAAGCAATGGTGAAATTCAATGAATTGGGGTTGAGGGAAATAGGAAATCAAGGGCGGGTTACAGTTGGCTCAATTCAACTTACCCCGAACTCACCGAATGTGATTCCCGGTCGCTCTAATTTTAGTTTAGAAGTACGCCATCCTAGCCAGCATTCTTTAGAGCAAATTGATCGCGAAATTCGCCAAATTTTAGCTGATGTCGCCGACAAGCATCAATTGGCTGTTCAACTTAATCAAGTAGTAAAGCTGGCGCCCTTGACGTTTAATTCCGAGTTGCTTGAAACGCTCCGACAAACGGCAGATGAACTAGGGTATCGTCGCGAAGATATTGTTTCCGGCGCCGGGCATGATTCTTGCCACTTGAACGACAAAATGCCGACGGCGATGCTCTTTATTCCTTGTATCGACGGATTAAGCCATAACGAATCGGAAAATATTAAGGATGAGTGGTGCGAGAAGGGCTGTAATATGCTTTTCCATGCGGTATTAAAATTAGCGCAATAACTGAATTCTCACTATAATACGCAGAATTTTTTTGTGAGGACAAATGATGGGAATAATTATTACCGTAGACGGCCCGAGCGGAGCCGGAAAAGGCACCTTGTGTTATGCCTTGGCGGAAAAATTAGGCTATGCTTTGCTTGATAGCGGAGCAATTTATCGGGTTACGGCGCTGGCGGCGCTGAAAAATGCGGTGGATTTGACTGACGAATTCGCTTTGGCTGAATTGGCACGTAAGTTAGATATTCAATTTATTCCGCAAGAAGGCGAAGTGAATGTTTTGTTAAACGGTGAAAATGTTAGCCGTTTAATTCGCACCCAAGAAGTGGCAGAAGCTGCCTCAAAAGTGGCGATTTTTCCGCAAGTCCGTGCTGTTTTATTGCAAGTTCAACAGGATTTCGCGAAAAATGATGGTTTGATTGCCGACGGACGGGATATGGGAACGGTTGTGTTTCCAAATGCACAAGTAAAATTGTTTTTAGACGCCAGTGCGGAAGAACGTGCAAAAAGACGTTATAACCAGTTGCAAAATAAGGGAATTAATGGTAACTTTGCGCAGATTTTAGCCGAGATAAAAGATCGCGATTTTCGTGACAGAAATCGCCAAGTAGCCCCCCTTAAACCGGCTGAAGATGCGTTGTTGCTGGATAGCACCGCATTGAGCATCGACCAAGTGATTGCGCAAGCGTTAACTTATATTCGACAGCGCATAGACAATTAAAACTTTGTTTGTTCAAGGATGAACGGACGTTTATTATCAACCCCGCATTTTATGGATTAAATGCGGATGTTATTAACTTTTAAAGAAGATTATTTATATGTCAGAATCTTTCGCTCAACTTTTTGAAGAATCACTAAAAGGCCTTGAAACCCGTCAAGGTTCAATCGTTAGCGGTACGGTAGTCTCTATCCAAAAGGGTTTCGTGCTTGTTGATGCGGGCTTAAAATCTGAATCTGCAATTCCGGTTGCCGAATTCTTAAACGCACAAGGCGAACTTGAAATTCAAGTCGGCGATACTGTAAACGTAGCATTAGACGCAGTTGAAGATGGTTTCGGTGAAACTAAACTTTCTCGCGAAAAAGCAGTTCGTCACGAATCTTGGATTGAATTGGAAAAAGCTTACGAAGATAAAGCGACTGTTGTCGGTTTAGTTAACGGCAAAGTAAAAGGCGGTTTCACAGTTGAGCTAAACGGTGTTCGTGCATTCTTACCGGGTTCTTTAGTTGATACTCGTCCGGCTCGTGATGCGGATCACTTATTAGGTAAAGAATTAGAATTCAAAGTAATTAAATTGGATCAAAAACGTAATAATGTCGTTGTTTCCCGTCGTGCAGTAATTGAATCCGAAAGTAGCCAAGAACGTGAACAAGTGTTAGAAAATCTTGTTGAAGGTTCAGAAGTTAAAGGTATCGTTAAAAACTTAACTGACTATGGTGCATTCGTTGATTTAGGCGGTGTTGATGGTTTATTACACATTACCGATATGGCTTGGAAGCGCGTTAAGCACCCAAGCGAAATCGTTAACGTTGGTGATGAAGTTACCGTTAAAGTATTAAAATTTGATAAAGATCGTACTCGTGTATCTTTAGGCTTAAAACAATTAGGTCAAGATCCGTGGGCGGCAATTGCAGAAAACCATCCTGTAAACAGCAAATTAACCGGTAAAGTAACAAACTTAACTGACTACGGCTGTTTCGTTGAAATTTTAGATGGTGTAGAAGGTTTAGTTCACGTTTCCGAAATGGATTGGACAAACAAAAACATTCATCCATCTAAAGTGGTGAGTTTAGGTGATGTAGTTGAAGTGATGGTATTGGAAATCGATGAAGAACGTCGTCGTATTTCTTTAGGTTTAAAACAATGCAAACCTAATCCATGGACTCAATTCGCCGAAATGTACAATAAGGGCGATAAAGTTGTCGGTAAAATCAAATCTATCACCGATTTTGGTATCTTTATCGGTTTGGATGGTGGTATTGACGGTTTGGTTCACTTATCTGACATTTCTTGGAATGTTCCGGGTGAGGAAGCAGTTCGTAACTACAAAAAAGGTGACGAAGTTTCTGCAGTAGTATTAGCCGTAGATGCAGTAAAAGAGCGTATTTCTTTAGGTATCAAACAGCTTGAAGAAGATCCGTTCAACAATTTCGTAGCGATTAACAAAAAAGGCGCAGTAGTATCTGCAACTGTTGTTGAAGCTGATGCGAAAGGTGCCAAAGTTGAATTGGCTGGCGGCGCAGAAGGTTACATTCGCGCAGCTGATTTAACTAGCGAAGTTGTTTCCGGTGATGTTGTTGAAGCGAAATACACCGGTGTAGATCGTAAAGCTCGTATCGTTCATTTGTCCGTTCGCGCTAAAGATCAAGCAGAAGAAGCGGCTGCAATTGCAAATGTAAATAACAAGCAAGAGGATGTTGTTATTCCAAACGCAATGGCTGAAGCTTTTAAAGCGGCTAAAGGTGAATAATTTATTTATTCTAAGAGGGCTGGGGAAACCCAGCCTTATTTTTATAAATTTTATTGATAACTTATTCAAAAATAATAAATTATCAATAAGATTTATCATAAAGCTTGTATATGAGTAGGTAAAAGAGGAGAAATGAGATGACAAAGTCAGAGCTTATCGAAAATTTATCCGCGAAACATCCTTCTTTAGCGATAAAGGAAATAGAAGGCACTGTAAAAGATATTCTAGAACTCATAGCACAATCATTAGAAGATGCTAATCGCGTGGAAATTCGAGGTTTTGGTAGTTTTTCTCTTCATTATCGTCAACCTCGTCTTGGAAGAAATCCGAAAACTGGTGATTCGGTAAAATTAGATGCGAAATGTATACCGCATTTTAAAGCGGGGAAAGCGTTAAAAGAACGAGTGGATGTATTCGCTTAGAACTCACAATAAATGAAATTATGACACTTAGGTGTCTTTTTTTCGTAATGATTTTAATGTAGTAAGACTATATTTCTTAAAGGGTTTCCATATGATCAAATATATTTTAGGTTTTATTATTATTTTGGCGATTGTACTTGTCGCAATTACTGTCGGCGCAAATAATGATCAAATTATTACGTTTAATTACATTGTCGCCCAAAGCCAATTTCAACTTTCAACATTGGTCGCAATTTTATTTGGATTAGGTTTGATTTTAGGTTGGTTTATTACGGGCTTTTTCTATTTGAAATTAAAAATTAAAAATATGGCATTAAGTCGGCAAATTAAACGTCAAACCTTACAGATTAACGAATTAACCACAACACGCGATAAGGCAAAGGCTGAATAATGCTTGAGTTACTCTTTCTGCTTTTGCCAATTGCCGCTGCATATGGCTGGTATATGGGGCAACGTAGCGCAAAAAGAGATCAGGAAGATATTAGTAACAAACTTTCCCGTGACTATGTCACGGGTGTTAATTTTTTACTATCCAATCAAACCGATAAAGCAGTAGATTTGTTTTTGCATATGTTACAGAAACAAGAAAACGAAAATGAAATCGAAAGCCGTTCTCAGTTTGAAGCCGAATTAACGCTTGGTAATTTATTCCGTTCACGCGGCGAGGTTGATCGCGCATTGCGTATTCATCAGGCGTTAGATCGCAGTCCTAATTATACATTCGAACAAAAACTTCTTGCTAAACAACAGCTCGCTCGTGATTTTATGACGATAGGTTTTTTGGATCGCGCGGAAAATCTCTATATTTTATTAGTGGATGAACCCGAATTTGCTGAAAATGCTCTACAGCAGCTTTTAGTTATTTATCAAAAAACTAAAGAATGGAAAAAAGCCGTTAATATCGCAGAAAAGCTTGCGAAAATTTATCCGCAAGAAAACAATATCGAACTAGCGCAGTGTTATTGTGAATATGTTCAAAGTTTGAACACTGAAAATGCCATCGAAAAGCGTCAAATTTTACAAAAAGCTTTGTTGGTTTCTTCTCGTTGCGTAAGGGCTTCGATATTGCTTGCTGAGCTAGATATGGAGGAAGAAAATTATCCTCAAGCGATTAAAAACTTAGAAGAAGTGCTTCGACAAAATCCGGATTATATTGGCGAAGTTCTTTCAAGTTTAAAACTTTGCTATAAAAAATTAGATCAACTGGATAATTTTGAATTATTTTTAATTCGCGCTGAACAACAAGTTAAAAATGATGAAGTAGATTTAGCATTGGCAAAATTACTCGAAGAAAAAGATGGCAAAGCTGCGGCGCAGACGAAGCTTTATCAACAGCTGAGCAAAAAACCAAGTACCTTAATTTTCCATCGTTTTATTCAATATCAAATTGACGATGCGGAAGAGGGGCGCGGAAAAGACAGTTTAATTTTACTTCACAAAATGGTAGGCGAACGTATTAAACAAAGTGCCGCTTATCGTTGTTCCAATTGCGGGTATCAAATTCATAAATTACTTTGGAATTGCCCGTCATGTCGTCATTGGGAAACTATCAAACCTTTATCCGCACAAGAGCATAATTAAAAAATACACAGAGAGGTAAAATTATGACCAGTAAAGTTATTGTCGCCCTGGATTATGAAACGGAAGCCGAAGCGCTTGTATTAGTTGATCAAATCGATCCTGACTTATGTCGCTTAAAGGTCGGTAAAGAAATGTTTACAACGCTGGGTAGCAGCTTTGTGAAACAATTGCACGATCGCAATTTCGATGTTTTTCTTGATTTAAAATTTCATGATATCCCGAACACCGTGGCGCGAGCAGTGCGTTCAGCTGCCGATTTAGGCGTATGGATGGTGGATGTACACGCCAGCGGTGGCTTGAAAATGATGGAAGAAGCAAAAAAAATCCTTGAGCCTTATGGTAAAGACGCGCCGCTTTTAATCGCCGTTACCGTTTTAACCAGTATGGAGGATTTAGATTTGCTTCAAATCGGCATTAATGCCTCGCCGATGGAACAAGTATTGCGTTTAGCGCATTTGACTCAACGAGCAGGATTAGACGGCGTAGTTTGTTCGCCGCAAGAGGTGGAAATTTTACGCAATAGTTGCGGAAAGGATTTTAAATTAATTACCCCTGGAATACGTCCAATCGGTAGCGATTTTGGTGATCAGCGCCGAGTAATGACACCGGCTGCCGCATTACGTTCCGGTTCGGATTATTTAGTAATTGGTCGTCCGATAACTCAAGCGGATAATCCAGCCGATGTGCTTCGTGCTATCAACGCCTCAATTGCATAATCATAATGAGTGATTCAGTTTTAGTTTATTCCACTGAAAGTGGACGTATTAAACAAGAAAAAGCGATATCGACATGTTCGAAAGGCGACGGTGTTGTGCGTATTCAAAAGCAAACCAGCGGTAGGAAAGGTGCTGGCGTGTCGTTAATCAGCGGCTTGGATTTAAGTGATGATGAATTAAAAAAACTCGCCACAGAATTAAAAAAACGCTGCGGTTGTGGCGGTTCGCTGAAAGGCGGCAATATTGAAATTCAAGGCGATAAACGCGATTTATTAAAGCAACTGTTAGAACAAAAAGGCTTTAAGGTGAAACTCGCCGGCGGCTAAAAATAAATGGATTGGCATTGACCAATCCATTTTCCTTTCTATCTGCATTAAAAATGCGGTCTATTTTCAAAAATTTTAATGAGGTAATTGTGGCACTTATTAGTTTAACCAACGGATATCTTTCTTTCAGCGATGCGCCTTTGTTGGATCACACAGAGTTACATATAGAACCTAACGAACGTGTTTGTTTGGTTGGTCGCAACGGCGCAGGCAAATCCACATTGCTTAAAATTATTGCCGGCGATGTCTCTATGGATGATGGCAAAGTGCAGTATGAAAAAGACTTGATGGTTTCCCGTTTAGAACAGGATCCGCCACGTCATGCTGAAGGCAATGTATTTGATTATGTGGCCGAAGGGATTGGACATTTGGCCGATTTGTTGAAGGAATATCATCATATTTCTGTGCAATTGGAGCAACATTACAGCGAACAGACCTTAAATCAGCTGTCTCAAATCCAAGCTAAACTGGAACATGCCAATGGATGGCAATTTGAAAATAAAATCAATGAAGTATTACAAAAATTAGAATTAAACCCAAAGACTAAACTCGCCGATTTATCCGGTGGTTGGTTGCGCAAAGCTGCTTTGGCGCGCGCCTTGGTGTGTAATCCTGATGTATTGTTGTTAGATGAACCAACGAACCATTTAGATGTGAATGCTATCGAATGGTTAGAAAATTTCCTGTTAGAGTTTAGTGGCAGCATTGTGTTTATTTCCCATGACCGTTCTTTTATCCGCAAAATGGCGACCCGCATTGTAGATTTGGATCGCGGTAAATTGGTTTCTTACCCCGGCAACTATGATTTATACCTTACTACCAAAGAAGAAAATTTGCGGGTGGAAGCGTTACAAAATGAATTATTCGATAAACGCTTGGCGCAAGAAGAAGTCTGGATTCGCCAAGGCATCAAAGCCCGCCGTACCCGCAATGAAGGACGTGTACGCGCGTTAAAAGCCATGCGTGAAGAACGTCGCCAACGCCGCGAGGTGCTCGGCACGGCAAAATTGCAGTTAGATACGTCTAGCCGCTCCGGCAAAATCGTGTTTGAAATGGAAGACGTCAGTTACAACATCAATGGCAAACTGCTTCTTAAAAATTTCAGTACTACCATTTTACGTGGCGATAAAATCGCCTTAGTTGGTCCGAATGGTTGCGGTAAAACCACTTTTATCAAATTGTTGCTCGGTGAAATTCAGCCGACAAGTGGTTCCATTCGTTGCGGCACGAAATTAGACATTGCTTATTTTGATCAATACCGCGCAGATCTTGATCCGGAAAAAACCGTTATGGATAACGTCGCCGACGGCAAACAAGACGTAGAAGTCAATGGTATCAAACGCCATGTATTGGGCTATTTACAGGATTTCTTGTTCCCACCGAAACGCGCCATGACGCCGGTCAAAGCCCTCTCCGGCGGCGAACGAAACCGTCTGCTATTGGCAAAACTCTTGTTAAAACCGAATAACTTATTGATTCTCGATGAACCGACTAACGATTTAGACGTGGAAACCTTGGAATTGTTGGAAGAAATCCTGACTGATTACCAAGGCACGTTGCTTATCGTCAGCCACGATCGTCAGTTTATTGATAATACTGCCACGGAATGTTACATCTTTGAAGGCGACGGCGTGCTGAACAAATACGTTGGCGGCTTTTTTGATGCAAAACAACAACAGGCCAATTATTTTCTCGCTAAATCGACATTGGAAGTGCCGAAGAGCACCGCATTGAAAGCCAAAGAGAACTCGTTAAAGAGCACCGCATTAAACGCTAAAGGGAACTCGTTAAAGAGCACCGCATTGAACGCTAAAGAGAACTCGTCAAAGAGCACCGCATTGAACGCTAAAGAGAACTCCTCAAATAGCACCGCATTGAAACCCAAAAGTGTCAAGCTTTCTTACAAAGAGCAGCGTGAACTGGAACAATTGCCGCAATTATTGGAGGAATTAGAGAAAAAACTCACTTCTCTGCAAGCCGAAGTTGGCGAACCCGATTTTTTTCAGCAATCCCATGACGTGACAAATGCGAAGCTAAAAGAACTGGCGGATACCGAGGCTGAGCTGGAAACCGCTTTTTTACGATGGGAAGAATTGGAAGAGAAGAAAAATTGGACGGAGAGTAAATAAGTTCTTAACAGAGTAGATAAAAACGCGGCGGGTTTCTTAAATCCACCGCGTTTATTTTATGCGCTTAATTCGTCTGCAATTTCTTCCGCTTGCTTAATCACATAGCTCACGGCTTCTTCCTGTTTATCGGGCGGATATTTGTAGCGTTGCAAGGCGCGTTTCACCAGAATGCGCATTTTGGCACGAACGCCTTCTTTGTATTGCCAGTCGATAGTGACGGATTTTCTGAGTGTGTCGGTGATTTCTTTGGCAAGTTTACTCAACACGTCATCGCCCATCAGTTCCCGAGCGCTTTGGTTTTGAGCCAGTGCCTCATAGAACGCCAGTTCTTCTTTCTTCAAGCCTAATTTTTCACCCAATGCCAAACGGGCTTGGAAGTCTTGGCTCATTTTGAAGAGTTCATCCAAAATTTCGATGACGCTTAAATTGTGGTTGTGATATTGGTTTAAAGCTTCTTTTAAACGCTGTTCAAAGTCTTTTTGTAAGGTGAGGTTTGTGCCTGATTTGGCTTTGATTTCACTTGCTAAATACCGCTCCATTGCGCTGACCCATAGGTTCTTCGTCGGGCTGTTTTTGATGGTCTGTAAAAACTCTTCGGAAAGCAGGCTGATTTGTGGCTGCGGTTTTTCCAGCAGATCAAATAAATCAATCACACCTTCGGAATAGACGGCTTGATTGACCAATTTTTTCAATAAAATTTGTCTTTCATTTGTGCCTGTACCGTTTTGTTCGCGCTTAGTGAGAATGGCTCGCACGGCATCGTAAAAGGCTATTTCTTGGTTGTATGGCTCAACTTCCGCTAAGGCACCACACAACATATAGCCTTTTTTCACCAAGCCTGCCGCTTTCAAAAAGGCTTTTTTGCGTGGCTCGGCTTCTTTTTTATTAAACCAATGTTGCTCGTGCGCTTTGCCATCAAAAGGCAATTGATCGAGACTTAAAATATGGTTGGCGGCAAAACGAATCGCCATCAGCAATTCATGTGGCTCGTCCTTCTCTAAGGCGGCTTGAACATCAAAAGTTTTCCCTTCAACCGGCGTTGCAAACAGGCTACGGACGAACTCTAAATGCTCTTTCATTTTAAAGAACACATCAATCACGCTATCCGTCAGCTTGCCATTGTCTTGTGAATTGGTGTATTGCCGGGTGGCTTCTTTGAGTTTGTCAGCAATGCCTACATAATCCACAATCAAGCCGCCGTTTTCTCGGCTTTTGTTGCGGAATACACGATTTACTCGGGCGATGGCTTGCATCAGGTTGTGCCCTTGCATCGGCTTGTCGATATACATCGTATTACAGCAAGGTGCATCAAAGCCCGTCAGCCACATATCGCGCACAATCACCACTTTCAGCGGATCGTTCGGGTCTTTAAAGCGGCGTTCCAGCGTTTGTTTTTCCTGTTTACTGTAAACGTGTTTCTGCATTTCCGGCGCATCGGAAGCAGAACCCGTCATCACAATTTTAATCACCCCTTCGTTAATATTGTCCGAATGCCATTCAGGGCGCAGTTTGATGATTTCATTGTATAAATCCACGCAAATCTGACGGCTGGAAACCACTATCATCGCTTTGCTGTCCACCACTTCATTGCGTTTGGCAAAATGTTGCACAAAATCTGCGGCTAATTCGATAAGACGTGCTTGTGAGCCTAGTAATTTTTCCTGTAAACGCAGGGAAGTCGATGGCTCCTCTTCTAGTAGAGCATCAATTTCTGCAAACAAAGCATCATGGTCTTTTTTATTTAAGCGAATTTGGCGAGCATCATCAAACACAATCGGTACGGTTGCGCCATCTTCCATCGCATCTCGCAAATCGTAAACAGATACATAACGTCCGAACACATCTTGTGTGTCTCTATCTTCTAGGCTAATCGGCGTACCGGTAAAACCGATAAACGAAGCATTTGGCAGCGCATCACGCAAATGGCGGGCGTAGCCTGCCTGAAACTTGCCGTTATGCAGCTTTTGCGTAAAGCCATATTGGCTGCGGTGAGCCTCATCGCTGATCACAATAATATTGCTGCGCTCATTTAAAACAGGGAAGCGGCTTTCTTCTTCATTTAGGGCGAATTTTTGAATCGTGGTAAAAAATACGCCGCCCACTTCATTTTGCGCGAGCAGTTGGCGCAGTTGTTCGCGGTCTTCCACTTGTTGCGGCGTTTGTTTGATTAAATCTTTGCCTGAAGAAAAGGTTTGGAAAAGTTGACCGTCCAAATCGTTGCGGTCGGTGACCACCACAATGGTGGGATTTTTCAATTCAGGCTGCGCAAGCAGTTTGCCGGCATAAAACAACATGGAAATCGATTTACCCGACCCCTGCGTATGCCACATCACGCCAATGCGGTGGTCGCCTTTTTCTGAAGTTGCAAAAAGAGTGGAATCGACTGCTTCATTTACGCCGTAATATTGATGGTATGCGGCGATTTTTTTAATGGTTTTACCACCTGAATCCCGTTCAAATAAGACGAAATAGCGGATATAGTCGAGCAAATCTTTGGGCTGCATTAAGCCATTGAGCAGGCTTTGCAATTCATCGTCAAAATATAAGCGCGCGCTTTTATTTTTTTCATCCACCACTTTCCACGGCGTAAAGCGTTGGAAATCAGCCGAAAGCGAACCCAAGCGTGCCGCAATGCCGTCTGAAATAATCAAGGCTTGGTTATAAACAAATAGCTCGGCAATTTCATCTTTATAGGTTTCAAACTGATTGAACGCCTGCAACAAATCCGCCGATTCACGCAGCGGATTTTTGAGCTCAAATACCACCAATGGCAGACCATTTACAAAGCCGATAATATCAGGAATCCGTTTTCCCCCTTTACGGCTGCGGATTTCCAGCTGATTGACAGCAACAAAACGGTTGTTCTTCACATGCTCAAAATCCACCAAGCGCGCCATTTCGATTTTTTGTTCGCCGTTTAACGTATATTCCACCCGCACGCCATCGCGCAACAGTTTATAAAACGCCTGATTACGCACCACCAAGTCGCCAATATCGCTTTTTGTCGCCGATTTGACCACAGAATCCACCGCACTTTCAGGCAGCTGAGGATTAAGCTTACGCACTGCCTCACGCAGTTGCTCAACAAAGACTACGCCGCTCAAATCGCCACGGGCAAACTCGCCTTCATGAACAGGCAAGTCTTTACCGTAGCGATATTCCCAATCGAGGGATTGCAGGCGTTGAAGGGTGATTTGTTCGATGTCGTTTTCGTTGAGCATGATGGGTTCCTTAGTGTGTGGTTTAAATCTCCCCTAACTCCTCTTTACGAAAGAGGAGAATGGTATTGAGCGTAGTGTTAGTTTAGGTGTTTTTCGTGAGTAATATTCGCTGTTAACTCGACTGCTTGCAGTCAACAAACCTCTCAAATAGTTCCCCTCTTTAGCAAAGAGGGGATAGGGGAGATTTGGCTGAAGTGAAATTAACCTCTATATTAATTATCCCTATTTTCTAAATAGTATTCTTTGCTTAATTTTATAATTTCTAAAGAGTCACTAGATAAATTCTTCCAAAAATCTAAGCTTCTTAAAGAGTTGTATATTAGATCTAAGTGAGTAAATTCCTGATTATCATTGTTTTCAGGATATTTTAATGATTCATACCAATTATCTATAGTGATTTTATTGGTATCTAAAAAATTCTTTATTATTGAATTTGGAGATGCCGTGTAACTTTCAATCTTTTTAATGAATGGAGAATCTTCATTTAGATATTCTTTTAGTTTTTGGATTAAAATTGTAAATTTATGCGTTCTAGGTTTATATTCATTATCGCAAAATAATATAGTACCCTTGAGCATTAATTCAATTCCATGATAAAAGTTAAAAAGAATAGGAATTCCGATATTATGATCAGACCATTTTGTTTCTTCATTATATTTATCTGGAGATATTTCTTCATCTGATGAAACTACCCATGGATTGCCAGTTACTACTAATTGTTCAGATGTAACATTTGCTATTCTTAGAAATCTTTGTCCCATTGTCCAATAAGCAATCGCTCTATCTTTTGAGCACATAATTAAATTTCTCCATTTAATAATTTAGGCAATAACAAATCTCTAATTTTAGCTAAACTAGAATTCTCTCTATCTTTAATGAAAATTTTTGAGAAACTCTCTTTTACATATTTCCCAAATAATTCTGTTAATTCTTCTGGTGGAACAATAATTTCCTTAATTAAAAAATCAGGGAAATGCCCTTTATATTCCACAAACTCTTGTTTTCCTAACGTAGCAAGATAAAGCCAATACAAATTGCATTCTTTCCCTTTGAAGGCAAATACATTTTGAATAGCACTAAAATCGTAAGAGATTAAACGCATATAACAAGTGTGATTAGCAAATACAATAATTGGATCTTCAATGCTTGCTTTTACGCCTGGTTTATCATTGTGATAACCAATAACACCTGATCTACCTTGATCCAAAATAGGTACTAAACCTTCTGAAAATGCGGTTTTTGAGCTATATTTTTTACCTACAGGAATTTTTTGAATAACTTCATCAATTCGCTTAACCTCCCACCCCTTCGGCACTTCACCCCCATCAACCTCCACCATCTCACACGGAAACGCTTTGGCGGTTTCGGCTAATTCGGCGTAGCGTTCAGGCTGTGTTTGTGAAAGTGCGGTCAGTTCTTTGGGTGTTTTTCCGCTGATTGCCTGCATGACTGCCAGTTCTGCTTGTTCAAAGCTAAGGCCGTCTGAAAGCGCTTGGACTTTAGCACGCACGGGATCGAAATCGACAAACCAGCTTTTAAACAGGGCTTGGGCGATTTGTTCCAAGGTTTGGTTGATTTGGGTGTTGAGGTGGATTTTACTTGATAAATGATCAAGTATTTCAATAATATAATCTTGTTCTTCTAAGGTTGGAAGATGTATTGTTAATGATTTTAATCCTGTTATAGTCAATGCTGGCTGTGTAGAGCCAATAGTAATTTCTTTTAAAGCTTTTCTTCCAACAGGCGAAGAAAACCAGTAATAAAGATATTTACTACGCAAAATATTATTAAATTTTCTAAACCAGGTTAGATTTCCATCTTTAAAATAAAATTCTTCTTTATAATTTACAAAATATGGAACACCTAATGTACCAACAGAGGTAAGTAAAATATCTCCATAACTAGGTGTTCCAAATTTGTTCTTTATTTCTAAAAACCGTTCTTTTGAAATAAATAACTCAGTTGTTATTTCATTTCCAGAGTTTAATTCTATAATTTCTTTTGATCTGAAAAATGGAATACCATTTTCTTGATATTCTGACCTCATAATTCTTTTACTAGAAGTAATTTCTACAAGCTCATCTAATTTATATTCTTTCCAATTACTCATACCCCAATCCCCCTAAATTCTTTTTAATCTCTGCTTCCAACTCCGCACTTTTGGCAAATTGTTCTTTTAAAAGAGCGGTCAGATTTTGCATTTTTTCTGCAAATGGCACGCCGTCGTCTTCTTGTTCTGCGGTGCCGACGTAGCGCCCCGGTGTGAGGACGAAGTCGTTGTCTTTAATTGCTTCTAACGTAGCGGATTTGCAGAAAGCGGCTTGGTCTTCATAGCCGTCTGATTTTTGCCAAGCGTGGAGGGTGTCGGCGATGTTGGCGATGTCGTCAGCAGTGAAATCGCGCAAGACACGGTCTTTCATATAGCCGATTTGGCGGGCGTCGATAAACAACACTTCGCCTTTGCGCTTTTTGTTGCGGTTTAAGAACCAAATACAGGCGGGGATTTGGGTGTTGGTGAAGAGCTGACCGGGCAGGGCAACCATACATTCCACCAGGTCGGCATTGATGATGGCTTTGCGGATCTCGCCTTCGTTGTTGGTTTGGCTGCTCATGGAGCCGTTGGCCAGCAACAATGCCATTTTGCCGTTGGGTGAGAGGTGGTAAATCATGTGTTGCAGCCAAGCAAAGTTGGCATTGCCTTTAGGCGGCGTACCGTATGCCCAACGTGGATCATCGGCCAGGGATTCGCTCCACCAATCGCTGATGTTGAATGGCGGGTTTGCCATAATGAAATCCATCTTTTTGTCGATGTGTTGCGGCTGGGTGAAGCTGTCGGCGTTGTGTTTGCCGAAGTCGTAATCAATGCCACGAATCGCCATGTTCATGGCGGCGAGTTTCCAGGTGGTGGGGTTGAATTCTTGTCCGTAGATGGAAACGTTGTTGATGTTGCCTTGATGGGCGGCGATGAAGCGTTCGGTTTGCACGAAAAAGCCGCCGCTGCCCATGGCCGGGTCATACACGCGGCCGGAGTATGGCTCAAGCATTTCGACAATCAGGGAAACAATAGATTTCGGTGTGAAATATTGTCCGCCACGTTTGCCTTCGGCTTGGGCAAAGCGACCGAGGAAGTATTCATAAACGTGACCGAGAATGTCTTTTGCGCCTAAATGCACGGGCTCGCCGTTGTAAGTCTGACGGGTAAAGTGGGTATCGGAGAAGAGGATAATCAGCCCGCGCAGGGTGTCTTCGTTTACGGCATAGCCGCTGATGCGTTGGAGGACGCCTTTGAGTTTTTCGTTATCTTTTTCAATGGCATCGAAGGCATCGTCAATGAGTTTTGCCACGCCGGAAAATTTCCCTCCCCAAGGCAGCTCTGCGCCGATGTTTAAGATGGAAACGGCTTTAATCTCGTCCCAACGGGCTTGCTGCGGCACCCAGAACACATTGTCGGCAGTGTAGTAGTCGCGGTTTTCCAGTTCAGCGGTTAAGGCGTCTTGATATTCTTCTTCGGTGTCGTAAAAAGTGCGGTCAAGATAGAGTGGATTTTCGGGATAAGTCAGTTCAGCCTGAATTTTGGCTTGTTGATGGGTGAAACTATCGGAAATGTATTTTAAGAAGATCAGGCCAAGAACAATGTGTTTATAGTTGGCGGCGTCAAGCTGTTGACGCAATTTATCAGCAGATGACCAAAGTTTTTCATCTAAATTATTAAGAAAGGCTTGTTGTATTAAAGAATTATTGACACAATCTTGGTGGCTTCTGGCTTCTGGCTTCTGGCTTCTGGCTTCTGCATAAAATTCGTCCTGTGTAAAGTGAAATTTAAGGAATATTCGAGAAAAGAGCCGTTATTCTATAGAAAAATTTTTAGGCGAACAAATGATTGGCTTAAATAGCCAGTTAATTTTTTGACAAAATGTTAAAAAAACAAAACCGAGCAATTGCTCGGTTTTTTTGTGGATTAGAATAGGTTACTGATGAAAATTACCACAATGATGACCGGTACGACAAATTTTACGTAGTTAAACCATATTTGGGTAAAGGTGGAATTGGGCGTTGAGGACAGTTCTTTCTTTGCTTCGTCTTTTAACACGAAACCGACGAAAATCGCACAACCCAATGCGGTAAGCATAAACAGAATATTGCCGCTAACGTAATCGAAGAAGTCGAAAATGCTTTTATCGAAAATGGTTATGTCTTTCCACAAATTGTCGCCTAAAATTGACGGTACGTTACCGAGTAAGAAGATGCCGCCGAGCGTTAATGCAATGGCTTTTCCGCGACGCATACGAAGTTTTTCTTGTAATGCTGTGATGATCACTTCGTAGATAGTGATAGAAGTGGTTAATGCCGCAATTAATAATAAGCCAAAGAAAATAATCGCGAAGAATTTACCTGCCCATAAATGTGAGAATACTATCGGTAAACTTTGAAATACCAAGGTTGGGCCCGCGTTTGGTTCAATTCCAAAGGTAAAGAGCGACGGGAAAATCATAAAGCCGGCAAGCACCGCGATAATGGTGTTGGTAAAGCCGGTGATTACTGCGGTTTGAATCAGATTTTCTTCTTTGTTTAAGTAGCTTGAAAGCGTAATTAATACGCCGAAACCAAGACTTAAAGCGAAGAACACTTGTCCTAATACGAAAATAAATAGCTGCGGGGTGATTTTGCTGAAATCCGGTTTTAAGTAGAAGGTGATGCCTTCCATTGCACCCGGTAAGGTAATGTTACGGATTACCATGCCGATGAGAAAAATAAAGAGCAACGGCATTAAATATTTTACCGAGCGCTCAATCCCGCCGATAATGCCTTTCGCCAAAATAATGTGGTTCACAGCTACGAAAAGAAAGGTATAAAACATAATTTCAAACGGGCTGTTGCCGATATGCAGATCATAGAAATTTTTTGCTACGTCTTTGGTAATTGGTGCGGAAATATCAAGACTGCCGCTGATTAGACTGACGATATAGGAAATTACCCAACCGCCGAGCACCATGTAATATGCCATAATACCGAAAGCACCAAGTAAGCCCATATAGCCCAAAATTTTCCAGTATTTAGAAATGCCTTTGCCTTTATCGTGAATTTTATCGCCGAAGGCATCAATAGAATTAACGCGCAAACGGCGCCCAATCACGTTTTCTACCAGAATCATCGGGATACCGATTACGATCATGGCAATACAGAACAGCAACACATAAGCGCCGCCGCCGTTTTCACCTACAAGATAAGGGAAGCGCCAAGTCGCGCCGAAACCCACAGTGGCACCGGCAACAGTCATTACATAAGTCAGGCGGCTCGACCAGGTTTGGCGTTGTGGTTTTGTTGTTGTCATGGTTTTTCCTATTTAAAAGTGCGGTCAGAAATAAAACGTTTTTGACCAAATTAATATTCCGTTTTGTATTTATATTCACACAGATCTTCAATAATGCACGAGCCGCAATGAGGTTTGCGTGCTACGCAAGTATAGCGACCGTGTAAAATCAGCCAGTGATGAACGTTCGTTTTAAATTCGTCCGGTACTACTTTGAGCAGCTTTTCTTCAACTTTTACGACGTCTTTGCCCGGTGCGAAGTTGGTGCGGTTGCAAACGCGGAAAATGTGTGTATCCACCGCGATGGTTGGATGTCCGAATGCGGTGTTCAACACCACATTGGCGGTTTTTCTGCCCACTCCGGCAAGGGCTTCAAGCGCTTCGCGACTTTCCGGCACTTCACTGTTGTGCTTTTCGATTAAATCGCGGCAGGTTTTGATGATGTTTTCCGCTTTACTATTAAACAGTCCGATGGTTTTGATGTAGCTTTTTAAGCCGTCTACGCCTAAATTTAAAATGGCTTGCGGCGTATTGGCAACGGGAAACAATTTTTCTGTGGCTTTGTTGACGCCTTTATCGGTCGCTTGCGCCGATAAAATTACCGCGATTAATAATTCGAAGGGCGAATTATACTGCAATTCAGTGGTAGGGTGGGGATTTTGATCACGTAATCTTGTGAGTATTTCGATTCTTTTTTGCTTATTCATATTTTTCTCCTACTTTCTTACTTGTACAAGAAAGTAGCAAAGAACACACGCCTGACTAAATCGCTTTTCCGCCCTTATTATTTTTTGACGGAAAATTTTGAACGCACTGCGCTCAGATATATAAAATTTTCCTAAAGATGACAAGTCGATTGGGCGATTTACAGGGAACCTTGATAAAGGCGGTTTAACTATTTGTTCCTATTATCGATTCTGTTTTTAATGGCAAGTAACAATCCTAAGCCAATAAACGCACCGGGCGGCAGGATAAAAAGTAAAAAGCTACTCTCGGTGTGGTAAAGGTGGAAAGAGAGAAATTTTGCGCCGTTGCCAAACAAGTTTTCGATGCCTTCAAAAATCGTGCCTTGACCCAGAATTTCACGTAAAGCGCCGAGCAGGGTAAGACTTAATGCCATGCCCAAGCCCATGGAAAAACCGTCCCAAGCGGAATGTAAAATGTTGTTTTTTGAGGCAAAGGCTTCGGCGCGGCCGATTACGATACAGTTCGTGACGATTAACGGAATGAAAATGCCGAGGGATTGATAAAGCGTGTAAGTGTAAGCGTTCATCAATAATTGCACCAGGGTAACGGTAGTGGCGATGATCATTACGTAAATCGGGATACGGATTTGGTGCGGAATCTGCTTACGAAACAAGGAAATGACCGTGTTGGTACAGGTTAAAACTAACAGGGTGGCAAGCCCTAAGCCAAGCGCATTAGTCGCTGTACTTGAAACGGCAAGTAACGGACAAAGCCCGAGTAATTGCACGACGGCTGAGTTATTTTTCCAAATGCCTTGGATAAAAATTTCTTTCCAAAGAGATTTTTCCGCGGGTTTGTTGTCCGTTTTGATCGTGGAATCAACAACATTGACTTGCGTTTCTTCGGGTTTGATGTTTTCTTCGGTTAAATCTGTCATCTTATTGCCCTAATTGATTGGCGAGGGATTCCAATGCGGTGCTATTGGCTAACATCACTAATGCTGAACGTTTTACTTGGTTGACAATGGCACGCGGCGTAATGGTCGCGCCGGAGAATTGGTCGAATTTACCGCCATCTTTTTTCACCGCCCATTCGTTTAAATTGTCGTTATTAATCGGCTGATTGTTGAAACTTAAAATCCAGTCGGAAATGCGTAATTCAATTTTATCGCCCAAGCCCGGTGTTTCATGATGTTCAATCACGCGCACCCCCAACACTTCGCCTTGTGGCGTTAAACCCACTAACAAGCGAATATTGCCGGAATAGCCGTCCGGCGCAGTAGTTTCATAAGCATAAGCGGAAATTTGGCCGTTTTTTTTCGCCAAATAAATTTTTTGAATGCCTTGTAAACGCTCGTCTTGCGGAATCGCCACGGTTTCCGCCGGATTATTATCAAAATAATTTTGCGGAATAACCTGCAATAAAAGCTCGCGTTGTTGCGCCGCCATGGCGTCATCAATTTTGCCCTTGGTCAGAAAGAAAATCCCGCTAGAAATCGCAGTGCAGAGCAGGGCGACCAAGCCCAATAACGCGCCGTAGCGCGACGTAATTTTAATAACGTCCATTATTTTATTCCTTTGGTTTGATAACCGGCAACGCGCGGACGTGTGTAATGATCGATAAGCGGTACGCAAATGTTACTTAACAAAACAGCAAAAGCGACGCCGTCCGGAAAGTTGCCGTGATAGCGAATAAGATAGACGAAAAGCCCGACTAAGGCGCCGAACACAATTTTTCCGCGCGGTGTAATGGAAGCCGTAACCGGGTCGGTGGCGATAAAGAATGCGCCGAACATCATAGCACCGCTGAACATTTGGCTGACTGCGCTTAAATGTGTGCCACCGGCAAGGGCGGTTGTGCTAGCTAAGCAGAAAAAAGTGAGTAGCATCGCTATCGGAATTTGCCAGTGAACGGTGCGTTTTAATACAAGGAAAAGTCCGCCCACTAAAAAAGCGAGGTTCACTTGCCACCAGCCTTGCGCAAAATCCGTACCGTTGCCCATAAAGATTGGCATTTTGACTAATTGATAAAAATCGTTAAGTTCGGTATGGCTCTTATAGAAAATTTTTGCGCTGTCCAACGGGGTGGCTTGTGTAATGCCATCAATGCTGTGCGCCAGCTGCGACAGGGTAAAGCCATCGGTGGTTAAACCGGAAAAAATTAACGATATCGCATCCGCAAAGCTTGGCGGTTTTGGTAATAAATCAAGCGGCGGCATCCACGTGGTCATTTGTAATGGGAACGAAATTAGTAAAATTACATAACCGATCATTGCCGGATTAAAAGGATTTTGTCCCAACCCACCGTAAACTTGTTTGCCGAGCAACAGTGCGCACAACGTGCCGATAATAATAATCCAATAAGGCGCATAAGGCGGAATGGCCATAGCGAGAATTAATCCGGTCAGCACCGCAGTGAAATCCGCCAAATAAGCAAGTGGCGCTCTTGCGCGTAATTTTATCGCCACAAATTCCGCAATTAGCGCAATGACAATTGCCAGCATAGACTGAATCAACACGCCGTAGCCAAAATAATAAATTTGTGTGAACAGCGCCGGCATCATTGCCAAAATCACCCAAAGCATAATGCGCGCCGTTAATTTCCCTGAATGAGTGTGGGGTGAACTGACCATTTTAAACATTGTTTATTCCTGCGATTCATCTAATTTTTGTTGAGTTTGCGCTGCTTTTTTGGCTTTTGCGCGGGCAATTGCGGCGGCAACAGCGGCTTTTTTCGGATCAAGCGTCGTCGATTTTTCCTCAAATGCAGACGTTTTTTCAGCGGCAGCTTCAGCGTTATTGGAAGTTGAATTTAGCACCGCATTGGAGGCTTCTGCCGCTTGGTTTTGTTCAGCTTGAGCTGTTGGGCTTTGTGCTGCTTTTTTGGCTTTTGCACGGGCAATTGCAGCGGCAACAGCGGCTTTTTTCGGATCAAGCGTGGTCGGTTTTTCCTCAAATGCAGGCATTTTTTCAGCGGTAGCTTCAGTGTTATTGAAGGTTGAATTTAGCACCGCATTGGAGGCTTCTGCCGCTTGGTTTTGTTCGGTTTGAGCTGTTGGGCTTTGCGCTGCTTTTTTGGCTTTTGCGCGGGCAATTGCGGCAGCAACGGCGGCTTTTTTCGGATCAAGCGTCGTTGGTTTTTCCTCAAATGCAGGCGTTTTTTCAGCGGCAGCTTCGGCGTTATTGAAGGTTGAATTTAGCACCGCATTGGAGGCTTCTGCCGCTTGGTTTTGTTCGGCTTGATCTGTTGGGTTTTGCGCTGCTTTTTTGGCTTTTGCGCGGGCAATTGCAGCAGCAACGGCAGCTTTTTTCGGATCAAGCGTCGTCGGTTTTTCCTCAAATGCAGGCATTTTTTCAGCGGCAGCTTCAGCGTTATTGAAAGTTGAATTTAGCACCGCATTGGAGGCTTCTGCCGCTTGGTTTTGTTCTTTTTGACTTTGTGCTTGTTGGCGGGCAAGCCGGCGGGCTTGACGTTGCGCCATTAAATCGGTGTTATCCGGTAATAGTTCGCCTTTGGCAGAAGTGATAGTTTTTGCCTGAACCGTTTCATTTAATTCACTGGACTTTCTCGCTTTTAAGCGTTCGAGTGCGGCTTTCACCGGATCTTCACCTCGGCTTTTCGCCAATTCTTCACGACGCGCTTCGGCGGCCCGTTGAGAGCGTGCTTTGCGCTCTTGTTCTTCACGTTCCATGCGGGCTTGTTTAGCTTCAAAGCGAATTTTCGCTTCCTCGGCTTTTTTCTGTTTTTCTTTAATTTGCCAAATTTTCGCCTTTTCTTGGCGGAAATATTGAATTAACGGAATGTGGCTTGGGCAAACATAAGCGCATACGCCACATTCGATACAGTCTTTTAACGCATATTCTTCCGATTTTTGGTGATCTTCGCTGCGCGCGAACCAATACAGTTGCTGTGGCATAAGATTGACCGGACAGGCATCGGAGCAGCTGGAACAGCGAATACAGGCTTGTTCCGGCGCCGGTTCGGCATATTCGAGATGATCGGGCGCGAGCAGGCAGTTTACAATTTTTGTCACCGGCGCAGTCAGGTTCGGTAATTCCAAGCCCATCATCGGGCCGCCGGCAAACACCGGAAAACCTTCGTCGAATTGATAACCGACGTGGGTGAGTGCATGAAAAATCGGTGTGCCAAGACGTATCCAATAATTGCCTTTTTGTTGAATTTTGTTGCCGGTTAGCGTGACCACGCGTTCAATTAGCGGTTCATCATCAATAATCGCTCTTTTGATGGCGAATGCGGTGCCAACATTGTGCATCAGCACACCGATGCTTGACGAACGCGCGCCACTCGGGACTTCCATACCGGTAAGCAGATAAATAAGTTGTTTTGCCGCACCGGACGGATATTTGGTCGGGATTACGCGTACATCAATGTCGTTGGCGCCGCGCAGTGCATTATGGATAGCGTTAATGGCTTCTGGCTTGTTATCTTCGATGGCAATCACGACTTTTTCCGGACGTAAAATATAACGAAGAATACGACTGCCTTCGATAATTTCAGCTGCGCGTTCCTGCATTAGGCGATCGTCGCAAGTGATGTAAGGTTCGCACTCGGCGCCATTAATAATCAGCAATTTGGTTTGCTGCCCGGCGGAATGAATTTTGGCTGCCGTCGGGAATACCGCACCGCCCAAACCCGCTACGCCGGCGAGGTAAATTTTTTCGATTAATTGTTGTGGCGACAGCGAGAGAAAATCTTCAATCGGTTGTCGCGCAATCCATTGATCCAGACCGTCTGCTTGTAAATGTACGGTTGGTTCTTTCAAGCCGGACGGATGAGCGGCAGCATAAGGCGCAATGGCTTTAATCACACCGGAAGTCGGTGCGTGCACCGGCAACATACGTAAGCCGTCGCCTTGGGTTAAGGGCTGTCCTTTATAAACATAATCGCCGACTTTGACTAACAAATTTCCTGCGCTGCCCGCGTGTTGTTTGAGCGGAATATAAAAATCCGTGCCAAGCGGCAGCGTTTGTAGCGGTTGATGAGCAGATTGAGATTTCATATCGGGCGGGTGAATGCCGCCTTTGAAATCCCACAATTTGCCGGAATTAAAACGAGATAATACGTCCGTCATTTTATTTCCCCACCACTAATTTTTTCTCGGTTTCGGTAACGTTCACCACAGGAATGACTAATTTTGCATCGAATTTCCAATCCCAACTGTCAATTTCTTTTTTTACTGGGATCATCGAAATACAATTCGTCGGGCAAGGCGCGACACAGAGTTCACAGCCGGTGCAAAGATCCGGAATAATGGTGTGCATCATTTTGTTGCTGCCGATAATGGCGTCTACTGGGCAAGCTTGAATACATTTGGTGCAGCCGATACACATATTTTCATCGATAAATGCCACCATTTCAGGCGGCTCTTCGATGCCGTCCATCGGCGGCACGTCAACGCCCATAATTTCGGCAATTTTTACCACCGTTGGTCGTCCGCCCGGAACGCATTTTGTGATGATATCGCCATTAACAATAGCTTCAGCATAAGGTTTACAGCCGGGATAACCGCACTGACCGCACTGGCTTTGCGGTAATACGGCATCAATTTTTTCGGCAAGCGGATCGGCTTTCACTTTCAATTTTAGTGAAGCAAACCCTAAGATTGCCCCAAAAATCAAGGCGAGTAGGGTGATGACGATAAAAAGAGCGGTCATTATTACTTATTTTTTCCTGAAAACTTTTGATAGAACCCGATAAATAAAATTAACAGAGTAATCGACATTAAAAGATAAATCATGCTTTGACTAAGCCCGCGAAGCCCATAAAGGCGAGGGACATTAAGCCCGCCGTGATTAAGGCAATGGAGGAACCACGAAATGTAAGCGGCACGTCGGCGGCAACCAAGCGTTCGCGCAACGCGGCAAACAGAACCAAAACGAGGGCAAAGCCAAGGGACGCGCCGAAACCGTAAATTACCGATTCCGTTAAATTGTGTGCCGAATTAACGTTTAACAAGGCTACGCCCAATACCGCGCAGTTGGTAGTGATTAAAGGCAAGAAAATGCCGAGCAAACGGTAAAGCGTCGGGCTGGTTTTGTTAATCACCATTTCGGTGAATTGCACCACTACGGCGATCACTAAAATAAATACGAGGGTGCGTAAGAATGTGGCGTTTAAAGGCAGCAAAATATAATGATCGACTAAATAGGAGCAAAGGGATGCTACGGTTAACACGAAGGTGGTTGCTAGGCCCATGCCGACGGCTGTTTCGATTTTTTTCGATACGCCCATGAAGGGGCAAAGCCCTAAAAATTTCACCAACACGAAATTGTTAATCAATGCGGTGCCGATAATCAATAAAATATAATCTGTCATTGCAATCTGCCTTTTTTGTGAGGCCGTTATTATCCTTATTTATAAGGACGAGAACAATAAAAAATTTGGGGTAGAAGCGCTTAAATCAAGCGTTAGGCAGGTATTAAAAACAGCACCGCATTGAACCTTCAAAACAGCACCGCATTGAACTTTCAAAATAGCACCGCATTGAATTTTCAAAACGGTACTGAATTAAACGGGGTTGTTTTAGTCCGGTCGGTATGGCTTCGGCGTGAAAATAACCTGTCGATTATTTCAATTTTTCCAATCGCGCCATTAGCACATCATCGCTTAAACTTTGAGTTTTGCGCATTCGGTAAAACAGCAGCACCGCGGCAAAGGTGAGCGAGACGACAAAGGCGAGCCAAAACCCTTGAGCGCCGATGCTTGGCATCAGTAAATCCGTGCGGGCGAGGACGTAACCTAACGGAATGCCGATTACCCAATAGGAAAACAGCGTGATGTAGAGAATGACTTTGGTGTCTTTATAACCGCGTAACACGCCGCCAACGACCACTTGAACGGTGTCGGAGAACTGGTAAATCGCGGCAAGAAAAAGCAAGGTTGCAGCCATGCCGATTACGATTTCGTCTGTTACAAAAATCGCGGCAATTTGGTAACGATAGAAAATGGTGATGAACGCAGTGACAACGGTGAGCGTTAGGCCTAGCAGCAATGCGGCATAAGACAGCTTTTTCGCTTTTTCAGGCGCACCCGCACCGAGTGCTTGACCGACTAAAATCGTCGTCGCCATGCCGATGGACATAGGGAACATAAAAATAAGCGAGCTGGTATTCAGTGCAATTTGGTGGCTTGCCACAATGTTTGCGCCCAACGGCGAAAGCAATAGGGCGGTAATGGCGAATAGCGCCACTTCACAACAAAGCGCGATAGCAATCGGTAAACCCAACTGAAGTAATTTTTTTAAGGTTGCTGCGTTCGGTTTTTCAATAATTTGGCTGAACACCTGCAATTTGCGTTCTTGTCGATTGAAGTAAGAGTAACCGATCATCATCAAGCACATTGACCAGTTCACGATCGCTGTAGCAATGCCGCAACCTACCGCACCGAAGGCGGGAATCCCCAGTTTGCCGTAAATAAAAATATAGTTAAGCGGAATGTTCAGCATTAAACCGAGAAAGGTAATCACCATGGCCGGTTTGGTTTTTGCAATGCCGTCGTTTAAGCAGCGGAAGTTCATCAGTAATAAATAAGCCGGTAAGCCCCAAAGCATAGCGTGCAAATAATCTTGTGCAATATGCGCCATATGCGGTTCCATTTGCATAAAGCGTAGGGCGAAATCGCTGTAATAAATCAGTATGCCGAGCGGAATACAGCTCGCCAAAGCAATCCAAATGCCTTGCCGAATTTGGTGTGCAATGCGGTGCTGTTGGCCGGATCCGTTTAAATAAGATACCGTTGGCGGTAGTGCGAGCAATAAGCCGTGGCCGAATAATACAAGAGGCAGCCAAATGGAGGCGCCGACGGAAATCGCCGCCATATCGGTAGCGCTTACACGCCCCGCCATGATGGTATCCACCAAGCCCATGGAGTTTTGCGCAATTTGCGCCAATAAAATCGGCAGTGCAATTTTGATGAGTCTTTTAATATCGGCGTGATAAGACGACAGTTGGGAGAAAAGACGAAAATTCATAAATTTTGATATACTGTGCAAAAATTTTTTATTGAGGAACATCTATGTTTAGCGGAATTGTACAAGGCGTGGCACCGATCCATTCCATTACGGAGAAGGCAGATTTTAGAACACAAGTGGTAAAATTACCACCCGAAATGCGCAAAGGGTTAGCAATCGGCGCGTCTGTTGCGAATAACGGTGTTTGTTTAACGGTTACCGAAATCAACGATGATTTGGTCAGTTTTGATTTAATGCAAGAAACTTTGCGAATTACCAATCTTGGTGCATTAAAAGTGGGTGATTGGGTCAATATTGAGCGTGCGATGCAAATGGGTGCGGAAATCGGTGGTCATATTTTATCCGGCCACGTGTATTGCACGGCGACCATTTCCAACATTATTGCTTCCGAAAATAATCGTCAAATCTGGTTTGAATTGCCGAATACCGAGGTGATGAAATATATTTTAACCAAAGGTTTTGTTGCGGTGGACGGCATTAGCTTGACCATCGGTGAAGTACGCGGTAATCAATTTTGCGTTAATTTAATCCCTGAAACCTTGCAACGTACGTTAATGGGACAACGTAAGCTAGGCGACCGGGTAAATATCGAAATCGATTCACAAACTCAAGCAATTGTGGATACGGTGGAGCGTTATTTGGCTAATCGTACTTAATTTAGGTAAAAAATACGGTGGTTTTTTAAAAATCTACCGAAACTATGCCGCTATTACACAAAGCTAAAATGACCTCACAAAACAGCACCGCATTAAAGTGACTTATTGAAGTGACTTTCAATGCGGTGCTGTTTTGTGATTTAAGCTTATACTTCACCGGGAGGGTTTCGTGCATTTACTATCCAAGACCGAAATCTAGCGTGTTTTTATGTGCTAAAAAACTAGCCTTGTTGCTTTTTCGATTTTTTCCATTTCCAAACCAAAAATAAGCCCAATAGGCCGATAAGCACATAAATCACCATTTGGCCTTTTTGGATTTGTTCATGCAACCAGTGTAAATTTTTTGCACCGAATTCGCCGAGGTAAACCCAAATCGGCACCGAGATAATGGCGGCACAGAAATCAATTAATACGAAACGGGTATAACTTACCCGACGCGTAATGCCGGAAACCATATAAATCGGGGCGCGCAGACCCGGCAAGAAACGCGCCACGAATAACACGCGGTTGCCATATTGAGCAAATTTATCGCGCACCATTTTTAAGCGTTTTAAGGTGACAATTTTTCTCATTGGGCGGAAACGCAAAATGCGTGTACCGTAAATGCGGCCGAGCCAGTACATGCAAGAATCGCCGATAAGTACGCCGATCATACTGACCAATAACATTAAATGGGAATTGACGCTTTCAGGATAAAGCCCGGCGATTACGCCGCCTGATACGAGCGTGACGTCTTCCGGAATCGGCACACCGAAACCGCAGATAATCAAAACGAAAAGTACGGCCCAGTAGCCGTAATCAGTAAAAAAACTAATCAGAAATTCCATTTTTTCCCGCTATTTTTAGTGAAATTTATTGCCAAAAATTGCGAGTTATTCTAATCGTTTTAAGGGAGATTGCCTAGAAAAAGTTTGCTTTAATAACGTCTATCCTTTATAATCCGCGCCCTCAAAGTTGGTCTTTGAGTCTGTTTAGGAAAATTGCTGGGTCGCCTGCAATTTTTTAATTTTTAATCTTACTTAGAAGAGAACATTAAAATGGCATTTAAATTTAACGCTGAAGTTCGTTCCGCGCAAGGTAAGGGTGCGAGCCGCCGCCTGCGTCATAACGGTCAAATTCCTGCAATCGTTTACGGCGGCAGTGAAGCACCGGTTTCAATCATCTTAAATCACGATGAATTAAACAATGCACAAGCTCAGGATGCTTTCTATTCTGACATCATCACTTTAGTGATCGAAGGTAAAGAAGTGGCTGTGAAAGTTCAAGCGATGCAACGCCACCCGTTCAAACCAAAGTTGGTTCATATTGATTTTAAACGCGCTTAATTTTTTGCGTTAATAAGAAACACCAAAGATCGTTCTTTGGTGTTTTTTTATGGAAAAAGAGGTGGAAAATGAACATCGCGTTAGGCATTGAATATAACGGCCAACATTATTTCGGTTGGCAACGACAAGAAAAAGTGCGCAGTGTACAAGAAGAATTGGAAAAGGCGCTTTCCTTTGTGGCGGATGAAAAAGTTGATGTTTTTTGCGCGGGCAGGACTGATTCCGGTGTACACGGAACAGGACAGGTGGTGCATTTCAAAACCAATGCGGTGCGCTCGGATAAGGCTTGGGCATTCGGTACTAATGCGAATTTGCCCGATGACATTGCGGTAACTTGGGCAAAGGTGGTGAGTGATGAATTTCACGCCCGTTTTTCTGCTACAGCGCGCCGTTATCGTTATATTTTATATTGCAACAAATTACGTTCAGCGATTTTGCCGGCGGGCATCACTCATTGCCACTTGGATTTAGATGCCGACAAAATGCAACAGGCCGGTCGATTTTTATTGGGTGAGCACGATTTTTCCTCTTTCCGTGCAGCGCAATGCCAATCTAATACTCCTTGGCGCAATATACATCATTTAAATGTGATACGCCGAGGTGCTTATATTATTGTGGATATTCAAGCTAATGCTTTCGTGCATCATATGGTGCGCAATATCGTCGGTAGTTTGATTGAAGTAGGCGCAGGCAATCAGCCGATTGAATGGATAAAATGGTTGCTTGAACAACGTAATCGCAAATTGGCGGCACCGACGGCAAAACCGGACGGGCTTTATTTAGTGGATGTGATTTATCCCGAAAAGTTTGAAATTCCCTCACATAAATTAGGGCCGCTTTTCTTACCGGATAATCTTGTCTGACTAGCAAGCCGAATCGAATTGTGATTTAATACACAGAATTTTTTAGTGGATAAACAGGTAAAAAAATGAGCTGGATTGACCGAATTTTTAGTAAAAGCCCGTCTTCTTCAACACGTAAAGCAAACGTACCGGAAGGGGTTTGGACAAAATGCACTGCATGCGAACAAGTGCTTTATAGCGAAGAATTAAAACGTAATCTTTATGTGTGTCCGAAGTGCGGTCATCATATGCGAATCGATGCGCGCGAACGTCTTTTACATTTGTTGGACGAAGGTTCAAGCCACGAAATCGCTGCCGATTTAGAGCCGAAAGATATTTTAAAATTTAAAGATTTAAAAAAATATAAAGATCGCATTAGCACCGCACAAAAAGAAACCGGCGAAAAAGACGCACTAATTACGATGACTGGTACCCTTTATAATATGCCAATCGTAGTTGCGGCCTCTAATTTTGCCTTTATGGGCGGTTCAATGGGTTCCGTAGTCGGTGCGAAATTTGTGAAAGCAGCGGAAAAAGCAATGGAATTAAATTGCCCGTTCGTTTGTTTCTCAGCCAGCGGCGGTGCGCGTATGCAAGAAGCACTTTTCTCATTGATGCAAATGGCGAAAACCAGTGCGGTGCTCGCACGGATGCGCGAAAAAGGTGTGCCGTTTATTTCCGTATTAACCGATCCTACATTGGGCGGTGTTTCCGCCAGTTTCGCCATGTTAGGTGATTTGAATATCGCCGAACCAAAAGCCTTAATCGGTTTTGCCGGTCCGCGCGTGATTGAACAAACTGTTCGCGAAAAATTACCGGAAGGTTTCCAACGTAGCGAATTCTTATTAGAAAAAGGCGCGATCGATATGATCGTAAAACGCGGCGATATGCGTCGTACCTTGGCAAGCGTATTAAGCAAATTAACCAATCAACCTTCACCTTTTGCTGAGTCCGAATTTATTCAACATGAAGCATAATATGAATTTAAAAGCCACTTCGCCACTCGCTGAGTGGCTTTCTTATTTGGAAAACAGTCATTTTAAAGCCATTGATCTCGGCTTGGAACGAATTAAAAAAGTCGCGGCAAAACTCGATCTTTTAACGCCGGCGCCTTATGTCATCACGGTGGGAGGAACTAACGGAAAAGGCACCACTTGCCGTTTGTTAGAAACAATTTTGCTTAATCACGGCTTACGCGTAGGCGTCTATTCATCGCCGCATTTGTTGCGTTACAACGAACGCGTGCGTATTCAAAATCAGGATTTGCCCGATGAAGTGCATACGGCGTCTTTTGCCTTTATTGAACAAAATAGAACTGAATCGCTCACTTATTTTGAGTTTAGTACGCTTTCTGCGTTGCATTTATTTAAACAGGCGAATTTAGATGTGGTGATTCTCGAGGTGGGATTGGGCGGCCGTTTAGATGCGACGAATATTGTAGATAGTAATCTTGCGGTGATCACCAGTATTGATATTGATCATACGGATTTTCTCGGCGACACGCGCGACGCTATTGCTTTTGAAAAAGCCGGAATTTTCCGTGAAAATTGTCCGCTAGTGATTGGCGAACCGAATGTACCAAACAGTATGCTTGCACAAGCGGCGCGTTTGCATTGCAAGGTTTCCCGCAGAGATGTGGATTGGTCGTTCCGACAAAATAACGAAAGTTGGCAATGGCAAAGCAGCAAAAAACGCTTGGAAAATCTTCCATTTTGTCAAATTCCGTTGATGAATGCGGGCACCGCATTGGCGGTGCTTGAGCAGCTGCCTTTTGATATTAGCGAACAAACCATTCGTCAATCTTTGCAAGAAGTGGAACTTGTGGGACGCTTCCAAATGATTAAAGCGGACAAGCGGGAAAAACTCGCCTCTTTTGTCGCTAAAGATATAAAGACATTGCCGACGGTCATTATTGATGTGGGACACAATCCCCATGCCGCCACCTATTTAGCGGAAAAACTCAGCGCATTGAAAGCTCGAACTTCGGGCAAACTCATCGCCGTATGCGGGATGTTGAAAGATAAAGACGCAAGTGGTGTATTTAAGCAGCTTATGTCGTTAATCGATGAATGGCACTGCGTTACCCTAGACGGTTATCGTGGTCAATGCGGTGCTGATTTGTTAAGTAAACTCGTCAGCGTTTCCCCGACGCTTAAGGCTGTCGCCGAAAATTCCGTTATCGATGGCGTAAAAGCCGCGTTAACCCACGCGTCTTCAAATGATGTTGTTTTAGTATTTGGTTCGTTCCACACGGTTGCAGAATTTTGCCGGGTAGTGGAATAGATCGAATAGCTTATTGCGAAAACCAAACTTAATCGCGATTATTTTTCTTGATATTTTTGAAAATATTCGTAAATAGGCGGCAATAATTGCGCGATTAGATTCAGTTGCTGAAACGGAATCGCAAAAGCGGATTTTTCTTTAATTTGGGTTTCATTCCATTGAATTTCTTTTAAGCTTGATTCAATATTTTCTCGCAATTTAGCGAAGACTTCGGGCGAGAGTTTTTCGATATTTTCTAGCGCATAGATAATTTTTTTCGCGGTAGGATAGAAACCGGCGAGAAACTGCGCGGTTTGTTGGAGTTTCGTCATCCGATAACGGTAAGAACCGAGTGCGGAGATGTAACTCAATAACGAATAATTGATTTTTAATAAGTCAAAACCTTCTTGTAAATAAGCTTGATATTTTTGTGGTTCATTATTCATATTGGACAAAGTTGTGCTTAATGCCGCCGCGTATTGATGCGCATTACGGCGGGCGATACGATATTTCAAATCGTCGCTTTTACCGAATTGTAATTGAGCGATGATATGCAGCAAATATTGCGCATCGCTACGAATAGCTTGTCGGCTGACTTTGTCCAGTTGCAAATATTTCCAATCAGGCCATAAATAAGATACGGCAAACCAAGATATTGCGGTGCCGACTAAGGTGTCGAGCAGGCGCGGCAAGAGCGCGGTGGCAGCGCCGAAGCCCATGACGTCGAAACTGATTAATACTTGCAAGGTAATAAAGAATGTAGAAAAGCTGTAATTATTACTACGGAAGAAGAAAAACAGCGTGCAGGTGAGCACCATTAACCCCAGTTGCATTTCCAATGTTGGATTTAAATAAGGTAAGGATGAGCCGACCAATACGCCTAAAATCGTGCCGATAATACGTTGGCGTAAGCGGTTTTTAGTTGCTGAGTAGTTCGGTTGGCAGACGAAAACCGCGGTAAGCAAAATCCAGTAACCAAGATTGAATTGGAAAAATTCGACAATCGCGCAGCAAATAAACACCACAATCGAAAGTCGAACTGCATGACGAAAGAGCGGCGACTCAAGCGTGAAATTGCTCAAGATGACCGAGATGATATTTTTAAAACCGATGATTTGTTCGGTGTGGATTTGCGCGATTGGGCCATTTTCGCTGCCTTCTTGTTCCAACTGACGAAGTTGCCAGTTAATGCTTTGCAGATTATCCAGCAGCGTTTGAATAACTAATAATTGCTCGCTTTGCGCACAATGCCGGCTGTAAAGTTCAAAAGACTGCATGGTGCCGAGCATCGCTTTTTCGACCCGTCGATTATATTGATAAGATCGATTTTCACGCAGTGCAGCTGCGATTTCACGGCACGCTTGGGCTTGCAGTTCAAGTAGGCGTTGAATGCGGAAAATCAGATCGGTATTTTTTAATTGTTCGGCGATTTGTTTGTAATCAAAATGGCTTGAATTGGCGCGTTCGTGAATGTCTTGTGCGGTGAAATAATAGCGAATCATACGTCGCGTGCGAGGATGGCGATGCTGTCCACGAATACGGTAAAACAATGTCGTGCGCGCAAGGTTAAAAGCGCTAACTACGTTGGTGTTTTTCATCGCAAAGTTGAAATGCTTTTTTTCAATTTCATCGGTTTCATCAGGATCAAAAAATTCTGATTTCGCATCTAAATATTCGCCCAAGGCGTAAAAGGCTTTCGCCACGCTTTCTTGCACCGGGCGATTGGGGAAAATCAGATATACGATAAGTGTAACCAAGCTGTAAAGCAGCGTACCGATAATGATCATCAGCGGATTGACATACCAATTTAGCACCGCATTGGGCGAGTAAGTCAGCGTGGTGTAAACGGCAATAACCAAGGTGCCGAAGGCAATGGTTTTGTAACGTTCGCCGATAGCACCAATCATCGTAAACAGGAAAGTGCCCAATGTCATTAAAATCAGGTAAGACAGAGCATGGCCGATATTAAGTTGCACGATGACGGCAGATAGCGTGAAAGCGATGAGTGTATAAAAAATATTTTTTAATCGACCGGTTAAACGATTATCCAAATCCACCAAACCACCGGCAATAATACCCAACACTAAAGGCATAGACTGATTGGAAATATCAAACCACCAAATGCCGAAAGCGGCGATGTTCACCGCAATAAAAACGGGAATAGCGGCAATGACTTTTGCGTTTAACCAGTGATTCATTTTGAGTCCTTAGTGAAATAGAAAAAGTGAGCGACAAGGCTCACTTTTTTGTTCTGCTTTTTGTTCGATAAAGTGCGATTCGAAATCTAAAAGACGTTGATGATGCTGATAAGCTTATTTGTGGGATTTTGCCCAGTTTAAGAAACGCGCTTGGGTTTCTTTGTCCGCTTGTTGGAACCAATATTGTAGTTGTTGTTCCGCTACGTTTTCACCTTGCACGACCACTTTACCTTTGGCGGCTTTACCGTTGCTTGGTGTCATCGCCATCATTGGTGCGGACGGCATATTGGCAGTAGCAAAAGCAGGTACCGATGCAGTTGCGCCGGAGGCATTATAAGTTGCCAAATCGCTTACGATATTCGCTGAAGGAAATAACCCTTCTTGTTTTAAAATATCGATTTTGGCCGGAATTTCTTGGCCGGATGCGGTTTTGAGAGTAATTGACGGCGAGGTATTGAATTTTTCACCCTCTGTTTTAGAACGAATGGTCGGGGCAGAAATGATCACATCGTCTGCACTACCTTGGAAGGTTATGATAATTGGGCTGGATTCAAAGAGAGATTGGTTAGAACCGCTACTAATGATTTCTCCCACGCGCACAACGACTTGGTGAGTATCGGTGTCATTGATATTAAACGAATGAGTTTGTTTGAGAAGCGATTTGCTTGCTTTTTGCCCGTCAATGGCTAAAAAGTCCATATTTGAGGACGTAGAAACCATACCGGCAAAACTTGCGCTACTAAGCAATAATGTTGCGATACCGAATGTAACGGCGCGTAATTTCATAATTACTCCTTTTATTTATGAATGAGAATCGTCGCCTATGCTATGCTAATTTTCAGAAAAATAAAATAGTAAAGTGCGGTTAAACCGAAAAACTTTTAACCGCACTTTAGATTTATTGAACCCGCTTATTTTTCGTTTAGCACTCGTGGAAATAGAATATTATTTTCTAAATGGATGTGATGCATTAAGTCGTCAATAAAAGCGTTAATGCCACTGTAAAGAGCGCGCCAACTAAAACATGCGTCTGCCGGCGGAGTGAGATGGTTAGTAAGCGATTTTAATACTTCCACATCTTGCCCGGCTTCGTCGTGTTCCATTTCCATTACGCGAATCGGCATTGCTGCCATTGCATAATTGCCTGCTTTGATCATTGGGAACAAAATTTGCTCTTCTTTCATCATGTGCTGGCTTAATTCCGCATAGATTTTTTCTAATTGCGCCGCCGTGCCGATAGGGCAATCATCGCGATCCGCATGGACGCTTTCTACTTTTTCAGCCAGCGTAATGAGTTCGGGTAATTGCTCGCGGTGGCGGTCATGAAAACGCGGAATAATGTAATCAATAATTTCTGCGTAAGACGCGTTCGTCCAATCTTTTTCCGTATTTTCATTTTTATGTTTAACCAATTCCGCTAAACGGCTTTCAATTTCAGCGAGATTAAGATTTTTTTGTTGCGCCGCAACTTCTAAAAGCACTGAACCACCGCAGCAAAAGTCCAAATCGTACTCACGGAAAAGTTTTGTGGAACCAGGGATAGAAACTGCTAATTCGCTAAGTTTTTGTTGAGCAAAAGACATAATTTACACTCCATTTGTTAATTGAACTTATCTGATAAAAATAGTAGGTTATTTTCTTTCGAAAGGAAAGCGGATTACATAATTTCTTAGTGAATTTATGACTTAAATCAAGCAAAATACATCCGAATAGGTAGGCGAAAGGATGCAAATATGACAAAAAAATTTCTTGTTTTCGGACGTGTACAAGGTGTGGGATTTCGTTATTTTACTTGGCAAGAAGCGAAAAAATTGGGGCTTAAAGGCTCGGTTCGCAACCGCATTGACGGCTCAGTGGAAGTGATTGCGCAAGGCGACGAGACACAAATGGCAGATTTTGAAGGGTGGCTTAATAAAGGGCCTAAAACGGCGAAGGTGGAACGCGTGTTGGTGTTCGAACAGGCGGAAATCAAGATGTCGAATTTTTCCATTGTTCGTCGTTGAGATCTTGTTTTAGCACCGCATTGGAGGCTTTTGCTAAGCGGTTTGATTTTGCGTAGAATGAGCCACTTTTTTAAGGAGTGCGATATGCGCAATCAAACTAAATTTCATCTCGAACAGCTTCAAAAAACAATGCAAAACCTTAATTTGTGGCAAACAATGCCACCGGTGCAAGAAGCATTTTTGAGCGAACAACCGTTTTTTCTTGATACGATGGAGCCGCATGAATGGTTACAGTGGGTTTTTATTCCGCGTATGAGGGCACTACTTGAAAGTGACGCACCGTTACCAAGTCAAATCGCGATTTCGCCGTATCTTGAAGAAGCTTTAAAAGAATTTGATGATTTGGAAAGGTTGCTGGCTCCGCTGTTGGCGCTAGAAGAATTGTTGCAAAATCAATGATGCTTGAAATTTTATATCAAGATGAATATTTGGTTGCCGTTAATAAACCGGCGGGCATGCTGGTGCATCGCAGTTGGTTGGATAGGCATGAGACGCAGTTTGTAATGCAAACTTTACGTGATCAAATCGGCCGCCATGTTTTCCCAATTCATCGGTTGGATCGTCCAACTTCCGGTGTGTTACTGTTCGCTTTAAGTGGCGAAACAGCAAATTTAATGTGTCGGCAATTCGAACAAAAAATTGTGCAAAAAATCTATTTGGCTGTGGTGCGCGGTCATTTGCAAGGGGCGGGGCGAATTGATTATCCGTTGAAAATTCAATTGGATAAGATCGCCGATAAGTTTGCGCAAGAAGATAAAGCGCCGCAAGAAGCAATAACGGATTATACGTGTTTAAACATTGCAGAAATGCCTTACGCGGCAGGGCGTTATGCGACTGCGCGTTATTCTTTGCTGCGATTAATTCCTCAAACGGGGCGTAAGCACCAGTTGCGTCGTCATTGCAAACATATTTTTCATCCGATTTTGGGTGATACACAATATGGTGATTTGCAGCAAAATCGTGCATTAACGCAAAATGTCGATGTGAAACGTTTATTTTTGCATGCGGAAACATTGCGTTTTGTTCATCCTATTTCGCAACGAGAGATCAATATTTTCGCGCCGTTAGATGAACAATGGCAAAAATTAATTTCAAAATTTGGTTGGTAAAAAATGTTAGATATTCAATTAACCCACGAAGAACAACAAAAAGCGGTAGAAAGAATTCAACAATTAATGGCGCAAGGCGTAAATAGTGGCGAGGCGATTCAGATCGTGGCGAGGGAACTACGCGAATTACATGATAAATCCGATAAAACTAAAATATTTTGTGATCTTCATAACACTTTTTAATATTACTCATTGCATCAAAAAACAAAATATTTAAATATAGCGCTTATTGAGGTGATAAGGCATGAGTCTTATTAGTTTTATGATTGTATAGGCGAAGCCTAAGAGGTCTATTATGGAAATTGGTGTTGTTAAGTGGTTCAATAATGCAAAAGGATTTGGGTTTATTTCCGCAGAAGGCGTGGATGCTGATATTTTCGCACATTATTCTGTAATTGAAATGGACGGTTATCGTTCATTAAAAGCGGGGCAAAAAGTACAGTTTGAAGTTATTCACGGCGATAAAGGATCTCACGCCACAAAAATTATTCCGGTTGCGGAATAGGTGAGCGCGCGAATAAAATCGCGTTCTTAAATTTTCTTTTTCTCTATTTAGTTAATGCAAAGGCAAGGTTTTTTATATCTTGCCTTTTTTATTTTAATAAATTTTTTAAACTATTTTTCATTGCCGACATTTGGCTTTCATACAGCGCTTTGCTTTCGCGCTCATCAATCATATAACTAATGGTTTCCGAAAGGGTCATATTCATTTTGTGTGAATATTTTGCAAGACGTTTCCATACCGCGTATTCCAAATCGATGGATTTCTTTTTGGTAGATTGCTTTTCCGCGTTAAAAAAGCGTTTTCGGCGTGCGCGAATTGCTTGATCAAGTTTAATCGGTAAAGCTAACGAAAGATGTCGTTTAATCCAGCTTTCAATCTTTTCCGGATAATTTTGACTTTCCAGCAACTCGGTAATCACCGATTCTTGCAGGCTTTTTTCTTCATATCGCGTAATATTTTCCCCTTCGCGATATTTGCGAATAAGGTAAATCCATTTCCAATTCGCTTCTTGATTTTCGAGTTTTTGGTATTTCATAGTGGTATTGTTTAGTGACGTGGTAACTCGCGTAATATACGCGTTTTAATGATGTTTTTCCAGTTGATTTTAATAATACGGATAAATATGAGATAATGCGCCCATTTTTATTAATGAGATACCACCTGTGAGTTCATCTTTCTTTCAAGAACGCGCCTTTGATTGGAACGAGCTTCAACCTCAACTAGCCGTTACCGAACAACCGATACATCCCCTCAATTTTTGGGCATTACAACCGAACGCTAAAAACGCACTTGCATTATTTTTACGCAATCCAAACCGTCCGCTGATGGTATTGAAAGCGGATGATCAAGCAGAATACGCCGCATTATTAATGTCTCTTATTCGTCAAATACAACCAAAAGAACGCACGATTTTTGGCGTAAACTATTTGGTGGAACAAGGTGATTCTTTTTCTTTCCCGCATATTGAAATCGAACCGGCGCAGTCTTTAGCTGATAATTTTGCTGCCTCAGGGGAAGTGCTTAGCGCATTGTATTGCGATCAATTTCAATTGTTTGGCAATGTAAAAATGCACCCGCGTTCGCAAGATATTCAACTTACGCCGGGCTTGATTCATCGTGCCAACGGCGGCGTGTTGATTTTGAGTGCAGCTACATTACTTGCGCAATTCGATTTATGGCAGCGTCTCAAATATATTTTACAAAGCCGTCGATTTGATTGGCATTCTTCTCATCCATTTAAAGCTTTACCGTGCGAAATTCCGAGTTATCCGCTTGAAACTAAAGTGATCGTACTGGGCAACCGCACTGAACTGGCGACTTTAGGCGAGTTGGAAGAAGATTTATACAGTTTTGCTGACTATGCAGAAATCGAAAGTTATTTGTCCGTTGCAGATGTTAATGAACAAGAAAATTGGGCGGGTTTCGTTCGAGAAGTGGCGCAAGAACTGCGGCTTAGCCTGGATTTTTCGGCCTTCAATAAACTTTATCAACTTTTGGTACGTGAAAGTGAAAGTCGCTTTTTGATTAGTGCGTCACCCGCCAAATTAAAAAATATGCTGCTTAATGCAGCGACACTTGGACAAAAAAATCGCCTAATAGCGGATGATTTCGAACAGGTTTTTCAACAACAAACGGCTCAGTATGGTTTTTTAAAAGAACAAACTTACGCGGATATTTTAAACGAGCAAGTTTATGTGGCGACGGAAGGCGAGATTGTCGGACAAATTAACGGACTATCGGTGATTGAATATCCCGGCACGCCGGTTGCCTTCGGTGAACCGTCGCGCATCAGTTGTATCGTGCAATTCGGCGACGGTGAAGTGGTGGATGTCGAGCGTAAAAACGAGCTTGCCGGTAATCTTCACAGCAAAGGTATGATGATTGCGCAGGCCTGTTTATCGAATATTTTAGATTTGCCGTCACAACTGCCTTTTTCTGCTTCACTAGTCTTCGAACAATCTTACGGCGAAATTGACGGCGATAGCGCTTCTTTAGCAATTTTCTGCGTACTCGTCAGTGCACTGGCAGATTTGCCTTTACCGCAACATATCGCAATAACAGGCGCTATTGATCAATTCGGCTTGGTGCATGCAGTAGGCGGTGTGAATGATAAAATCGAAGGCTTTTTCAGCATTTGCCAACGTCGCGGTCTAACGGGCAAGCAAGGCGTGATTATTCCGGCAACCACGATTCAACAACTCAGCCTTTCCGATGAAGTGGTCGAAGCGGTTAAACACGGTGAATTTTTCATTTTTCCGGTAGAAGATATTTATCAAACGTGCGAATTGATTTTTCAACGAGATTTATTGGAAGAAGAGGGCTTTTACGATGAAAGCAAAACGCCAATCGCACGCTTGATTCAGCACCGCATTGAAAGTCGGTCGGAACCGCCAAAGAAAGGTCTGTTAGATTTCTTTCGATTTTAATTTTGCAAGAGCGAACAAATAGTTCGCTTTTGTTTTTTATCAAGTCCTCTTTTTTATTTCAATGGACTGATCGGACAAGTTCAGCGAACAAATGTTTGCCGTTTACAGTTTTTATTATTCCTTTTAGAATGCACGCCTGTCAGTAATAAGCTGAATAAAACAGAGAAAAAAGGAAGGAAAATGCAAAACACTTGTACACCAAATAAAAAAGAAAGCTACAGCTACGAGGATTTACTCGCTTCCGGTCGCGGTGAATTATTTGGTGCCGAAGGTCCGCAACTCCCTGCGCCGACCATGTTGATGATGGATCGTATCGTAAAAATGACTGAAGACGGCGGCGCGTTTAATAAAGGTTACATTGAAGCGGAATTGGATATTCATCCTGATTTACCGTTTTTCGGATGCCATTTCATTGGCGATCCGGTGATGCCGGGCTGTTTAGGCTTGGATGCAATGTGGCAACTGGTTGGTTTCTTCCTCGGTTGGGTCGGCGGTAAAGGGAAAGGCCGCGCACTTGGGGTTGGCGAAGTGAAATTTACCGGTCAAATTTTGCCTTCTGCCAAGAAAGTGATTTATCGCATTAACATGAAACGTGTAATTAATCGTAAATTGGTAATGGGCATGGCGGATGGCGAAGTGGAAGTAGATGGCCGCGTAATCTATACTGCGACGGATCTTAAGGTTGGATTGTTCCAAGACACGTCGAGTTTTTAAGATTTTAATGATTGATGAGAAGCCTTAGTTAGAGATAGCTAAGGCTTTTTGTTTTATTACATCGGGTTGCGTCCGATGAGTTACTTACTCTTCTTTTTCGATCTCTTCTTTTTTTGATACTAAGAAAATAGATGAATTTAATTTAAAGCCAGGCAATAAAATAAACTTATTCCTCATCAACCACATCCATAAATTCCGCCCCTAGCAATTTAGCCAGATCTTTCGGAGCTAATTCCACACTCAAACCTCGTTTTCCACCGGATACATAAATCGTCTCGAATTCCAATGCGGTGCTGTTTATGAAGGTCTTTAAACGTTTTTTCTGGCCTAGCGGGCTGATTCCGCCCACTAAATAACCGGTGCTTTTTTGTGCAATCTCTTTATCTGCCATTTCCACTTTTTTTGCACCGACAGATTTGGCGGCTTTTTTCAAGCTGAGCATATTGGATGTCGGCAACACGAAACAGGCGAGTTTTTTCTGGTCGCCATTTTCCGCGACAAGTAAGGTTTTAAAAGAACGATGGGGATCGATGCCTAATTTTTCCGCTGCTTCGTCGCCGAAATGCGTGTTATGCGGATCATGATCGTAAGTATGCGGAATAAAAGGAACTTTTTGTTTTTTAAGTAAATCAATTGCGGGTGTCATTTAATTTCCTATCGGTATTTTGTAGAATAACGCGTTTTATTTTACAGCGGAGAAAAAAATGGACGCAAGTCTAAATATTGCCATTGCAGCGGAGTTTGAATTGGCAGAAAAAATCGTCGAAAGCCTTGAACAAAGCGAATTAAATATCGGTACGCTAGCGATCGTCGAAATTTACCCTTTTGAAGAAGAACAGGGCGTTCGTTTTAATAATCAAAGCGTGGTGCAATATTCCTTGCAAGAAATGGACTGGTCAAGGGTCAATTATTTATTGTTTGCAGGCGATATCGAATATGCCTCTCATATTGCTGCCGCGGCAGAAAACGGTTGTGTGGTGATCGATATGAAAGGGGTATGCGCCGTACTTTCCGACGTTCCGACAGTGGTACCGGGCATAAATGAAGCAGACTTAGTGGAATTGAGACAGCGTAATATCGTGAGTTTGCCGGATCCGCAAGTCAGTCAGCTTGCTTTGGCGATTTATCCGGTATTGCAAAGTACGAATATCGGTGAGGTTTTTGTTACTTCCTTGCTGCCGGCTTCTTATCAAAACGGCGAAATCGTGAATCGACTTGCCGGCCAAACCGCGCGTTTGCTTAACGGTATTCCGCTAGATGAAGACGAAACACGCTTAGCCTTTGACGTGCAGCCGCAAAATGTGCGGGCTTTGCCGCAGCAACTGCAAAAGATTTTTCCTCAATTGAATGCGGTGCTGTTTCACGCAGTGAATGTTCCGGTGTTTTACGGGTTAGCTCAGAAAGTGACAATAGTTTCCGATTATGCAATCGATTTTAAACCGCAAGATAACGCGTTTTTACAGTATCATGAAGATCTTGTGACGCCGGTGACGAATGGCGAAATCGAAAGTGTGGAAGAGCGGGCAAAATTACATGTTAGCCAAATGAGTGCGTTGGAAAACGGCATGGAATTTTGGACGGTCGCCGACGAACAACGTTTTAACTTGGCATCGCTTTCGGTGAAATTATTGGAAGCGATTTATCGCAAAGGTTATTAATTTAGGGCTATTAATTTTTAAGGAATCATTATGTTAGAACGACTTTTTAAATTGCATGCGAAAGGCTCGACCACCAAGACAGAAATTATTGCGGGTATTACGACCTTTTTTACCATGGTTTACATTGTTTTTGTCAACCCGTCCGTATTGGGAGACGCGGGTATGGATAAGCAAGTCGTCTTCGTCACCACTTGCTTGATTGCCGGACTCGGTACTATCGCCATGGGGCTGTTCAGTAATTTGCCGATTGCTTTAGCGCCGGCCATGGGCTTAAACGCATTTTTCGCTTATGTGGTGGTGGGCAAGCTTGGTTATTCGTGGCAAATCGGTATGGGCACAATTTTTTGGGGCTCAGTCGGCTTATTCATATTAACGTTGTTGCAAATTCGTTATTGGTTAATGGCGTCCATTCCGTTGGCGTTACGCGTAGGTATCGGCGCGGGGATCGGTTTTTTTATCGCGCTGATCGGTTTTAAAAATATGGGGCTTGTAGTAGCCAATCCGGCTACTTTAGTCGCACTAGGCGATTTGCATGATCCGAAAGTACTGCTTGGTATATTGGGATTTTTCATTATCGTGGTGCTTGCCGCGCGTAATATTTTCTCCGGTGTATTGATTTCAATCGCCGTCGTCACCGGTTTAGCTTTATGGTTGGACGATACAGTTACGTTCCATGGCGTCATTTCGATGCCGCCGGCGTTGGATGCGGTGCTCGGTAAGGTGGACATCGCCGGCGCGTTAGATACCGCTTTGCTCGGTATTATTTTCTCTTTCTTGCTGGTCAACCTGTTCGACTCTTCCGGCACCTTACTTGGCGTAACGGACAAAGCGGGCATCAGTGACGAAAAAGGACGTTTCCCAAAAATGAAACAAGCGCTTTTTGTGGATAGCATTAGTGCCGTGGGCGGTTCGTATATTGGTACATCCGCCATCAGCACTTACATCGAAAGCGGCGCCGGTGTTTCTGTCGGCGGGCGCACCGGTTTAACGGCAGTTACCGTCGGCGTGTTATTTTTGCTTACTATTTTCTTCTCGCCGCTTGCCGGTGTGGTTCCGGCTTACGCCACCGCCGGCGCATTGGTTTATGTAGGGATTTTAATGGCATCCAGCCTGATCCGCGTGCAATGGGACGATTTAACCGAAGCCACGCCGGCATTTATCACTGCCGCTATGATGCCGTTTACTTATTCCATTACGGAAGGCATCGCGTTTGGTTTTATCAGCTACTGCATTATGAAAATTTGCACCGGCCGCATCAAAGAAATCAATGCCCCGGTTTGGGTCGTGTCGATTTTATTTATTGCGAAATTTGTTTGGGTTGGTTAAAACGGATTTAAATTCAGAATAAAGGAAAGTCTGTGGGCTTTCCTTTTTTATTGGCTTTTGTTTGTGTTAGACTTTCACCGTTTTTACAGAACCAATAAGGAGATCCGATGCAAAATATTCTATTTATCATTCATTCCGCGCCTTATGGTGACGAACATTTTTTTAGCGCATTACGTCTTGCGCTACAAATTCAAGAGCAACACAAAAATGCGGTTAATTTGAAGCTCTTTTTAATGTCCGATGCGGTGCTCGGCGGACTAGCAAAACAAAATCCCGGCGAAGGTTATCATTTACAGCAAATGTTGGAAATTTTAACGGCGCAAGGAGCCGCGGTGAAACTTTGCAAAACCTGCACCAATGCGCGCGGTCTCACCGAATTGCCGTTAGCGGAAGGCGTCGAAATCGGCACGCTGATTGAACTTGCCGATTGGACGGTGGAAGCGGATAAGGTAATTAACTTTTAATCAACAAAAATGGCTTACGCAACGTAAGCCATTATTTTTTCTGAATAGATTCATTCTGCTTCTTTATGGCAGCCTGTGCCAATGAAATAAGGCTCGGTAAAAAAATCACTTTAGTACATAGCTAAAATAGTCGTTAACTTCTAAAATAAACACACTTATTTTCTAACCCCAAAAATCATGACAAATCCCATTCCGCTTAACCCTGTCACATTACCATTAAATCAAGTAAATTTAATTGAAGCCTCAGCCGGCACAGGAAAAACCTACACTATCGGTTCGCTTTATCTTCGACTTTTGTTGCAAGCCGGCGAGCCTCGCTTTGCTCGTCCATTAAACGTGGAAGAAATTTTGGTGGTGACCTTTACGGAAATGGCGACGGAAGAATTAAAACAAAAAATCCGCGAACGCCTTACCGATGCCATTCGGAAACTTTCCGCTTATGCGCAAGACAAGGACGAATCCGTCTTTGCCAATGACGCTTTTCTTGCCGATTTGTATAAAACCCTCGATGATCTACCGCTTGCCATTCGACGTTTAAAACTTGCCGAACAAAATATGGATCTTGCCGCAATTTTTACCATTCACGGTTTCTGTCGTCGTATGCTAATGCAATATGCGTTCAATTCCGGTGTGCATTTCAATTTAGAATTAGTCAAAGATCAGTCGGATTTGCTTAAACAATTTGCTAACGAATTTTGGCGCGAGCATTTTTATCCGCAACCGTTTGCCATTGCGAATTTTATCGCCGCCGAATTGGGTTCACCCGATGCGGTGCTGGAGCTGTTGAAGTCGGATTTGGGGCGGGATCTGTGGGTAGATACGGATTATCACGAAGCCTTATCCTTATCAACAGATGAATTTTTGCGCCAATATCTTGGCGGAGAACTTGCCGCCGTGCAAGAAATCAAGCAATTATGGGCTTCCAATGCGGTGCTCATTGGCGATCTCATTTTTGCCGAACTCAATAAAAATTATTCCAAAGGCGTAAAAAAATCGCTTAATCGTAAAATTTATCAAGCCAAGCGCACGCAAAATTGGCTCACGCAAATTAATCAATGGGCGGAAAATCCACACGATTATGTCGTGCACGATAAATTGCGCGGCTATTTCGTGCAATCCGCTTTCGCACAACATGCAGAAGAAGGCGCGGTGCCTTTAACTGCACCGATTTTCAGCGAACTGGAAACGCGCGTAAAAGCACTGCTTGAGCCCGATTTATTGCGCAAATTGCTCCTTTATCATTATCGCCAAGGCATTCGACAAAAACTGTTCGAACATAAGCGCAATCATCAAGAAAAATCTTTCGATGATTTGCTACGTTTGTTGTTTGAGGCTTTGCAAAGTGAGCGGGGAGAGCAATTGGCGGAAATGATCCGGTTTCAATATCCTTTTGCCATGATCGACGAATTTCAGGATACGGATGTGCAACAGTACGCCATTTTTTCTAAAATCTATCGCGAAAATTCGGCGGAAAACAGCGGCTTCATTATGATTGGCGATCCGAAGCAGGCGATTTATCGTTTTCGCGGCGCAGATATTTTCACTTATTTCAAAGCCGCCGAGCAGGCGGACGAACGGTTTAATTTAACTAAAAATTATCGTTCCGAAAAAAATGTAGTGAACGGTGTAAACGCGCTATTCGGTTTTTCGTCGTCGCCTTTTATTTATGACGATATCGAGTTTTCGCCGGTGGATGCGCGCGAAGATCATCGTCGATTTTATTTGCACGGCGAATGTGAGCCCGCCTATCGATTTTATTTAACCTCGGAGTCCCTCGATAGCACCGCATTGGCGCGCAGCTGTGCTGTTTCGATTCAGCATTGGTTGAAAAGTGCGGCGCAAAAGCAAGCATTTTTTCAATGCGGCGACGATATTAAACCTTTGCAAGCGGCAGATATTGCCGTGTTGGTGCGCGATAAAAACGAAGCGGCCTTAGTGAAAAACGAATTGCAGCAATTAGGCATTGCCTCCGTTTATTTATCAGATCAAAGTAGCGTATTTGATAGCCTCGTCGCGAAGGAATTGGTATTTGTGTTGAAAGCCTGTTTGCAAGTCACTGAACGATCGATTTTAAATGCCATCGCCACGGCATTGTTCGGCCTAAATGCGGCGGAAATTCACCAAATTCGGCATTCGGAACAAGATTGGCAACGCTGGGCGGATAGTTTTGCTCGCTATCAACAAACTTGGCAATATCAGGGCGTGTTGCCAATGTTGCATCGATTGTTATTGGAACAAAGCATTGCCGAACGTTTGCTAAGTCGGCCAACGGGCGAACGGGATTTAACGGATTTTTTACATTTGGCGGAAATTTTACAACAAGCGGCAATCTTAAATGACAGTGAAGCTGCGCTAGTTAGTTGGCTCGAACGACAAATTCAAGGCGAGGGCAGACAGGAAGCGCAAATTCGGTTAGAAAGCGAACGTCAATTGATCAAAATTGTGACAATTCATAAATCCAAAGGGTTGGAATACGATTTGGTATGGTTGCCGTTTCTAGCTGTACCGAGCCGTGATCCGGGCAAAGCGAACAATAAAACCAAAGACTTCAATCTTTATTATTCCGCAACGCAAGACGCGATTTTGTGGGATATGCAAAATCGTCATTCGGCGGAATTGTACCGCGAATCTTTCGCCGAAGAACTGCGTTTGCTGTATGTGGCGTTGACCCGTGCGAAATATCAAATGGCGTTTGCCTTGCCGACGCAGTTTGAGAAAAAATGGAACCCGTTGCTTTATGTGTTAACACAAGGTGAAATCGGCGAGGCTTCGGATTTACCGCAAGCATATGCCGCTGAGCCGTTGCTTGAGGCGTTTAAAGCGCGGATGCCAAGTGTGCAAATTAGCGCGGCCGAAAGTTTAGTAAAACTGCCACCGTTAGCCTTATCCGAACAACAAGAAACGTTGTGCGTGGCGCAATTTCACGGCGAAATCGAGCAAAATTGGCAGGTCACCAGTTTCACCGCTATTGAACGGGCTCATCGTTGGCAAAATGACTTTGCTGAAAGTAACGTGCTGGATGAAAATACATCGAAAAGCGCTATTGTTTTTGATGAGGCAAAAGATTACGACGGGCAAATTGAATCAGAAACTTCACTGAGTTCAATTGCGGTTTCTTCTGAATCAAGAACGGAACCGAGCGGTTTAGATTTACCGCACGGTACGCAAACCGGCACGTTATTGCATCGCTATTTGGAAAAAAATGATTTTGGTGCGTTAGCTGATAAAACCGCGCTTGAAAAACTTTGCCAAGATTTGCATTTAGATGAAGCTTTTGTGACACCGTTACAAAAATGGGTTGAGCAAATTGCATACACGCCTTTTTCGACGGATCCGATGCTCTATCTTGCCGCTTTGGCCGCGCAAGATTGTATTAAAGAAATGCCATTTTATTTGGCGATTCGTGAGCGTTTTAAGGTTGCCGATTTTAACCGAGCGCTGCAAGCCCATCACCATTTGCCAAGCGAACCATTGCGATTTGACGATATTCAAGGCATGTTGCGTGGCACCATCGATTTGGTTTTTCGTCATCAAGGCAAATATTATTTGCTGGATTACAAATCTAATTTCCTCGGTGAAAATACGGCGGATTACGCGCCGTCGGCGTTGCAAAAAGCCATGTTGTATCATCATTACGATTGGCAATATTTGCTGTATTGCTTGGCGTTACACCGTTATTTGAAACGTGTCGATCGTGATTATGATTACGAACGCGATTTTGGTGGCGTATTTTATTTGTTCTTGCGCGGTATGAATGGTGAAGCTCAATCCGGCGTGTTTTTTGATCGCCCGAGCGTGCAATTGATGCAAGCTATAGAGGAGGCGTTTTAATGTTAAGCCTGTTAAAAGAACTGAACGAACGGAACATTATCAGTCACGGCGATTATTATTTCGCCAAATTGATTGCCGATAAACAGCCGACGGACTTACCGGAACCGGTAAAAAACTTGGCGATTTTACTCGCTGCCCTGTGCAGTTGGCATTACGCGCAAGGCAATACCTGTATCCTGTTGGAACCGGCGTTAGCGGGCAATTTGTTCGGTTTGGCCTATCGCGTTACGGAACGGAATTATCTGCTCGATATTCAGCATCGCATTTGGCACCGCATTGAAGCCTTGCCGGTTGAGCAATGGCAAAAGCGGCTGCGTGGTCATCCGGCGTTTACTGAAGATCCTCTTGTGAATGCTGCACCCTTGGCGTTTCAATTCGACGCGTTATATTTTTATCGCGCTTGGCAAGATGAATATCGCATCGCGCAATATATAAAAAACGCCTTGAAAAGCGAGCCCCGTTTGCCTTTTTCGGTGCCACAAATTCGCGAAAAATTAGCGGCTTATTTCCCGCAATCTGATTTTTCCGCAGCAACAAATATTATTGATTGGCAAAAAGTCGCGGTGGCTACGGCGATTAAAAGCCCGTTTTGCGTAATTACCGGCGGCCCGGGCACCGGTAAAACGACCACGGTAACCCGTTTGTTGTTGGTGTTGCAGGAATTGTATCAACATCAATTGCATATCAAATTGGTGGCACCGACGGGCAAAGCAGCCTCGCGTTTGGAAGAATCAGTGCAAAATGCCTTACGTTTTTTAAGCCGTCAAATGGCGTTGCCTGAGGCGTTAGTGCAATCCGTACCGCAAAACGCATCGACTTTGCACAGTTTGCTCGGCATTAATGCATTTAACGACAATACGCATCATAACGCGCGTAATCCGTTGCAATTAGATGTGTTGGTGGTGGACGAAACTTCGATGATTGATTTGCCGTTAATGGCGAAATTGATTAACGCATTAAAACCCGAAACACGCTTAATTTTATTGGGCGACCAAGCGCAATTAGCTTCCGTAGAAGCCGGTGCGGTGCTCGGCGAATTGGCGCAGTGGCGTCATCAACCTTACAGCCGTGCGCAGGCGGATTATTTGCGCGAAACCAGCGGTTATACGGTGCCAAGCACGGAAAATGCGAATCCGTTGCGCGATGCTTTATGCCATCTTACGTTTAGTCGCCGTTTTGATGAAAATTCCGGCATCGGCAAATTGGCCGAGCAGATTCAGCGCGGCGCAGCAGAAGAAAGCCTCGAATTATTCGGACAATATCCGGAATTGCATTTTCAGGCTTTCAATAATACGGAAAATGAGGCCGAATTGGTGCGGCGGGTGGTGCAAAGTGCGGTGCAAAATTATCGTGTTTTTTTAACGCAATTGCGTCGTTTACAATTGGAAAAACGGGACTTTAATGCACTTAATCAGGAAGGCGAAAGTTATGCGGAAGCGATTCAAGCGCTGTTTAATTCGACAAGATTTTTGACTGCGCTGCGCAGCACCGCATTGGGCGTAGAAAATCTTAATCGGGAAATCGCACTGGCGTTGCGTGGCGAAAATTTATTGCGATTTCGCCACGAACAAGATTGGTATATCGGCAAGCCGATTATGATTACGCAAAACGATCATAATGTGCGCTTGTATAACGGCGACATTGGCTTGTGTTTGGCGCATGGCAAAGTGTGGTTTGGCAAGCGTGAAGTGCCGACCAGTCGCATTCCGGCGCATGAACCGGCGTTTATGATGACGATTCATAAATCCCAGGGTTCGGAATTTGAGCACGCGTTAATGGTGCTGCCGACGGAACCGAATCCTGTATTATCGCGCGAATTAGTGTTTACCGGCGTGACTCGCGCGAAACAACGCCTCACCGTTTTCGCCGACGAAAAAATCTGGAAAATGGCACTGCGTCAAACGGTAAAACGGCAAAGCGGATTAGGAAAATTATTAGAACGGTTAATCTCAATGGATGATTAAAACAGCACCGCATTGAAACCCCGTATATGGCGGCTTTCAATGCGGTGCTGTTAGGAGACTTCAATTCGTTTTGTGTTTAAACCGATATCTACGCGGGCCGAGGCAAATAAAAGGATTAGCCGGCTTAATGTGATTCTTCAGCGTTGTTTTACTTGACGAGAGAACGCATCCATAGATTCTGAAAGGAAGTGATAGAAGTTAAACAGAAGCGATAAAAAACCTACCGGCCGGTAGGTTTTTTTATTTAACAAGCACTAAGCGTGGCAAGTTTGACAAGCGGCTTGGAACATCCAGACAAGTTTTTCTTGTTCTTTAATGTAGTCGCTCATTTGAGAGTTCGTCCCTTCATCGCCTGCTTCACCGGCAAGCTCAAGAATTTCACGTTGTTGTTCAAGTAATACTTTTAAGCCCGCTAAGGTGCCCGATAAACAGTCCTGCGCGCTGCTTACCGCGATTTCTTCTTTAATACGTGATGCTTTTAAATATTGGCTGTAGGCATTATTCGGCGTGTAACCTAAGGTTAAGATACGTTCGGCCACTTCATCCACTTTATTGATTAAATCCGTGTAGATTTCCTCAAATTTAGCGTGTAATTCAAAGAAGTTTACGCCTTTAATATTCCAGTGATAACCGCGCACGTTGGTGTAGAAAACTTGGTAAGTTGCAAGAAGATCGTTTAATTTGCCCGCAAGTTCTGCAGATTGTGCTTTATCTAGTCCGATAGATGTTTTTGACATTGTATTTTCCTCCATATTTAGTTGATTAATTTTGCTCTAAGCGTTTTTGCTTTCGATGGAGCACATTATACGTAGGAATTATGTGGGGTAAAATGGCTTTGCTGGATAGAATTAATAGGTAATTTATATTGAATTATTAAAATTTTTTAAATTTTAACGATTGATTGATGTTCAAGGGGCTTATTACGTTACTTTTTAAAGTCTCGACAAGTTACCGAACGTTGCCAAGATTTCGATTTGATGTCGGTAAAACCGGTTTTGCATTTATTATCAATTGCCGCTCGTTACAGCCATACTGCGATCCCGCAAAATAGCACCGCATTGAAACCTCGTATATGGTGGCTTCAATGCGGTGCTATTTTTAATGTTCAGCAATAGACTTAATGTAAGGAAACGTTTTAGGCTTTTTTTACTTGCAGATAGTTGGCAAGCGTGCCGAAAAGTTGCTGAATTTGTTCGGCGCGATGTCCCAGCGCTCGTACTGTTATGCCGGCTTGATGAAGCAACGACGCGCCGACCAACATGTTTTTTTGATTTCCGATAATGGCATGAATTTCTTGTAATTGGTCTTTTAAGTCTGCCGCGTTTTTCGCTAAGTTCAAATAAATCAGCGTGCCTTGGTGAGAATAATTTTCCATTTGGCTTAAGGCGGTCAAATTCATTTGAGCGGGTAGCCACTGAATACAATCGCTTACCAGCGGGTGTTTTTGGCCGTTATTTTGCCACGCTACAATTTTTAAATGGGAAGAAAATTGACGAAAAGCAAAGCGCTCATGAGTTAACACACGTCCGATTGCTACGATTTCGCCGTAAATTAACTCACTGTTTTCGCTCATTTCAATTTGAGTTTTTTGTTTGAATGCCGAATCTTTGTGTAGCACTAACGGATGCGGTAAATAGAACAATCGGCTGTTTTCGACTAATTGAATCTGCGTAATTTGCTCGGCAAGATCGCCTTCATTCATTGCCTGCACGCGAGTAAACGCCTGTGTGTTCAACGAAAGTGTGCTTGCCTTTGTAAGCTGAATTTGAATATCCAATTGATCGCCACCTAATAAGCCGGGGGACGACGACATCAGCACCGCATTCAATCCGTCACGCCAATGTTCGCCGTAGTTTGGCAACGTCATGAGTTTAAACGGCGGCGTGGCGAAACACTCGGCAAGTTGGGTTTTGCCGTTGGCGGAGAGCTTGGTAGAAAGTTTGAGCTTGCTGTTCATTGCATTTTGCACAAATAGTTAATCCTGTTCTTCCCTCCGCTTACGGAGGGAACCTATTTATCGAACTAACGACGACGGTTCTTCCACATTCTTTAACAACGCGTATTTTTCAATCCAGCCGATCACGCCGTCCAAATTTTCTTTTTTCATTAAATTGGTAAAGATAAACGGCTGGCCATTACGCATACGGCGGGCGTCAGCTTCCATTACGCTTAAATCTGCGCCTACGAACGGGGCGAGATCAGTTTTGTTGATGACGAGTAAATCCGAACGGGTGATACCCGGTCCGCCTTTACGTGGGATTTTTTCACCTTGTGCTACATCGATTACGAAAATCGTCACATCCGCTAAATCGGGACTGAAAGTGGCCGAAAGGTTGTCGCCGCCTGACTCAATAAATATGATTTCCACATCAGGAAAACGCGTCGCCATTTCGTCCACCGCTTCTAAATTCATCGATGCATCTTCACGGATCGCCGTGTGCGGACAACCACCCGTTTCCACGCCCATAATGCGTTCCGGTGGAAGCAAACTGTTTTTGGTTAGAAATTCCGCATCTTCTTGGGTATAGATGTCGTTGGTAATTACCGCCACGCTGTATTTTGACGCGATTTCTCGGGTGAGTTTTTCAATTAACGCTGTTTTGCCCGCGCCAACAGGACCCGCCACGCCGATTTTGATGTAGTTACGCATTTGTTTTTATTTCCTTTGGTTTACGTAGGATGTGTGGATGGATTTTGTAATTTACGCACGAAAATCAATTCCGTGTGTGAACCGGGTACACACTGCCTACAGGTTATGACATATATAATCTGGTATAAAGTTGTTCGTGCTGCATTGCCCGAATATCATTCGCTAGAGTTGCTGCGCCAAGCCATTCTTCGTCGGGTTCAAGGCTTAATTCCACCGCTTGCACCAGTGAATCACGCAAATTAAATAGAATATCCTGTCCGTCCATTTGGCTGAGTGGAATTAATTTTACGCCGTTAGTAATCGCGCCGACGGCTGCATTGTAGTAGAACGCGTAGAGCGTATCGGCTTTGCTTAAACCCATTGCTTGGGCGACCATGGCAAACACGATAGGGAAATAGCCTTGCACGCGTTTTTCTGTAATCGCTTGTTGGTATGCGGTGAGTAGCGAATTCGTTTCGTAGCGGATAAAAATTTTCAGTAATCGAATGCCAAGTTTAAAGCTGCCTTCGCGACTTTCGCGTGCGACTTTGGTGGCAGAAAGTTGCCAATCCAGCTCACATAAGCGGTTGAAATTACCTTCGTTCATTGCATCAAACGCGAGTGATAAATAGGCGCCGTCATTGTAAATCCAGTTTTGTAATAGCTGGGTTTGCACATATTCTTCAAGTGTAGCTTTGCTTGCCACCATACGTTGTTGAACGAAGGTTTCCAAGCCGTTGGAGTGATTAAAACCGCCAATCGGCAGGGTAGGATCGACTAAGTGCAATAATGCGCCGAGATCCGTCAATGAGCGATTTAATGCCTGTGCCAATTTCCGTCTCCGTGGTGGTGATAGCCGTGATGATCGTGCGAATGGCTGTGAGAATGCCCGTGACCTTGCGCCGAGTTCGCCCGCAACGCTTGGCTTAAACGGCGTTCTGCTTTTTGCGGCGCAAATCCCGCCGCTTGTAGCCATTCGAACATCGGTTTGTCATATGGCAATGTGACTTCATTGCCATCTAAAAAGAGCGGCGAATGTTTATTGCCGATTTCATAGCAAGCACGAGCCATTTCAGGCAGGGTTTTCGGCGAAAGCACAATCACTTCGCTTGGCTGAATATCGATTACGATCGCCAAGTTATCGTTAAGAAACACCACGTCATCATGTTGCAAACGTTGCCCTTCTTTAAGCAAACGCAACGCCACCTCGCGCCCCGTTTCAGTCGTTTTACGTAAGATGTTACGTTCGCTTTCATACCACTGTAACGGCACGCGTTCAATGGTTTGAGTAGTGATTTTGCCTCCAGCGCGAAGTGCGGTTAAATTGCCCAAGATATTTTCTATAACAGGCAGAATTGGCTTGATGATTTTCATATTATTTCTTTAATTTTACGAAAGCTCGGGGCAGTACGTATCCAAATTGGATATTAAATGATTGGTCGATTGGTCAATAATCGCAAAACAGTACCTATCGCTAGAACATAAAATACCGCTGCGCCAGTGGCACTTTTTTCGCGGGTTCGCAGGTGATTAACTCGCCATCTACCCGCACTTCGTAACGCTCAGGATCGACAGTGATTTCAGGCGTAGCGTTGTTTAGCACCAAGTCTTTTTTGCCTACATTACGGCAGCCTTTAACGGCAATGAGCTCTTTTTCTAAGCCGTATTGGGATTGAATATCCGCTTGTTTGCCGGCTTCGGAAACAAAAAACACGGCAGTTTGGGCGGTGGCTTTCCCTTGGCTACCAAACATTGAGCGGTAGAACACCGGTTGCGGGGTTGGGATAGAGGCGTTTGGATCGCCCATTTTTGAAAAACTGATGAAGCCTTTTTTGATTACGGTTTCCGGTTTTACACCGAAGAACATCGGTTTCCAGAGTACAATGTCGGCGATTTTACCCACTTCCAATGAACCAACGTGATCGGCTATACCGTGTGCAATCGCTGGGTTGATGGTGTATTTTGCAATGTAGCGTTTGATGCGGAAGTTGTCGTTGCCTTCATTGCCGAGTTTGCCGCGTTGCGCTTTCATTTTGTCGGCGGTTTGCCATGTTCGTGTTACCACCTCGCCCACGCGCCCCATGGCTTGCGAGTCAGAACTCATAATCGAGAATACGCCGATATCATGTAAAATATCTTCCGCAGCGATGGTTTCAGGGCGGATACGGCTGTCGGCAAACGCCACGTCTTCAGGTACGCGTTTATCCAAATGGTGGCAGACCATCAACATATCCAAATGCTCGTCAATTGTGTTTACCGTGAAGGGGCGAGTCGGGTTGGTGGAAGCGGGGAGCACGTTCGGATACATCGCTGCCTTGATAATGTCTGGTGCGTGTCCGCCGCCCGCACCTTCGGTGTGGAAGGTATGGATCACGCGTCCGTTAATCGCTTTCATCGTGTCTTCTAAGAAACCGCTTTCGTTCAGCGTGTCGGTGTGGATCGCCACTTGCACATCCATTTCATCGGCCACTTTTAACGCTGCATCAATTACTGCCGGCGTTGCGCCCCAGTCTTCATGAATTTTCAAGCCCAATGCGCCTGCACGAATTTGCTCGCGCAGCGGTTCAAGGGTGGAGCAGTTGCCTTTGCCGAAAAAGCCGACATTCACAGGCAAGGCTTCTGCCGCTTGGAACATGCGTTGTAAGTTCCATGCTCCCGGAGTACAAGTGGTGGCGTGGGTGCCGTCCGCCGGACCCGTGCCGCCGCCGATCATCGTAGTGATGCCGTTTTCAATGGCGTGCTGTGCCTGTTGCGGACAGATCCAATGGATATGGGTGTCAATCCCGCCTGCAGTGGCGATTAAATGTGCGCCATTATGTACTTCGGTACTCGCGCCAATAATCATATTCGGGGTTACGCCGTCCATCGTATCAGGATTACCGGCTTGACCGATGCCGACAATACGTCCGTCGCGAATACCGATGTCTGCTTTGATGATGCCGAGTTTGGCATCAATAATCATCACGTTGGTGATTGCCAAATCCAACACGCTCGGATTGTCGCGCGTTGCCGTGCCGGATTGCGCCATACCGTCGCGCACGCTTTTGCCACCGCCAAATTTGCATTCGTCGCCTTTGGTCAATAAATCTTGCTCAATAGTTGCCCATAAATCGGTGTCGCCCAAACGCACGCTATCGCCCACGGTCGGCCCGTAAGTCGCCACATATTGGCTTCTTGAAATCGTTAATGCCATCATCGCCCCCTATAATTTACCGCTAATTTCATTATGGAAACCATAAATCACTTGGTTTCCGCCAAAGGCAACCAGTTCCACTGTTTTGATTTCGCCCGGTTCAAAACGCACCGCATTGCCGGACGGTACGTTTAAACGCATACCGCGCGCCAATGAGCGGTCAAATTCAAGGGCATGGTTGGTTTCAAAAAAGTGATAGTGTGAACCGACTTGGATCGGACGATCACCCTTGTTCACCACATCAATTTTCACAGTCTTTCGCCCCGCATTGGCATGAATGTTACCTTCGGCTAGTTTGTATTCGCCTGGGATCATATTGTTTAAATCCTTCTATTTTTAAATTTGCACGAAATGCCCTCTTTTTGCTAAGAGGGAACTTCTTTTTATCTAATTGGGTTATGTACCGTCACCAACTTCGTACCATCCGGAAAGGTCGCTTCAATCTGCACTTCGTGCACCATTTCCGGCACGCCTTCCATAACATCTTCAACACTTAATAATGTTGCGCCATATTGCATTACCTCCGCTACGCTCATGCCATCGCGCGCCGCTTCTTGCAAGTGGCTGGCGATGTAGGCGATGGCTTCCGGATAATTTAATTTTAGCCCGCGCGCTTTGCGTTTTGCCGCCAGTTCGCCCGCGAGGAAAAGCATCAGCTTTTCTTGTTCTCTGGATGTTAGATGCATGTTTGCCGTCCTTTTATTGATTTTACGGATTAAAAAAATTGCTGAGTTTTTGTGAACTTAAGGTACTGTGATCGACTTTATTTTTAAACCATAACATTAGCCAAGCCGCCACAATAAACCCGATAGTATAAGGGGCGAGGCCCATTTTCGCTACGCCAAATTGAATCACTACGGTCAATGCGGTGCCGGTGAGCACATAAACAAAATCTCGTAGCCGTTTGCCGGCAAAGGCACACGCCAATAAAATCGCGGAAAAGCCGTAGATGCCGTTTGCTAGTCGGTTTGGTTCAATGTCGAACAAGCAAGTGGCAAAGAACGAGCTGAAAACAGCTGCCGTCATGCCCCACATTGCCGCCCGGGGAGAATTGATCGCGATGGCAAGAAATAATAGCAAGCCGGTAATTAAATCGGCGCCAAAATTAACTTCCGCCCAAGCGTAAAAGGGTTGCTTGATGGCATCTAGCGTTGTAGTGTGATCCGCTAAATTTGGTGTAGTTTGCGATAAACCGAACAAACCAAAGTGCGCTATACCTTGGCAAAATAGCCAACAAGTCGCAACAAAAGGAAAGGTGTAAGCGGTGAGGTTTCGTTTGGTGAATTCACGCATGAGAAGCGTGGAGAGCACCGCATTGAAGGCGCCTAGCGCAAGGATTAAGGGCGATAAACCGGTTAGTCCGAAAGTGAAGATTGTGCACATAAAAGCAAGGCTGGCGTTGAAGCCGTATAAACCTTGTTTAATTTCGTTTTGTGGATAGTGCAATAGGATAGCCGATGCGGTGCCGATGAGCGAGCCGAGTAAACAACTTAAGCCTAGCGCCCAGTGGCTAAAAAACATGGCGATAGCGATGATAAGTCCCGATAAACCGTTTTCTTGTAAAAAGATTTGTCCGATTCCGACAAGGACGATTTTTATAAACCGCACAAAAATGCCTCCTAAAAAATAATGCTTTTGAAGTTTAGGGAGATTTCATTAAAACTCAAAGTGTTTATAGTTAAAATTCTAAAGAAAGAAGATTTAATTTAGATTTTATCTAAAAATATTAATTTATTTTTAGATTCGTATTGATAACATCGTCCCCTGCTAATTTTTCCTTAAAAACAAAAAGCGCATACCGAGATGCGCTTTTATGTATGTTTTGCTTAGATTAAAGCACTTTCACAATACTTTCACACAAGTAACGGATATTATCTTCCGTAATGCCCGCCACGTTGATACGCCCGGATCGAACCGCATAAATGGCGAATTCTTCTCTGAGGCGATCCACTTGTTCCGGCGTTAAACCACTGAAGGAAAACATGCCGTTTTGTTCCATAATAAAACCAAAATCCTGTTTTGCGCCGTATTCTTTCAGAAGTTGCACAAATAAATGGCGCATTTTTTTGATGCGTTCACGCATCTCAGTCAGTTCATTTTCCCATTCTTGGCGAAGTTGCGGATCGTTTAATACGGTCGCGACCGTTGCGCCACCGTGCGATGCCGGGTTGGAGTAGAGCGTGCGAATAATGGATTTCACTTGAGTTAATGCGGTTGCAGCGATATCTGCGTTTTCCGCCACCAAAGTGAAGGCGCCGACGCGTTCGTTATATAAACCGAAATTTTTCGAGAACGAACTGGCGACCAATAATTCTTTGTGATTGGCGGCAAACGTGCGTAAACCGACCGCGTCTTCATTTAAGCCGTTGGCTAAGCCTTGATAAGCAAAGTCGAATAATGGCAACCAGCCGTTTTTTACGGAAAGTTCGGCCAATTGTTTCCACTGTTCCGGCGTCGGATCGATCCCCGTCGGGTTATGGCAGCAGCCGTGGAAAAGCACCACATCGCCTTCATTGGCATTGCTTAAATCGGCAATTAAGTTGTCCCAATCCAATGCTTTACGTTCGGCGTCGTAATAACGATATTCGCGAATCGTCATGCCCACCGCATTGAAAATCGCATTATGGTTCGGCCAGGTCGGCGTGCTAATCCAAACGTTTTGCGCTTTGGTTTGGCGTTTGATAAATTCGGCCGCAATGCGAAGTGCACCGGTGCCGCCTAAACTTTGCACGGTTCTGGCGCGATCTTGCGCAATAATTGGGCTATCTGCGCCGAAAAGAAGTGCTTTAGTGCGTTGATTGTAATCGGCGATACCATCAATGCCGAGGTAATTTTTGCTGTTTTCTTTCGCCAATAAACGCGCTTCGGCTTCTTTCACAGCGCGCATAATCGGCGTTGCGCCTTGTGCGTCTTTATATATGCCGATACCTAAATTGATTTTATTTGCACGAGTTTCTGATTTGAATGCTTCGCCTAAGCCTAAAATCGGATCTGCCGGCGCGGCTTTGATATTTTCAAACATAGCGTTTTCCTTCTTTTGATGTGTGTTATGGAAATTTATTTGCTGTTCTTATACTGCAACCTTTTGCCTTTAGCAAGCAAAAACGCCGCAAAATTTAACCACACTTTAAGGAGGTTAATCCGCCTTAAAAAAGTGCGGTTAAAAATGAATTTATTTTAATTGCTCAATTGCCCAGTTTAAGCCAGATTGATAATCATCCGGTAATTCGCCGCGCAGTTTTTCCAATAGCTGAATCAAAATGGTTTTATCCGGATGCGTCAAATTAATATGACCGACTTTGCGCCCCGGGCGTACTTCTTTGCCGTACCAATGCAGCTGCGCGAACGGCGTATTGAGCCATTGTGCGTTGTGTTCCGTGCCGATTAAATTGACCATCACGCTCGGCGCGAAAATTTGTAATTGTGGCGTAGGCAAATCGAGCAGGGCGCGCAAGTGCAATTCAAATTGGCTTATGGAACAACCGAGCTGCGTCCAGTGGCCACTGTTATGCACACGTGGCGCCAGTTCATTAATCAGCAATTGATCGCCAACCACAAAACATTCCATCGCCATCACCCCGATATAATTAAGCTTATCCATAATTTTGCCTAGCATGGCTTCCGCTTGTTTTTGCTGCGCGGGTTGTTGAGCAAACTGTTGCGTCAATGCGGTGCTCACAACGCTATAGCGCAAAATACCGTTTTGCTGCAAATTGTGCGTGACCGGATAAAAACGTTTTTCGCCGTTTTTGAAACGCGCGCCGACAATCGAAACTTCGTAATCGAAGGGAATAAATTTCTCCGCAATTACTTCGCCGAAAAGATCGTTACTAATATCGGTTTTATTTTTATCGTTGATAATCCACTGCCCGCGACCGTCATAACCGCCCGTACGGCGTTTTACCACGACTTTTTCGCCGATAGTTTGGAATACGTCCGGCCATTGATGGTTGTCTTTTAATAAACACCAAGGCGAAGTGGGAAGTATCAATTCGTCCAACAGCGATTTTTGCGTGAAACGATCGGCTAATAAACTGAACACGTTTTGATTCACAAAATTTTTATGATTGCCGAGGAGTTCGGTTAACGGCGTTTTTTCCCAACGTTCGATCTCTGCCGTGAGCACCGCATTCGGCGGTAAATCAAACAACGGCGCATCGAATGCAAGAGGCTCGACTTGAATATCCAACGGCGCGCCGGCGTAGCGCAACATGCGGCCTAATTGACCATTGCCGAGTACGTAAACAGGGGGATAGAGAGAGGATTTTTGCATGAGGTTTCTTCTTATGAAAATGAAAAAACAACCGCACTTTGAAAGTGCGGTCAGTTTTTTAAATGTTTTTAAACGCGCGGATCCGGATTATCCAGCACCGCATTGGTTTGATTTTCGCGGAACGCTTGCAAGCGCGAACGCAATTCGCCATCCCAAGTCGCTAAAATTTGTGCCGCTAACAGACCCGCATTGGCGGCGCCCGCCGGGCCGATGGCTAATGTGCCGACCGGAATGCCTTTCGGCATTTGCACGATGGAATACAGGCTGTCCACGCCGCTTAGCATGGAACTTTTGACCGGCACGCCCAAAACGGGGACGAGGGTTTTTGCGGCAATCATTCCCGGTAAATGCGCGGCACCGCCGGCGCCGGCAATGATGACTTTATAGCCGTTTTGCTGCGCATTTTCGGCGAACGTAAAGAGTTTATTCGGCGTGCGGTGGGCGGAAACGATTTCCACGTGATAAGGCAGTTGAAGCGTATCTAAAATTTGCGTGGCTTCCTGCATGGTCGCCCAGTCGCTTTTGGAGCCCATAACGATGGCGATTTGTGGTTGATTGGCTGACATTGATTTGCTCTCAATATAAAGAAAAAACGGGCGTAGAATAGCATAATTTCGCTACTTTGAGCAAACGTTTGCTTCCGCTTGAGGAAGGAAAATCTCATTGCAAGTTGAGTCGTAAAATTTTATTCTAGGCGCGGTTTTTTGTTAGAAAAGAGCAGATTATGTTAGCCAAGGCAAAATATAGAAAAGATTATAAACAACCTGATTTCACCGTAACGGATATTTATTTGGACTTTCAACTAGATCCAAGACATACCGTTGTCACGGCGACCACAAAATTCAAACGTTTAAATAAAAATGCGACAACCTTTCGCTTAGACGGTCATAGTTTCCAATTCGCCTCGATTAAATTTAACGGCAAACCTTTCACCGCTTATCAACAAGACGGTGAAGGTTTAACGCTTAATTTAACAGGCAAAAGTGTGGACGAATTTGAGCTGGAAATTGTGACGATTCTTGTTCCTGCCGAAAATACCTCATTACAAGGTTTATACCAATCCGGCGAAGGCATTTGTACTCAATGCGAAGCGGAAGGCTTCCGTCAAATCACTTATATGCTGGATCGTCCTGACATATTGGCGCGCTATACGACCAAAATCACGGCCGATAAAACCAAATACCCGTTTCTACTTTCCAATGGGAACCGCATTGAGACCGGTGATTTAGCCGATGGTCGTCACTGGGTGGAATGGAATGACCCGTTTCCGAAACCAAGCTATTTATTTGCTTTAGTGGCGGGCAATTTTGATTTATTGCAAGACAAATTCGTTACTCAAAGCGGCAGAGAAGTGACACTGGAACTTTATGTGGATCGTGGCAATCTCGATCGTGCCGATTGGGCGATGGAAAGTTTGAAGAAAGCGATGAAATGGGACGAAGAACGCTTCAATTTGGAATACGACTTAGACATTTATATGATTGTCGCCGTGGATTTCTTCAACATGGGCGCAATGGAAAATAAAGGCTTAAATATTTTCAACTCGAAATTCGTGCTCGCCAATCCACAAACCGCGACGGATGACGATTATCTCGCCATTGAAAGCGTCATTGCGCACGAATATTTTCATAACTGGACGGGTAACCGCGTAACTTGCCGTGACTGGTTCCAACTAAGCTTAAAAGAAGGCTTAACGGTTTTTCGTGATCAAGAATTTTCCTCCGATACCGGTTCTCGTGCGGTAAATCGTATCAACAATGTAAAATTCCTACGTACCACGCAATTTGCCGAAGATGCAGGGCCGATGGCGCACCCGATTCGTCCGGAAAAAGTGATTGAAATGAATAATTTCTATACTGTAACGGTGTATGAAAAAGGCGCGGAAGTGATTCGTATGTTGCACACCTTATTAGGCGAGCAAGGCTTCCAAAAAGGTATGGCTCTTTATATCGCCGAAAATGACGGTAAAGCGGCAACTTGCGAAGATTTTATTTCCGCAATGGAACGTGCAAACGATTTTGATTTAACCCAATTTCGCCGTTGGTACAGCCAATCCGGTACGCCGGAATTATTCATTAGCGATGCTTACGACGAACAAACGCACAGCTATCGTCTGAAGGTGTCTCAATTTACACCGCCGACCGCCGATCAAATGGAAAAAGTAAATTTGCATATTCCGGTTAAAATCGCTTTGTATGCGCAAGACGGCACTAAACAAATGTTGCAATGTAATGGCGAACCGTTGAGTGAAGTATTAAACGTTACTGAAAAAGAGCAAATATTCGAATTTCACGGTATATACGGCCGTCCGGTGCCTGCTTTGTTGGCGGATTTTTCCGCACCGGTGAAATTAGATTACGCTTTCACCACGGAGCAACTTCTTGTTTTATTAAAATTTGCCGAAAATTCTTTCGTTCGATGGGATGCAGCACAAATATTATTTGTGAATGAATTACGACGTAACGTAGCGCATTTTCAACAAAACGAAGAATTTGAAATTTCTCCGCAAATTTTAGTGGCACTCTCCCAAGTGTTAGACCATTACGAAGAAAATGTTGAACTCGCTGCGTTAATTTTAACTTTACCGAGTAATCTTGAATTTGCCGAAAATTTCAAAACCATTGATCCGGACGGTATTACGGCAGCGCGTGAGTTTATGTTGCGCGCGATAGCAGAATATTTGAAAGAGCCGTTGCTCAAAACCTATAATCACATCCGCTTAGAAGGCTACCGTGTCACACAGCAAGATATAGCCCTTCGTGCTATGCGTAACTTGTGTTTAAGCTATTTGGCATATACGTCACTTGGTAATAATATTGTGCAAAAACATTACAATTCTGCCGATAATATGACAGACAAGCTTGCCGCGTTGAGTGCCGCCACCAGCACCGCATTGGCTTGTCGCGATGCGTTGCTTGCCGATTTTGAGCAAAAATGGCAACACGATGGCTTGGTCATGGATAAATGGTTCGCTTTGCAAGCCATCCGACCGGATGAAAATGTATTAGAGATTGTGAACCGTTTGATGGATCATCCAAGTTTTAATTTCAACAACCCAAATCGTTTACGTGCATTGGTGGGGAGCTTTGTTAATCGAAATCTTAAGGCTTTCCATAAAATAGGTGGTTCAGGATATCGCTTCCTAACGGATATTTTAATCAAATTAAATGACACCAATCCGCAAGTGGCTGCGCGTTTAATTGAGCCGTTAATTCGCTTTGCCCGCTACGATGCACAACGCCAAACTTTAATGAAACGTGCGTTAGAGCGATTGAGTACGGTGGAAAATCTTTCTAAAGATTTATTTGAGAAGATTGAAAAAGCGTTGCAATAAGCTGAAGGGTCACATTAGGACAGGTTTTATACCTGTCCCAAGAGATAAACAAGTATGTATCAGTTATTTCGTCAGGCGATTTTCCAAATGGATGCGGAAAAAGCGCATAATTTTACTATTCAATGTTTGAAACTGGCAGGAAAGCCTTGGTTCCAGTCGCTTTTAAAATCCTTAATCGGTACGCCGAAAGGTTCGCCGAAAACGGTGATGGGCGTGCTTTTTCCGAATCCGATCGGGTTGGCAGCAGGTGCCGATAAAGACGGTGAGGCGATTGACGGCTTTGGTGCGTTGGGGTTCGGTTTTATTGAAGTGGGCACGGTAACGCCCCTTGCGCAAGACGGCAATGCCAAACCGCGCCAGTTTCGTTTGATCGAAGCAGAAGGTATTATTAACCGCAACGGTTTCAATAATAAGGGTATTGATTATTTAGTCGAAAATGTAAAAAACGCCCGTTATAAAGGAGTAATCGGTGTTAATATCGGCAAAAATAAGCAAACGCCGTTGGAACACGGTAAAGACGATTATATTTTTTGCTTGAATAAAGCCTATAACTACGCGGGCTATATTACCGTGAATATTTCATCGCCGAATACGCCGGATTTGCGCCGGTTGCAATACGGCGATTATTTCGATGATTTACTACAAAGCATTAAGGCGCGTCAGGCAATTTTGGCGGAGCAATATAACAAATACGTACCGATCACGGTGAAAATTGCGCCGGATTTATCGGAAAGTGAATTGGTGCAAATTGCCGATGCCTTGGTACGTTATAAAATGGACGGCGTCATTGCGACCAATACCACTATTTCACGTGACACTGTCGCGGGATTAAACAATGCCGAGCAACAAGGCGGCTTAAGCGGCAAGCCGTTACAACACAAAAGCACAGCGGTTATCAAGCGTTTGCACAAAGAATTGAAAGGGCAGATTCCAATTATCGGCAGTGGTGGCATTGACGGCGTGTCAAACGCGCAAGAAAAAATCGCCGCGGGAGCCGAGCTATTGCAAGTGTATTCCGGCTTAATTTATCAAGGCCCGAAATTAGTCAAAGAATTAGTAAACGCAATTAAATAATGACGAAAAAATACGATTTACATTGCCACAGCACCGCATCGGACGGCGTACTTTCACCGCGAGAAGTGGTGCTGCGTGCATTTGAACAGGGTGTCAATGTACTGGCGTTATGCGATCACGATACCGTTGCAGGTATTGATGAGGCTAAACAAACTGCCGATGAAATTGGCATAGCGCTGATTAGCGGCGTGGAAGTCTCAACAGATTGGGAAGGGCGTGGCATTCATATTGTTGGACTGAATTTCGATAAAATGCATCCGAAAATGCTCGCCCTTTTGGAAAACCAAAAAGTACTACGCGAAAAAAGGGCGTTAGAAATTGGTGCAAAATTGGAAAAAGTGGGTATTCCTAATGCCTATGAAGGCGCCAAAACCCTTGCTGATGGCGAAGTTACGCGCGCTCATTATGCCCGATATTTGGTACAAATCGGCAAAGTTTCAAATGACGGCCAAGCATTTAAACGCTATTTAGGACCGGGCAAATCCGCTTTCGTGAAAGCCGAATGGACGAATATTCCCACGACTATCGAAACTATTCATGCCGCCGGTGGAATAGCGGTTATTGCTCATCCGTTACGTTATAACATGACGGGAAAGTGGGTGCGCCGACTAATGTCGGATTTTAAAACCTGGGGCGGTGATGGTGTGGAAATAGCGGATTGCGGTCAAACGAAGGACCAACGTCAGATATTGGCGCGTTGGGCGAATGAATTTGATTTGTTGGGTTCTGTCGGATCGGATTTTCATTTCCCTTGCGGCTGGGTAGAATTAGGCAAGAATTTGGCATTGCCGGAGGGTGTAAAACCTGTTTGGGCAGGATTTTGATGGTTTTTCTAAACTCATATGGCATTCCGCCCGATGAATGAATCATTTTTATTTTGTTTTGGCGCGGACTAAGCGACTTTTCCTGTTACGGTTAAATTCGAATACCGGCCGGAAAATGGAAGGTAAAAATAGCACCGCATTGAAAGCTTGTGGGATAAGGCTTCAATGCGGTGCTATTTTAACAAGCCGTTTTAGACGTTTAGTCTTTGTAGAGCGCGTTATAAAGTGCGCTTTCAAACTGTACTAACGGGCCGCGTTTAGTTTTGCTTTCGAGTTCACCGGTAGAGTAGCCGTTAATAAATTGAACGAAAGCGACTTTTTCACCTCGAGCGTTGTTCATAAAACCGGCTAAGTTATATACGCCTTTCAGTGAGCCTGTTTTAGCGATAACGTTTTTTACTAACGGCGGATTAATTAAACCGCCACGACCGCTGATGGTGCCATCCACTCCGGCGATGGGAAAGGTTTCCATTAAATGGAGTTTGTCTTCGTTGCGGGCGATGTATTCCAGCACGGAAAGCATAGTTTTCGGTGCAACAAGATTGTGGCGAGAAAGGCCGGAGCCGTCGGCTAAGATGCTGTTGCCGAATTTGATGCCTTGTTTTTGTAATATGGATTTTACTGCCAGGGTGCCGAGTTGGAAGGAGGCGGGGCGTTTGTAGTAATGGTAGGCGACTGCGCGGAATAGCGAGTCGGCAATTTGATTATCGGATTTTTTCATCATTTTTTTCAATAAATCCGGTAGCGGTTTGGAAAAATGTTGCACGAGCAATTGACCTTGCTGCATTTTTTGCGGTTGCAAAACTTTGCCATTAAATTCAATGCCAAGACGTTTTAATTGGCGTTGAATAATGGCCGCGGCGTAGGCATCGGGATCTTGCACGGCGAAACTTAAACCGAAGGGTTTGGTTTGACGCGCTAAACAGCCTTTTACTTGGTAGCGATTATTGTCGTGCACCACTACGTCCAATTGGCAATAAGGCGCTTCGTTGCTATCCGCGATATAAACTTGCCCGAACACTTGAATAGGAAATTGCGCCGGTACATTAATTTTAACGGTTTCACCCGGTGCTTGATTGGCATCAAGTTCTGCGTAGAAACAGTTATTATCGATATTGGCGGCGGAAGGCGGTGAGTTGAAACACATCGTGAGATCATTCCAAATCCAACCTAAACCACGGTCGTGACTGGAGAAAACCGATGTATCTAACACTAAATCGCCGTTAATTTTATTCACGCCTTGTTTTTTCAATTCGGCGAGTAAGTCGTAAAGTTGCCCGCTAGTGAGATCGGGATCGCCGGTAAAGCGGACGATTAAGTTGCCGTCCAAATCACCGTTTTGGATTTTTCCATTAGTGAGTAATGCTGTATCAAATTTGAATTCGTCGCCTAATGCTAATTTTGCCGCCACGGCGGTAAATACTTTTTGGGTACTTGCCGGCAACATAAAGGTGGAACCATTGTAATCAGCGACAATTTTATTTTGATCGATATTTTTTGCGATAACTGCAGTGCTGGCGCCTTCCGGCAAATTCGCGACCAAGGGGGCAACGTTCACTTCTGCGACGGCGTTAAAAGAAAGTCCAAAGGAAATAAAAAGGGTACGAAATAGGGTTGAAATTAAAGGTAATCGAGTCATATTTGCGGGTTTTGGTTGCTATTTTTTTTTAGGCGAACAATAATAGCCACCGAACGAATGAGTGTAAACCTGATTTACCCATTTTATCGATTTTGTTTAACACTTTAGTGGACTGCGGCAAAATTCTCGGATTTTGCCGTGGTTTTCTTTTTGACTAAATTTTAAGGAAACAGGCTATGAAACAAATCCCGATGACCGTTCGTGGTGCTGAATTATTAAGAAAGGAATTAGATTTTTTGAAAAATGTACGTCGTCCGGAAATTATTAAGGCCATTGCGGAAGCCCGTGAACACGGTGATTTAAAGGAAAACGCGGAATATCACGCAGCACGCGAACAACAAGGTTTCTGCGAAGGTCGTATTCAAGAAATTGAAGGTAAACTCGGTAATGCGCAAGTAATTGATGTGACTAGGTTACCAAATAACGGCAAGGTGATTTTCGGTGCAACGGTGGTTTTAGTGAATACCGATACTGATGATGAGGTGACTTATCAAATCGTGGGAGATGACGAAGCGGATATTAAGGCCGGCTTAATTTCGGTGAATTCGCCGATTGCACGCGGTTTGATCGGAAAAGAACTGGATGATACCGTGAATATCGTTACACCAGGCGGCACGGTGGAATTTGAAATTATTGAAGTGAATTACGAATAGTTAAACGGTAGGGGCGCATGTATTTGCCCCTACAACGATAATAATTATTTACGCGGAAGCTGAATTTTAGCCTCTTCGCTCGGGCGATAAAGGACCAAAATATGGCCGATGGTTTGCACCTTTGAGGCTTTTGTTTCACGTACAATGGCATTGATGATTAATTGTTTGGTTTCGCGTTCGGCACCGGCGATTTTTATTTTGATAAGTTCATGATAATCAAGCGCATTGTCAATTTCGGCCAACACGCCTTCGGTCAAACCGTTGTTGCCGAGCATAACCACCGGATTAAGATGGTGCGCAAGGCCTTTAAGAAATTGTTTTTGTTTGGTTGATAAGGTTGTCATAAGGAATCCTATAGCAATAAATAATGAGGAGCTATCAATGCGGTGCTTTCCGCACTTTTAAACTCCTCAGGTCTTGAATTCGGCAGATTGTATCCAAATATAGGCGAAACTACTACAAAAATGATATAAAAACAGAAATTATGGGAAAGAAAAAACGTTCGGCGAGTTCTTCTCGCTGGCTAAATGAACATTTTAAAGATCCGTTTGTGCAGAAAGCTCATAAACAAAAACTGCGTTCGCGTGCTTATTTTAAGCTTGATGAAATTCAACAAACGGATCATTTATTTAAGCCGGGTATGACGGTGGTTGATCTCGGTGCTGCGCCGGGTGGTTGGTCGCAATATGCGGTGAGCCAAATCGGCGGTAAGGGCAGAGTGATTGCCTGCGATATTTTAGAAATGGATCCGATAGTCGGGGTGGATTTTTTACAGGGCGACTTTCGTGATGAGAAAGTATTGAATGCCTTGTTAGAGCGGGTCGGTAAAGACAAAGTGGATGCGGTGCTGTCCGATATGGCTCCGAATTTCAGCGGAATGCCGTCGGTAGATATTCCGCGAGCAATGTATTTGGTGGAACTCGCCTTGGATATGTGCAAACAAGTGTTGGCAAGCAAAGGCAGTTTCGTGGTAAAGGTATTCCAAGGTGAAGGTTTTGACGAATATTTAAAAGAGATACGCGCTCTTTTTAATATTGTGAAAGTCCGTAAACCAGAAGCGTCGCGCGGGCGTTCGCGTGAAGTTTATATTGTGGCGATGGGGTATAAAGGCTAATCGCTCCGATAGCTTTTCAGCGTTGGCAATATATAGTATCTTGTGTCGAATTTATTAACTTAAGGAAAGGCAGGTTAAACTTTGAACGATATGGTCAAAAATTTAGTCCTTTGGATTGTGGTTGCGGTCGTCATGATGACAGCATACCAAAGCTTCAACGGCTCTTCGGCAGAGAGTTCTACCGATTATACGACTTTTGTTTATGACGTAAGCAATGGTCAGGTAAGAGAAGCGCGTTTTGATACGAACGAAATTACGGTAACCAAAAATGACGGTTCTAAATATATGACCGTTATGCCACCGTTGGAAGATAAGAAATTATTAGATGACTTACTTAGCAAGAAAGTTAAAGTGGAAGGCACACCTTTTGAGAAACGCAGTTTCCTTTCACAAATCTTAATTTCTTGGTTCCCGATGCTATTCCTTGTAGGCGTTTGGATTTTCTTTATGCGCCAAATGCAAGGCGGTGGCGGGAAAGCCATGAGCTTTGGTAAAAGCCGTGCGAAAATGCTTAATCAAGATCAGATTAAAGTGACTTTTGCCGATGTGGCGGGTTGTGACGAAGCGAAAGAAGAAGTGGGCGAAGTAGTTGATTTCTTACGTGATCCGAATAAATTTCAAAATTTAGGCGGCAAAATTCCAAAAGGAATTTTAATGGTAGGACCTCCGGGGACCGGTAAAACCTTGCTTGCCAAAGCCATTGCCGGCGAAGCGAAAGTACCGTTCTTTACCATTTCCGGTTCCGATTTCGTTGAAATGTTCGTTGGTGTCGGAGCCTCCCGCGTGCGTGATATGTTCGAGCAGGCGAAGAAAAACGCGCCTTGCTTGATTTTTATTGATGAAATCGATGCGGTGGGACGTCAACGCGGTGCCGGTTTAGGCGGTGGTCATGATGAACGCGAACAAACCCTAAATCAAATGTTGGTGGAAATGGACGGGTTCGGTGGCAATGATGGTGTCATCGTTATTGCGGCGACCAACCGTCCGGATGTGCTTGATCCGGCATTGACCCGACCGGGACGTTTTGACCGCCAAGTGGTTGTAGGCTTGCCGGATGTACGAGGACGCGAGCAAATTTTAAAAGTTCATATGCGTAAAGTACCGGTAGCCGATGATGTTGATGCGATGACATTGGCGCGTGGTACGCCGGGCTATTCCGGTGCAGATTTGGCAAACTTGGTGAACGAAGCGGCGTTGTTTGCTGCACGTATGAACAAACGTACTGTCGGGATGCTTGAGTTTGAAAAAGCGAAAGACAAAATCAATATGGGGCCGGAACGCCGCACCATGATCATGACCGACAAGCAAAAAGAATCCACAGCTTATCACGAGGCCGGTCATGCGATCGTCGGTTATTTGGTGCCGGAACATGATCCGGTGCATAAAGTAACGATCATTCCACGCGGTCGTGCTTTAGGTGTTACTTTTTTCTTGCCGGAAGGCGATCAAATCAGCATTAGCCAAAAACAATTGGAAAGCAAACTTTCTACGCTATATGCGGGGCGTTTGGCGGAGGAGTTGATTTATGGTGAAGAAAATATTTCCACCGGTGCGTCTAACGATATTAAAGTGGCGACTAATATTGCCCGTAATATGGTGACGCAATGGGGCTTTTCCGACAAACTCGGGCCGATTCTTTATTCTGAAGATGAAGGCGAAGTGTTTTTAGGGCGTTCCATGGCGAAAGCCAAACATATGTCTGATGAAACCGCTCATGTGATTGACGAAGAAGTTCGTGCGATTGTGAATCGCAATTATCAACGTGCGAAACAGCTGCTTATCGACAATATGGATATCTTACACGCGATGAAAGATGCGTTGGTAAAATATGAAACTATTGAAGAAGCGCAAATCAAGCAATTGATGAAGCGCGAGCCGGTTACTCCACCGTCAGGTTGGGAAGAACCGAAAACGTCGCAAGCGGCTTATGCAAGCACAACGACTGAAATAAAATCAGAAGAAACGCCGCTTGAAAATTCAAAAGATTCCGAATAATCAAACAAAGCCTTTCCAAACGGAAAGGCTTTATTTTTTCTTATTGTTTTTTTCCCTCCTTGATTTCGTTATAATTCCGCACCTCAAACTCACCTTAGAAAATCACCGTTTTTATGAAAATTTATGCCAATGGCAAATGTCTGGACTTATCCGCACCTCAAATTATGGGAATTTTAAATTTTACCCCTGATTCATTTTCGGACAGTGGGCGATTTTTTCGTCTCGACAAAGCGCTTTTCCAAGCGGAGAAAATGCTTAATGAGGGTGCCGCAATTATCGATATTGGCGGTGAATCCACTCGTCCTATGGCGGAAGAGGTCTCCGAGCAAGAAGAATTGCAGCGTGTCGTGCCTTTAGTGGAAGCGGTGCGCGAGCGTTTTGATTGTTGGATTTCGGTAGATTCTTCCAAAGCGCTTGTGATGCGCGAAGCGGCAAAAGTCGGTATGGATTTAATTAATGATATTCGTGCATTGCAACAACCGAATGCCTTGCAAGCCGCCGCAGAGCTTGGCTTGCCTGTTTGCATTATGCATATGCAAGGCCAACCGCGTACCATGCAAGCAAATCCAAAATATACGGATGTCGTGCAAGATGTGTTGGCATTTTTGCGGAACCGTTCAGCAGAATGCATTGCGGCAGGCGTACGTAAAGAAAATTTAATTTGGGACGTGGGCTTCGGATTTGGTAAAACCGTGCAACACAATTATCAATTATTGCAGCGATTAACTACCTTTTGTGAAGACGGTTATCCACTATTGGTAGGATTATCGCGTAAATCAATGATTGGTGCGGTGCTGGATAAACCGGTTGAAGAGCGTCTTATCGGTAGTGCGGTTGGCGCCTTAATTGCGGCACAAAACGGTGCGAGAATTTTGCGCGTGCATGATGTGGCAGCTACTGCTGACGCGCTTAAAGTTTGGCAAGCAACAATAAATGCTTAATTATTTAGAAAAAAGAAGAAATTAAAGGAATTTCATTATGGCAAATCGCAAATATTTCGGTACTGACGGCGTACGCGGTAAAGTCGGCAGTTATCCCATCACACCTGATTTCGCGCTTAAACTCGGCTGGGCAGCAGGCAAAGTGTTAGCTTCGCAAGGATCAAAAACCGTGTTAATCGGAAAAGATACGCGTATTTCCGGTTATATGTTGGAATCCGCATTGGAAGCGGGGTTAGCTGCGGCAGGGTTATCCGCGGCATTCACTGGCCCGATGCCGACGCCGGCCATTGCTTATTTAACCCGTACTTTTCGAGCTGAGGCGGGCATTGTGATTTCTGCTTCGCATAATCCTTATTACGACAACGGAATTAAGTTCTTTTCTGCACAAGGCACAAAATTGCCGGATGAAATCGAAGAAGCAATTGAAAGCATGCTTGAACAACCGATGGATTGCGTTGAGTCGGCAGAGCTGGGGAAAGCCAGCCGTATTAATGACGCGGCAGGACGTTACATCGAATTTTGTAAAAGCACTTTTCCGGCACATTTAGGCTTGGAAGGTTATAAAATCGTGGTAGATTGCGCAAATGGTGCTACTTATCATATAGCACCGAATGTATTGCGCGAATTAGGCGCGGATGTTATCGAAATTGGCTGCGAACCGAACGGTGTGAATATCAATGAACGATGCGGTGCGACCGATGTACGTGCATTGCAAGAAAAAGTATTGGAAACCAAAGCGGATCTCGGCTTGGCCTACGATGGCGACGGCGACCGCATTATGATGGTGGATCACCTCGGCAACAAAGTAGATGGTGACCAAATTCTCTTCATCATTGCCCGTGAAGCTTTGCGATCCGGTCAATTAAAAGGTGGTGTAGTTGGCACCTTAATGAGCAATATGAGCCTTGAAATCGCGCTCAAAATGCTTGGTGTACCTTTTCTCCGCGCGAATGTAGGCGATCGTTATGTGCTTGAAAAAATGCAGGAAAACGATTGGACCTTGGGAGGAGAAAATTCCGGCCATATCATTATTTCCGATAAAAATACCACCGGCGATGGTATTGTCGCCTCCCTAGCCGTGTTAGCGGCGATGGCAAAACATAAACTTTCGTTAAACGAATTGGCCGGCGCAGTGAAATTATTCCCACAAGTGTTAATTAACGTGCGTTTTGCCGGCGGTGCGAATCCACTTGACAGCAATGCGGTGAAAGTGGCGGCGGCCGATGCGGAAAAACGTTTGGCCGGTAAAGGCCGAATCTTGTTGCGCAAATCCGGTACTGAACCGTTGATTCGCGTAATGGTGGAATGCCAAGACGGCGAATTAGCGCAACAATGCGCGGAACAAATCGCCGAAGCCGTAAAAGCAAATTAATACATTTTTGACCGCATCTTTAAGGTGCGGTCGATTTTTTGGTTAAAGTTAGGAAAGCTACGTGAAAATTTTTATTATGCGTCACGGTGAAGCCGAAGTAATGGCGAAAACGGACAAAGCGCGTCGTTTAACGGAATACGGTAAAAAACAAGCCTTTGCGCAAGGGCTTTGGCTTGCGAAGCAGTTAAATGCGACCGCATTGGAACGCGTGTTGGTCAGCCCTTATCAACGGGCGCAGGAAACCTTCGAGCAAGTTAATCGCGCTTTTGCCGGCGAACTCTCGTCGCTACAAGAAATTTGGGAAGGTATTACGCCTTACGGCAACGCAGAATCGGTGGCGGATTATCTTTCCGTATTGGAAAACGAGGGAATGAAAAATATTTTGCTCATTTCTCATTTGCCTTTAGTCGGCGAGATCGTCGCCGAGCTTTACGGCAAGCGTAATCCAATTAGTTTTTATCCGGCGACGCTCGCGCAAATCAATTATAAAGACGGAAAGGGTGAAATTTTGAATTATCACTACCCGACGGAGATATTGTAAATCGATACGCAGTAATGGCGAAAATGCACAAAATACTCTGAGGCGGCAAGCGTTTTTGGCTTGCTCTTGGCGTCGAATTTGAACTTGCTAAATAGCACCGCATTGGAAGCCGCTCCAATGCGGTGCTATTTTGATACTTCGATAGACGCGCTTTAATGCATAGTCGTTTTAGTTTTTAGCGTAATATCGGCGAATTTTTATAACCAACAGTAGAGATGTTGAAAAGGGAAAACAAAATGTTGTGTAGTATTTATAAAAGTCCCAAAAAACCGGGAAGTTATCTTTATGTGCCGATACGTGATGATTTTTCCGCCGTGCCGGATGCATTACTAAGCCATTTCGGTAAACCCGAATTGCTCATGATGTTTAATCTTGCCGGCAATAAACCGCTTCACAATGCCGATAAAGCAGAAGTTTGTAAGAAACTTGAGGCACAAGGGTTTTATTTACAAGTGCCTAAGCAAGACGACGGATTATTTAATAGTTTGAGTGAGATCAAATAATCGATTAATTCTTGTCTGAAAGGTGCGAAATTTTGCGTTAGCTCAAATTTCTCGTAAAAAAACTCTTTTAGAATCGGCGCTCTTTTAGGCCATAGTTTAAGCCTAATAAAATTTAAAGGAGAGGAAAATGAGCAGCTTTTTTATTACCGGGATTGATACCAATGTCGGTAAAACGACGGCTTGTCGTGCGATTATTCAAGCTTTGCAAAATAAAGGCGTGAATATTGTCGGTTTTAAACCGATTGCTTGTAGTTCGGAAGAGAGCGTTTATCCTGTCGAGCAAACTTTCACGTCGGATTATGATAATAAAGAAAATTACGATGTACTGACCTTGATGGATTCAACCAAACAGGCGGTAAGTTACGAAGAAATTAACGCTTATACTTTTGATCACACTTTGCCAATGTTGGTTGAAGCCAAAGAACGTATAAAGTTGGCTAAAATCAATCAAATGCTTGATGAATTAACTCAAAAATATCAATCAGTTGCGGTGGAAGGGTCGTTTGGTTTGTTGACGCCGATGGCTGAAGGTAAAACTTTTGCCGATTGGGTGAAATCCCGCAAAATGCCCGTGGTGCTTGTAGTTGGCATTAAAGATGGTTGTATTAATCACGCATTATTAACGGTGCAAGCCATTCAGAATCTAGGCGTACCATTATTAGGCTGGGTGGCAAATCGTATTAATCCGTTATTAAGTCATTATGCGGAAATCGTAGAATTTCTTGAAAATCATATTGATGTACCGCTATTAGGTAAAATTCCTTACGTTCATCGCCCAGAAACCCAAGAACTCGGACATTATTTAACCAATATTGAGCGTTTACTGTACGTGCAAACGGAACAGGTCAAGTAGAAAAAGCAAGTAAAAAAACTAAGTAAAAAAAGAACTAAGTGCGGTAAATTTACCGCACTTCTTTTATTCAACATTATGTGCTTTTTTCAAAATATCCTCTTCTTCCAGCGTTAATAAACGCGCAATAGCATTGCGATAAGAAATCTCCAGGGATTCACGACTGGTCGCCATTACGCCTTGATCGACCAAAAATCCGTCATTCACATCATAAACCCAACCGTGCAACGATAATTTTTGGCCACGCTCCCATGCGCTTTTTACGATGGACGAGCGACCGAGATTATAAACTTGTTCTGCTACGTTAATTTTGGTCAACATATCCGCACGTTTTTCCGGCGACAGTTTGCCGAGCAAATGCCCGTGTTTGAACCAAATATCGCGAATATGCAACAGCCAGTTGTTAATTAAACCGAGATCTTGATCCGCCATCGCCGCTTTAATACCGCCGCAATTCGTATGTCCGCAAATGATAATATGCTCGATATTCAGCACATCTACCGCATATTGCACCACGGAAAGACAATTGAGATCCGTGTGAATGACTTGGTTTGCCACATTGCGATGAACAAAAAGCTCGCCCGGTTCGAGATTAGTGAGTTTTTCCGCCGGCACTCGGCTATCGGAACAACCGATCCAGAGATAATGCGGTGTTTGGTGATCGGCAAGTTCTTTGAAATAGGTGGAATTTTCCTCTTTCATGCGTTGCGCCCAGCTTAAATTGTTGGCGAAAAGTTGCTCGATTTTGTTCATGGTACTTTCCTTAAAAATCATGAAAAAAATTGACCGCACTTTATTACAAATGCGGTCAGAATTAGGTCTGTTTTAAAATTAAAAATTCGCGTTTCTCGGTGCGCGTGGGAACGGGATAACGTCGCGAATATTTTGCACGCCGGTTACATAAACGATTAAACGTTCAAAACCAAGACCGAAACCGGAATGTGGCACGGTGCCGTATTTGCGCAGATCACGATACCACCAGTAATCTTCCGGGTTTAATCCCATTTCTTCCATACGTTTATCAAGGACTTCTAAACGTTCTTCACGTTGCGAACCGCCGATAATTTCGCCGATACCCGGCGCTAAAACGTCCATTGCGGCCACAGTTTTGCCGTCGTCATTTAAACGCATATAGAACGCTTTAATGTCTTTCGGATAGTTTTTTACCACTACTGGCGATTTGAAGTATTCTTCCGCCAAGTAGCGTTCGTGTTCGGAAGAAAGATCAATGCCCCAAGAAACCGGGAATTCGAATTTTTTACCGGATTTTAATAATACCTCGATCGCATCGGTGTAATCAATTTGAGCAAAATCGGCATTAATAAAGTTTTCCAAACGTGTAATCACATCTTTATCGACGTGTTTTTCAAAGAATTTTAAATCGTCTCGGCGTTCATTAAGAACCGCGCGGAATACGTATTTCAACATATCCTCGGCCAGTTTGGCGTTATCGGCGAGTGTTGCGAAAGCTACTTCCGGCTCAATCATCCAGAATTCCGCCAAGTGGCGTGTGGTGTTGGAGTTTTCGGCACGGAAAGTCGGGCCAAACGTATAAATTTTGCTTAAGGCGCAAGCGTAAGTTTCGCCGTTTAATTGCCCTGAAACCGTTAAGAAAGATTCTTTGCCAAAAAAATCTTGACTGAAATCCACTTTGCCTTTTTCGTCGCGAGGCAAGTTTTCTAAATCTAAGGTTGAAACCCGAAACATTTCACCGGCGCCTTCCGTATCCGATGCGGTGATGAGTGGCGTTGCCACCCAATAAAAACCTTGTTCGTGGAAGAAACGATGAATCGCTTGCGCCAAACAATGGCGGACGCGGGCAACGGCACCGATGATATTGGTGCGTGGGCGTAAATGAGCTACTTCGCGTAAATATTCGATAGAATGACGCTTCGCTGCCATTGGGTAAGTGTCGGGATCTTCAACAAATCCTGTTACTTCGACGTTTTGTGCTTGCAATTCGACCGCTTGACCTTCAGCCGGCGATTCGACGACTTGACCGGTAACAATTACGGAACAGCCCGTAGTTAGGCGTAAAATTTCACTTTCGTAATTTTCAATATCATTGTTGACGATCGCTTGAATCGGATCAAAACATGAACCGTCATACACGGCTAAGAAGGATAAACCGGCTTTAGAATCGCGACGAGTGCGCACCCAACCACGCACCGTGACGGTTTCGCCAATCGCCACGTTTCCTTGTAACACATCGACAACGGATGCAACTTTAGACATATAAACCTCAACTCATTAGGGCATAAAAAATGCGCCTAGTTTACCTTAAATCGCAAAATTTTCCATAAAAACTTATGGCCTTCATGACCAACTTAAGTAGAATAGCGCGCCTATAATCAATAACAATCTGTAGGGAGTTTTTATGTGGTCGGAAATTTTAGTCGGTTACGGTATTTTTATTTTGGAAATTTTGACGCTATTTGTTGTTATCGCGGCGATTACGGCGTTTATTATTTCCGCACGTCGACACAGAGCCAATGAGCAAGGCGAATTAGTTATAACGGACTTATCGGCGCATTTGCAAGATACGGTAAAACAGTTGCGTGATTTTCAGTTATCCGAAGAAGAATTAAAGCAGCAAGAAAAAGCCGAAAAGAAAGCGGAAAAACAAAAACATAAGGCATTAAAAGATAAACTGAAAAAAGGCGAAGTGCTTGATGAGACAAAACCCTGCCTTTATGTTTTAGATTTTAAAGGTGATCTGAACGCCTCCCAGAGCACCGCATTGAGAGCAGAAATTTCGGCGATTGTCAGCGTAGCAAAACCGCAAGATGAAGTTTTACTGCGTCTGGAAAGTGCAGGTGGCATCGTTTACGGTTACGGCTTGGCCGCTTCGCAATTGGCGCGTTTAAAACAAAAGGGGATTAAATTAACCGTTTCGGTGGATAAAGTGGCCGCCAGCGGCGGTTATATGATGGCCTGTGTTGCGGACAAAATCATTGCCGCGCCCTTTGCGGTAATCGGCTCAATTGGCGTGGTGGCACAGGTACCGAATATTCATCGTTTATTAAAAAAACATGATGTGGATGTTGACGTGATGACGGCAGGGGAATTTAAGCGCACGGTGACAATGCTCGGTGAAAATACCGAAAAAGGTAAACAAAAATTCCAGCAAGAACTAGAAGAAACACATCAATTGTTTAAGCAATTTGTTAGTCAATATCGACCAAAGTTGAATATTGATCACGTGGCCACGGGTGAGCATTGGTTTGGTTCGCAAGCTTTGGAATTAGGGCTGGTGGATGAGATTTCGACCGGTGATGATATTTTGTTAGAAGCAATGAAAGATAAATCTGTGATTGGCATCGCTTACAAAGTGAAAAAACCGTTATTGCAGAAACTCGGACGTCAAGTAGAAGAAAGCGCCGATGCGTTGATTCAACGTTATATGCACAAAAATACACAGGATTTTATGCGTTAAATTTTGTAAAAATATTGTAAATGAAGTGCGTTAGATGAGGCTTTTATTTACAAAATCGGTTTTTATGATTAGTATAAGTGCCGAAACTTTTATAGTTTCTTTATTCTAATTCAATAGTTTAATGGTGTTTTTCTTAATATTAGGAATTGCACTTTAATCGTTAAATAGAAGGTAAAACATGAAATTGTCTCGTATTTTATTATCTGCTGCGGCAATAGCGAGTTTAGCGGCTTGTGGTAATTTAAGTGAAGTCACTGCGGAAGGGATGCCGGAGTACAAAAATGTTAATGGCGTTGAGGTTCCTCAGTTGGTATGGCCGAAAATTAATGACGGTCAATCCGGTACCTGGCCGAATTGGGATAATGTTCGGATGATCGAACGCGGTATGAACAAAAAACAATTGTACGCGCTAATCGGTCAACCGCATTTCTCCGAAGGATTATACAATGTAAGAGAATGGAATTACGTATTTAACTATCGTGAAAACGGTGCACACAAAATCTGTCAATATAAAATCTTATTTGACAAAAATTACCAGGCACAAAGCTTCTTCTGGTATCCAAACGGCTGTAACAATAACACCTCATTTACTTTGAGTGGTGATTTCTTATTCAATTTTAATGAGGATAGTCTTACCCCTCAAGGTAAAGAAATGGTTGATAACATTGCGCAGCAATTGAAAACATCAAATGCAAAAGATGTTAAGGTTGCGGGGTTTACCGATCATTTAGGTTCTGATGCCTATAACATGGAGCTTTCGCAACGTCGTGCAAACCGTGTTAAAGCTCGTTTGGTAGAGGATGGTGTGGTTGCGCAAATCACAGCTATCGGTTACGGTAAAAATTATCAAGTGAAAGTTTGCAACGGATATGCGCATTTAAGCCAAGAAGAAAAAGACTGCTTGCGTCCTAATCGCCGCGTAGAAATTACTTCAAGCGGTTCTTCGCTGAAATTGCAACAAGAAGGGGCAAATGTAAACGGCGGATTACGCGGCCCGAGTCTGCTCTATCAAAAATAATTCTAACCCAAAAACAGCACCGCATTGAAACCCATTTCAATGCGGTGCTATTTTTTATCTGCAAATTAATTAGCGTTCTAGCAGCTTATCTAATGTTTTTTGCGTGAGATGAACATAATTTCCTAAAAAACGTTGGCTGAAATTCAATAAATAATAAAGTTGATAAATGTGTTTTCTTTCCGCGTAACCTTCTCGGTCTATCGGGAAAGCGCGATCATAATTTTCGTAGAATTTTATCGGGAATGGTTCAAAAAGTTCAGTGAACGCGAGATCGCATTCTCTATCGCCCCAATAACAAGCCGGATCATAAGTAGCGGTTTCGCCATTTACAATACAAACGTTTTCAATCCATAAATTGCCGTGTAAAAGAGATGGCTTCGGATTATGTTTGGCTAGTTTTTTAGCTACCGATTGAACAATTTGATCGATATTGCCGAAATCCAAACCTTTATCTTTACAAAGCTGCAATTGCCAACCAATACGTTGTTCGCTAAAGAATTTTGCCCAACTGGCATGCCACTTATTTGGTTGATGAACGGAACCTAACCAAGTATCAAAATCCAATCCATAATATTTTGTACCGGAAACCTGATGCAACCGGGCTAACTGAGTACCGAAATCTTCGGTTAATGAAGATTGTTGCGAAATAGGAAGTGCTTCAAGAAGAAGAAAACTGTGATTTGACGAACACCCGACGCCATAAACCATAGGAAGTCGAAATGCGTTTATTTTTCGTAACATCTCAAGTTGGTCGGCCTCGGCTCGAAACATGGAACGATAGGACCGCTCATTGGCTTTGACGAATACCGCTTGAATACCGTCGCTAATAATCCAAGCTTCATGAATTTCGCCGCGGTGAACGCATTCTTTTTCTTTAATTAAGTAATAAGCACCGAATTGATCCGCTAAGACTTGAGAGATCGATTTCCACATAGCTACCTCCTAAATACAACACAACAATTCCGTTTTTATTCTATTGAAATTAATAAAGATTTCTGTGATAAAGGTCAAAATTTTCATTATTTATTGACTCGGATTAAATCCAAGGAATTCAAATAAAAACGTGATTTTTTAATGTATAGGTATTATTATTAGCGCCATTTTAAGCAATGGAAATTAGTCAGAGGAAATTATGCAACATCTGAAAGATCTTGTTGAAAAAGCAAAATCGGCGATTGATATGATCGAGAACAAAAGTTTAGCAGCGTTAGATGAAATTCGCGTTGAATACTTTGGTAAAAAAGGTCATTTTACTCAATTAATGCAAGAACTTCGCAACGTTGCGGCAGAAGAACGTCCGGCATTAGGGGCTAAAATTAATGAAGCAAAACAAATCGCACTCGATTTTTTAAATGCCAAGAAAGCGGAGTGGGAGCAAGCTGAACTTAATGCAAAATTAGAAAAAGAGCGTGTAGACGTCACTTTACCGGGTAAGAAAGTGGAAAAAGGCGGTTTACACCCGGTAACGATAACAATTAATCGTGTGACGCAATTCTTTTCTGAGTTAGGTTTTTCCGTAGAAAACGGGCCGGAAATCGAAAGTGATTATTATAATTTTGATGCGTTAAATATTCCGAAACATCACCCAGCGCGTGCCGATCATGATACTTTCTGGTTTAATCCCGAATTATTGTTGCGTACGCAAACTTCCGGCGTACAAATTCGCACGATGGAAAAAATGCGCCCGCCAATTCGCATTATGGTGCCGGGACGCGTATATCGTAACGACTACGATCAAACCCACACGCCGATGTTCCACCAAATTGAATTATTGTATGTAGATAAAAATGCTAATTTCACCGAATTAAAAGGCTTGTTACACGATTTCCTACGCGCATTTTTTGAAGAAGATTTACAAGTGCGTTTCCGTCCGTCTTATTTCCCGTTCACTGAGCCTTCTGCGGAAGTGGATGTCATGGGCAAAAACGGCAAATGGCTTGAAGTGTTAGGTTGCGGTATGGTGCACCCGAATGTGTTGCGTAACGTGGGCATCGATCCGAATGAATATTCTGGCTTTGCCGTCGGTATGGGGGTAGAGCGTTTAACCATGTTACGCTACAACGTCACGGATTTGCGTTCATTCTTTGAGAACGATCTCCGTTTCTTAAAACAATTTAAATAATGACTTCGGCTAAAAACGATAGAAATCACAATTTTGAAGGATAAAGAATAATGAAATTTAGCGAACAGTGGGTAAGAGAATGGGTTAATCCGGCAATTTCGACCGAACAATTATGCGAACAAATTACCATGCTCGGTTTAGAAGTGGACGGTGTGGAAAAGGTGGCGGGCGATTTTACCGGTGTGGTTGTCGGCGAAGTGGTTGAATGCGCGCAGCATCCTGATGCAGATAAATTACGCGTTACCAAAGTTAATGTGGGCGGTGAACGTTTATTGGACATCGTATGCGGTGCACCGAACTGTCGTCAAGGTTTAAAAGTGGCATGTGCCACCGAAGGAGCCGTGTTGCTGGGTGATTTTAAAATTAAGAAAACCAAATTACGCGGTCAGCCTTCGGAAGGGATGCTTTGCTCTTTCTCCGAATTAGGCATTGATGTTGAAGCTGATGGTATCATCGAATTGCCACAAGATGCGCCGATTGGCGCGAACCTTCGCGAATATTTAAGTTTAGACGATAAAGCGATTGAAATCAGTTTAACGCCGAATCGCGCGGATTGTTTAAGCATCGCCGGCATTGCACGTGAAATCGGCGTTGCGAATAAACAGCCTGTCAATCCGCCACCTTTCAATGCGGTGCCCGTGACGACGTCTGCTAAAGTAGCAATTGAATTACAGGCGCCACAAGCCTGTCCGCGTTATTTATTACGCGTGGTGAAAAAGGTAAACGTAAAAGCCGCATCACCGATTTGGTTGCAAGAAAAATTACGCTGCTGCGGCATTCGCTCAATTGATCCGGTAGTGGATATCACTAACTATATTTTGCTTGAGTTAGGCCAGCCGATGCACGCATTTGATGCGGCAAAAGTGGCTCAACCGGTTCAAGTGCGCTTGGCTAAAGAAGGGGAAGAATTAGTATTGCTCGACGGCACAACCGCAAAATTACGACCGAATACTTTGCTTATTGCAGACCAAAACGGTCCGCTAGCCATGGCCGGGATTTTTGGTGGACAAGCGAGCGGCGTTACCGCTGAAACCCAAGATGTGATTTTAGAAGCTGCATTTTTTGCCCCTTTGGCCATTATCGGCCGCGCAAGACAATACGGCTTACACACCGATGCGTCACACCGCTTTGAACGCGGCGTAGATTTTGAGTTGGCACGTAACGCCATGGAACGCGCAACGGCCTTATTGCTTGAGATTTGCGGCGGTGAAGCTGGGGAAATTAACGAGGCCGTCAGCCAAGAATTCTTACCTACAGTGAAAACCGTACGACTTCGTCGCGAAAAATTAGATGCTTTGCTCGGGCACCGCATTGAAACCGAAACCGTTACGGAAATTTTCCAACGTTTAGGTTTTAACGTTCAATTCGCTGATGATGTTTGGAACGTCACTTCAGCAAGCTGGCGCTTTGATATTGAAATTGAAGAAGATCTCATTGAAGAAGTGGCGCGCATTTATGGCTATAACAGCATTCCGAATAACGCCCCGCTAGCGCATTTACGTATGCGTGAGCACAAAGAAGCGGAGCTGGACTTAGCGCGTATTAAGACCGCATTGGTGGATGCCGATTATCAAGAGGCGATTACTTACAGCTTCGTCGATCCAAAAGTTCAAACTTTATTACATCCGAACCAAGCGGCATTAATATTGCCGAATCCGATTTCGCTAGAAATGTCGGCTATGCGCGTTTCCTTGCTCAGTGGCTTGCTCAATGCGGTGCTATATAATCAAAATCGTCAACAAAATCGTGTACGTTTATTTGAAACCGGCTTACGTTTTATTCCCGATGCGAAGGCAGAATTTGGCGTGCGTCAAGAATTCGTGTTAAGTGCAGTCATTAGTGGCTCAGCCAAAAACGAAAGCTGGAACAGCAAAGCAGAATCGGTTGATTTCTTTGATTTAAAAGGCGATTTGGAAAGCTTGCTTTCTTTAACCGGTGTGCGTGACGACATTCGCTTTGTGGCAAAAGCCTTTGACGCGTTGCATCCCGGTCAATCCGCCGCAATTGAATTAAACGGCGAAGAAATCGGTTTTATCGGCACAATTCATCCGTTCATCGCACAAAAATTAGGTTTAAACGGTAAAGCGATTGTCTTTGAAATTTTATGGCGCGCCATTGCGAAGCGTAATCTGGTACAGGCCAAGGAAATTTCAAAATTCCCTGCCAACCGTCGAGATTTGGCGCTTGTAGTGGCAGACGATGTTGCCGCCGGCGATGTGCTTGAAGCTTGTAAACAGGCCGGTGGTGAGAAACTGACGCAAGTTAATTTATTTGACGTTTATAAAGGTATCGGCGTACCGAACGGAGCGAAAAGTCTTGCCATCAGTTTAATCGTGCAAGACAATCAAAAAACTTTAGAAGACGAGGATATTAATGCCGTTATTTCCGCCGTCTTAAATGAAGTTAAACAACGTTTTAACGCTGAATTAAGGGATTAACTTATGACGCTAACAAAGATCGATATTACGGAATATCTGATTGAGAAATATCAGTTACAAAAATCGGAAGCTAAAAGTTTGGTAGATAACTTTTTTGAAGAAATTCGCCTATCCCTTGAATCCGGTAATAAAGTGAAATTATCGGGTTTCGGTAGCTTTGAATTACGTGACAAATCTTCCCGTCCGGGACGTAATCCCAAAACCGGTGAAAGCGTAGCGATTTCAGCTCGTCGTGTCGTTGCATTCAAACCGGGACAAAAACTACGGGCTCGAGTGGAAAAAGCGATTAAGAATAATCAATAAAATAGCCGGAAAAAGCGCGGTTATCTGCGAGGGTTATGCATTTAAATGCATAAACGATTGCCGATTAGAAGCATAAATTGATGTGCCCAAATAGCACCGCATTGGAACCGCCTCCAATGCGGTGCTATTTTATGAGAGTAATTTCCGCGTTGTATATTTCGGTTATTTGGATCATACTTTTTTATTTATATGTCGAGATAAGAAAATGAAATTTATCAATAGCTTTTTATGTTTTTTTGTAAGTATGCTGTTATTCGCCTGTTCCTCAAACCGTTTTGGCGGGGAGGATTATGCCATTAATTACAAAGGCAGTATTAACGATCCGATTATGGCAATCACCTTGTTGAGCGAACAGCAATATGATTGGGCGGGCACGCCTTATGTATTAGGCGGGCAGTCGCGTAAGGGAATTGATTGTTCGGGATTTGTACAAAAAACTTTTATGGATCGCTTTAACATTGCGCTTCCACGCACCACAAAAGAGCAAGCTCATCACGGCAAATTAGTGCATAAAGAAGAGATTCAGACCGGCGATTTAGTATTTTTTAAAACCGGACTCGGGCCGAACGGTTATCATGTGGGGATTTATGTGAAAGAGGATAAATTTTTGCATGCATCAACGAAAGGCGGGGTAATTTATTCTTCCATGAATTCACCGTTTTGGTCGAAAACCTTTTGGCAGGTGAGACGAATCTAATCGGAATTAAAAAAGTGCGATTGAGCAAATCAGCCGCACTTTTTTTCTTTAATGTTTTTTTTAATGTTTTTTTAATGATGATGCTCAGGCTTCGGCGGTAGTTTGGCGAGTCCTTTGCCCACCGGCAAAATCAAGGTGGAGTAGCTTGCGGATTGTTGGCAAACCGCTTGATCGGCAAACGGCGTTTTATGAATCACTTTGATTTTCCAGATCCCTTCAATTAACGGAATAATATTCACGCGGCCTTGGCTATCGGTTTTACCGGAAAAACCTTGTGGTTCGCGATGTCCGGTTGACGCCTCCAAATCTTTTACAACCACCGTATCCGCCGTTGCGATCACTGTTTCGCCGGCAAGAGGCATATCGTTATAAAAAATTTGAACAGGGAAAGGCTCGCCCACTTTGACTTTACTCGGATCTTTCAACGGTACGATTTCAAGTGGCAATCCCACACGGGTCATCGCCATATCAGCATTTACAGGCTGTTTTCCAACATTCACTAAGCCTTTGCCGAACATTTGGGTTTGTTCGCAATAAACCGCGTTCGGTGTATTTGGTAAATTATCCATTTTCCAACCTTCGGCATTTTGCGACCAAAAGGTCGGTTGATAAGTTGCGGTTACCCAATAAGAACCAGCTTTTAACGGTTTTTCGGATTGATATTGATAATTCTCGCCGGTTTGTAGCAAAGTTTGTTGTTCGCCATCTTGATTAATCATCTTCAGTGGCGCAAAAATGTGCAAACGCGCCTCTGGAATTTTCTCTACATAGGGATAATCGCCATAAGCCAGTTCTGCTTTTAAAACCGTATCCGCTTTTAATTGCGACGGTGCGGCAACCCAAACTTCATGCGCTTGAGCTGTGCCGGCAAGGAGTAATAATCCCGCAATAAATGTTTTTTTCATGTGTTCTTTCCTTTTAAAAATACGTTGAAATAAATGGTAGAAAGTAAATCTTGGAGTGGGCGTAAAAGTATAGGGAAAAGCGGGCGTACATTGAAATACTATTTCAAGGAATCATTAAATTTGTGAGGATGATCACAAAAGCGCAATGGGTTCTTTATACATTTTTAACCAAAGAACCGTTCATATTGTTGCGCATTATCTCGCTAAATTGAGATGCAAAAAGTTGGAGTGTAAAAATAGCACCGCATTGGACTACTTCCAATGCGGTGCTATTTTGAGTAAAGAATCGGGAAGAGCAAATTTGGTTCAGACTCGCTCAACCTGCGTCATTTCAAGTTAATACAATAATCTATCGTGCAATTAATCTTCTTTTTTGGACGGTTTAATCGCAAGCAAATTACAGCTTAATTTACTGATGACATGTTCAGCGGTGTTACCTAAAAGCGCTGCGGATAACCCCGTGCGCCCGACGGTGCCGAGAATGACAAGTTCCGCTTCAATTTCTTTTGCGACTTCAGGAATGACCTCTTCAGGGAAACCCTCGCGTACATGGGTGTGATTTTCATCGATAGCGAATTTTTGGCGAAGCGCTTTCATATTGATTAAATGCTGACCGCGAATGCCGTTTTCATAACCCGAAGTGTTAAATTCCGGTAAATCAATCGCCATATTAATTGGCGTAACAGGGTAGGCTGCGACAAGGTGAACGTTACCACGGTTGAGATTTTCGGCCAATGACATACCGGTTTCGACTAATTCTTGGTTAAATTTGTCTTGGTATTCTTGTTCACCGGATACGTTTACCGCAATGAGAATTCGACGTTGGTGTTTCCAGTCGCCGTCACGCACGATAAGCACAGGCACCGGGCATTTACGCAATAATTGCCAATCCACCGGCGTGAAAATCAGCGAGGTAAAACTTTCTTCGTTTTTAGTATATTTCACAACGAGATCGTAGTCGTTTTTTTCTACATCTTCACGAATGCCTTCCGCTTCATTGCTGTTCCAAACAATGTGAGATTCAAATTTAATTTGGGGATCGGCGTATTTATCCAAATAAAATTGTACCGCTTGACGATGTTGTTCAATGGCGGTTTTATGCATTTCTTCGCGTTCTTCGGAAGAAAGCAGGGCGGACATTTCATAAGATAAATCGTAAACGGCGAGAAGCGTCGTGATTTTTACTTTATCAACATTTTCTTGCTCTTTTACCAAACGCACGGCGCGGGCGAGAGCGTATTGTTTTTCATTGTCGGGATTGAGAACGACTAAGATATTTTTAAATTTCATATAACCTCCGTGATGGACGCCGATAGCATAAGAAAAAATGGATTCGATAACAAGGAATGAGCCTCGGAAAGTTGATATAAAAAAGCGTGAAAGTTTCACGCTTTTTCCTATTCCGCCATGGTAATTTTAGTTTTGTTGGTGCCGGTAAGTTCGACTAAGGCATTGATATCATTAATGATAATGTATTTACCTTGTACAGAAAGTACGCCGAGTTTTTGAAAACGACCTAAAAGACGGCTGATTGTTTCCACGGTTAAACCGAGGTAATTGCCGATATCGCTACGTGTCATAGTTAGTCGGAATTCTTTGGCAGAGAAACCGCGGGCAGAGTAGCGCTTGGACAGATTATAAATAAATGCGGCCAAGCGTTCTTCAGCATTCATTTTGGAAAGCAACAAAATCATTTCTTGATCACTTTTAATTTCGCTACTCATTAAACGAATAATTTGTTGGCGTAGTTTAGGCATTTTGCCCGCTAAGTCATCTAAAATATCGAAAGGAATTTCACACACCATTGCCGTTTCTAAAGCCTGGGCAAAGCTTGGATGCTGCATATTGTTGATGGCATCAAAGCCCACGAGATCTCCCGGTAAATGGAAAGAAGTAATTTGTTCTTCGCCGGCTTCACTGATTGTGTAGCTTTTAATGGTGCCGGAACGAATGGCATAGATTGAATTAAGCGAGTCGCCAGCTTTAAATAAGACTTGGGATTTTTGGATGGGTTTTTTACGTTCGATAATATTATCGAGTTGATCAAGTTCGTGTTCATTTAATGTGAAAGGAATACATAGTTGGCTAATACTGCAATCCTGGCAATGGATTGCACAACCTCCCGATTGAACTCGGCGTCCTGCCTTAGTTTCTGAAACGAAATTTTTCATTTAGCCCTCAGATTTTATTTAAAAAATAATGTAAAATTGATCTAACGCAAGAATTTTAACACTAAATAGGCATTTTAAGAAGATGGCAACGGAAAAATTAACGAAGAAAAGACTAGTACAAATTTTAATCATGTTATGTATTTTAATCGGTGCTTTTATTTGGCGATATTTTTTATCTTAAATAAACTGTTTTGTTTAAATTTAAATCAATCAATCAAAATCCTGAAATTTTTACTTGCTACGTGTTTCGATATACGTATAATCTCCGCGTTCCCAAGCCTGGGTGGCGAAATTGGTAGACGCAGCGGATTCAAAATCCGCCGGTGAATAACCGTGTCGGTTCGAGTCCGACCCTAGGCACCAAATCACTAAACAAACCCCCGCGTAACTCAACGCGGGGGTTTGTATTTAAACGTTGTTATATTATAACTATCGAATTTAAGCTCAAATTAATCTGAGAGGCACGAATTTTTAAACGGGGGAGTGTCAGATTAGGTTTGATTTTCTACAATTTATTACTATCAACGTGACATATTCGTAATTATGTAGCAAATGCACAAAACCATTTGAATTAAGCATGAGTTTGCATAAAACAACAGCACCGCATTGAAAGCGGCTCCAATGCGGTGCTATTTTGCAAGGGTAATTTTAGCGTTGTGCAACTGCTACATAATTTCGGACATATTCAAGATAAATAGAAAGGGCGGAGTTCTATAGATTATAGAACTCCGCCCTTAAATTAATAGTCTAGATTTTTGGGGTCAGATCATTTTAACCACACTTTTTGTTTATCTACGCTGAAATATTGTTACATTTTCGGAATTTCAACGCCAGAAGAGAGTAGGTCTTGAATATCTGATTTCAGTACATCGGCTTTTGGCCCGTAAATGGCTTGAATGCCCGTACCTTTAACAATAAAGCCCATTGCGCCTGCTTGTTTCCAAGCTGTTGCATCACCCACCAGCTCAGGGTTGTGAACGGTGATACGTAAACGGGTCATACAAGCATCCACCTCTGCAATATTGTTGCGTCCACCGAGAAGATTGATGATTTGCACCACTTGTGCACTGGCATTAGCGACGTTTTTCTCCTCAGCAGGGGCTTCGTCAGTACCTTTTGCGTCGTAGTTGCCGTTGCGACCGGCGGTGGCTAAGTTGAGTTTCTTAATCATGAAATTCGCAATTAAGAAGGTCGCGATCGCAAACACACTGGATACCCAAATGAAGTTGATGAGATCCATGCCGATGCCCGCTTTAATCGCCATTGGTGTACGGGTTAAAAACTCAATGTTACCGAATGAGTGAACGCGTAAGTTCACAATATCTGCCATGGCAAATGCGCAACCTTGGATAACCGCATAAACAAGGTAAAGCGGTAGTGCAACGAACATAAACATATATTCGATCGGTTCTGTTACGCCGGTTAAGAACACGGCAAGGGCAGAAGAAAGGAAAATCCCTTTGTAGATGGTTTTCTTATCTGGATCAACGTTCACGTACATGGCGAGGGTAATTCCCATTAGAATACCGCTTGAACCGATCATTTGACCTACTTTAAAGCGCGCCGGTGTTACGGTTGAGAGGAGTTCGTTATATTGCGTCATATTGCCCGCGTCTTTCAGGTTGATTAAATCACTGATCCAAGCAAGCCATAAAGGATCTTGTCCGAATACTTGTTTGCCTTGTTGCATACCGGTTAAGAATTCATAGGTACCGCCCAATGAGGTGTAGTTCATCGGAATGGTGAGCATATGGTGTAAACCGAAAGGCAGTAAAAGACGTTCTAATGTGCCGTAAACAAAAGGAGCAAGGATAGGCGCGGAGTCTTGTGAGTTGGCAATCCATTCGCCGAAATGATTGATCCCGGTTTGTACCACCGGCCAGAATACCGCCAACACTAACGATACTAAAATGGAACGGTAAATGACTACGAATGGCACAAAGCGTTTACCGTTAAAGAAGGTAAGTACTTCAGGCAGTTTGCGGAAATTGTAGTAGCTGTTAAAGGTGGTAGCCCCTACAAAACCGGCGATGATCCCTACAAATACACCCATATTTAATGCAGGTTGTCCAAGGATATTCACAAAGTAGTTGGCCACCGGAATATCACCGGCCAAGATAGTGCTGACGTGGGCATTCGGATCGGTCAGCATTTCAATTTTTACGCCGAAGAAATGACCGGTAATCAAGTTGATTAAGATAAAGGCAAGGCCTGCGGCAAACGCACCACCCGCACGTTCATTTGCCCAACTACCACCAATCGCCAAAGCAAATAAGAGATGTAAGTTACCAATAATCCCCCAACCAATTTGCGCAATGATATGACCAATGCGAGCCAGCCATTCAGCATCACTAATTAATGGTAATGAGTTACCGATACTCACCATTAAACCTGCAGCAGGCATTACGGCAATCACGACCATCAGACATTTGCCGAATTTTTGCCAAAATTCAAAACTGAGCAATTTTTTCATATGTGTTCTCCTACAAAATGAGCTCAACGTCTAAACCGAAATGATCGGAAACGACCGGTTTATTTTTGCCATTAAAAACCACCTGACTGGATAAAACCTGTTTCGGTTGATTTAAAAAAATGTAATCTAAGCGCTTTTCTTCGCTGTGGCCTTTCCAGCCATCAATGGCTTTTTCAACAGTAATCCCACTATCTTTCTGTTCCGCGATCTCAAAAGTATCAAGTAAACCGAGAGATTTGATTTTCTGATAAGTGTTTGGATCGCTGATTGCATCCGTATTGAAATCGCCCATCAAAATTTTAAGATTTCGGCTTTGGCTGCGCTCTACGATATTGCGAATGTTGTCCAGTTGATTTTCACCTGCGCAATTCGGTAAGTTGATATGGCAGGAGTAACAATCTACAAGTTGGCCTTGATATTCCACGGTTAAGCCAATAATTTTGCGAGAGAGGATAGAATCGAGGCGCTGATGTTGGCTGCAATAAAAAGCATCCACGTCATAAACGGGTAGGTGGGTTAAAAAGGCGATACCTTCGTCATATTTATCGTAGCCAATATGTGAATTGCTCCAAAATAGCGAATATTTTTGTGTCACCCGTTGATTGATTTTATTCAGTAACACAACGCCATAGTTATCTTGCTTTAATGCTTGTGAAATTAGGGGAGCTGACATTAATTGATTCACCTCTTGTAGGGCTACGATGTCGTAACCCTTTTCAACAATGGTGTTGGCAATAATGTCGATTTTTTCCGCTTGGTTATCTTCTAACCAAGCGTGTACATTGAGGGTGAGTAGTTTCATACGTTCCCCTTAATCCTCACAATGCCAAATATCAGCGTTATATTGTGCAATGGTGCGATCCGATGAGAAGAACCCGGCTTTGGCTATGTTATGAATCACTTTTTTATTCCAGCTATCTTGATCTTCATAATCCGCCAAAATCTGTTCTTTTGCCGTGACATAAGCATCAAAGTCAATTAAGGTCATAAACCAGTCTTTATTGAGCAATTCATCATGTAGGCGTTTTAAACGTGCTTCATTGCCCAGTTTTACCAGCGTAGAATCAAGGATAAAATCGACCGCTCTTTTAATGTGTTTATCCTTTTCATAGTAATCTTTCGACACATAACCGGCAGTTTCATACAGCTTGATAATGCTTTTAGCATCCTTACCAAAGGTATAAATATTTTCTGTGCCGGCTAATTCTGCAATTTCGACATTTGCACCGTCCATTGTGCCCAAGGTTAATGCGCCATTCAGCATAAATTTCATATTGCCCGTTCCTGAAGCTTCTTTTGAGGCAAGGGAAATTTGCTCTGAAATATCTGTTGCCGGAATTAATTTTTCCGCCACGCTGACATTGTAGTTTTCCACTAAATAGACGTTTAAATACTGATTCACATCCGGATCGTTATTGATTAATTCAGACAAGCAAAGAATTAAATGAATAATATCCTGTGCAATCACATAAGCCGGTGCGGCTTTCCCACCAAAAATCACGGTAATTTTACGTTTTGGTAGTTTGCCTGCTTTGATTTCAAGGTATTTATGAATCACATAAAGCGCATTCATTTGTTGGCGTTTATATTCGTGGAAACGCTTAATTTGTGTATCGATAATGGAATTCTCATCCAATTCAATGCCTTTATTTTCTTTAAGATAAGTTTTTAGCGCTAATTTATTCTGGAATTTAATTTCAGCTAATTTTTGATGCACTTTTTTGTCATCTTTAAAGGCAAGCAGTTTTTCCAATTGAGTTGCATCATGTAAGTACTCATCGCCGATAAGTTGTTTAATATAAGCAGATAAAGCTTGGTTAGAAAATTCTAACCAACGACGGAAGGTGATTCCGTTAGTTTTATTATTAAACTTCTCCGGATAAATTTCATAAAACGCTTTGAGTTCGGAATTTTTCAAAATTTCCGTGTGTAATGCCGCCACACCGTTCACAGAGTTTGAAAAATGAATATCCATATGCGCCATATGGACGCGTTTTTGCTTATCAATGATTTGTACATCAGGATTCGGATATTCTTTCTGCACCAATTTATTCAGTTTTTTGATGATCTTCACTAAATGTGGAACCACTTCTTCTAAATAAGCTAAAGGCCATTTTTCTAAGGCTTCGGCAAGAATCGTATGGTTCGTGTAGCCCACCATATTGCGCACGATTTCTACCGCTTCTGCAAATTTAATACGATGTTTTTCCGTTAATAAGCGAATCAATTCCGGAATCACCATGGATGGGTGCGTGTCATTAATTTGCACATAGGCATAATCGGCTAAATCATGTAAATTACTGCCACGTTCAATGGCTTCATCAATTAATAACTGCGCCGCATTGGAGACCATAAAATATTGCTGATAAATACGTAATAATTCACCGTTTTTATCGGAGTCATCCGGATAAAGGAATAAGGTCAGATTTTCTTTGATTTTTGTTTTATCAAAGGTGATACCTTTTTTAATCAATTTATGATTAATCGATTCAATATCAAATAAGTTGAGATAATTTTTGGTGTCTTTTTTGTAACCAAGAATATCAATACGATCTAATTTAGAGGTTAACGTGAAGTCTTTAAATGGTACTTCATAACGGATATTTGTCGGGATTAACCAAGAGTCTTTTTCAATCCAATCATTCGGTTCGGCATGTTGCTCATTGTTTTTAAAGACTTGTTTAAATAAACCGCAATGGTAATTCAAGCCTACACCTTCCGCATTTAGCCCGAGTGTGGACATGGAATCAATAAAACAGGAAGCTAAACGACCTAATCCACCATTCCCTAAAGACGGTTCCGGTTCAATATCTTCAATATGGCTTAGTGATTTTCCTGCCTGCGCCAATTCATCTTTGATTTCTTGATATACGCCAAGATTGATTAAATTGTTAGACAGTAATTTACCAATCAAAAACTCCGCAGAAATATAGTAAACCTTACGTTTTCCTGTGTTTTTCGGTTTATCTGCCGCAATGTTTTTCACGTAATTTAAGAGCTGCACATAAATTTCGCGATCGCTTAATTGTTCAAGGGTTTTCTGTGTTGCTGTTTGCACAAAGGTCGTAAATTTGAGCATGTTTTTTTCCTTATTGGCGCGTCCATATAACGTGGTTATTTGGGTTAAAAAATCTTTTTTGGCTTTTGTTAAATCACTTTCTTGCATTCGCCATTCCCAGTTTCCACCTATGGTGGAAGGAATATTCATTCTTGAGCTGGCGGACAAATCTAAAATATCTTGCATGGTGGCAATCGCCGTATTACTTACGGTAGCAAATAATTGGCGAATCATTGCCTGACAAATAGATTCATCCGCAGCACGATGGGTATAAGCATTGATATATTGTTGCTGTTTCAACGTTAAACCGTCATACCAACCATTTGTGACATCATTGTCATGTGTGCCGGTGTAGGCGATGCAATGCGGAATACAATAATGTGGGCTATCCAGGCTTTCACCACTTACATCTTCAAAACCAAATTGCAAAATTTTCATGCCGGGATAACCACAATCAAGCAGTAATTTCTTCGCTTTTTCATCAATATTGCCGAGATCTTCAGCGATAATAGGCAAATCACCTAGCTGTGCTTTTACTGCTTTGAACAAATCATATCCCGGGCCGGGCTGCCAGCTACCATATTTGGCAATGTCTGCTTTACCATCCACTTGCCAATAATCGGAGAAACCTTTGAAATGATCGATACGAAGTACATCGTAAATTTTAAAGCTTTCCTCAATGCGATGAATCCACCAAGCATAGCCTTGTTTCTTATGTTCAGCCCAGTCATAAAGCGGATTGCCCCAAAGCTGTCCGGTGGCGCTAAACTGATCGGCAGGAACACCGGCGACGAAAAGCGGATTGCGTTCTTTATCTAATTGGAAGAGTTCCGGCATTGTCCACACTTCGACGCTGTCTGCCGCCACATAAATCGGCATATCGCCGATAATTTTAATTCCTCTTTGATTAGCGTAGTTTTTCAATGCCAACCATTGTTGGAAAAAGAAATATTGCGTTACTTTGAAATACTGAATTTGCTCTGTCAGCATTGCGCGGTATTTTGCAAGTGTCTTCGATTGACGGGCAACAACCTGTTTATCTTCCCATTCTTGTAAGGCCTTATTGCCGAAATGCTCTTTGATTGCCATAAATTCCGCATAGTCTTCCAACCAAGTATGGTTGCTTTTTTCAAAGTTTTTGAAGGCTGCTTGGTGTTTTTTATCGGCAAGGAAATGTTTAACGGCAATTTCTAAGATCGGGCGACGAGCATGAAAAATGCGTTCGTAATCCACTTTTGTCGGATCATCACCAAAATTAACCGAAGCATAATCCGTTTCTTGCAATAAACCCATTTGGATGAGTAAAGCAAAATCAATTAAATGCGTGTTACCTGCAATAGCAGAGAAGGATTGATAAGGAGAATCACCGTAGCTGGTGGTGGTTAATGGAAGGATTTGCCAATAGGTTTGTTTCGTTTCAACTAAAAAATCCACAAAATCATAAGCAGATTGTCCAAAACTACCAATTCCAAATGCATTGGGTAATGAGGTGATATGCATTAAAACACCACTTGACCGAGTAAGCATAATTTTTTCCTTCAGAAGTAAAAGTTGTAGAGATTCTAATCTAAATTTTATTTTACACAATAACTTTTACGTAAAAGTTTAAATGTTTTCGTAAAAGTGTGATGTTAATCACAAAAACTATACGTATAACTATGAGAGTTTATGGTATTCTATTACAGGTTCAAATAAAGGAATAAAAGTAAAAAATGGAGTGGAAAAGTGAGTAAATACAAAGCGGTTTATAATGATATAAAAAGCAAAATAACCGATGGAATTTTACCGCCAAAGCAAGAATTACCCAGTGAAAGTGAGCTTATGCAAGAATATGGTTTTTCTAAAGACACCATTCGCAAAGCCCTTTCTCTGCTTGAAATGGACGGTTACATTCAGAAACAACAGGGGCGAACTTCTATTGTTCTCGAACATAATTTATCTACACCTCAACAGCTTTCCGAAATCAAAACCGTTGGGGAGCTGAATCGCCCTTTAACCCATCAAGTGAAAACAACCCTAACCAGTTTGTATATTGTGCAAGGGGAAGAAGAACTAATGCGGATCTTTAACGTAAATGACCAGATTGACTTTTACCGTATAGGTCGCGTTCGTGAAATTAACGGGGAAGCGGTGGAATACGAAGTCTCTTACTTTGATCGTCGTATTGTTCCTTTTATTAATCGTGAGATTGCGGAACAATCCATTTATCATTATTTAGAAAGTGAACTTGGTCTAAAAATTAGTTATTCACAGCGTGAAATTGCGTTTCGTTATGCCAATGAAGAAGAAGAAAGCACCATGGATCTAGGTGAGTATAATATGGTTGTGAATGTTACCAGCACCACTTATTTAGCCGACGGACGCCCATTTCAGTACGGTAGCATTAGTTATCGCCCTGATAAAATTACCTTTGCTTCCACTGCGAAGCGACATGTTTAAAAAAATAGCGCTTTTCTCTTCCGTAAAACAAAAAAGCTGAACCTATTCTGAGATTCAGCTTTTCTTTTATTTGTGAACGACTATCTGTGATTAGGCTAATTCCGCACGTAATTTCTTCGTGACATCCACCATCACTTTTAATGCCGCGATAGTTTCCGGCCAGCCACGGGTTTTTAGGCCGCAGTCCGGGTTGACCCATAAGCGTTCTTTTGGTACCACTTGTAATGCTTTGCGAAGAAGATGTTCGATTTCTTCTGCGGTCGGTACGCGTGGGCTGTGGATATCGTACACACCCGGGCCGATGTCGTTCGGATATTTGAAATCACCGAAAGCGGTAAGCAATTCCATGTCGGAACGGGAGGTTTCGATGGTGATCACGTCAGCATCTAGGGCGGCAATGGCCGGTAAAATGTCGTTAAATTCGGAATAACACATGTGTGTATGAATTTGTGTATCATCTTTACAACCCATTGAACTTAAACGGAAAGCTTCGCCAGCCCATTGTAAATAAGCATCCCAATCGGCACGTTTGAGCGGTAAACCTTCGCGGATAGCCGGTTCGTCAATTTGGATCACTTTAATGCCTGCTTTTTCTAAGTCCAACACTTCATCAGAAAGCGCCACGGCAATTTGTTTACACACCGTTGAACGTGGAATGTCGTTACGCACGAAAGACCATTGTAAAATCGTTACCGGGCCGGTCAGCATGCCTTTCATCACTTTGTTGGTGAGGCTTTGGGCATATTGCGACCAACGCACGGTCATCGGTTCCGGGCGGGTCACATCACCGTAAATGACCGGTGGTTTTACGCAGCGGGAACCGTAACTTTGTACCCAACCGAATCTGGTGAACGCAAATCCATCAAGCAATTCGCCGAAGTATTCAACCATGTCGTTGCGTTCTGCTTCGCCGTGCACTAACACGTCCAAATCTAATTTTTCTTGTTCACGTACCACAAATTCAATTTCTTTTTTCATTGCCGCTTCGTAATCCGCCAAGCTGAGATCGCCTTTTTTGAAGGCGGCACGGGCATGACGAATTTCCGTGGTTTGCGGGAAAGAGCCAATATTGGTGGTTGGCAATAACGGTAGATTTAACCACGCATTTTGTAATTTAATCCGTTCTGCAAATGGCGATTTACGTTGATCGGCATTTTTCGGCAGATTTGCCAAACGTTCCGCCACACAAGTACGATGGATTTCACGAGAGTTTTTACGCGCGTCAGCGGCTGCTTGGCTGGCATCAAGCTCTGCTTGCACCGCCTCACGTCCTTGCTCAAGTGCGGTTTTAATGACGCGTAATTCTTGAATTTTTTGTAAGGTGAATGCCAACCATTGATAAAGCTCCGGCTTGTTGGCTTGCAGTTGGGTTTCCACCGCCAAATCATAAGGCGTATGGAGTAGGGAACAGCTTGGCGCAATCCATAAACGCTCATCTAATTTCGCTTTTAATGGTTCAACCACATCTAACACTTGGTTTAAGTTCGCACGCCAAATATTACGGCCGTCAATTACGCCCACAGACAGGATTTTGTCATAATTTTCAAAAGCAGAAAGTTGTTCCGGCGCGCGCACCAAATCAATGTGGAGACCGGCTACCGGCAAGGATTTCAATAAATCCGCATGTTCTGCTACGGAGCCGAAATAGGTGGCAAGCAAGAGTTTGGCATTGACTTGTGCAGCAAACGTCGCATAAACCGCTTTATAAGCGGCAATCCATTCTGCCGGTAAATCAAGGGTTAAAGCCGGTTCGTCAATTTGAATGTATTCCACACCTTCAGCCACACCTTCAGCGGTTAATGCGTTTAAGATGTCCACATAAACCGGCACGAGTTTGTTTAACAAATCTAAACGATTAAACGACGCGCCTTTTTCTTTGCCTAACCAAAGGAAGGTTAATGGGCCAACGATAGTGGGTTTTACTTTGTGGCCGAGGGCTTTGGCTTCACAGATTTGTTGCACATAGTGCGCCGGGTTGGCTTTAAATTGAGTGTCCTTGTGGAATTCCGGCACAAGGTAGTGGTAGTTGGTATCGAACCATTTGGTCATTTCAATGGCAAATTGTGTTTTGTTGCCACGCGCCAATTGGAAATATTGGTCGAGCGTTAAGTTTTGACTGTCGAAGCCAAAGCGTGCAGGAATGGCGCCTGTTGCTACTTGTAAATCTAAAATATGATCGTAGAAAGTGAAATCTGCCACCGCCACGAAATCCGCATTCGCATTGGCTTGATGTTGCCAGTTAATTTCACGCAATTTTTTTGCAATGTCTAATAAATCGGCTTCAGCGATTTCACCGCGCCAGTAACGTTCTTGGGCAAATTTAAGTTCACGTTTTGCCCCTACGCGTGGGAAACCCGATAAATGAAATGTTGTCATGTTAATTCCTCATAAATGTGGTGATAAATAATTTAGACGTCTAAACGTCCGTGCGAACTTAGAATGCGTCAATTAAGCGCATTATGCAAATTCATTATTTTCACAAAATTTATGAAATATTTTAATTTTAAATGTTAAACGATAGCGATTTTTCACTGATATCGATTATTCGTCTGATACGATTTTACGAATCCCCACCGACTCATTGAACTCTTCAAATAGCACCGCATTGAAGCCTTGCGGCACAAGGAATGTTCCTAGGTTTAATTGAAAAAATTCGGCGATTTGGCTAAATCAATAAATTCTTTGTAACTCTAAAGAGGTGAATTATAATTTGTTATTTACATTAATATATAACGAATTATAATTTGCCGGTCTATATATTTTTATATAGCGTATCTAGTCTTAATTTTCTAAGGAAACAAAATGAAGAACCAACAGTTCAAGCTTAGTGTCTTGACCTTTGCTATTAGCACCGCATTGGTAGGTGCGGCTTACGCAACTACGCAAGAAACGCTCGATGAAATTAATGTAACCGCAGAACAACAAGTGAAACAATCGCTCGGTGTTTCGGTGATTAGCGAAAAAGATCTCGCGCGCAACCCGATCGAAAACGATGCGTCGGAAATTATTGCCAAACAACCCGGTGTGACATTAAGTACCAATGCGCCGGGCGGCGCGCGCGGTAATAAACGCCAAGTGGATATTCGCGCGATGGGGCCGGAAAATACCCTTATTTTAGTGGACGGAAAACCGGTTAAATCTCGTAATTCCGAGCGCTACGGCCGAAACGGTACGCGCAACACGCGCGGTGATACCAACTGGGTGCCGGCGGATGCGATTGAATCCATTGAAGTTTTACGCGGACCGGCAGCGGCGCGTTACGGTTCCGGCGCTATGGGCGGGGTAGTGAATATTAAAACCAAATCGCCAACAGAGGCATTTCACGGCAGTTTAAATCTTTACACCGAGCAACCGGAAGATCCTAAAGAAGGCGATACCAATCGCGTAGGCTTTAATTTAAGCGGGCCGTTAATTAAAGACGTGCTTGGTTTTCGTCTATATGGCAATCTTGCCAGAACTGATGCGGATGCGTTGGATTTGAATGCAAGCGAAAACGCCAACGCAAATACCATTAATGCCGGACGCGAAGGCGTGCGAAATAAAGATGTGGCCGGGCAACTGGTTTGGAATATGACGCCGGATCAAAAATTAACCTTTGATGCGAACTATAGTCGTCAAGGAAATATTTATAACGGTGATTCACAAAATGTGGCAATTTTGGTGCCCGGACCGAGAAATATTCGTAATAATTTAGCCGCGCGTAGGGCCGAAACATCAACGCTTTATCGTCAAAGTTACAGCCTGACTCATGAAGGTAAATGGGAAAATTTTGATAACCGTACTTATTTTACCTTTGAGCAAACCCGTAACTATCATTATCCGGAAGGATTATTAGGCAGTTATGAAGGCACTTATAACAGCGATATGAAGAAAACAATCGGTTTATTACGCAATTATCGTTTCAGTAATGAATTCTATATTCCGTTTACCACCGGCAATACGTCTCACATGTTGACGGTTGGCGTGGAAGCGTCCCGTTCAGAATTGAATGACGCGGCATCTATGATGGCGACGATGGAAACTTATGCATTTATTCCTTGGCTACAAAATCAAGGTCGTAGCGGCAAGGTATCACAAAACGAATATGCGGTCTTTTTAGAAGACAATATTTTGTTGTCGAACAATAAAACCATTGTAACGCCGGGAATGCGGTTCGATACGAGCACCAATTCCAAACCGAATTGGAGCCCTTCGGTAAACTTCTCGCATCAATTAACCGAAAATTGGAAATTGAAAGGTGGCGTCGCGCGTGCTTATAAAGCGCCGAACTTATATCAATCCTCGCCGAATTATTTGTTAATTAACGCAAGTAACGGTTGTCCGATTGATCGCGCGAATAATTGGAATAATCCGAATGCATTAAATAATACCGGCGGGACAGGAACTCCAAGCAACCCATTCGTCAACAATAATCCGGGTGGCTTTGATTGGGGACGCGCCTGTTATTTCCTCGGTAATCCGGACATTAAACCGGAAACCAGTTGGAATAAAGAAATCGGTATTGAATATGAAAATGCCGGCCGTTTATTCTCCCTTGCTTATTTCCACAATGATTATCGCAATAAAATCGTCTCAAACGGCGAATTTGTAACGACCATCGATGCACCGGCAGGCGGCTATAATCGCGAAATTCGCTCTCCTAATACACCGAATGGTGTACCGGTTTGGCGTAACTACACGGCAACTAACGTTTATCGTTGGGGCAACGCGAAACGAGCATTAATCGAAGGGGTTGAAGGAAATTTAACACTTCCGTTCTTTGATGAAATTTTGACGCTCTCAACCAATTTCACTTATATGATTAAAAACGTGAATAAAGATACGGGCAACCCAACGTCTATTGTGCCGAAGTACACGATCAATAGTTCATTAAATTGGAAAATTAATGATAATTGGGATGTGAATACTACTTACACGCGCTATGGCAGACAAAAAACGGTGAATAATCCGGAAAACTTCATGCAAGTGATTTATACCAATGGCAGAAGCTTAGTGAAACAATACGAGCTTGGTAGCTACGGGGTTTGGGGCGCAAATATCGGCTATAAATTTAACGAAAATTTCAGCACCCGCATCGGCGTTAGCAATATTTTAGATAAACGTATTTATCGTAATGCAAACACCGCCCGCACCTATAACGAACGGGGCCGCGCTTATTATGCTACGTTAAAATATAGCTTTTAGTTGTTAATTTATTGAACTCTCCAAATAGCACCGCATTGGAAGCCGTTTCAATGCGATGCTATTTTTTGAGTGCACCGGTAAGTGCGTTTGAAATTTTAGTGATTTTGAAAATGGCGAATTGAGTGGAATTTGTTTAAAACCGATATTTCCCTTTTCCTAATCCGTTGGCTTTTTTAATTATGCCGCTAGCCAGCATCTTGCGCAGCAATTCCGAGGCCGGAGAAGGGGTGAGTGAAAGATATTTGATTACGTCAGCACGTGAAAAAACGTTATCTTTAACGCATTGATATAGCGTTTGAACATGTCGTTTGGTTTTTTCTGAAAATGCAGAGCCCTCAAAGTAAATTGTTTTGTCCTGTTTTTCTTCTTCAATGTCCTGTTTTTCTTCTCCAATGTCCTGTTTTTCTTCTCCAATGTCCTGTTTTTCTTCTCCAATGTCCTGTTTTTCTTCTCCAATGTCCTGTTTTTGTTTTTTTAGATTTTGAAGATGGTTTGCATAATGAATATGAAGCTGCCGGTTGCTTAATACATAATTTTCATTAAGTAATAAGTTACGAATAAAAAGCACTAAATATTTTGCCGTTTCATAAATACCCTCGGTAATATTATTGTAATTTGCACGCACCAAAGCATTCCGAAAATACCAAGAATTCTCAGCAAAGTTATCATTGCTAACCTGAAAACCGAGTGTTTTTAGGTATTTGATAAAAAATACCGCAGTAGTGCGGGTATTTCCCTCTTCAAACACATGAATTTGCCATAATCGAGCAATAAAAAATGCTAAATGATCGATGGCTTCATCAATAGAAATCCCTTTGTAACTAAATTTTCGCTCTTGCGCGAGATCATATTCTAACGTTTCTTTCAATTCTAAGGCGCTGCCGTAAGAAATCGTATCGCCGTTTAAAACCCATTCTTTTTTCGTTATATTGAAAGTGCGAATTTTTCCGGCATGAGGGAATATGTCATTAAAAAGATATTTATGGATTGATAAATATTGCTGTGCATTAAAGGAAAAAGCCGGTTCTGACAATAAACGGGCAATACGAACTGCCACTTTGTCGGCCTCTTCCGTACGATCTTCATCATCAGAAATAGGGTTTTGCTGATAATATTGGCTTACCCAATTTTCAGCCGTTTCTATGGTGATTTCACCTTCAATATTTTTGATGGCGGTATTAATTAAATAATGAGAGGGTTTTAAACCGTCCACATCTTGTAAGCCTATGGCTGTTTGCCATGCGTAGCTTTTTTCTTTTTTTTCCGCATCAATATGGCGAATATATTCTGCAAAGGGATCTTTTATCATTATCTTAGAGTAAAAGTTCGGTGAAAATATGATGTAATTTTATCTTTATAATTTGCATTCAACAAATCTAACCTATAAAAAAACCGCACTTTAAAAAGTGCGGTTTTCTAGAACGAAATGATTGAATTATTTTACGCCGACCATAACAGAAGTGGCTTTGATGATGGCATAAGCTTCTTTACCTACTTCTAAACCTAATTCTTTAACGGCAGCTAAAGAAATAGTTGAAGAGATAACATTACCACCGCCGATATCAATGTGCACGATTGCATTTACAGAACCGTTTTCAATTGAAACAACTTTACCTTTTAATTGGTTTCTTGCACTAATTTTCATAACATTTCCTTTGTTGTTAGAAATAAAAAGGGAAGGGCATTGTAGCTATTCTTTGTACAAAAACAAAGCACAAAAACAAAGCATTTAAAAAATCACTTCAAAGGAGGTAGCCCTTGAAGAATTTGTTCGGCATTTTCTTTGCTTAGTGCATAGTTGTAATATTTTTTGTAGAAGGCCTGCGTTTTTGCCACCATATCCACGTCTTTAAATAAATTAGGGTGGAATAATTTGGCCGCCCATAACACTTGAAGCGCCTCTTCCGCACTGTAGCGATCCCAAGGGAAGGTACCGGTTGGGTTGACAAATACCCGTTTATTTTTCACCGCATTGACACCTTGCCAATTAGCATCTTGTAAAATTTTATCTACGCTGGCCTGTGCATCGGTACTACCAACAATAATCACATCAGGATTGGCTTTTAATACATCTTCCATGCTGACTTCGACTAAATTGGCTTGGTCCGGAAAGGCATTACGACCACCTGCCTTATTGACCCAATCGCCGATAATGGACTTACCGCCGTCAATTTTTAGCTGGTTGCTACCGCTGGAAATATGCAGTACGCTCGGTTTGTCTTGCTCCTTCACATCTTTCGTGCGCGCTTCCACAAACGCGATATTGCCTTCAAGTTCTTGAATATATTCTTGCGCAATTTTAGGTGCATTATCGCCAAGAACATCGGCTGTGATTTTTACCGTTTTCTTTAGTCCGTCAAAATTCTGAAAACTTACCAAAACACCGGTAAGTCCCGCTTGTTTTAATTCATCAAGCATTTTCGCATTTGAAAGTAATGCCACTTGCGGATTACGTTGTAACAATTCTTCCATTTGTACCGTTTGTCCGTTAGTCAATGCCGGTACATTTTTAATGTTCGGATAGACCTCGCCAAACCAAGGATTTTTTTGAATCACATCGGTGGTAGCGACTAATTTATCCGCACCGCCCAATAACAAGACGATTTGGTTGTTGGCGTGCCATAAATCTGCCACGCGCGTCACTTGAGTCGGAATTTCGATTTGATTGCCTTTGACATCCTGCACGATTTTGACTTCCTGCACATTTTTAGCATAAGCGGGAAGACTTAAAAAAGCGGCAAAGGAAAGGGCGATAAGACCTTTTTTTAACGTATTACGTAACATAGTTTCTCCTTAAAGGTGAGTGATTGCGCAAATTTCGCGTTGTAATTCCGGCACCGCAATCAAACGAAGATCCGTATGATACAGTGCGGTCAGATTTTCTTGCGTAATAATTTCCGGTGCGGTGCCCGTTTGTAGTTTGCCTTGTTCGTTTAAAATCGCCACACGACTATGAGGAAGGCTACTGTGTAAAAGCATCGGATGATCGGGATTATGGGTGGTCATGATGATGCTAAAGCCTTGCAACGACAATTCTTTTATCAGCGTCAAGGTTTTAAATACATTACCGTAATCCAGCGCGGAAGTCGGTTCATCGAATAAAATCAGCTGTGGCTGTTGCACCAAAATACGCGCTAAATTCACCAGTTGTTTTTCTCCGCCACTCATTTGCATATAAATTTTATCGGCAAAATGACGAATACTAAGCTTCTCCAATGCGTGATCGACCAAAGCAAAATCCATTTCGCTCGGCTTGTCAAATACGCCTAAATGCGCGGCGCGCCCAAGCACCACATAGTCACGCACTTTATATTGATAAGTTTGCGGACTATGTTGCGATACATAAGCGATTTTTTGTGCAATTTGTTTTGAAGTTAAGCGGTTGAGCGGTTGGTTTTCTAATAAAATTTGGCCGCTTTTAGGGCTGAGAAGCCCGGCGATACAGTTGAGCAATGTGGATTTTCCTCGTCCGTTGGCGCCGAGAATGGTTAATAATTCGCCTTGTTCAATCTGTAACTCAATGCCGTTTAATAAAGGGCGTTCTACATTGTGCCAAAAATGAAGATTTTGAATTTGTAACATGCGCAATCCTTAATCGACCACTTTTTGTTTAATGAGTACCCAAGCGAAGAATGGCGCACCGATAAAGCCGGTGAGAATGCCTAGCGGAATTTCTTGAACGTATAAATTACGTGCCAAAGTATCCACCATCAGCAAAAAAATTGCGCCGATTAAGGCCGCCATCGGTAAACTTTTCACGTTATTATCGCCGATAAATAAACGCGCAAGATGCGGGATCACTAATCCCAGCCAGCCGATGGTACCGCTTAAACACACGGCGGAAGCGGTCAGCAAGGTCGCCGCACAAACCATCATACCGCGTTCGAAACGAATATTCGCGCCGATAAGTTTCGCTTCACGATCGCCTAAAGAGAGAACATTAATGCGCCAGCGCATAGCGAGTAAAATAGCAGTTGTGAGGACAATAATCGGCGCAAGAATCATCAAGTTATCGTAGTTGGATTTAGTGAGGCTGCCGAGTTGCCAATAGACGATGTCAGCAAGTTGCGTTTCAGGATCGGCGAGGTATTTTATCAAACCAAGACTTGCCATCATAAAGCCGGAGACAATAATGCCGGATAGCACTAATACAATGGTGGAATCACGTTGAATCAAACGCGGTAAATTCATCGTCAGCAACACGGCAATCAAACCGCCCGCGAAAGCGAAAGTTTGCACGCCGAGCATTCCGGCGCCCATTAAAATCGCAATCGCCGCGCCTATGCACGCACCGTTTGATACGCCTAAAATATCCGGCGAAACCAATGGGTTACGAAAAATACCTTGATAAGTTGTACCTGCCACCGCAAGAGCGGCGCCGACCAAGATGGCGGCTAAAATGCGGGGTAGGCGAAGATTAAAAATAATATTGTGTTGAATTTCGTTTTGACTGTTGTTTAACAGCGTATCAATAACGTCTGAGGGAGGAATGGTGTAGCGTCCCCAAGAAAGGGAAAGCAGACAAAGCCCGACAAGTACGACCGAAAGGAACGGAAAATAAAAGGTGTTTTTCGTCATTTAGTGAGCAAAAGCGGTAAATTTTGAAGGGCTTCATTATATAGAAAAATATATTAAGATCTAGAAGTATTTGGCAGGGGAGTCGGAGAGTCAAAATAGCACCGCATTGAAGCTTGTCCGATAAGCTTTCAATGCGGTGCCAAAATGAAGTTACAAGCACTTCGCCGGTTTCGGCAAGCCGGCTAATTTGGTCGCTTGTTTGGCCGGGCCTTCGGGAAATAAACGTTGTAAATAACGGCTGTTGCCTTTATCGGCACCGAGCTTTTCTGCCATCGCTTTTACCAACATCCGAATCGCAGGAGAGGTGTTGTATTCTTGATAAAAATCGCGCACAAAATAAATCACTTCCCAATGGGCATCGGTCAGTTCAAGATTTTCCGCTTGCGCGATGGCACGCGCCACGTCTTCGTTCCATTGCGTGTGCTCGAGCAAATAGCCGTCTTTGTCGGTGGCCAATGCGGTGCTATTTTGGATGTTCAACATACTAATTCACTTCTTTGAAACGGATCATTTCATGCTCGGAAAAATCCATTTGTTCTTCATCATCAAGTTGCATTGGCGTGATGCGTTCTTGGTCAAACGCAATGTCGCCTTCAAGACCGTCTAATGTCTGGCCACGGTTGATGTTTTTAAAATTGAATAATTTTGGATCAAGCATATGTGACAGGGTGATATTTTGCATAGCGCCGAACATGGTTTCCAAGCGTCCCGGATATTGACGATCCCAAGTATTGAGCATTTCTTTCACAACTTGACGCTGCAAATTCGGCTGCGAACCACACAAATTACAAGGAATAATCGGGAATTGTTTTGCCTGCGCGTATTTCTCGATATCTTTCTCTTTGCAATACGCCAACGGGCGAATCACGATTTGTTTGCCATCATCGGAAATTAATTTCGGCGGCATGGATTTTATTTTTCCGCCGTAAAACATATTGAGAAAGAGAGTGGCAAGCATATCGTCGCGGTGGTGCCCCAATGCAATTTTAGTGGCGCCGAGCTCCGTTGCGGTGCGGTATAAAATGCCGCGACGCAAACGGGAACAAAGGGAACAGGTGGTTTTGCCTTCCGGAATTTTTTCTTTCACGATGCCGTAAGTATTTTCTTGTACGATTTTGTAATCTACGCCGATACTTTCTAAATATTCCGGCAGAACATGTTCCGGAAAACCCGGTTGTTTTTGGTCAAGATTTACCGCGATGATATCGAATTTTATTGGTGCGCTTTGTTGCAGATTACGCAAAATATCCAACAATGTATAACTGTCTTTACCGCCGGACAAACACACCATAATTTTGTCACCTTCTTCAATCATGCCAAAGTCGGCAATGGCATTGCCAACATTGCGGCGTAAACGTTTTTGTAATTTGTTGAAATTATAATTTTGCTTTTTTTCTAATTGAGTTAATTCGGTCATGTTTTTTTCGCTAATTTATGAAAAGCGCACATTATACGTGAAAAACAGGAAAAGTGCGGTTGCGCCAAAAGAAGATTTTTAAGATCCATGAAAAATCCTGTATAATCGGCCACAATTTTTTGTTCAATTTTAATGCGTTACAACTTCAATGATTGAAACCTCCCAAACAATTCCCGAACTCGTGTCTTGGGCGAAAGATCGCGAGTTTTCTTTGAATTTACCCACCGAACGCTTAGTTTTTTTGTTGGCGATTGCGATTTATAACAACGAACGTTTAGACGGCGAAATGCTGGAGGCGGATCTGGTGGATATTTTTCGCCATACGGCAAGTGCCTTTGAACAATCCGCAGATGCCATCGCGACACGCGCCAATAACGCCATTAATGAATTAGTGAAACAGCGCTTATTGAATCGTTTTAGCAGCGAGTTTACCGAAGGTTTAGCAATTTATCGTTTAACACCGCTCGGCGTAGGCGTATCCGATTATTATATTCGTCAGCGCGAATTTTCCGCTTTGCGCCTTTCCGTGCAACTTTCTATTGTGGCGGATGAAATTCAGCGCGCATCGGATTCTGCGGAAGAGGGGGCAACGAATAGCGAAAACGAACATTATTGGCGCCGCAACGTGTTTGCGCCGTTGAAATATTCCGTAGCGGAAATTTTCGATAGCATTGATCTTTCGCAACGCACGATGGATGAAAATCAGCAAAGCATTAAAGAAGAAATTGCCGAACTTTTAACCAAAGATTGGCAAGCGGCAATTTCCAGTTGCGAGCGTTTGTTAGATGAAACCTCCGGTAATTTACGCGAATTACAAGATACCTTAAATGCGGCGGGCGATAAGCTGCAAGCACAATTATTACGAATTCAAGATTGCGTCATCGGACGTGACGATTTGTATTTTATCGATCAACTGATTACGGATTTACAAGCCAAACTCGACCGAATTATCAGCTGGGGACAGCAAGCCATTGATTTGTGGATTGGTTACGACCGCCACGTGCATAAATTTATCCGTACCGCCATTGATATGGACAAAAACCGCGTATTTTCCCAACGTTTGCGTAATTCCATTCACCATTATTTCGATCATCCTTGGTTCTTATGGACGGCCCAAGCCGAGCGATTAGTGGATTTGCGCGATGAAGAAATGACGCTGCGCGAAGATGACGCGTTGGGTGAATTGCCGGAAGAATTACAATATGAATCTCTTTCCGACTTGCACGATCAAATTGTGGAACATATGCAAGGTTTATTAATTACATATCGGGAAAATAATCGCCCAATTGATTTGAGTTTGGTTTTAAAAACACAATTGGAAAATTATCCGATTTCCCGTCATTTTGACGTGGCGCGGATTATTGTGGATCAAGCTGTGCGGCTAGGTATGGCGAACGAGGATTTGTCGGGCGTTTATCCGAATTGGCAAAGCATTAATCAATGCGGTGCTGAAGTACAGGCTCATGTGATTGATAAATATTAAATTGTAGAGGCGAATTCCATTCGTTTTATCAGGATATAAATGCGGCAAATGCCATCATTTGCCACAATAAAAAGCAGAGAACAGAGAATGACAGACAACCTTCAAGATGTAATTTCCCCCAAACTTGCGATGGCAATTGCCAATCCGTTATTTCCGGCAGTGGATAGCCTGTTGCGGAGCGGTCGCCATATTGGCACGGAATATTTGGACAATCACGCTTTCTTAATGGATTTTCAAAATGAATTGGACGGTTTTTACCGCCGTTATAACGTAGAATTGATTCGTGCGCCGGAAGGCTTTTTTTATCTTCGCCCGAAAGCAACTACGCTGATTGCGCGTTCGGTGCTTTCCGAGTTGGAAATGTTGGTGGGGAAAGTGCTTTGCTATCTTTATTTAAGTCCGGAGCGTTTGGCGCAACAGGGGATTTTCAGCACGCAAGAAGTGTATGACGAATTATTAAACCTTGCCGATGAAGGAAAATTATTAAAGGCTGTGAATCAACGTTCTAGTGGTTCCGACTTGGATAAACAAAAACTTGCGGAAAAAGTGCGCGCCGCCATTGGGCGTTTGCGCCGTTTGGGGATGATTCAAACCGTAGGTGAACAAAATAGCGGCAAATTTACCATTTCCGAAGCCGTCTTCCGTTTCGGTGTGGAAGTGCGCAGTGGCGATGATGCCTTAGAAGCGCAAGCCCGCTTAATCCGCGATGGGGAAGCGGCTACGCCGGAGTCCTTGATGTTAGAAAAGCAAGCCCAAACCACCGAAAATGATGCCGAAAATACGGATGAAATTGACGAAGAATTTGACGGAGAACCAGCATAATGTCCGATATTTTAGAACGAGAAAATGAAATCGAATTAGAGCAAGAAGAAAACGTAATCGAGACTGATGCCGCCGAAGAAATCATTGAAACCGGCGTGCCCGGCATTGCGCAAAATAACGGCGTAGAACGTGGCAAATTTCGTTCTTTAACCTTAATTAACTGGAATGGCTTCTTTGCCCGCACCTTTGATTTAGACGAATTGGTCACCACACTTTCCGGCGGTAACGGGGCGGGTAAATCCACCACGATGGCCGGTTTTGTGACGGCATTAATTCCGGATTTAACGCTTCTCCATTTCCGGAATACCACGGAAGCCGGCTCTACAGGCGGTTCGCGCGATAAAGGGCTACACGGCAAATTACGTCCGGGAGTTTGTTACGCGGTATTGGATACGATAAATTCCCGTCATCAACGTATCCTTGTCGGCGTGCGTTTGCAACAGATTGCCGGCCGCGATAAAAAAGTGGATTTAAAAACCTTTTCCCTTCAAGGCGTCGAATTATCACAAAATCCGACCGCACTTTTCACGGAAACCGTAGGGGAGCGTCAAGCGCGCGTGTTAAATTTAACCGAACTAAAAGACAAAATCGAAAATCTCGGCGCGCAATTCAAGCAATACCATTCCATCACCGATTATCACGGAATGATGTTCGATCTTGGCATCATTCCGAAACGCTTACGTTCGGCATCGGACCGTAGCAAATTCTATAAACTTATTGAGGCCTCCTTATACGGCGGTATTTCCAGCGCGATTACACGTTCTTTACGGGATTATTTGTTACCGGAAAACCTTGGTGTGAAAAAGGCCTTTCAGGATATGGAAAGTGCGTTACGCGAAAACCGAATGACCTTGGAAGCCATTAAAGTGACCCAATCGGACCGCGATTTGTTCAAACATTTAATCACCGAAACAACCAATTACGTGGCGTCCGATTATATGCGTAACGCCAACGAACGGAGAGGCAATATCAGCACCGCATTGGAGTCGCGCCGCGACTGGTACCAAGCCAAGGCGGCGCAGGTTTTGTCGCAACATCGTTTCATTGATTTAAGTCGCGAAGCAGCGGAACTGGCCGAAAGCGAACACACGTTGGAAGTGGATCACCAAAGCGCGGTGGATCACTTAAATTTAGTACTGAATGCGTTACGCCATCAAGAAAAAATCAGCCGTTATCAAGAAGATGTGGCGGAGCTTTCCGAGCGTTTGGAAGAACAAAAAATGGTAGTTGAAAACGCCAACGAACAATTGGAAGAAAGCCAAGCACAATTCGAACAAACGGAAACCGAGATTGATGCGGTACGCACACAATTAGCAGATTACCAACAGGCGCTTGATGCGCAACAAACCCGAGCGCTTCAATATCAGCAGGCCATTGCTGCCCTTGAAAAAGCCAAAACCTTATGTGGTTTGGCGGATTTAAGCGTAAAAAATGCAGAAGATTATCAGACGGAATTTGCCGCTCATGCGGATGGCTTAACGGAACGCGTGCTTGAACTTGAGCACAAAATGTCGATTTCCGAAGCGGCAAAATCGCAGTTCGAGAAAGCTTATCAATTAGTTTGTAAAATTGCCGGCGAAGTGCCTCGTTCGAGTGCCTGGGAAAGCGCGAAAGCATTGTTGCGAGAATATCCGAGCCAAAAACTACAAGCGCAACAAACACCGCAACTGCGTGCGAAATTACATGAACTTGAACAACGCTATGCGCAACAACAAAGTGCGCTCAGATTACTCAATGATTTTAATCAACGTGCTCATTCACATTTAGAAACCGCTGATGAATTAGAAGATTATCATGCCGAACAAGAGGCATTGATCGAAGATATTTCTGCGGAACTTTCCGAACTGGTAGAAAGCCGCTCGACACTCCGTCAAAAACGTGAAAATTTAACCGCACTTTACGATGAAAATGCGCGTAAAGCGCCGGCTTGGTTAACGGCGCAAGCCGCCTTAGAGCGTTTAGAAGAACAAAGCGGTGAGCATTTTGAACACAGCCAAGATGTGATGAATTTTATGCAATCACAGTTGGTGAAAGAACGCGAATTGACAATGCTACGCGATCAGCTTGAGCAAAAACGTCAGCAGTTAGAGGAGCAAATTTCGCGTTTAAGTCAGCCGGACGGTTCTGAAGACGCGCGTTTAAATACGCTTGCCGAACGTTTCGGCGGTGTGTTGCTTTCCGAACTTTATGATGATGTGCCGATTGAAGATGCGCCTTATTTCTCCGCACTTTACGGTCCGGCGCGTCATGCCATCGTGGTGCGCGACTTGGATGCGGTGCGCGAACAGCTGATCGATTTAGAAGATTGTCCGGATGATTTATATTTAATTGAAGGTGATCCGGCGGCATTTGATGACAGTGTATTATCGGCGCAGGAATTAGAACTCGGCGTGGTGGTACAGGTTTCAGATCGTGAATTGCGCTACTCTAAATTTCCGGAAATTCCGTTATTTGGTCGTGCGGCGCGCGAAAAACACTTAGAAGAATTACAAGTTCAACGCGATGAAATTGCCGAAGAATATGCGCAAATCGCCTTCGACGTACAGAAATGTCAACGTTTGCATGAACATTTCAGTCAATTTGTCGGTTTACATTTAGCCCTTGCGTTCCAGCCAAATCCGGAAGAATTAATGGCGGAAGTTAACCGCGAACGCAATGAAATCGAGCGCGAATTAAACCAATTCAATAGCGGTGAGCAACAATTGCGCATTCAATTGGATAGTGCAAAGGAAAGAATTCAATTGCTCAATAAATTGATTCCGCAATTAAATGTACTTGCGGACGAAAATTTAATCGATCGCCTTGAAGAGTGTCGCGAGCAGTTAGATGTTGCCGAACAAGATGAACATTTTGTTCGCCAATACGGCGAGACGTTGTCACAATTAGAGTCGATGGCCGAGAGTTTACAAAGCGATCCGAAAAATTACGAAGGTTTAAAACAAGAATTAACCCAAGCCATTGAACGTCAAAAACAAGCACAACAACGCGTATTTGCTTTGGCGGATGTGGTGCAACGTAAACCTCATTTTGCTTACGAAGATGCGGGACAAGCAGAAACTTCCGAGCTTAATGAGCGACTTCGTCAGCGTTTAGAACAAATGCAAGCGCAACGTGACGCCCAGCGCGAACAATTACGCCAAAAACAAGCGCAATTTGCACAATACAATCAAGTATTTATTGGTTTGCAAAGCGCTTACGACAGTAAACTTCAGCTGTTAAAAGAATTGATTGATGAAATCGGTCAACTTGGTGTGCGTGCGGATGAAGGCGCAGAGGAGCGTGCTCGTATCCGTCGCGATGAATTGTATCAACAGCTGTCAACCAGTCGTCAACGTCGCGCTTATGTGGAAAAACAATTAACGTTGATTGAAAGCGAAGCGGAAAACTTAAATCGTCGAATTCGCAAAGCAGAACGCGATTACAAAACTCAACGCGAATTAGTGGTGGCGGCGAAAGCCAGTTGGTGCGTGGTGCTACGCCTATCGCGCAATGCCGATATGGAAAAACGCCTGAATCGCCGTGAATTGGCATATTTATCTGCCGACGAATTACGTTCTATGTCGGATAAAGCCTTAGGTGCATTGCGTACTGCCGTCGCGGACAATGAATATTTGCGCGACAGTTTGCGTGCGTCGGAAGACAGCCGCAAACCGGAAAATAAAGTACGCTTCTTTATTGCGGTATATCAACATTTACGCGAACGTATCCGCCAAGACATCATTAAAACCGATGATCCGATCGATGCCATTGAACAAATGGAAATCGAGCTTTCACGCTTAACCGCCGAATTAACCGGTCGTGAGAAAAAACTAGCGATCAGTTCCGAAAGTGTGGCGAATATTATGCGGAAAACTATACAGCGCGAACAGCACCGCATTCGAATGCTTAACCAAGGCTTACAGAATATTGCTTTCGGTCAAGTGAAATCAGTACGTTTGGTGGTCAATATTCGCGATACGCATGCGATGTTGTTGGATGCGCTTTCCGGCCAGCAAAACGAATATCAAGATTTGTTCAACGACAATCGGATGACCTTCTCAGAAGCTATGGCGAAACTCTACCAACGCATTAACCCGCATATTGATATGGGGCAACGCACCGCGCAAACTATCGGTGAAGAATTGTTGGATTATCGCAATTATCTTGAATTGGAAGTGGAAGTGTTCCGTGGTGCGGACGGTTGGCTGCGGGCGGAAAGTGGTGCACTTTCAACCGGTGAAGCCATTGGTACCGGGATGTCGATTCTGTTAATGGTGGTGCAAAGCTGGGAAGAAGAAAGCCGTCGTATTCGCGGTAAAGATATCGTGCCTTGTCGCTTGCTATTCTTAGATGAAGCCGCACGTTTGGATGGCAAATCCATCTCCACTTTATTTGAGCTTTGCGAACGTTTGGATATGCAATTATTGATTGCCGCTCCTGAAAATATCAGCCCGGAAAAAGGAACGACCTATAAACTGGTGCGTAAAATTGCCGGTAATCAAGAGCACGTTCACGTGGTCGGCTTACGCGGTTTCGGCGCCACGGAATAGAAAATACACGGAATAGAAAATAAAAGAGCAGTGCGGTCAAAAAATTTTTGAATCCTTCAAAATTATAGCTGTTGTACAAGGCTGAAATGACCTCACCAAACAGCACCGCATTGGAAGTCGCTTCAATGCGGTGCTGTTTTATGACTTGAACTCATACCTCAATCGGATGGTTTTGTGCATTGCGGCATAATACCGGGATTCTTGAGCGTAGTTTAATTATGTAAGGAACAAAAATGTATCATCTCATTCTCGCCATTCTTTGTAGCGTTGCGGTTTCCGTATTATTGAAAATTGCGCGCAAAAAAAATATCGTTATCGACCAAGCCATCGCATTTAACTATATTACGGCAATCACATTTAGCTATTTCCTGCTGAAACCGGATTTCAAAGGACTTGCATTTATTGATTACATCGCGCAAAGCGAAAGCATACTGATTTTCTTAGCATTAGGGATATTGCTCCCAACGGTATTTCTTATTATGTCGAAAGCGGTGGAGTTCGCCGGTATCGTGCGCTCCGACGCGGCGCAGCGTCTCTCCTTATTCTTACCGATTTTAGCTGCTTTTTTGATCTTCCACGAAACCCTAAGTCGGTCCAAAGTTCTTGGCATTACCTTCGCGTTTATCGGTTTATTTTGCTTATTAAGTAAGCCAAACCAAGACAAAAGTGTGATCAATTTTAAAGGGGTATTAGGACTTGTCGGCGTATGGTTCGGCTACGGCATTATTGATATTTTATTTAAACAAGTGGCCAAAAGTGGCGGGGCGTTCCCGGCTACCTTATTTATTTCATTTTCCCTTGCGGCTTGCTTGATGTTTATCTATTTATTATTAAAACGTACCCAATGGACGGTGCCAAGCGTATTCGGCGGTATTATGTTAGGCGTGTTGAATTTCTTTAATATTTTGTTTTACATCAAAGCACATCAAAGTTTCGGCGGTAACCCTACATTAGTTTTTGCCGGAATGAATATCGGCGTTATTTGCCTCGGTACGATTACCGGCGCGTTAATATTCAAAGAAAAAATTAGTAAACTTAATTGGTTGGGTATTATGTTTAGTTTGGCTGCTATTTTCAGTTTGTATTATTTAGATAAAATTATCGTATAAAAAAGAGGAATTATGACGAAAGATTTCAGCTTCTTTATTTACGATTACGAAAGTTTTGGCATTAGCCCGGCAAACGATCGCCCAGCGCAATTCGCCGGTATTCGGACAGACGCGGATTTTAATATTATTGGCGAGCCGGTAATGCTTTATTGCAAGCAAACCAATGACTATTTACCAACGCCCGATGCGGTGCTGGTGACGGGGATCACACCGCAGGAATGTAATGAAAAAGGTATATCTGAACCGGAATTTGCAACGAAAATCCTAGCAGAATTTTCTCAGCCAAACACTTGCGTGATGGGCTACAATAACATTCGCTATGACGATGAAATGACACGTTACACTTTTTATCGTAATTTTATCGATCCTTATGAATATAGTTGGAAAAACGGTAATTCACGTTGGGATTTACTGGATTTGGTACGGGCTTGTTATGCACTGCGCCCTGACGGCATAAATTGGGCTTTTGATGATGAGGGAATGCCGAGCTTTAAGCTGGAAAAACTAACAGAAGCTAATGGTATTGCTCATGAAAATGCGCATGATGCAATGTCCGATGTTTATGCAACCATTGCTATGGCGAAACTTATCAAAGAAAAACAGCCTAAAATGTTCCAATATTTCTTTGAAAATCGCGGCAAAAAGGAAATTGAAAAACTCATTGATACGGCAGAAATGACGCCGTTGGTGCATGTTTCGGGTATGTTAGGAAATTATCGTGGAAATTGTACTTGGGTTTCGCCGATTGCCTGGCATCCAAGCAATCAAAATGCCGTGATTGTGTGTGATTTAACCGGTGACATTGATAATTTGCTGGCAAAAAATGCAACCGAATTACGCGAAGATTTGTATACTAAAAAAAGCGACTTGGAAGAAAAGGGCGTTTCAGCGGTACCGTTAAAATTAGTTCATATCAATAAATGCCCGATTTTAGCTCCGGCAAAAACTTTATTACCTGAAAATGCCGAACGTCTGGGCATTAACCGTCAATTATGCTTAGAAAATTTAGCAAAATTACGTGCATCTTTTGATATTCGTGAGAAAGTCACGGATATTTTTACCGAAGCGCGTCAATTTGAACCAAGCGATAATGTTGAAACCGAGCTATACAACGGTTTTTTCAGCCATGCCGATAAAAATAATATGGCGATTTTACGCAGTTTACCGCCTGATAAATTAGCTGACTCCGGTTTGGCTTTTGAAGATAAACGCATTCCGGAGTTATTATTTCATTATAGAGCACGTCATTTCTACAAAACGTTAAACCGAGCGGAACAAGTTAAATGGCAGAAATATTGCCGACGTAAACTTGCGAAAAGCGCGGTTGATTTTGAGGAGCGCTTACAACGTCTTATTGAGGAGTATGCGAATAATCCGGAAAAGCTAGCGCTATTACAACAAGTTTATGAATACGGCGCCAAGTTGCTAGGTTAGTTTCGTGACAACATAACAAGATAAAATTTTATAACATAAAAAAAGCACATTCGAAGGAATGTGCTTTTTTCTTCTAAAGGGATTTACTCACATAATTTTCTTAAATTTTATCTGATTAGATAATCAAAAAAACATTATTCAATTTCCGCAATCACTTTATATACCAGTTAATAATTCACCAAAAATACGGTGAAGAAATGTCTTGAAATACCGTTTTATCTTGTTTGAATAGGATTTATCACTTGTGCATAAGTCTGTGATTTATTTAGCCCGTAGTTTTCACTTACCGGATAACTAATTCCGCATAATCAATATTATGTTAAATAAAATATATGGGGACGTCACTTTGTGAAATAATCTCTCCTCTTTATTGAAGAAAAAAATCAAGATTGATAAACGGGAATAAATTAAATTCACCTAAAAAAGAAAAAATTAAGCGAGTTTGCGGTACGTAAAATTTGAGTCGAAATTTTAAGATTTTGGCAAGGACGAAGAACTGTGACGTGGTCTTGCAATCATAAATATTTTTTAAGTAGGTAAATGAGAATAATTTATGTTGTTTTTATTATTGAAAATTAATGGTTTATGATTTTTTTTAAGAAAAATAACTTGCAAATTCTCATTTAACCCTCTAAAATGCGCAACGCAATTTGAGCTTTATTGTTTTATAAAACCGATATGGAAAGGAGTTAGTTATGCTTAATCAAGCAATTACAGACAAATTGAATGAACAGATTAACTTAGAGTTCTACTCTTCTAACGTTTATCTACAAATGAGTGCATGGTGTTACAAACACGGTTATGAAGGTGCTGCTGCATTTCTACTTCGTCATGCCGATGAAGAATTGGAACATATGCAAAAATTATTCCAATATGTGAGCGAAACCAGTGGTATGCCGCTTTTAGGCAAAATTGAAGCGCCTAAAAACGACTACAAAACGTTGAAAGAAGTATTTGAGACAACGTTACAACACGAAAAATTAGTAACATCCAAAATCAATGAATTGGTTGAAGTGACTTTTGCACACAAAGACTACTCTACCTTCAACTTCTTGCAATGGTATGTAGCGGAACAACACGAAGAAGAAAAATTATTCAATAGTATTATTGATAAATTTAACCTTCTTGGTGAAGACGGCCGCAGTTTGTACTTTGTTGATCGTGATTTAGCTACTTTATAATAAATAGGAGAAATAAAATGTTATCAAACAATGTGATTAAGCTGTTAAACGACCAGATGAATTTGGAATTTTATTCTTCTAACTTATATCTTCAAATGAGTGCTTGGTGTGAGCAACAAGGTTTTGAAGGTGCGGCAAAATTCTTATCCGCGCATGCTGCAGAAGAAATGCAACACATGCGCAAATTATTCACTTATTTGAATGAAACCGGTGCGCAAGCGATTATCAGTGCGGTTGAGGCTCCGTCTCATGAATATAATTCATTAAAAGAAATTGTTGAATTAACGTATCAACATGAAAAATTGATCACCAGTAAAATCAATGAATTAGTAGGTAAAACCTTTGAAGAAAAAGATTACTCTGCGTTCAACTTTTTACAATGGTACGTGGCAGAACAGCACGAAGAAGAAAAATTATTCAGTAGTATCTTGGATAAATTAAATCTTCTCGGTGAAGACGGCGAAGGTTTATTCTTAATCGATAAAGATTTAGGAAATCTTGCTACCGCCGGTTAAATTCGGTTGAAAAAAAGCTCGGTTTAAACCGAGCTTTTTTATAAGGCTTTTCAAATTATATACGTAAGAATTCATCTAACAAAATAGCACCGCATTGGAAGCGCTTCCAATACGGTGCTATTTTTATGCTTCAAGTCGACAAGCATTTTATCCGTTTATTTGATTTTCTTAATTTACCATTTTTCTAGCGCTTGTTTATCCGAAGTCCGTGCATCGATCCAACGTTCACCTTTGTCGGTTCGTTCTTTTTTCCAAAAAGGCGCTTTCGATTTTAGAAAATCCATAATGAATTCATTAGCTCGATAAGCCTCGCCACGATGCGAAGAACTCACACCGACCAGCACAATCTCATCACCGGTTTGTAATAAGCCGACACGATGAATTACCGCGACTCGTTGAATCTCCCAACGTTGCTTAGCCTCAGCAACAATTTCCTTTAACGCTTTTTCAGTCATTGCGGGATAGTGTTCTAAATAAAGGCTTGAAACGTCATCGCCTAAGTTAAGTTCGCGAACTTTACCGACAAAAATTACCGCAGCGCCTACTGAATTTTGCTCTGAAAGCCAATGATAAACCGCATTTTGGTCGAATTCGGCCTCTTGCACGGCAATTCGAATATCGTTCATTTATCCTCCCGTAACCGGTGGAAAAAAGGCGATTTCATCGCCAGACTTAATTGCACTCTCGAGTGGCATCAACGTTTGATTAATCGCCACAAGCAACTTTCCTTTTTCTAATGCCAACGCCCATTTATCTCCTTTTTGGCTTAAATGTTCACGTAACGCGTCTGCCGTTGCAAAATCTTGTTCAAGCACAATTTCATCAATACCGATTAATTCACGGGTTTGAGCAAAAAATAATACTTTTAACATATGATTTTTCCCTTTTCCTAGTGATTCTCGGCCATAAAGTGACCGGATTTTCCACCGCGTTTTTCAAGCAGGCGCACATGCTCGATCACCATGTCTTTTTGTACTGCTTTGCACATATCGTAAATAGTCAATGCGGTGATGCTGGCAGCGGTCAATGCCTCCATTTCCACCCCGGTTTTACCGGTGAGTTTGCAAAAGGATTCAATGCGCACCTGGTTGCTTTCAACTAAAGGTTCAAGGCTGACTTCCACTTTAGAAAGCAACAGCGGATGACATAACGGAATCAACTCCCAAGTACGTTTTGCCGCTTGAATACCGGCGATACGTGCCGTGGCGAATACATCGCCTTTGTGATGTTGTCCGTTTAAAATCATGGATAAGGTTTCTTGTGACATGGTCACCAAGGCTTCGGCACGCGCTTCGCGTACGGTTTCCGACTTGCCGGAAACATCCACCATGTTAGCCTCACCTTGGCTATTGATATGGGTAAATTGGGTCATATTGGATACGAGTAAGATTAATTTTTAAAAATTTTTAGCCGCCGATGGAGGCGAGATGATTACGAATTCCGCTATCGCCTTGATGCAAATAATGATGTTCGCGCTTGCCTTGTAATGCGGAAAAAATACGGGATTGTAAAACGCCTTGCTGCTCTTCCGATTGTAATAAATCGCGCAACTCAATGCCTTCTTCACCGAATAAACAAAGGTGTAACTTCCCTTTTGCCGATACGCGTAAACGATTACAACTGGCGCAGAAATTCTTTTCATAAGGCATAATCAAACCGATTTCGCCTTGATAATCAGGATGACTAAATACTTTAGCCGGCCCGTCGGTGGCAGCACGTTGTTGTAACTGCCAACCTTGTGATAACAATTTTTGTGCAAGAATTTCACCGGAAAGATGATGACGCTCAAAGAAGCTGTCCATTTCACCGGTTTGCATCAGTTCGATAAAACGCATTTGAATCGGGCGATTTTTCACCCAGGCCAGAAATTGATTAAATTCGTGATCGTTAAGATTTTTCATCAACACGGAATTCACTTTTACCTTGTGATACCCCACGTCAAACGCACGATCGATACCACGCATCACTTCATCAAATTTATTGATGCCGGTAATTTGATGGAACATTCTCGGATCGAGGCTATCTACGCTGACATTCACGGAAGTTACGCCCGCACGTTTCCAATCCGCTACATCCTTCGCCATGCGGTAGCCATTAGTTGTCAACGCCACGTGGCGAATTCCTTCGACATTCGCCACGCTTTCGGCAATAGTAAGAAAATCTTTACGTAAGGTTGGTTCGCCGCCGGTTAAACGAATTTTTTCTGTGCCCATTGCCGCAAAAGCACGCGCAACGCGGGTAATTTCGCTTAAGGTAAGAAAACTCGGTTTATTTGCTTCCGGCTGATAACCGTTCGGTAAGCAATAGTTGCAACGAAAATTACACTGGTCGGTAATCGACAGTCGCAAATAGTAATAGTGGCGTTGAAACGCGTCCACAAGACGTTCGTTTCCCACGTTTTTGATTGGAATTTGCATTAGACACCTTTCTAAAATGGAGAGGACAAGCCGTTTCCGACTTATCCCTGAATAACGAATTGCGTTATTGGCATTGCCGTCATATTCCCTAAGAGAACTTAGACTAAACAAGCTCGGAGTTATGCGATAAAATATCGGCGCTTATTTTAAAAGATTCTCACCAATTAACGCAATCAATTCGTTCCGATGCCATGCGTATTTAATTAAATTCTTATAAATCAATCATATAAATAATTATATAGCGATTGTTTTTATAATATTTTAGAGGTAGGAAATAGAAAATTTTATGTCGGATTTACCCCCCCCATCGCCACTATGAATTCTTGAATCATTCGCATATTGTTGCCATTGGCGGCGGACACGGCTTGGGACGCGTCATGTCAGCGCTAAGTTTTATCAAAGAGCGCCTAACCGGTATCGTCACTACCACGGACAATGGCGGCTCCACCGGACGCATTCGGCAACAACAAGGCGGCATAGCCTGGGGCGATCTACGCAATTGCTTAAACCAAATTATCATCGAACCTAGCACCGCATCCGCGCTATTCGAATATCGTTTCAGCGGCAACGGCGAATTGGCAGGACATAATCTCGGCAATTTAATGCTCAAAGCGCTTGAAAATATGCACGTTCGTCCGCTAGATGGCGTAAATTTGATCCGCGATTTGTTGCACGTAAAATCGCACCTGATTCCCATGTCCGAAACGCCCGTTCACCTCGCCGCCAGCCTTGGTGCCGGTTCCAGCATCGTGGGCGAAGTCGGTATTGATAATTTAACCGAAGCGCCGCAATCGCTTTTTCTCGTGCCCTTGGTGCAAGCCACACCGGAAGCCGTGCAAGCCATTTCACAGGCAGACGTAATCATATTCGGCCCGGGCAGCTTTTTAACCAGCATCATGCCGCCACTACTTTTAGCGGATATCGCGACGGCAATTCGTTTAAGTTCGGCAAAAAAGATTTTTATCGACAATTTAGGCACGGAACTCGGAGCGGCGGCCGAACTCTCTCTAGAGCACCGCATTGAATGGATTCATCACACGGTCGGCGCAGCCGTCATTGATGGCGTAATTACGCCGATAAGGAAAAATAGCGGTTTCAATGCGGTGCCCGTTGGCGATCTCGGCAATGTGAAAATATTAGAAAAACGCCTCAATGCGGATGACATCAGTTATCGCCACGACCGCACATTGCTGGCGAAAGCCATTGATGAAATGTTGGAAGAATTGGAGCGAACTTAATCGCCCTTTGAAAACGTAGGGCGCCTATTTCAAGATTATTTTTTCGCGAATACCCGCACGTTAACGAAGCCATTTTCTTTCAGATACAACGCTTGCAATTTACTCATTACGCCGCGTTCACAATACAATACGTAGTTTTTACTTTGATCCAGCGAACCAAATTGCGATGAAAGCTTATAAAACGGCATTTGCTTCACTTCGTGAGTTGCGGATTCAAAAGGCTTTTCATCCATTTCTTCCGGACTGCGAATATCCAAAATTATATCGTTTTCACCTAAGACAGAGCTTGCCTCCACTTCAATTACTTGTCTTTCGGTTTCTTCCGCAATTTGGCGAATATCTAAAATTTGCGCATTTTTGACCGCACTCTCGAGAACGGCAAAATCAAAATGCCCTTCTTCTTCAACGATCTTCTCACGAACAGCTTTGATGGTCGGATTTTTTGAAATCACGCCGCAAAATTCCGGCATAGATTTGGCAATATCTTCTGTGCCGATTTCTTTCGCCATGGCGATAATTTGTTCTTTGTCGTGTGTAATAAGCGGGCGTAATACAAGCGCCTCAGCGGCTTCATCAATTAAGCGCAGATTAGTTAGCGTTTGGCTGGAAACTTGACCAAGTGCCTCCCCCGTTACAATCGCTTCAATATTGAAACGTGCCGCCACTTTACTTGCCGCGCGCACCATCATGCGTTTCAACACTACGCCCATTTGGCCGTTGTCGATTTTTTCTAAAATCTCGCCGACTACGCCTTCAAAATTCACCGCGATAAAACGCACTTTGTGGGAGCTGCCGTAACGTTGCCAAATATGATAGGCCATTTGTTTTACGCCGATTTCATGCGCCGCGCCGCCGAGATTAAAGAAGCAGTAATGTACGCGCGAACCGCGACGCAGTAGCATATAACTGGACACGCCGGAATCGAAACCGCCGGAAATAAGCGAAAGTACGTCTTCCTGCGTGCCGATGGGATAACCGCCGATGCCTGCATGACGCGCTTTGACCAGCATCATTTTGTCGTCTTCAATCTCAATGCGCACAGTCACGTCGGGATTTTTCAAGCGTACTTTAGCACTTTCGATATGTTGATTTAAGCCGCCGCCGATATAGCGTTCCGCTTCGATGGAACTAAACGAATGTTTGCCCTTTCGTTTTACACGCACGCAAAAGGTTTTGCCTTGCAATTGTTGTTCTACATCGGCGAGCGTCAGTTCAAAAATATGATGTAAATCCGTAAACGGTTTTTCTTCCACTTCTAAAAAATGATGAATGCCCGGAATACGTTGTAACAACGCGATAAGTTCGGCACGATTCTCTTCATTTTTCGACCGCACTTCAATGTAGTCCCAATGGCGCACTACGGCGGTTTCTTCATCAAATTTTTGTAAAATATTGCGGATATTGGAGGTCAGAATTTTAGCGAAACGCTTACGCACGGTTTCGCTTTTAATCATAATTTCAGGGAAAAGTTTAACGACAAATTTCATAAAATCATTATCTGATTGGCTTAATAAAAATGGCGGGTATTTTACGCGAAGATGAAGAAAAGTCTATACAGTAACAGGCTGTATATCAGGCTGAAATAATTTTTAACAATGCCCGTAAAATAAAGTACAATAGCGCGCAATTTTTACTGCGAAGAAAGGAATGATTAATGGCTCGTAAACCGGCTGCGACACAGGATTTTGAAACGACGTTGTCGCAATTAGAAACCATCGTTTCGCGTTTAGAAAGCGGCGAGTTGCCGTTAGAAGAAGCGCTAAAAGAATTCGAGCAAGGCATTAAATTGGCGCAGTTGGGGCAAGAACGCTTGCAACAGGCGGAACAGCGCATTCAAATTTTGTTACAAAAAAGCGAAACCGCTACGTTAAACGACTACCAAGGGAATGCCTAAATGAATCGATTTTCTGCAGATTTAAGGCTGATTCAGCACCGCATTGACGCCTTTTTGGAAGCGTACTTCGAGCGCATTGAAAGCCATCATGCGCCATTGCGTGATGCGATGAAATACGGGGTGTTATTGGGCGGCAAACGGGTTCGCCCTTTTTTAGTTTATGCGACCGGCAAGATGTTGGGCGCCAACGAACAAGCCTTAGATTATGCCGCCGCCGCCATTGAGCTGATTCACGCATATTCCCTAATTCACGACGATTTGCCGGCAATGGATAACGATGATCTGCGCCGCGGTCATCCGACTTGCCATATTCAATTCGATGAAGCCACCGCCATTCTTGCCGGCGATGCATTGCAAAGTTTAGCTTTTGAAATTTTGACGCAAACACCGCATATTTCCGCCGCACAAAAACTGGCTTTAGTGCAAATTTTAGCGCAAGCCTCCGGCGCGCAAGGAATGTGTTTAGGGCAAAGTTTGGATTTAATTTCCGAACACAAACAAATCAGTTTGGCTGAGTTGGAACAGATTCATCGCAATAAAACGGGAGCGTTGCTCGGCACCGCATTGAAACTCGGTTTTATCTGCTCGCCGCAGCATGCCGATCAAAATTTGGAGCAAACTTTGACGCGCTATGCCGACGCTATCGGACTAGCCTTCCAAGTGCAAGACGATATTTTGGATATCGAAGGTGACAGCGCGGAAATCGGCAAACCGGTAGGATCCGATCTTGATTTGGATAAAAGCACCTATCCCAAATTACTCGGTTTAGCCGGCGCAAAACAAAAAGCGCAAGATTTGTATCAACAGGCTCTTGCCGAATTGGAAGGTATTCCATTTGATACCGGTGCGCTTCGCGCTTTAGCAGAATTTATCATTACGCGTAAAAGTTAATTGCGACCGCGTCACATTTTTCCTACAAAAATACCGTCGAAAATCAAAATTTTTTAAAAATGACTCACGATATGAACCATTATCCTCTTTTATCTCTTATCAATTCTCCGGAAGATTTGCGCCTTTTGCGCAAAGAGCAACTGCCTCAACTTTGCCAAGAGCTGCGTGATTATCTTTTAAACTCTGTTAGTCAAACCAGCGGCCATTTAGCATCCGGCTTAGGAACGGTAGAACTTACTGTGGCGTTGCATTATGTGTATAAAACGCCTTTTGACCAATTAATTTGGGATGTCGGTCATCAAGCCTATCCGCACAAAATTTTAACCGGACGACGTGATCAAATGTCTACAATTCGTCAAAAAGGCGGAATTCATCCGTTCCCTTGGCGTGAAGAAAGCGAATTTGACGTCTTAAGTGTTGGCCATTCTTCCACCTCAATTAGCGCCGGACTTGGCGTAGCCTTAGCGGCAGAACGCGAAAACGCCGGGCGTAAAACCGTGTGTGTGATTGGTGACGGCGCAATTACTGCAGGTATGGCATTTGAGGCATTAAATCACGCCGGTTCGTTACACACCGATATGTTGGTGATTTTAAACGATAACGAAATGTCTATTTCAGAAAATGTCGGCGCGTTAAATAATCATTTAGCGCGTATTTTTTCCGGTTCTCTCTACTCAACATTGCGCGACGGTAGCAAAAAAATTCTTGATAAGGTTCCGCCGGTAAAAAACTTTATGAAAAAAACCGAGGAACATATGAAAGGCGTGATGTTTTCACCGCAAAGTACGCTGTTTGAAGAGCTTGGTTTTAACTATATCGGCCCAGTGGACGGGCATAATATTGACGAATTGGTGGCAACGCTAAGCAATATGCGCAATCTGAAAGGTCCGCAATTCTTACATATCAAAACCAAGAAAGGTAAAGGCTATGAGCCGGCAGAAAAAGATCCAATCGGCTTTCATGGCGTACCGAAATTTGACCCGAGCCGTGGCGAATTGCCGAAATCTAATACCAAACCGAGTTATTCTAAAATCTTCGGTGATTGGCTGTGTGAAATGGCAGCGCAAGATCCGAAAATCATCGGCATCACACCGGCCATGCGCGAAGGCTCCGGTCTGGTGGAATTTTCCCAACGTTTCCCTGAGCAATATTTTGATGTTGCCATTGCCGAACAGCACGCTGTGACATTTGCCGCAGGCCTTGCTATCGGCGGTTACAAGCCGGTTGTGGCGATTTATTCGACCTTTTTGCAACGCGCTTACGACCAACTGATTCACGATGTTGCCATTCAAAATTTGCCGGTGCTATTTGCGATCGACCGCGCCGGTATTGTCGGTGCCGATGGGCAAACCCACCAAGGCGCTTTCGATTTAAGTTTTATGCGCTGCATTCCAAATATGATCATTATGACGCCAAGCGATGAAAACGAATGCCGCCAAATGCTTTACACCGGCCTCCGATGCGGTAAGCCGGCGGCGGTGCGTTATCCGCGTGGTAATGCGCAAGGCGTAGATTTAGCGCCGTTAGAAATGTTGCCGCTCGGTAAAGCGCGTTTGATTAAAGAAGGAAAAAAAATCGCCATTTTAAATTTCGGCACATTACTTCCAGCAGCGTATAAAGTGGCGGAAAATTTGGGTGCAACATTGGTCGATATGCGATTTGTGAAACCGTTAGATACGGAAATGATTAACGTATTGGCGCAAACTCATGATTATTTGGTGACATTGGAAGAAAATGCCGTTCAATGCGGTGCTGGTTCAGCCGTTGCCGAAGTGTTAAATGCCTCCGGCAAACCTCACATTTTGTTACAGCTCGGTTTACCGGATTACTTTATTCCGCAAGGTACCCAACAAGAAATATTGCACGAACTAAAACTAGATGCAGAAGGCATTGAACAACAAATTCTCGCATTTATGGCCAAATAGTATTGGCTGATTTTTCTAAATTTTTTATCAAAAAAATATGAACTTCTTCATAGAATGAGCATCTGATAAAGTGCTAGTGCACTGCATATCGCAATATCGCAGTTTTTTTTAAATCTTATTTTAAGACCATCCCGCTACTCAATTGAGTAGCGGTTTTTTATTTTGGAAGAAGGAAACGTTAAACAGCTGTTTTGTGTCAGGCTACAAAACATTTATCGAACTGATTAAATAGCACCGCATTGAAAGCGCGTTCAATGCGGTGCTGTTAGCGTAGTACGCCGACGGAAATTGTTCACAGCTGCTGATAAACCCGCATTGCATAAGCGTCAGACATCCCCGCGATGTAATCACAAATCACCCGTTTTTTATGTTCGGGTAGCGCCTTTTGCCATTTTTGTGCGGTATTGTGTGGTAACAAACGTAGCGGGTCAGATTCAAAAATTCGGAACAGTTCCGTCAGCATGCGTTGCCCTTTATACTCAATGCGCTGGGTTTCCACATTACGAATCACATATTTCCAGACGAATTGTTTGAAGATCTCTAACACCTTTACGACATTTTCCGGCAATTGTGCGTTATAACGTAACAATGGTTCGTCGAAGTTTTCGGTTAGCGTCCAGCGCACGTTGGTAATGAAGAAGTTCACCAATGCTCCAATGGCATTTTTTCGTTCGAAATGCTTATCGGAAAAAAGCCCAAAACTAATGCGTCGAATATTTTTCTGCAGCCATGGCTGCGGAATTTGCATCAACGCGGTGCTCGCTTCTTGCCATTGTTGCGCATTTACCATTTTTGTGACTATTGCATCTTCTAAATCATGCACCGCGTAGGCGATATCGTCCGCCAATTCCATAATGCTGCAATCCAGAGATTTAAAGCGGGTCTTTAAAAATTCAGCGGAATCTGAGCGTGCGTTTTGGAGTGAACAAAACAATGTTCGATCCTGTTCAGAAAGATTTTTTAGAAGCCATTCGAACATCGTTAAATCATCACGAAAAATGCCTTTGCCGGGCTTCCAATCACTGATTTTTACATAACGCGCATCGGTTTGGCTAAGTTGCGATAAATCTGCATATTGCGGCGAAGCGCGATCTAAAATCGTCGGATATTTAACTACGCCGAGTAAAGTGCGGCGGGTCAAATTCATGCCGGCGTTTGCCGTGTAGGGTTCCAGTTTGGTAAGAATACGAAAAGTCTGCGCATTACCTTCAAAGCCGCCCTGTTCGTGCATCATAAAATTTAGCGCCACTTCTCCGCCGTGTCCGAACGGAGGGTGACCGATATCATGAGCGAAACAAAGACTTTCGATCAAATCGTTGCTTGGCAATAAACTTTTCAGCTGTTTTTGTAATTCTGCAGCATCAACATTAAGTTGTTCGGATAAATTAGTGAAAGATTCGGCAAATTTTAATTGCGCCACAAGGCTGCTGCCGATTTGCGCCACCTCCAAAGAATGCGTTAACCGAGTACGATAGAAATCATTCTCGCCGACTGCATGAATTTGGGTTTTCGCCTGCAAACAACGAAATGCGGCGGAATGCAGAATACGTCCGCGATCACGCCGAAACGGCGGGCGATGATCTCTTTCACGCGGTGGATCGGCAATAAAACGCTCGGCCCAAGCGGGCGATAAAGTATTTTTCATAATATTAAGCAGAAATTAAGGAAGAAACGGGCGGATTGTAGCATAAAGCCACCATCGAAACAGATGGCGGTTTTATTTGGATTAGACGAATAAGTAAATGATTTTAAATACTAAAGGCGCCAAAATGGAACTGATAATGCCACACAATACTAAAGAAATAGAGCTGTAACTGCCCGCTTTCGGATTGATTTCCATACAACTTACAGTACCAAGCGCGTGCGAAACGGAGCCTACCGACAAACCGATGGCTTCTTGATGACGTAAGCCAATTTTTTTCAAAATCAAATAACCGAAAATTGAGCCTTGTAAACCGGCAACTACGACACCGACCGCTGTAACGGCTGGGATGCCGCCTAAATGAGAAGACACTTCCATTGCGATCGGTGTAGTGATGGATTTCGGTAATACGGTAGCCACCATTTCCGGCGTAGCGCCTAAAATTAATGCCAAAATTGCGCCGGTAAGCATGGAAAAAACGGAGGCAAGCACTACCACAGAAAGAATAATGCGCCATTGTTTGGCGATTTGTTTGAGCTGCTCATAAAGTGGCAAAGCGAGGGCAACAATACTCAACGCGAGCAAATTATTAATCGGCGCATTACCGGCCATATAATTATCGTAAGGAATTTTGCCAACCAATAAAATTAATACCAAAATTAATACGGTTAAAATAAACGTATTAAAAATTACCGATTTCCAGCGTTTACTGATTTGTAAGGCAAGCCAAAAACCGAAAATTGTTAAAAACGTATAAAGATAAATTGCGTAATTCATTGATTTTCCAAGTTAAATTTATTTTTCTATTTCAGCCATGCGTTTTGCCAATACTTTTTGGCGTTTATGCCCGAAAGATTGGCGATCAAACAGCATATTTGCCATCACGCCGATAAAAACTAACGTAATACAAGTGCTGACGATATTCGGAATTAACAAAATATTCATCTGCGCCCATAATAAGTCGGAATATTTGATAATTCCCACACTCACCGGTACAAACAAAATTGCCATAAAACGAATTAACAAGCTTGCGCCAAAGTAAATCCACTCCAAACGAATCGTCTGCGTAGTTAAGCCGATAAAAAGCACTAACAAGCCCCAAATACTCCCCGGCACACCAACGGGCACAAAATGCGCGATTAGATTACCGAGATAAAGCATAATATAAAGAATCAATAAGGAGCGCGCCAAAAGAAAAGCCTTCTTGTATAACATTTTTGCCCTTTCAACTTTTTTAATAAAATTTGAAATTATTCTACGCTTTTTTTCAAGATTAGCGAGTTTTTTAGGTAAAATACACCAATCCGAATTAGCCTTTTCCTAAACATGATAAAGCACTATTTGCTAATTTTATGCGTCTTTTTCACCTCACTTTCCGCTTGTTCCAGCCCGCGCAATAGCTGTTTTGTGATTGGCGTGAGCGACGGCGATACGCTAACCTGCTTAACCAAAAATAAGAAACCGTTCAAAGTACGCTTAGCAGAAATCGATGCGCCGGAAAAAACTCAAGCTTTCGGACAAAAAGCCAAACAAGCCCTTTCCGCTATGGTATATAAACGTCAAGTTTGCTTAGACAGCATAGGCAAAGATCACTACAAACGTACTTTAGCAACCGTTTATCTCGGCAACGAAAATATTAATTTAGCGTTGGTGAAACAAGGCATGGCTTGGGCATATAATCAGTATCTTCATCACCCGATTTATTTACAAGCGCAACAACAAGCGCAGGCGCAACGCTTAGGATTATGGGCGGACAAACATCCGATTCCACCGCACGAATGGCGCAAGCAGGAGAAAAAACATGGCTTTTGATTATCAAGCGTTCCGGCAAGATTTCCCTTATTTTCAACGTTCCGATGCGGTGCTGTATTTAGATAACGCCGCGACAACGCTAAAACCCACAGCGCTTATTGAACGCACGGCTGAATTTTATGCTTCCGCCGGTTCCGTGCATCGTAGCCAATACGATGCGGCACAAACAGCGCAATATGAACGGGCTCGCACGCAAGTTAAACAATTCATCAATGCAGAAAGCGAAAAAGCAGTAATTTGGACATCCAGCACCACCCACGCGATCAATTTAGTCGCAAACGGCTTATTGCCCCAATTAAAAGCCGGTGATGAAATTTTAATTAGCCAAGCGGATCACCACGCTAATTTCGTCACTTGGTACGAAACGGCGAAAAAGTGCGGAGCCAAAATACGCGTTTTGCCGATTTTAGATAATTGGTTGATTAATGAGCACGCGTTGAAAGCCGCCTTAAATGAGAAAACCAAATTGGTGGCGCTGAATTTCGTATCGAACGTCACCGGCACGCAGCAGCCGATTAAACATTTAATTAAAATTATTCGGAAACATAGTCCTGCCTTGGTTTTAGTCGATTCGGCGCAAGCCGTCAGCCATATAAAAATCGATTTACAGGATTTGGATGCGGATTTCCTCGCCTTTTCCGCTCATAAAATTTATGGCCCGAACGGCCTCGGCGTATTAAGCGGAAAATTGACCGCCCTTACTCAACTGCAACCGCTGTTTTTCGGCGGGAAAATGGTGGATCGCGTATCAAGTGAAAACATCACCTTTGCCGATTTGCCCTATCGTTTAGAGGCCGGCACGCCGAACATTGCCGGTGTCATTGGCTTCAATGCGGTGCTGGATTGGCTAACCAAATGGGATCTTGTCGCCGCTGAACAACATGCGATCGACTTGGCGGAATCAGTTAAAGCGCGCTTAAAACATTACCCAACTTGCCGTTTATTTAACTCGCCGCAACCTAGCAGCGTGGTGTGCTTCGTCTTTGACAAGATTAATTCGTCCGATCTTTCCACTTTATTAAGTGAACAACATATCGCCTTGCGGGTCGGCGAACATTGCGCCCAGCCTTATTTGGCACGTCTTGGCGAACGCACCACATTGCGCCTTTCCTTTGCGCCTTATAATGCGCCGGAGGAGGTTTCTGCATTTTTCAGCGCATTAGATAAAGCCTTGGATTTACTGCAATGATCGAACAATTAAAAAATGCCAAAACTTGGGAAGAACGTTATCGACTTATCATTCAAGCAGGTAAGAATTTGCCGCGCCCGTGCGATGAAGAACTTGCCGAGATGCAGCCTATTAACGGCTGCGAAGCGCAAATGTGGTTCCAAATCTTGCCGAAAACCGATCGCACTTTCACCTTCCGGGCTTTCAGTGAAGCACGCATTATGAATGGCTTGTTATGGATTTTGTTAAACCAAATCAACGGCAAAAACGTCGAACAATTGCGCAACTTTGACCTCGGCGCGTTCTTTAACGAACTCGGCATCGCACAACGTTTGAGTGAAACGCGCTTGAACGGGCTGAATCAAATCGCACAACAATTAAAAAATTTATGTATTTAATCGAACCCTATTTTCGCATTACCGCTCTTGAAAATCACATCGTCGAGCAAAACCGCGTGCTAAATGCGCTGATCGATCAATGGCGTTACAATGGGCAAATTATCGGGCGCGAAATTTCGCTGTATTTAGTCGAAGACAACGGCGCACAAGGTTTCGCTATGCGCGTGGTTTGTCCGGAACAAGACAGTCTTTTTCCCCAAAACAATAACACCGAAGTGGATTTTGCCTTGCAGCAGGCAGAAAAATTTGGGCTTTTTTTAGAAAATTTTTTGCTACTTGGCGACGATCTTAATGCCGACCAAACTGCTGAAAACGCGCGTCCCGCTTGGCAAGTGTTATACACCACGCACTTACAAAGCTGTTCGCCGATTCATAGCGGTGAAAATTTTGCGCCAATACCGTTATATAAACAGCTAAAAAACCAACCGCACTTAAGCCAAGACGTACTGAAATGGCAAGAAAATTGGCAAGCTTGCGATCAGTTGCAAATGAACGGTGCGGTATTGGAACAAACAGCACTTTCTGAAATTTCCGACGTACAAAGCCGGCTTTCTAAACACGGTCGCTATTTGGCGCAAGAAATCGAAAAACAAAGCGGCGTGCCGACTTACTATTATTTGTATCGCGTCGGCGGCGAATCGCCGGCGCAAGAACGGCGCCGTTGCTGCCCTCAATGCGGTGCTGTTTGGACACTTGACCAAGCGCTTTTTGATGTGCTTCACTTCAAATGCGACGCTTGTCGTTTGGTATCCAATCTTTCGTGGAATTTTTTGTAAAATGACCTCTCAAAATAGCACCGCATTGAAATGGTATGAAGTAAAGATGGCGTACGCGACCCTACAATAGAAATAAACGACAATAGAAATAAACAACAATGGAAACAAAATGAACAACCAAGACAACTGTTTAACATCCCTTAAACTCGGACAAAAAACCGAATACGCCGCCAACTATGATCGCACCTTATTACAGCCCGTACCGCGCGCGTTAAATCGCGACGCTTTGGGCATTACCGATGCACAACCGTTTACAACCGGCGCGGATATTTGGACGGCTTATGAAATTTCCTGGCTAAACCAAAAAGGCTTGCCACAAGTGGCCATCGCCGATATTTATTTGGATTATCGAAGCCGAAATTTAATCGAATCAAAAAGTTTTAAACTCTATTTAAATAGCTTCAATCAAAGTAAATTCGCCGATTTTGAGCAAGTTGCGCATACCATGCAACGAGATTTAAGTGATTGCGCGCAAGGCGAAGTCAAGGTGCGGTTAAATCCGCTGGCATTTTATGACGGCCAAATCATTAAATCGCTACACGGCGAATGCATCGACGAGCAAAATATCGAAATTCGCGATTATGAATTTAACGCTGAGTGGCTAGAAGATTGCGTGTCTGATGAGATCGTAGAAGAATATTTAGTCAGCCATTTGCTAAAATCTAACTGCTTGATTACTCATCAACCGGATTGGGGAACGCTGCAAATTCACTACGTCGGCAACAAAATCGATCGCGAGAAATTATTACGTTATATCGTGTCATTCCGCCAACATAACGAATTTCACGAACAATGTGCGGAACGTATTTTCTGTGATTTAATGCGTTATGCCAAACCGCAAAAACTCACGGTTTATGCCCGTTACACGCGTCGCGGCGGTTTGGACATTAACCCATTCCGCTCAAATTTTGAAACCATTCCGCAAAATTTACGTTTAGCCAGACAATAGAGATCGTTATGTCGAACATTCATTTTATTAATCCGAAAGGTAGCATGGATCAGCTTTCCCATCTTGAAGTGGAACAGCTAACTAAAACCGCACAATCAGATTTATATCAACTCTATCGCAACTGCTCGCTCGCCGTGCTGAATTCCGGTGCGGTAACCGATGACAGTCGCGCGCTGTTACAGCAATATGCCGATTTCGATATTCATCTGATTGCCCGTGAACGCGGTGTGAGTTTGGAACTGCATAATCCGCCGGAAAGCGCTTTTGTGGACGATAAAATGATGCTGAACATTCAATATCATTTATTCGCCGTATTGCGCGATATTTTGTTCGTCAACGCGCTGCATCAACATGAAAAATTGCAAGACAGCAAACAAATCACCAACCAAGTATTTTCTATTTTGCGTAATGCGAAAGCCTTGATTGTGGGCGAACATCCAAATCTTGTCGTGTGTTGGGGCGGCCATTCGATTAGCGAAGTGGAATATCAATATTGTCGCCAAGTTGGGCTGGAATTGGGTTTGCGCGAAATGAACATCATCACCGGTTGCGGTACGGGCGTGATGGAAGCGCCGATGAAAGGCGCGGCAATCGGACATGCCAACCAACGCTATCAACACAGCCGTTTTATCGGCATTACCGAACCGTCGATTATCGCTTCCGAACCGCCAAATCCGATTGTCAACGAGTTAATTATTATGCCGGATATCGAAAAACGCTTGGAAGCCTTTGTGCGCATGGGACACGGTATTTTAATTTTCCCCGGCGGCCCGGGTACATTTGAAGAATTATTATATGTACTGGGGGTAAAACTTAATCCGGAAAACAAAGCGCAACATTTACCACTGATTTTGACCGGCCCGCAAGAAAGTGCGAATTATTTCGCAACAATTGATCGCTTTATCGGCGATGTATTGGGTAAAGACGTGCAAAAACTGTATACGATCATAATTGATGATGCCACAAGTGTCGCCCGTCATATGAGAAAAGCGATGGGAGATGTGACAACGCAACGTCGTCAAACCAATGATTCCTACTGTTTTAATTGGTCGCTTAAAATCGATCCGCGTTTGCAACAACCTTTCGAGCCGACTCATGAAAATATGGCGAATTTAGCCTTGCATTTTAACCAATCAAAAATGGATTTAACCGCCAACCTGCGCCAGGCTTTTTCCGGTATTGTGGCAGGCAACATTAAGCCGCAAACACAAGACGATATCACCCATTTCGGCAAATTTAAGCTGCACGGAGACCGCACTTTAATGGAAAAAGTGGATAAACTACTGGAAGATTTTATTCAGCAACATCGAATGAAATTGCCGACCGGAAAAGCTTATGAGCCTTGTTATGAAATTGTGAAGTAAAGAAGACTTCGCCGGTAGTAACTTGCTTAATCGTTCAACATTCAAAATAGCACCGCATTGAAGCCCCTAAAATAGGGGCTTCGCGTTTTCGTTTTTTAAGCCCGATGAAATGAAGCTTTTGACGATGCCGGCAAATCTGTTTACGCCGCCGCGATACAAAAAAAACTAAACTTGTTTCAAATCATTCGCCTGCTGTAATAACTGGCGGCTTTCTTTTAAGAATTGCTCAGAGTAATCGCCGAACCATTCACGGACTTGGCAGAAAGCATCAATAAAGCCTTGTCGGTCGCCATTTTCAAAAAATTCTAAAGCCTCTTCATAAGTCTCTTTCAAACTTTCGATCACATCAAGGTTTTCCGCTTTATCCATGATAATGTCAGCGTAAAGTTCGGCATCTTGTGCAAATAGGCGGCCGATCATAGCCAATTCTAAACGATAAATTGGAGAAGAAAGCGCGAGCAAATTCGCTAAATTTACCGGCTGCTTGGAAAGATGTAGGCCATTAGCGAAGGTGGCGAAGTGGCGCAGGGCTTGCACGTAAGTCATATTATGATCGTGTTCGGCGGCGTCTGTTTGATAAATTTTCGCGCCCCAAATTTGGATTTGCTCAAGCAGCCATTCGTAACGTTCGGCAAAACGCCCATCGCAACGTACCACCACTTGTTTCGCCATGCTAGTGATATCCGGCCCGAACATCGGATGCAAGCCCACCACTGCGCCGGTATGCACTGCCAACATTTTGGCAAGCGGTTCGCGTTTCACGGAAGTGAGATCTGCCAGTAACATATTTTCACTGAGATACGGTTTTAATCGTTCAATAGTGGCAAGAGTTTGATTAATGGGTACCGAAATCAGCACCGCATTGGCGCCTGCTAAAATCTCTTTTGCGTGTTCCCAATCATTGCGATCTAATATTGTGACAGGATAACCGGAAGCGCGTAAATAACGGGCAAATAAGCCGCCGAGTTTTCCGTTACCGCCTACGATAACGATTTTCTGAATATCCGGATTGACGGTTTTAAAACCAAATCGGTTTTCATTGCTGTAGGATTCGCGCATAAAACGGCGCAACACGTCTTCGATTAAATCGGCTGAAATACCGGCTTTTTCCGCCTCTTCGCGGCGCGCTTTAAGCATATCAATTTCGCGTTGCGGTGCATAAATCGGCAAGCCATGTTGATGTTTAATTTTGCCAATCTGTGAAACCAACTCAAGGCGTTTGGCAAAAAGTTGGATAAGTTTGTGGTCAAGTGCGTCAATATCGGCACGTAAATCTTTAAGGGCTTCCATAATTCACCTGTAATTTTTTGTTTACAATACTTGTAATGAATAAATTACAGGAAAGACTACTGGAATTTCATTAGAAAGGCAAATAAATTATGAAAAGAGAAATATCTAAAAGAAATCCGTTATTTCCTCAAATTTTATCTGATAGTTTATTTTATAATCGATTTAATAAAATCGATAAATCTATCGTAATAACGAATATCCGATAATTCTTTTTCATAAAGTAATCTATTTTCTAGCCTAGAATAATCTCTTTTACTTAGCTTATTCGCTAAAATTTCTGTTAATTCATCTTGATTATTTACATTAAACGTAAAAATTAAAGGAGATTTATTATTAAAATAGCTATGTCCAAAATTATTTGCCATAATAATCGGCACGCCGGTTGAAAGCGCTTCTATAATAGATAAATCAAAATAGCTTTGTCTATTCGCATTAATGACATAATCGACAGAATTATACCAACTAATCGGATCTTTAGAAAAACCGACATCTATAATGCCGTCCTCTACAATTTTTTCACCTTTTCCAACAATATAAAGTTGTAAGTTCTTATTCTTTTTCCTTGCTTTTCTAAAACTTTCTAAAATGAGATCAAATCCTTTGATTTCATTTCGTCTTTAGAGGCATTTCAAAAAAACGCACTAATTAATAAAAGTTTTTTTATAAATAATTTACTAGTCTTACCGGTCTAATCACACAATCCTGCCCGATTTGTGCAATTCCCAAAAATAAATTCTCGGCAGAAAACAAGCGTACTTGGCCTTGTAATTGTTGCCGGTTGGTAAATTTCAGGCGCTGACCAAAGCCAATCGCTCTACTCTGCTCCGCAGTCAAATGTAAGGTCGGCAGTTTGGCAACTGCACTATCCGTCGGCAATAAATGCGCATCCAACAATGATAGATCCTGCCGCTCTGCTAATCTTTGCAACTCATCCCAAGTCATCATTTTTTCCGTCGGATAATTCGCCACAGCGATTCTGCGTAGCATGGTTACATGAGCACCGCATTGAAGGGCTTCACCTAAATCATCGATTAAGGTACGAATATAAGTACCTTTTGAACAATATACTTCAAGCGTTAAATAAGGCGCTTCATATTCAATGAAGTTTAGTTCAAAAATCGTAATGGGGCGTGCTTCACGGGCCACGGTAATGCCTTGACGCGCGTATTCATATAATGGTCTGCCATTATGTTTGAGGGCGGAAAACATGGTCGGCACTTGCAAAATACTACCGCGAAACGCCTCAAGTGCGCTCAAAATTTCAGCGGTACCTACATTTACCGCACGAGTTTCTACAATCTGCCCTTCTGCATCGGACGTATCGGTTCGCTCACCTAATTTAGCCGTCACAACGTAACGTTTATCCGCATCTAATAAGAACTGCGAAAATTTAGTCGCTTCGCCTAAGCAAATCGGTAACATTCCGGTCGCTAATGGATCCAACGCGCCTGTATGGCCCGCTTTATTTGCTTGGAACAGACGCTTTACTTTCTGCATAATGTCGTTAGACGACATACCTTGCGGTTTATCCAGTAAAAATACACCATCAATGTCACGGCCTTTTTTACTTGGTCTAGACACGATTAATCCTCTTTATGTTTCGCTTCGTCTTCACGAATGACGTTAGAAACAAGATTTGACATACGCATTCCTTCAACCAACGATTCGTCATAAATAAATCGAATCTCCGGTACGATGCGCAAACGCATCGTTTTGCCAAGCAATGTGCGAATATAGGGGGCTGCTTTTTCCAAACCTTTCATGCCTTGTGTAATCGTCTGTTCATCGTGATCAAATAAGAATGTGACGAAAACTTTGGCATACGCCAAATCACTAGACACTTCCACATCGGACACCGTCACCATGCCAATACGCGGGTCTTTGACTTCACGTTGTAAAATTACCGCAATTTCTTTTTGGATTTCTTGCGCGACACGGTCGCTACGTTTAAATTCTCGAGCCATTGAATTTCTCTATTTTTATTTTAATATCTGGTTTCACCGATGGTGAAATCCTGACTTAATAATACAAAATCGGTCTTCACTCCCGTAAAGACCGAATCATTAATCATCGTTTAAAACTAGATCGAACGTTTAACCTCAACGACTTCGAACACCTCAATCTGGTCACCGACTTTCACGTCGTTGTAGTTTTTCACACCGATACCGCATTCCATATTACTACGCACTTCGGCAACATCGTCTTTAAAACGGCGGAGCGATTCCAATTCACCCTCAAAAATAACTACGTTGTCGCGTAATACGCGGATTGGATTGTTACGTTTTACGACACCTTCAGTCACCATACAACCGGCGATCGCACCGAATTTCGGATGACGGAACACATCACGCACTTCAGCAAGGCCAATAATTTCTTGTTTGAATTCCGGCTCTAGCATACCGCTCATTGCCGCTTTGATTTCATTTAACAATTCATAAATGATGGAATAATAACGTAAATCGATGTTTTCTGCTTCAATCAGGCGACGTGCTGATGCGTCGGCACGTACGTTAAAACCGATAACAATCGCATTAGACGCAGCTGCTAAAGTTGCGTCGGTTTCGGTGATACCGCCCACGCCGGAGCCCACCACTTTCACTTTCACTTCATCTGTTGAAAGTTCGTTTAAAGATTGAACGATGGCTTCTACGGAACCTTGTACGTCCGCTTTTACGATAACGTTTAATTCCGCCACATCACCTTCCGCCATATTACTGAACATATTTTCTAATTTGGCTTTTTGCTGACGCGCTAACTTCACTTCACGGAATTTACCTTGACGGTATAACGCCACTTCACGCGCTTTTTTCTCATCGCGCACCACGGTGGCTTCATCCCCTGCCGCCGGCACACCGGAAAGTCCAAGCACTTCCACCGGAATAGACGGGCCGGCTTCGTTGATTTCTTTACCATTTTCATCGCGCATTGCACGTACGCGACCGTATTCAAAACCGCAAAGGACAATATCCCCTTTGTGTAAAGTACCGGATTGAACCAAAATAGTTGCAACCGGACCTCGACCTTTGTCAAGATAAGACTCGATCACTACACCGCTCGCCATACCATCTTTTACGGCAGTTAATTCTAAAACTTCCGATTGAAGTAAAATCGCATCTAACAATTCATCAATCCCTGTTCCCTTCTTAGCGGAAACCGGTACAAATTGCACTTCACCACCGAATTTTTCAGAAATGACTTCGTATTGCAACAATTCTTGTTCTACCCGTTCAGGATTGGCTTCTGGCTTATCAATTTTATTTACTGCAACCACTAGCGGTGCGCCCGCCGCTTTAGCATGTTGAATCGCCTCAATGGTTTGTGGCATCACGCCGTCATCGGCAGCTACTACGAGAACCACAATATCGGTTGCTTTCGCACCACGCGCACGCATAGAAGTAAAGGCCGCGTGTCCCGGTGTATCTAAGAAGGTGATCATTTTGCCGTCATCCATTTCAACGTGATACGCACCGATGTGCTGAGTGATCCCACCCGCTTCGCCAGCTGCCACTTTAGCTTTACGAATGTAATCAAGCAGCGATGTTTTACCGTGGTCAACGTGGCCCATAATAGTGACAACCGGCGCTCGGGTCACTTTTTCCGCGTTCACGTCACGATCACCCAATACAGCTTCTTCAAGTTCGTTTTCGTTACGAAGAATGACTTTGTGCCCTAGTTCTTCCGCCACTAATTGTGCGGTTTCTTGGTCAAGCACTTGGTTAATGGTCACCATTTCGCCCATTTTCATCATCGTTTTAATAATTTCAGTAGCCTTGATTGCCATTTTATTGGCAAGCTCGGCAACAGTGATCGTTTCGCCGATAATTACATCCGCTTTCACTGCTTGAACCGGTTTGGTGAAGGCTTGTTGCAAAGCAGCGCCTTTCTTACCGTTTTTACCTTTACCTAATTTACCGTCTTTTGGATTTCTACGATTGGATTCCCGTTCATTTCTGTTATTTTTACTATTGTCATCGTCGCGTCCGCCTTTTTTCGTTTTCGCTACTCTATTTTTGCCTCTACCGCGATTTTCATTACGACGCTCCTCTTCATCTTCGGCTTCGAGAGCATATCTTGAGCTTAGATTGTAATCGGCATAATCTTCGGAAGAAGAATCATCGTCGGAGTTATCGGAATCCGCATAGCGTTTAGCTTCCTCTGCAGCACGGCGAGCTTGTTCCTCGGCTTTTTGGCGAGCTAATTCTTCCGCTTTACGACGAAGTTCGGCTTCTTCTGCTTTACGTTTTTCTTTTTCAGGATCAACAGATTTCGCTTTAGATTCGACCGTACTATTAGCGGCTTTTACAGATTTGGCTTGTGCTTTAGCTTTTTCTGCCGTCGTTTTTTTCTCTTTTTTGACTTTTTCCGCTTGAACGCGGGCTTTTTCTTCCGCCTCCGCTTTTTTAGCATCCGCATCTTGTTGCGCTTTTAGTTTTGCTGCTTCTTCCTCTTTTTTGGCTGCATCAGTCTGAACCGTACGTTTTTTACGTACTTCCACTTGCACCGCTTTGCTTTTACCACTTGTGGTCGTTGCACTTACCGTGGTCTTAGTTCTGCGTTGAATACTTAATTTCTTTGGTGCTTCTGTATCCGTTTTTTTTACTTCATCAGTCATTCTAAACTCTCCTTACTCTTCGCCGAACCAACAGATATTACGCGCCGCCATAATTAAATCGGCCACTTGTTCAGCACTTAATTCTTCAATATCCGTTAAATCATCAACCCCCTGCTCGGCGAGTTCTTCAAGGGTAGTAATTTGTTTTTCCGCCAATTTGAAAGCAATATGACGATTCATCCCGGCAAGATTTAATAAGGCATCTTCAATATTGGCTTTTTTCAAAACTTCTTCTTCCGCTACTGCCGCTGCAGTAATTGCATTTTTTGCGCGAGTTTGCAGTTCTTCAACCAAATCTTCGTCTTCTAAACCGTCAATTGCAGTTAATTCGCTCACTGGCACGTAAGCAATTTCTTCTAAATTAGTGAACCCCTCGTCCACCAGAATTTGAGCGAATTCTTCGTCAAGCTCTAAGCTATCCATAAAAAGATCAATCACTTTTCTGTCTTCAGCTTGATGTTTTGCCGTTAAATCATCGGTGGTCATCACGTTTAATGTCCAACCGGTCAATTGAGTGGCTAAACGTACGTTTTGACCGTTACGGCCGATGGCTTGCGCCAAATTGTCGGCTTCAACCGCGATATCCATAGAATGATTATCTTCATCTACGATGATGGAAGAAACATCAGCCGGCGCCATTGCATTAATCACGAATTGCGCCGGATTGTCGTCCCAAAGCACGATATCGATACGTTCGCCGCCCAATTCATTAGTGATCGCTTGAACACGTGCGCCACGCATACCGACGCAAGCGCCTACCGGATCGATACGCTTGTCGTTTGATTTTACCGCGATTTTTGCACGAGCTCCCGGATCACGTGCAGCACCGCGGATTTCAATCATTTCCTCACCAATTTCCGGCACTTCGATGCGGAATAATTCAATCAACATTTCAGGTTTTGCACGGGTGACAAATAATTGAAAGGTTTTGCTTTCCGGATTAACTTTATAAAGTACGCCACGAACGCGATCGCCCGGCCGAAAATTTTCACGCGGCAACATATCCTCGCGCATAATCACGGCTTCGGCCTTGTTACCTAAGTCTAAAATAATGCTGTCGCGATTTACTTTTTTCACCGTGCCGGTAACAATTTTGCCTTCTTCGGAAAGGAATTGTTCGACGACTTTAGCGCGTTCCGCTTCACGAATTTTAGTGCTGATCACTTGACGTGCAGTTTGCATTGCGATGCGGTCGAAAGCGATAGATTCGATTTGATCTTCCACATAATCACCGAGTTGAATAGCCGGATCTTCAAATTGTGCTGCTTCCAAAGTTATTTCTTTGGTCGGCACTTTTACTTCGTCCACCACTAACCAACGACGGAAAGTGTCGAATTCACCGGTTTTCGGATTAATTGAAACGCGAATATCGGTTTCGTATTCGTATTTTTTCTTAGTAGAAAGCGCAATCGCACTCTCTAACGCTTCAAAAATTTTCTCACGCGGTAATAACTTCTCGTTAGATACCGCTTCCGCCGCCAATAAAATTTCTTTACTCATTTTTCTTTTTCTCCTTTTTAAAATTTTGCCACTACATTCGCTTTTTGAATGTTACCAAAAGCAAACGTCTGTTCTTGACCATCAACGTTCAAGATCAGCATATCGTTTTCAAGGCGTTCCAATTTACCTTGCCACTTGCGTCGCTCCATCACGGGAATACGCAGATGAATCGCAATATCTTGCCCCAGGTAACGCCCGTATTGAGCTAAACTGAACAACGGACGATCTAATCCCGGCGAAGACACTTCCAAGTTATATTTATCCGCTATCGGATCCTCGACATCCAAGATCGCACTGATTTGACGACTAACATCGGCACAATCATCTACGCTGACACCCCCTTCTTTGTCGATAAAAATACGCACAGTCATGAAACGACCTGTACGCTGACATTCAATGCCCCAAAGTTCGCAGCCCAAGTCTTCCACTGCGCCTTGCAACATTTCGTGTAAATTTTGTTCTAATGTAGCCAATTTTCGCTCCTGTTATCGATGATTCGTTTAGCTCCGCTTACGGAGGTAGCACAAGCAGAAGATATTTAATAGGGTTCAATGCGGTGCTAATTCGCAACTTCGTTGTTCTTCACTTCTTCTATAATTAAAAATTAAAGAAGCCAAGTCTTCTGTTCCGCGCTAAATTTCAGGCGTAAAAAAAGGGTTAGGTTCATAGAACCTAAGCCCAGTTTCTAAATTTCTCGTATAAAAAAACCCCAATTTGGGGTTCTTTTTACTGAACTTGTTATTGGTTGCGGGGGCCGGATTTGAACCGACGGCCTTCGGGTTATGAGCCCGACGAGCTACCAAGCTGCTCCACCCCGCGTCCGAAATATGCGGCGTATTATAATGAGCGAAATCAAAAGATCAAGCGATTTTTACGAAATCTTCAAACTTTTGTGAAACCTTAAAATTTTGTATTGTTGGGCGGTTAACATACGACGTGCGGTTTTTTACTTAAAAACCCATCCCCGTACCGATACCCAAACCGACGCCCACGCCGTTACTACCGCCTCCGACGCCGATGCCACCACCAAACGAACAAGCGACTAAAAAAGCCGACAATACTAAAACAGAAAAGATTTTTTTCATGGTGCTTCCTTTTAATGAATAAGTTCAAACAAACGATAAATTGCAATTAAATCTTTTTTTGCGAAGGGTTTGAAAGGAAAAAATAAATAATAGAGCCAACGAAAACGAGTTAAATAATTGATCATTATCGCCCAATTTCTCCCATTACAATGGGCTTGATAATAAGTGACAATTTCCGTTATCAGGCGGTCGGAAATGGAATCTTCACGGCACAAACTATTGAAAAAAAATAATGTATCACGCGTTATTAACCAATCGTTATTTTGACTGTTCGAACGAGATTCAAAATCTAAAAACGTAATTTTGCCGTTATTCCACGTAATATCACGTACCGCCGGACGTCCGTGCACAAGCCCCCGCTGATGTAAGTCGATCAGCGCTTGGGCTGCATCGGACAAAATACGAAATTTTTGTGCCTGCGAAAGTGCCGGCTCGTCCATCCAATGAGAAATGCTAAAACCCGCATCCTCCAGTACAAAAAAATCATCGCCGTAATAAACCACATTGGGCACTGGCGCTTGTTGTCGCGCTAAATCAAGCAACACGTGCAATTCATTGATAAACGATTGTTTCGGATTCGGTTTTAACAGCAACCAAATGCCGGACAGTTTTTCCGGCTGTTTCAACCAAAAATCCCGCCCTTGATAACTAAATTTATAAACTCTACTATCTTTATGCACGTCTCTTAGTTGATCAACATAGGCGCGAAAGCTCGCATTCATTATTTCCACTCCAACCGTTCAGATTACGACCGTTCCTAAAAAAGGTTCGCTATTGTACGGATTTATTTTTATCTTTCAACTTAGCGCCGCTCACTCAATTACGGAAAAATGTTTAACTCCTCCGAGAGCACCGCATTGAACGCCCGCAAAATAACGCACGAATGGGCAAATAAAACGCTGATTATTTTGCGTCGAAGGAATTTAATGAAATGACAACTTTAAAACCCATCACCTTGCCGCTAGCCGTAACATTTTCTAAACGAACCTTAAAACGATGTAATTCGGCAATGCGAAAAACGATTGATAATCCCAGCCCGCTTCCCTTTTCATTTTGTCCCGCGGGTCGATAAAAACGTTGTCCCAATTGCATCAAATCGGTTTCCGATACGCCGCCACCGTTATCTTCTATCACGATATGATCTTTCGTTAAAATTATTTTCACATAAGCGCCGGATTTCGCATATTTAATCGCATTATCAATAATATTTCTCAACATTTGATAAATCAAAAGCGGCTGCCCGTTAAGATGAGGCGGAATGCCTTTCTCTTCAAAAATTAACTCAATGTCGTATTTTTGCGCATTGAAATAAAGCTCGCCAATTAAAGAAGAAATCGTTGCTTGCCAATTTATCGGCGCAACACCTTCCAATTCCTGTAAATTGTCCAAGCGGGACAACATTAAAAGCTGTTCGATTAATTGGGTAGCGCGATCTATGCCTTGAGTTAAATTGAGCAATGCCTGAGCGCGTATTTTTTCATCATCACCGGCAAGTTGCGCCACTTCCGTTTGAATACGTAATGCCGCAAGCGGACTGCGCAATTCGTGTGCTGCATCGGAAATAAAGCGTCGTTCTCTTTGCAACATTGCCGATGTACGCCCTAAAAATTGATTTAAATTTTGAACTAAAGGTAAAATTTCCGTCTGAATTCGTGTCGTTTTAAGCAACGAAACATCGTCCGGCCGTCGTTGTTGAAGTTCTCGACTTAGGTGTTTTAACGGCATCAGTTCTCTTCGAATAAACCATGCCAAAATTCCTAACAAAAGTGGCAAACCGGTAAACCAAATCCACATTTGGCCGAAAATCATTTGATTGACCAATTCTTCACGGTATTCCAACTCTTGCCCCACGACGACGATTAAATTGCCGCTTCCGACGGGTTGCCAAAATAATCGCCAATCATCGTCATCACCTTCAATTTGATTTTGACTGAAGCCGATTTTCGCTTCAAAAATAAATCTGTCGCCGTTATCGCCGTCGCTCAATACGCGTTTTCCTTCCTTAGTAAAAACCGCAAAAGCCAGCGCATCGTCATCATAATGCCTTTTATAAGGCTTAAAACCACCGTAATGGGAATCCGTTGACCGGTTTAATAACAAATGTTCCAAATCAGAACTTGCCAAGCGTTCGGCAAAAAGGATTTGTTGCGCATCAAATACATCATTGACTTCTTTCTTCGTTTGCAGCCAAGCGACGCCTGTTGCGATAAGCCAAATTAAACACGAAGTCGCAGATAAGATTAGCATCAAACGAAAATTAAGACTTTTCTTCGCCATTTTCCTGTCCCAACGTATAACCCACACCGTGAACGGTACGGATAAATCCTTTACCCAATTTTTGACGAAGATTATAAATATGCACATCCAAGGCGGCACTACTAATATCTTCATCCCAAGTAGATAATTTTTCTTCAATCACGGAACGCGAAAGCACGCGATCTTTGTTTAGCATAAATAACTCGAGCAATTTATATTCTCTGGCGGTTAAAGAAAGCGCTTTGCCGTTCAGTTCAATGCGGTGCTGATTTTGATCCAGAACCACATTCAAGTGGTTTAATCGCGCCGCACTATGTCCACAACTACGACGAATTAAAGCCTGCAGACGCGCGGCTACTTCAGCTAATGCAAAAGGCTTGCAAAGATAATCGTCGGCGCCTTTCTGCAAGCCTTTTACTCGTTCATCTAAGGTATCTCGAGCCGTTAAAATAAGCACAGGCACAGTTTGATTATTGGCCCGCCATTGTTGTAATACCTCTAATCCGTCCATTTTAGGCAAAGTCAGATCCAATACCACCGCGTCATAAGGCGCCGAATCAAGTGCTTGCGCACCGGCTTTCCCGTCGGTAAACCAATCGACAACAAAACCGGATTGACTTAATCCAATTTGTAACCCGTTACCGATTAGGGCATCATCTTCAATTAATAAAATTCGCATAATATCGATCGTACTTTACTCGTTAATCCAAAAACAAAATGGTGAGCATTATACTCACCATTTTTCATCTTAGTTTGCTTTTTCTAAGCGATACACTTCAACTTCTGCTTTCTCAAAGGCTTCGTTATCTAATTTTCCACTGATACGGATTTTATCTTGCGGCCCAACGTTTAAGCCGTTCCATACGCGTTTTTTGATTTCTATTTTAATTTGCTCGGAACCATCGGTGAAAAGATATTCGTCATCATCAATTTGCTTAGTGATATTTCCCACTAAAGTTACCATTGAATTATCTTTTGCGGATAAGGCTTGTTTCACGCTGATAACTTCTGCGACCGGTTGTTGGAAGCCGCCTTGAGTACCGGTGTTATCGTTAAAACCTGCAAATGCACTTGAAGTTGTGATTGCCAAGATTGCCACTAATGTTAATTTTTTCATAAATTTTCCTCTAAATAAAAGTTAATAGGTTGGTTTATCAAAGCACCATCGCTTTGTTGAGATGAATTAAACAATATAAATCTTAAGTAATTCTTAAGAGACCGTCACTTTTTTTAATTAAGAAAAAAAGCTGGCAAAGCCAGCCTTTTCAATGCTTCAATGCGGTGCTAAAACCACTAGTGAAAGAAGAATTTTACTCTTCGTTTAACAATTTCAATTCCCGGTTGCGAACTTGATTTTTCAAGATTTCCGCAAATTCTTCTACCGTAAACGTACCTAAATCCGTACCTTTACGAGTACGAACGGCAATTTTGCCTTCCGCCACTTCTTTGTCCCCACAAACGAGCATATAGGGCACGCGACGTAAGGTGTGTTCACGGATTTTGAAACCCACTTTTTCGTTACGAATATCCGCTTTTACGCGTAAACCGGCATTAGAAAGGGTTTTCACCACTTTTTGCACATAGTCTGCTTGGCTATCGGTAATATTCATCACGATTGCTTGAGTCGGGGCTAACCAGGCCGGGAAAAAACCGGCGTATTCTTCGGTAATGATACCGATGAAGCGTTCAATTGAACCTAAAATTGCACGGTGAATCATCACCGGTGTTTTGCGGTTGTTGTCTTCCGCAACATAGGTTGCGTCTAAACGCCCCGGCAAGGCAAAGTCTAATTGTACCGTACCGCATTGCCATTCACGACCTAAGCAATCACGCAATGCAAACTCAATTTTCGGGCCATAGAAGGCACCTTCGCCCTCTTGAATTTCATATTCAAGACCATTGTGTTTTAGCGCGTTCGCCAAACCTTCTTCCGCGCGATCCCACATATCATCGGCACCGATACGTTTTTCCGGACGGGTTGAAAGTTTCACGTAAATATCGGTGAAGCCAAAAGTACTATAAATGTCGTAAACCATTTTAATACAGCTGGTTACTTCGCTTTCAATTTGGTCTTCAGTACAGAAAATGTGGGCATCATCTTGAGTGAAGCCACGTACACGCATTAAACCATGCAAAGAACCTGATGGCTCATTACGATGGCAAGAGCCAAATTCCGCCATACGGATCGGTAAATCACGGTAAGATTTCAAACCTTGATTGAAGATTTGAACGTGTCCCGGACAGTTCATTGGTTTAATCGCATATTCACGGTTTTCTGATTGTGTAGTAAACATCAAATCGCCGTAGTTTTGCCAGTGTCCGGTTTTTTCCCATAACACGCGATCCATCATAAACGGACCTTTTACTTCTTGATAATCGTATTCTTTTAATTTAGTACGTACGAAGGTTTCCAATTCACGGAAGATTGTCCAACCATCGTTATGCCAGAACACCATACCCGGCGCTTCTTCTTGCATATGGTATAAATCTAACGCTTTACCGATTTTACGATGATCACGTTTTGCGGCCTCTTCTAAGCGTTGTAAGTATTCCGCTAATTGTTTTTTATCTGCCCATGCTGTACCGTAGATACGTTGTAACATTTTATTTTTACTGTCACCACGCCAGTATGCACCTGCAATTTTCATTAGTTTAAAGTGGTGGCAAAAACGCATATTAGGTACGTGCGGGCCGCGGCACATATCGATATATTCTTGGTGATGATATAGCGCCGGCGTTGCAGTGCGTTCGATGTTTTCATCTAAAATCGCCATTTTGTACGGTTCACCGCGTTTTTCAAAGGTATCACGCGCTTCTTGCCAACTGACGCGTTTCTTCACCACGTCATAATTGGTTTTCGCCAATTCCAACATGCGTTTTTCGATCGCGTCCAAATCTTCTTGGGTTAAAGAGCGGTCTAAATCCACGTCATAGTAGAAACCATTTTCAATCGTTGGACCGATTGCCATTTTCACATCAGGGAATAATTGTTTGATGGCGTGACCAAGCAAGTGTGCGCAAGAGTGGCGGATAATTTCTAAACCGTCTTCATCTTTTGCGGTAATAATTTCTAAAGTGGCATCTTGCTCAATAATGTCACACGCATCACGGCGTTCACCGTTTACGCGGCCTGCAATGGTTGCTTTGGCAAGGCCTGCTCCGATATCTTGCGCCACTTCAAGCACAGAAACAGGACGATCGAATTGACGTTGGGAACCGTCAGGTAAAGTAATAATTGGCATTGTTTTTTCCTTAATACAGTGGTCACCCATACGAAAGGTGACGTGTTCATTTAAAAATTTTACAAAACTAACCGTACTTTTTCGCCGAATCCGCTTCGCTCCTACTATTGAACGGCAAAACTCGGGATAAAAGTGCGGTCGCGAATTCTATCATTTAATGTGTGGCTTGTTAAATCGTGCGCGCATATTTTCCGAAAACGAAAAAATACTTTTCGTAAATAAAACTTTATCTCTGAAAAATAATCGCTAGAATGAGCGCACTTTTTTACGCCCCATTATTTCAAAGGAAACAAGATGAGCAACGTATTAGTCTTAAAATCCAGTATTCTTGCGGACAATTCTCAAAGCAACAAATTAGCCGATTATGCTATCGAAAAATTACAAGGCAATAACATCGTAGTACGTGATTTAGCACAAAACCAATTACCACAATTTGATGCAACGGCGACAACAGCCGTACGCGGTGAACCAAAAACTAATGAAGAAAAACAACTTCTTGCGCTTTCTGACGAACTCGTCACCGAATTAAAAACGGCAAATGTCGTTGTAATCGGTGCACCGATGTACAACTTAAATATCCCGACACAATTAAAAGCTTATTTCGATTTTATCGCACGCCCGCGTGTAACCTTTCAATATACTGAAAATGGCCCTCAAGGTTTATTAAAAGGCAAAAAGGCCATTGTGTTATGTACATTCGGAGGCTTATATGATGAAAAAAATATCGTTACTCAATACATGAAAGCGATTTTAGGCTTTGTGGGCATTACGGACGTGCAATTTGTCTATGCGCAAGGTATTGGCTTCGGTGCCGAAGCAATTGAGAAGGCCATTCATCTCGCTAAAGTGGAAATCAACGATATTATCCGTTCACTTTAATCTCTTTATCGCAAAGCCATCCTTATGATGGCTTTATTTTTAAATTTTGAAAATCCGCTTGACTTATTTTTTCTGTACTAGTCTAATAGTACAAAATTTCAAAAAAGGATTTCATTATGTCACATCATGCTTTTATTGCGGTGACCACGCAACCGGTTCCTTACCATGCAGATACCACCGCAATTTTTAACACCCTTTGCAATCATCCCAATACGCTCCTCCTCGACTCCGCTGAAATCGGCAGTAAAAACAGTTTACAAAGTCTAATCTTAATTAACGCCGCAGTAAAAATCACCTGTTTAGGCAACAACGTCACATTTAAAGCCTTAAATGCCAATGGCAAACAAGTGTTAAAAGAAATCCAGCCGATTTTAACCGCACTTACGCAGTCAAAAGGCAGTGAAAGTGCGGTCAATTTTGACGATAAATTTTCTGTGGATTTTGCACCGCTGGATAATCAATTAGACGAAGACAGCAAACTCCAATCTGCGACAATTTTTGACGGTTTGCGTGTGATTTCCAATCTTTATCAACACAGTCAAACACCGGTATTCTTAGGCGGTTTGTTTGCTTATGATTTGGTCGCCAATTTTATTCCGATGAACGGGATTGCCTTAAAAGACGATGGCATTCATTGCCCGGATTACAGTTTTTATCTTGCCGAACATCTCATTACGATTGATCACCAAAGCCAACAAGCCACGCTAAAAAGTTTTTGCTTTGCGCAAGAAGAACAAGTGAATGTGGCAAAAACCGCCCTTTCCATCGCACAAAATTTAAAAAATATCGACAATGTGCTTTCCATTAAATCCGCCAGCGATGAAGTGAAAACCAATTTTGACGATCCGGAATTTACCGGCATTGTGAAAGCCTTAAAACATCATATTAATATTGGCGATGTGTTCCAAATTGTGCCGTCGCGCCGTTTCTCTCTTGCCTGCCCGAATGCGCTCGCAAGTTACGCGCAACTTAAACAAAATAACCCAAGCCCTTATATGTTCTATATGAACGATGAAGAATTTATTTTGTTTGGCGCCTCACCTGAAAGTGCGCTCAAATATGCGCCTGAAAATCGTCAATTAGAAATCTACCCGATTGCCGGCTCTCGACCGCGTGGTTTTGATGCTCATGGCAATATTGATGCGGAACTCGATGCCCGTTTAGAACTTGAACTTCGTCTTGATCACAAAGAACAGGCAGAACATTTGATGTTGGTGGATTTGGCGCGTAACGACATCGCGCGCGTATGCCAAAGCGGTACGCGTAAAGTCGCTGAATTAATGCAGGTGGATCGCTATTCGCACATTATGCACTTGGTTTCACGCGTAATCGGCAAACTTCGCCCTGAATTAGATGCCCTTCACGCTTATCAAGCCTGTATGAATATGGGAACGCTTACCGGCGCACCGAAAATCAAAGCCATGCAGTTAATTTATCAGTTTGAGCAACAAAAACGCCATAGCTACGGCGGCGCCGTGGGTTATCTCACATCCGACGGGCGTTTTGATACCTGTATCGTCATTCGTTCTGCCTTTGTGCAAAATGGCATTGCGCATGTGCAAGCGGGTTGTGGTGAAGTATTGGATTCCGATCCGCAAATGGAAGCGGACGAAACCCGCCACAAAGCCGCTGCGGTATTAAAAGCCATTCGTCAAATCAATACACAAGCAAAATAAGGAAGGCAAATTATGGCAAATATTCTTTTTTTAGATAACTTTGATTCCTTTACTTACAATCTTGTGGATCAATTCCGTGTGTTGGGGCACAGCGTGAAAATTTACCGCAACGACTGCGATTTGGATCAGCTCGTGAGCACCGCATTGAACACGCCTGACACCGTGCTCGCGCTCTCCCCCGGCCCCGGCACGCCGGCAGAAGCGGGGATTTTATTGCCGTTGATTGAACGTTTGAAAAATCAGGTACCGATTGTCGGCATTTGCTTAGGTCACCAAGCCTTAATTCAAGCCTTTGGTGGCAAAGTGGTACACGCCGGTGAAGTGCTACACGGTAAAGTATCCCGAATCACACACGACGGCGAAGCCATGTTTAAAGATCTTGCCAACCCAATGCCGGTGGCGCGTTATCATTCCCTAATGGGGCAAGACTTACCGCCGGAATTTATCGTCAACGCAGAATACAACGGCATTATTATGGCAATCCGCCACCGTGAATTACCGATCTGCGCCTTCCAATTCCACCCGGAAAGCATTTTAACCGTGCAAGGATCGCAGTTATTGCAACAATCGATTGAGTGGTTGTTGAATAGATAAATGTAGGGCGGACTAAATTCCGCCGAAAATAATCGATAACAGCGGCGGACTAAAGTCCGCCCTACGAATAATAACCTATTGATAAAAATGCTAAAATAATGCAAACAACTTTTACGGAGATTTTATGGTAGTAGCAATGCAACAACGAGAAGAGCTTCAACGCCGTATTTGGCAAATCGCTAATGATGTCCGGGGCGCTGTTGATGGTTGGGATTTTAAGCAGTATGTTTTGGGTACACTTTTCTACCGCTTTATTAGCGAAAACTTTGCTAATTATATTGAAGGTGGTGATAAAAGCGTGAACTATGCTGGCTTATCTGATGACATCATCACGCCAGAAATTAAAGCAGATGCGGTAAAAACCAAGGGTTATTTTATTTACCCAAGCCAATTATTTAAAAATGTCGTGGCGACAGCCAACACTAATCCGAATTTAAATACAGATCTAAAAAGCATTTTTACAGATATCGAAAACTCCGCTACTGGCTACCCTTCCGAACAGGATATCAAAGGCTTATTTGCTGATTTTGATACCACTAGTAACCGATTGGGCAATACCGTTGCCGATAAAAACAGCCGTCTAGCCGCTGTATTAAAAGGCGTTGCCGAGTTAGATTTTGGTGACTTTGAAGATAATCATATCGATTTATTCGGCGATGCTTACGAATTTTTAATTTCCAACTATGCCGCTAATGCCGGTAAATCGGGTGGTGAGTTCTTTACACCACAATGCGTTTCCAAGCTAATTGCTCGACTGGCTTTATATGGACAAGATAAGGTCAATAAAATTTACGACCCTGCGGCGGGTTCGGGGTCTTTATTATTGCAAGCGAAAAAACCATTTGATGAACACATCATCGAAGAAGGATTCTTCGGGCAGGAAATTAATCACACCACTTACAACCTTGCCCGTATGAATATGTTTTTGCATAACATCAACTACGACAAGTTTGATATCGCCCTTGGCAACACCTTAATGAATCCGCAATTTGGTGATGATAAACCCTTCGATGCTATTGTCTCTAATCCGCCTTACTCCGTGAAATGGATTGGCTCTGACGACCCAACGCTAATTAACGATGAACGATTCGCCCCTGCCGGTGTACTTGCGCCAAAATCCAAAGCGGACTTTGCCTTTATTTTGCATGCGTTAAGTTATCTTTCAGCAAAAGGCCGCGCGGCGATTGTCTCCTTCCCCGGCATTTTTTATCGCGGCGGTGCCGAACAAAAAATTCGTCAATATTTGGTGGATAATAACTATGTAGAAACGGTGATTGCCTTAGCGCCCAATCTCTTTTTCGGCACCAGTATTGCAGTGAATATTTTGGTGCTTTCCAAACATAAACCCAATACTCAAACCCAATTTATTGATGCCAGCGGTTTATTTAAATCCGCCACTAATAACAATATTTTGGAAGAGGAACATATTGAGCAAATTCTCAAACTGTTTGCCGATAAAGAAGATGTGCCGCATCTAGCCAAATCCGTGTCCTTTGAAGAAATCGTCAACAATGAATACAACCTTGCGGTGAGTTCTTATGTGGAGCAAAAAGACACCCGAGAAGTCATTGATATCGATAAACTCAACGCAGAAATTAAACAAACCGTTGCTAATATTAACCGCTTGCGCGCGGAAATTGACAAGATTGTGGCGGAGATTGATCAATAATTAGATAAGGAAATAGAATGGCTATTTATAAAATATTCTGTGATGAAAGTTGTCATTTAGAACATGATGGATCTGATATTATGGCAATTGGAGCAATTCATTGTTCTGCAGAAAAAGCAATTGAGTTAAGTAAATCAATTAAAGCATTGAGACATAAACACAATTACTTACCGGAACTAAAATGGAGTAAGCTAAATAAGCAACAGTGGAATCTCTACCGCGATCTAATTGATCTCGTTTTAGATAATGAAGAAATTCATTTTAAAACGACTGTCGTAATGAATAAAAAGTCTTTAAATCACAAAATCTTCAATGAAGGCTCACACAATAATTTTTACTATAAAGTACTCTATTACACAGTACGAGATTTCTTAGAGAAAAAAAATATTTACCGTATTTATTTAGATTATATGGATACATTGGGTGCAGATAAATCTAAGAAATTATGCGAAGTATTACAAAATGGTACAAACTGGGATTTAAAAGCAGAAGTTACAATCGTGCAATCTTATCAGGTACAAATTATTCAACTTTGTGATTTATTAGTCGGGGCTATCGCTTATAAGAACCGAACTGATATTGACCATAAAAGTGCGATAAAAAAACAATTTGTAGAATATTTGGAACAAAAACTATGTCATCCTTTAGACATCACTACTGTACCTTGGGAAAAGCATTTTAATATCTTCCGTATGCAACCACAGGGAAGAAAACGATGCTAGATGAGATATTAGAATTAAATAAAATTGAAAGTGAAAATTTATTTAATTATTTATATTCCATTTTCCATTCAGACTTTGTAGAAAATAAAACTTATTTAGCTGAAAAAATTTATATAGACCCTAAATCGCACGATTTAGAAGATAATAAAGAAAAAGTCTTTTGGCATCTAATCTCACGAGAAGAAAAAGAACTCTATTGGGAAAATGGCATAACGAAATTTCGTTCACTTGGTCGCTATCCTGATTATAGACGGGCCGAAAGAATTGGCTGGGTGAAAGAGATTCTAGAAAATCATACTCATGAAAAAATTAAGCTTTTTTATCATCGTGAAAGTAACAAAAAACGAGACATTCGCTTATATTTATGGGCTTATGAAGAAGATTTTGTTGTGATTTTACAGAAACTAGGTAAATCCTCTTCATTCTTAGTGACAAGTTTTTATATTGATCACCAAGGAAAACGTGATGATTATCAGAAACGCTACGAAAAATACCGAAATGGTGATGAAACCTTGAAAGGGTGCGAATGGTTCTAACGATAGAGAAATGGTCGCCTATTGTAAGCCGGGCGAACGGCTACCTCTTTCTACTAAAGAGTAGGTGAGCTGGTAGGATTATAGTTATTCAGTAACAATTAGGCAAGCTTTTTCTGACTCTTGAAAATTTTATGATCATGTATAGTATTCAAAACAGATTAAAATCCAACAGTCAACTAAAAGTTGGCTGTTCAACATTTGTAGGGCGGACTTCAGTTCGCCGAGAATATCAATACCACTGTTGCCAATATCGACCGCTTGCGTGCAGAAATTGACAAAATTGTGGCTGAGATTGAGGGATAAAATGTAGGGTGGGCTTCAGCCCACCAATTTACGATAACAGGCGGTGGGCTAAAGCCCACCCTACGAGGAGCAACAAAAATACAATGAAAAACAACCGCACTTTTTTAGAGAAATTATTGGATGGGGTTGAGGTTGAGTGGAAGCCCTTAATTAAAGTAGCCTCTTTGACAAGAGGGAGAGTTATATCAAAGGAATATTTAGCTGATCATTTAGGAGATTATCCGGTATATAGTTCTCAAACTGTAAATAATGGTGAAATTGGAAAAATAAACTCATTCGACTTTGATGGAGAATTTGTTAGTTGGACTACTGATGGTGCTAATGCAGGAACAGTATTTTATCGGTCAGGAAAATTCTCAATCACAAATGTTTGTGGCTTGATAACAATTCAAAATAACCTTGAACTAAACTATAAATTTTTATTTTATTGGCTTTCAATTGAAGCAAAGAATCATGTTTATTCAGGTATGGGAAATCCCAAATTAATGAGCCACCAGATGGAAAAAATCCTAATCCCCATCCCCCCACTCTCTGTCCAAACCGAAATCGTAAAAATTTTGGACGCATTGACAGCGCTTACCAGCGAGCTTACCAGCGAGCTTATACTACGCCGGAAGCAGTATGAATACTATCGGGAGAAATTGTTAAGTGAAGAAGAACTTGGGAAGGTTGGATTTGAGTGGAAAACGTTGGAAGAGCTTGTTGAAAAAACTCAAAATATAAGATGGCAAAACAATACTAAAACATATCGCTATATAGATTTAACGTCTGTAGATAGAGAAAATAATAGTATTACTGGAACTATTGAGATCAATGCTCTAAATGCACCTAGTAGAGCACAAAAAATAGTCAAAGAAAATGATATTATCTTTGCAACAACCAGACCAACACAGCAACGTATTGCATCAATTACTAAAGAATTTTCAGGTGAAATAGCGAGTACAGGATACTGTGTGTTACGAGCTAATACAGATATTGTTTTACCAAAATGGTTATTTTACTTTTTATCTACCATTAACTTTAAAAATTATGTGGAAGAAAATCAAAGTGGATCTGCATATCCTGCAATCTCAGATTCAAAAGTAAAGGAATTTAGGATACCTGTTCCCGATGTAACTATCCAGCAAAGTATTATTGAAAAGTTAGATAAATTCTATGGTCTAACAAACTCATTACTCCATGGTTTACCAAAAGAAATTAATAACCGTACAAAACAATACTTATATTATCAAAAAGAGTTACTAAATTTCAAAGGCGAAGATTTATGAGTAAAAAATTATCAGAATTATCTCAAGATTTAATGCAAGACGAAGGGAGAGTTCATTTAATTTATGCCTTCAATGGAGTAGGAAAAACAAGGTTATCAAATGAATTCAAGAAGCTAGTTCAATCATCTACATCTATAGATGATAATAGAAAAATAATATATTACAACTCGTATACTGAAGATATTTTTCATTGGAATAATGAGAGCCCGATACCAACATTAAATATCCATAAAAATAAATTTATTGATTGGGTAAACAATACATTACATGAGGATGAAAAAGAAGAAATAATTTTAAACTTTCAAAGATATATAAATAATAATAAATTAACCCCTAATTTTGATGAAGACTTTTCTAAAGTTATTTTTTACTATGCTAGTGGAGACACTCAAGCAGAAGAAAAAATTAAAATATCAAAGGGGGAAGAAAGTAATTTTATATGGAGTATCTTTTACACCATTTTAGATAAAGTAAAAAGTAGCTATGAAGAGTCCGATGATAGGTTTGAAACTATTGAATATATTTTTATCGATGATCCAGTTAGCTCTTTAGATGAGAATCATTTGATAGAACTAGCTATGGATTTGGCAAAAATAATTAAGATCATAAAATCCAAAGTAAGAGTAATAATATCAACACACAATCCATTATTTTATAATGTATTACATAATGAATTTAAGAAAGACAAGTATAAAAAATATTTTCTAGAAAAATATGAAAATGGAACATACGCTCTAATTAAACAAGATAATGATCATCCATTTTCTTACCATATTTATTTAAGAAAAGAAATTCAGAAAGCCATAGCTAATGGAACTCTACAAAAATATCATTTTAATTTTCTCCGTAATCTCCTAGAAAAAACATCTACTTATCTTGGATATAAAGGATGGAAAGATCTCTTAGAAGCCATTAATAAAAAAACAGGCAATGATTTTAAGCCTAGACTAATTGATCTAAATAGCCACTCAGCGCATTCAAGCGAAGAAACTTCAAATTTAAGTGATTCTGATAAAAATGATGTAAAAAAATTAATTAGGGCTATTGATGAATTCTGCAATTTCGTGGAATAACACTAATGAGCGATTTAATCATCTACAACACCGACGACGGTAAATCTCACGTTGCTTTATTAGTTGTTGAAAATCAGGCTTGACTGACCCAAAATCAGCTTGCCGAACTTTTTGACACCTCTGTACAAAATATCGCCTTACATATAAAAAATATATTAGAAGACAATGAATTAGATGAAAATTCAGTTATCAAGGATTACTTGATAACTACCCAAGATGGTAAACAATATCAAGTAAAAGATTTCAGATAGATACTGAATATTTAGAAAATGCAAAAGATCTGAAAAAGCAAAAAAATCATAATTAAGGAACATTCATGACCCAATACAAAACCATTGCCGAATCCAATAATTTTATCGTTTTAGATACCATAGATATCGTAGGGTGGGCTTTAGCCCACCAATTAACCATCATAAATAAAACGGTGGGCTAAAGCCCACCCTACAAAAACTAAAAAAGCAAAAGCATTAAGGAACCACTCATGACCCAATACAAAACCATCGCCGAATCCAACCATTTTATCGTTTTAGATCAATACAAAAAGTTTGTTGAAGAACCCAATGCAGGCTACCAAACAGAAGGGAGTCTTGAGCGTGAATTTATCCGTGATTTACAGAAGCAAGGATATGAGTATTTACAAGGACTTAATAATCACGATGAACTGATTAAAAACTTACGTATTCAATTACAACGGTTGAATAATGTTGTTTTCTCCGATGCAGAATGGCGACGTTTTTTAGAGGAGTATTTGGATAAACCCAGTGATAGTCTAATTGAGAAAACCCGTAAAATTCATGATGACTATATTTATGATTTTGTGTTTGATAATGGACGCATTCAGAATATTTATCTACTAGATAAGAAAAATCTTGCCAATAACGCCCTACAAGTCATCAATCAATTTGAGCAAACCGGTAGCTATGACAATCGTTATGATGTGACGATTTTGGTGAATGGTTTACCGCTTGTGCATGTTGAATTGAAAAAACGCGGTGTGGCTATTCGTGAAGCCTTTAATCAAATTCATCGCTACAGCAAAGAAAGTTTCAATAAAGAAAATTCGCTCTTTAAATACATTCAGATTTTTGTCATTTCTAATGGCACAGATACCCGCTACTTTGCCAATACCACCAAGCGAGATAAGAACAGCTATGACTTCACAATGAATTGGGCAACAGCGAAAAATACTCTGATTAAAGATTTAAAGGATTTTACAGAGACTTTTCTACAAAAACATACTCTGCTCAATGTGTTGGTGAATTACTGCGTGTTTGATGTTTCCGACACCCTATTGATTATGCGCCCGTATCAAATTGCCGCCACCGAGCGTATTTTATGGAAAATTAAAAGTTCTTATTTGGTTAAAAATTGGAGCAATAAAGAAAGTGGCGGCTACATTTGGCACACCACCGGCTCCGGCAAAACCCTCACCAGCTTTAAAGCTGCACGCCTTGCAACGGAATTAGACTTTATTGAAAAAGTATTCTTCGTGGTAGATAGAAAGGATTTGGACTATCAAACCATGAAGGAATACCAACGCTTTTCGCCTGATAGCGTGAATGGTTCGGAAAGTACGGCAGGATTAAAACGTAATATCGAAAAAGATGACAATAAGATCATTGTTACCACCATTCAAAAACTCAATAACCTGATGAAATCGGAAGATAAATTACCGATTTACGATAAACAGGTCGTTTTTATCTTTGATGAATGTCATCGTTCTCAATTTGGTGAAGCGCAAAAAAATCTAACAAGAAAATTTAAAAAATACTATCAATTTGGTTTTACCGGCACACCAATTTTTCCAACTAACGCATTAGGTGCTGAAACTACAGCAAGTGTTTTTGGCGTTGAACTCCACTCTTACATTATCACCGATGCAATTCGTGATGAAAAAGTGCTGAAATTTAAAGTGGATTACAATGATGTACGGCCACAATTTAAAAACATTGAAACTGAAAAAAATCTTGAAGAGCTAACAAAACTCGAGAAAAAACAAGCCTTTTTACAGCCTAAACGTATCGAGCAAATTGCCCAATATGTTTTAGACAATTTCAAACAAAAGACCCATCGTTTTAATGCGGGTAACAATGGCTTTAATGCCATGTTTGCCGTAAGCAGTGTCGATGCGGCTAAAATCTATTATGAAACGTTCAAACGGTTACAAAGTGCGATCAAAAATCCACTTAAAATTGCGACAATTTTTTCCTTTGCCGCCAATGAAGAACAAGACGCCATTGGGGATATTGCGGATGAAAGTTTTGAAGTGGAAGCGATGAATTCTACTGCCAAAGAATTTTTAAAATCAGCCATTGTCGATTACAACAACTATTTTGCGACAAATTACGATGTGGATGGTAAATCTTTCCAGAACTACTATCGTGATTTAGCCAAACGCGTCAAAAATAAAGAAGTGGATTTATTGATTGTCGTTGGGATGTTTTTAACCGGTTTTGATGCGCCGATGTTAAACACGTTATTTGTAGATAAAAACTTGCGTTACCATGGTTTGATTCAAGCTTATTCACGCACAAACCGCATTTATAACAGCACTAAAAGTTTTGGCAACATCGTGACCTTCCGCGATTTGGAACAAGACACTATTGATGCCATTACGCTTTTCGGTAAGTCCAATACACGCAATGTCGTGCTGGAAAAAAGTTATCAACAATATATGGAAGGCTTTACCGATGCCGGTGTTGCTTGCCGTGGATATGTTGATATTGTGACTGAGCTAAAAGAAAAATTTCCTGATCCAAGTGAAATTCAAACGGAAAAAGATAAGAAAGACTTTGTGAAATTATTTGGTGAATATTTGCGGGTTGAAAATATTCTGCAAAATTATGACGAATTCGCCGCTTTGCAAGCATTTCAATCACTCGATACCAGCGATGCAAAAGCCGTTGAAGCCTTTAAAGAAAGATATTATTTAACCGATGAAGCTTTTGCTGAAATGCAACCCATTAATATGCCAAGCGAACGCCGCATTCAAAATTACCGTTCGACTTACAACGATATTCGGGATTGGCTCCGTCGTCAAAAAGATGGCGAGGAAAAAGCAAAATCGACGATTGATTGGGACGATGTAGTGTTTGAAGTAGATTTATTAAAATCCCAAGAAATCAATCTGGATTACATCTTAGAATTGATTTTCGAACGCAATAAGAAAACGAAAAATAAATCTGAACTCATCGATGAAATTCGATCTATCATTCGAGCAAGCCTAGGAAACCGAGCAAAAGAAAGTTTGATTGTGGATTTTATTAATCAAACGGATTTAGATGTAATTTCAGATAAAGCAAATATCATTGAAGCTTTCTTTACTTTTGCACAACAAGAACAGAAAAAAGAAATTTCTGCATTAATTACCGAAGAAAAGCTCAATGAAACCGAGGCAAAACGCTATATTTCAGCTTCTCTTAAACGTGGTTATGCCAGCGAAAACGGGACTGATCTCAATAACGTACTGCCGAAAATGAGCCCATTAACAAACCCAAACTATCTCAAGAAAAAACAAAGTATTTTCCAAAAAGTTGCCAATCTTGTAGAAAAATTTATGGGTGTGGGTGGAACCTTTTAATAAACGGCAATATATTTATAAAACATAACATAACATAACATAAACAAGGATATAACATGATTACCATTTACGGACTCAAAAACAGCCTTTCACCACGTCGCCAAGCTATTGCAGATGTGATCTATAATTGCCTTTATCTCGGCTTGGATATTCCAAAAGGCAAACACGCCATTCGTTTTTTATGTTTAGAAAAAGACGATTTCTACTACCCTTTCGATCGTAGTGATGATTACACCGTCATTGAAATTAACTTAATGGCAGGGCGTATGGAAGGGACAAAAAAACGCTTGATCAAAATGCTGTTCAGCGAACTTGAATACAAACTCGGCATTCGCGCTCATGATGTGGAAATCACCATTAAAGAACAACCGGCACATTGTTGGGGCTTCCGTGGCATGACGGGCGATGAAGCGCGTGATTTGGATTATGATATTTATGTTTAAGAACAAGGAATAATTTATGCAGCACGACCAATTATTAGAACAACTTTATAACGGAAAAGCACTGGATAAAGCAGAAAGTGCGGTTATTTTTAACGCCATTATGCAAGGCGAATTGAATAACGAACAAATCGCCGCCATGCTCATCGCTTTAAAAGTACGTGGCGCCACCATTGATGAAATCAGCGGCGCAGTTGAGGCTTCGTTAAAAAATGCGAAACCTTTCCCGCGCCCTGATTATCCTTTTGCGGATATTGTGGGCACAGGCGGCGATGGTCAAAACACCATTAATATTTCTACCGCAAGTTGTATTACTGCCGCAGCGATGGGCGCGAAAGTCGCAAAACACGGCAATCGCAGCGTTTCCAGTAAATCTGGTGCGAGTGATGTGCTTACCGCATTAGGTGTCAACGTCAACATTCCTCCTGAAACCGCACGTCAAGCCTTAGATGAAATTGGCGTCTGTTTCTTATTTGCACAGCAATATCATTCCGGCTTCCGCCATGTAGCACCGGTTCGCGCGGCGTTAAAAACACGCACGATTTTCAATATTCTCGGCCCACTCATCAACCCTGCTCGCCCAAATTACAGCCTGCTTGGCGTGTATGCCCCTAAATTAGTTAAAACCTATGCGGAAACGGCCGTGGCATTAGGTCATGAACACACTTTTGTGGTGCACGGTTCCGGTTTGGACGAAGTGGCGTTACATGGTGAAACGCAGGTGGCAGAAGTGAAAAATGGCAAAATCCACTACTTTACTTTAACCCCGGAAGATTTCGGCTTGAAAACGCAATCCCTTGAAAGCTTACGTGGTGGCGAACCGCAAGAAAATGCCCAAATGCTGACCCCACTTTTACAAGGTAAAGGCAAACCTGAACACGCCAATGCGGTGGCGGCAAATACCGCCTTATTGTTGAAATTATTCGGTCACGATGATCTCAAACAAAATACGCAAAATGTGTTGGAAACCTTGGCAAGTGGCAAAGCGTTTGAAACATTGCAGAAATTGACGCAGTATTAATTCGTAGGGTGTGTGGATTTGTAAAATCCACGCACCATTTTGTTATTCGCGTGCGTGAAATGTATCATTTCACACACCCTACCGGAAAGGTAACATAATGATCACCCAAGACTTCTCCAAACCTATTGATTCCGCCACCGTGTTGCAAAAAATCGTTCTCGATAAAGCCGCGTGGGTAAAAGCCAAAGAAGCATCATTTCCGCTTTCGGCATTTCAAAAAAACATCACAAAATCCAACCGCTCTTTTTATGGTGCATTAGCAAAAGGTTCTCATACAAAGCCGGTTTATATTTTGGAATGTAAAAAAGCCTCCCCTTCTAAAGGGCTGATTCGTTCGGAATTTAACTTAGAAGAAATCGCCAACGTGTATAAACATTATGCGTCCGCCGTTTCTGTTTTGACTGACGAAAAATACTTCCAAGGGAATTTTGAATTTTTGCCGCAAGTGCGCAATATCGTCAGCCAGCCGGTGCTATGCAAAGATTTTATGATCAGCGAATATCAGGTTTATCTCGCACGTTATTATCAAGCCGATGCGATTTTACTCATGCTTTCCGTGGTAAATGATGAAACCTATCGCGTGCTTGCCGATCTCGCTCATTCCTTAGACATGGGCGTGCTGACCGAAACCAGCAACGAAGAAGAATTTGAACGCGCCCTTGCGCTCGGTGCAAAAATTATCGGTGTGAATAATCGTGATTTACATGATTTAAGCGTGGATTTAAATCGCGTGGTAAAACTCACGGAAAAATATGCCGATCGCATTCCTGCTGATGTGCGTATTATCAGCGAATCGGGCATTTACAATCACCGCCAAGTTCGTCAATTACAAAAAGTTGCGCACGGATTTTTAATCGGCAGCAGCTTAATGGGAAGTCGTGATTTAAATAATGCGGTTCGCGCCGTGATTTTCGGGGAAAACAAAGTATGCGGTTTAACGCGCGCGCAAGATGTCAAAACCGTTTACGAAAACGGTGCACTTTACGGCGGATTAATCTTCGTCGAACATTCCAAACGTTGCGTGAGTTTACGTCAAGCGCAAGAACTTGTGACTGCTGCGCCCCTTCGTTTTGTGGGCGTATTTCAGAATCAAGAAATTGATTTTATTGTGAAAATCGCCCGGCAATTACAACTTTACGCGGTGCAGCTGCATGGCTCGGAGAGCACCGAATTCAGCACCGCATTGAAAGCCCGATTAGGAGGCCTCTGTCAAATTTGGAAAGCGGTTTCGGTGAATACAGAAACCCAAAACGCGATTGATTTTGCCGATGATTTGAATGTCGAGCGTTACATCTTCGACAGTCAAACCGCCGGACAACAAGGTGGCACCGGCAAAACATTCGATTGGTCGCTGATTCCTGAAAACCTAAAACACAAAATTATTTTGGCCGGAGGAATTTCGCCGGATAATGTGGAGCAAGCCATTCAGCAAGGTTGTTTAGGTGTGGATCTGAACTCCGGTGTGGAGAGTTCGCCGGGTGTAAAAGACAAAGCCCAAATACATTTAGTTTTTCAGAAAATTTTCGCTTAAATCGCATTTGAATATTTGCTGAAAGAAATTAACGAATTTGTTGAACTCTTAAAATAGCACCGCATTGGAAGCAATTTCAATGCGGTGCTATTTTAAGAGTTCGATAAAAAAGAAATTATTTTGGACAAGCTTTTTATCATTCGTTGAATATTTTATGTAAATAACAATTAATCGCATTTGTGGCGACATTTTATTCATAAATTGAACATATTTTTTACAAAATATGTTTTTTCGTGATAACGATCAAATTTTTTATAATTAAATGCATATATCATTTTGCAATGACCATAAAAAATGTGTGTCTTTGGAGTGATACTATGAACAATAACGAAGGCGTTTTTTCTGCTCTTGCGGATATTTCTCGCCGTGATTTTATGAAATTATGTACCGCACTTGCAGCAACGATGGGCTTAAGCTCAAAGGCCGGTGCGGAAATGACCGCGGCGATGACTTCGCCTTCACGTCCTCCTGTGTTGTGGATTGGCGCGCAAGAATGTACAGGTTGTACAGAATCGCTATTACGCGCAACCCACCCTACCGTAGAAAATCTCGTGTTAGATTTGATTTCCCTTGAATACCATGAAGTGCTTTCAGCAGCATTTGGCGAACAGGCGGAAGAAAACAAACACAATGCAATTCATAAATATCACGGTAAATATGTACTTGTGGTAGATGGTTCGATTCCATTAAAAGACGGCGGTATTTATTGCATGGTCGCCGGAAAACCTATCGTCGAACATATCCGCGAGGCGGCAAAAGGCGCAGCGGCAGTGATTGCAATCGGTTCTTGTGCCGCGTGGGGCGGCGTACCTTCAACCGGCGGCAATCCGACCGGTGCGGTAAGTCTTGCAGAATGTTTACCGAAAGGTACACCGATTATCAATATTCCGGGCTGTCCGCCAAATCCTCACAATTTCTTAGCAACCGTTGCTTACATTATTACTTATAAGAAATTACCGGCAATGGATAAGTTAAACCGTCCGTTGTTTGCCTATGATCGTTTAATTCATGAGAACTGCTACCGTCGGCCACATTTCGATGCGGGGCGTTTTGCTAAAGAGTTTGGCGATTACGGGCATCGTCACGGTTGGTGTTTGTATCACCTAGGCTGTAAAGGGCCGGAAACCTACGGCAACTGCTCTACTCTTGAGTTCTGCGATGTGGGCGGCAATAACTGGCCGGTGGGAATAGGTCATCCTTGTTATGGCTGTAACGATAAAGGTATTGGTTTTACTAAAGGTATTTTCCAGTTGGCCAACGTTGAAAATCCAACACCGCGCGTTGAAAAACCGGATGTCAATAATACCGAAGGCGAAGGTGCAAGCATGAGCGCTATTGCGTTATTAGGTGGCGCAGCCGCCATTCTTGCCGGCGTGAGCGTAGTGACGTTGCGTGAACTCAGCATCCAACATAACGCACGCAAAAAAGCCAATGCGGAACAAAACGAACGCCAACATACAGGTAAATAATGATGGATAGACGAAAATTTCTTAAAGCCGGTGTGCTTGGGGGAATCGCCTCTTCTTTGCCTGTATCCAATGCACAAGCAACAGAAGCTGTTGAGCCCATTCCCGGTGCGCTCGGTATGCTTTATGACTCCACGCTTTGTGTCGGCTGCCAAGCTTGCGTGGCGGAATGTCAGCAAGTAAATAGTACGCCGGTGAATCCGAAAGGTGAGCAAATTTGGTCAAATAATGACAAACTCACTCCCTTCACTCGTAATATCATTCAAGTTTGGTCAGACGGCGACGGACAAAATAAAGACCAAACGGAAAACGGTTACGCTTATGTGAAAAAACAATGCATGCATTGTGTCGATCCGAACTGCGTGGCGGTTTGCCCCGTTCAAGCTCTCACTAAGGACCCGAAAACCGGTATCGTGAAATACGATCCGGATATTTGCACCGGTTGTCGTTATTGCATGGTGGGTTGCCCGTTTGATGTACCGAAATATGATTACGACAATCCATTCGGTCAAATCAGCAAATGTGAACTTTGCAACCAAAAAGGCCTGGAACGCTTAGACAAAGGCGAATTGCCGGGTTGCTGTCATGTTTGTCCAACCGGTGCGATTATCTTCGGTACACGCGAAGAACTATTGGCCGAAGCCAAACGTCGTTTAACGTTGTTACGCGGTAGCCAATATGATTATCCGCGCCAACACGTGAACAGCAACGATAAATATCGCGCCACTGTACCAGCTTATCAATTCCACGTTTATGGTGAAAAAGAAGGTGGTGGTACTCAAGTACTTGCATTAAGCGGTGTGCCGTTTACTAATCTCGGCTTACCGGAATTAGATGAAGTCGCGACCGGTTCCCGCGCAGCTCACTTACAACACTTCTTATATCGTGGTTTAGCGCTACCGTTAGTAGCCCTTGCCGGCCTTACCTTTATGACTTATAAAAATATGCATGGCGATAAAATCGCCGAACGTATCGCCAAACAAAAAGAAGCGATGCGTCAAGCTCGTAAAGAAATTGAAGAAGCGGAGGACGAACATCATGAGTAATCCACGTCCGGTGGGCGGTCGTCTGATTTCTGCCGCCATTTTGTTTTTTGCGCCGTTGGCCATTATCTGCATATTGCTCATTCTAAAACGTCTGGTATTCGGTATCGGATCCGTCACCGCATTGAACGGTGGTTATCCTTGGGGTTTATGGATCGCTTTCGACTTATTGGTCGGTACCGGTTTTGCTTGTGGCGGGTGGGCATTAGCTTGGACCGTCTATATTTTCAATAAAGGAAAATATCACGGTCTTGTTCGTCCCGCGCTGTTAGCCAGCTTATTCGGTTATTCTCTTGGTGGTTTATCCATTACCATTGATATGGGACGTTACTGGCATTTACCGTATTTCTATGTGCCGGGGCAATTCAACACAAATTCCGTGTTATTTGAAACCGCATTCTGTATGACCATCTACATCTGCGTGGTGACATTAGAATTTGCGCCGGTATGGCTCGGTTTCTTTGGTTTGAAAAAATGGTTTGACAAACTCAACAAAGTGATGTTTTTCATTATTGCCTTGGGTGCCTTGTTACCGATGATGCACCAATCTTCCATGGGGTCATTAATGATTGTTGCGGGTCATAAAGTGCACGATGTATGGCAAAGTTATGAGTTGTTGCCGATTCTCTCTTTACTCACCGCCTTTATTATGGGCTTTTCCATTGTGATTTTTGAAGGTTCATTGGTAAAAGCCGGTCTTGCAGGTAAAACCCCGGATGAACGTCATTTATTTACTCAATTAGCACGGGTAACTGCCGGTTTAATTTTCTGTTTCTTAGCTGTACGTTTCGGCGAATTGATTTACCACAATAAACTTCATTTAGTCTTCGGCTTTGATAAATTGAACAAATTCGAAGCGTGGATGTTCTGGATGGAAGTTTGGTTAATGGTATTACCATTACTCACCCTTTTCCTTGGCGAGAAAAAATCCGATTCCCGCTGGTTATTTATTTCAGCATTGAGTATGTTACTTGGCGCCGCATTATGGCGGATGAACTATTCGCTGATTATGTACGATCCGGGTAATGGCTATAAATATTTTCCTTCAGCCGAAGAATTATTAATTTCAATCGGTTTTGTATCCATTGAAGTCTGTGCCTATATTTTAATTATCCGTTTATTCCCTGTTCTTCCTGTTTTCAAAGAAAAACATACAGAGGATTCCGAAAAAGTTATTGCCGAAAAAGCGGCATTCAGTAAAAAAATGAGTGGAGCTGAATAATGTCAGAAAAAAAACGCATTTCCATTGACCCGATTACTCGTATTGAAGGTCATTTACGCATTGATTGTGAAATTGAAAACGGTGTCGTCACTAATGCGTGGTCATCCGGTACCATGTGGCGAGGAATGGAAAATATCGTAAAAGGTGCGGATCCGCGTGACGCATGGATGATTATGCAACGTATTTGCGGCGTCTGCACTACCGTACACGCCATCATCAGTGTGCGTGCGGTAGAAGATGCTATCGGCGCAAAAGTACCGGTGAATGCACAGTATATCCGCAATATGATTTTAGCCGCTCATAGCATGCACGATCACATCGTCCATTTTTACCAACTTTCTGCTATGGACTGGGTGGATATTACCGCAGCGCTTCAGGCTGATCCTGAAAAAGCGGCAAATATGCTCAAAGGTATTTCGACTTGGTCATTGAATAGTGCGAACGAATTTCGCAACGTACAGAAAAAAATTCAAGCCTTAGTGGATAGCGGACAGCTCGGTATTTTCGCCAACGGTTATTTTGGTCACCCGGCAATGAAATTACCGCCGGAAGTAAATCTCATCGCCGTTGCGCACTATTTGCAAGCGTTGGAATGCCAACGCGATTGCAACCGCATTGTAGCCTTGCTTGGCGGTAAAACACCGCACATTCAAAACTTAGCCATCGGCGGTGTAGCCAACCCAATCAACTTGGATTCACAATCCGTTCTAAACTTAGAACGTTTAATGTTTGTGAAAGCCTGTATCGATCGTTTAAATGATTTCGTTACCCAAGTTTATCGTGTCGATGCGGCGGTGATTGCTGCTTATTATCCGGAATGGCTAAACTTAGGCAAAACCTCCGGAAACTATCTTTCCGTACCGGAATACCCGATTGATGGAGACAATTCTAAATTTGCATTAACCGGCGGTTATATCGAAAACTTCGACCTAACTACTTTCCGTCCGATCACCCAGCAAAAAGATGACTTTGTGGTAAAAGGCATTAAAGAAAGCGGCAAACACGCTTGGTATGAAGATGATGAAGCACTCGAACCTTGGGCCGGTTTAACCCGCCCGAAATACACCGGTTGGCAAGATGAGGGCAAATATTCTTGGGTGAAAGCTCCAAGTTTCTACGGCAAAGTGGTGGAAGTCGGTCCATTGGCTTATTTAATGTGTAACTTGGCAAGCGAAAATAAAGACACCTTAAATCATTTCAACCACATCAAAGGCTTATACGCGACCTTAACCGGCAACGAGCTTTCCGTTGATCAATTACACTCTACTCTTGGACGCATTATTGGCCGTACCGTGCATTGCTGTGTGCTAAACAACATTTTGGCGCAACAATGGCAATTGCTCATTGATAATATTGGCACCGGTGATACTGTGGCCTACTTAAAAACCGATATTCCACAAGAGGGCGAATTTAAAGGCGTCGGCTTTGGTGAAGTGCCACGCGGTATGCTTTCCCACTGGGTGGTGATTAAAAACGGTCGTATCGAAAATTATCAAGCCGTAGTACCTTCCACCTGGAATGCAGGGCCGCGTAACCAAAATGACGAAATGGGGCCTTACGAGCTTTCCATTATCGGTACGCCGGTGGCGGATCCAACCAAACCACTGGAAGTGGTGCGTACTATTCACTCCTTCGACCCTTGCATGTCCTGTGCAGTGCACGTTGTGAATACAGAAAATGGCGAAGTCACACAAATAAAGGTGCTTTAATGGCTGAAATTGCAAGAAAGCCGTTGATTTTAGGTGTCGGCAATATTTTACTGGGTGATGAAGGCGTAGGCGTACGAATCGCTCAAGCCTTAGAAAAACGTCCTGAAATCCTATCGCACTTTGATATAGTGGACGGCGGTACCTGCGGCATGGAATTGCTCGATGATATGGCAAATCGCGAGCACATTATCATCGTTGACGCGGTGCTGGCGAACAAGGCACCGGGCGAAATTATCGTATTACACGATGAGCAAGTGCCGGTATTTTTCTCACGTAAAATTTCACCGCATCAACTTGGTATTTGCGATGTGCTATCCGCCTTGAAATTAACCGACGAATTCCCGAAAAATCTGTGCTTAATTGGCATTCAACCGGAAACGCTTGAATCGCAAATCGCCTTAAGTGAAATCGTGCAAAACCAATTTCCGGCGGTTTTTGAAACGTTAGAAAAGGTTTTGAAAAACTATCAATTCTCGATAAATTTATCATAACGCTACGCCTTCCTTCCGCTTGCCCAAGCCTAAGGAAGGCATTCAATGCGGTGCTGATTCGCACTTCCGTTGCGGTCTTGTCTTAGCAGCGCCTGATAAATGAAGAACGAACACAATTAATTTATGTACCGACACGAAAAGACACTTGAAAATAGCACCGCATTGGAAGGTGTAATAACGGGTTTTGAACAGGATCCCTCTGCCCTTTTTCAATCGGCAATGGAAGCCGTCTCCAAAGAAATGCAAGATTTGCCGTTTTATCGTCACGGCATCAAATGCTATTGCCCGAAATTTGTTTTATTTGAAAACCAATGGATCGGCACGGTTGTTACGCCATGGATGTTAAGCGTTGTCATTCTGCCCGGTAAAGGGCAACAATGGCAACCGCGCGAGCTGGGCGATAAACTGACCATTCAACTGCCGTACAAATCCCTCACTTTTACGGTAAGCGGTATAGCGCAAATTCCACAATATTTGAGCTGCTCGCTTCATTCTCCACTCAATGCGGTGCTCTCCAACGCACAAGCCGTTCAGCTCGCGCAAGATTGCCTTCGTATGATTTTATCCATGCCGACAAAAACACCGAGTTTTGATCAGGATCGTCGCAGCTTGTTCCGTGCGATGGTAAAATAAGCGCAATTTTCAACAGGAGTGAATGAATTATGTGTTTAGGTGTGCCCGGTCAAATTGTCAAAATCGGCGACAGCGCGCTACAACTCGCCACCGTGGATGTATGCGGCGTGCAACGTGACGTCAATATTTCCCTCATCTGTGATGACGACCCAAAGCCTCTTCTTGGTAAATGGGTCCTCGTTCACGTCGGCTTTGCCATGAGCATCATCGATGAAGAAGAAGCCAAACAAACCCAAGAAGCCTTGCTTGCTATGAGCCAGTTAGAACATGAAGTGGGGGATTTTTTGGGGTTGAATCAGCGTTAAGAGAAAACGAAAGTGCGGCCAATTTCACAAAATTTCGAAATTATGTAGCAGTTGCACAACGCTAAAATTACCCTTGCAAAATAGCACCGCATTGGAGCCGCTTTCAATGCGGTGCTGTCGTTTGATGCAAACTCATGTTTAATTCAAATGGTTTTGTGCATTTGCTACATAATTACGAAACGTTTTTAAAATTCACCGCACAATGACACGCCCAACGCTTATTCACTTTCGTTATAACTAAAACGCCGTATATATATTTAACAATTCTTTCGTTTTTTTCTTTTGCTTTGCTAGATTTTTACCATCTTATTTCATTAGAGGAAAAACTATGCAACACCGTGATCTTTACCCCCATGAAATCTTACAAGATGTCATTGAAAAAAGTTATGCAAAATCAGAAGGACGCTTAAAAACGCTGGCGATTTTAAGCTTTTTAGGCGGTGGCTATGTCAGTTTTGGTTATATGGCCTATTTAAAAGTGGTGAGCGGCATTCCACCGGAATGGAGTGGATTAGCCACCCTGCTAGGCGCGGCAGTCTTCCCAATTTGTTTAATTTGTATTTTAATCGGCGGCGGTGAATTGGCCACTGGCAACATGATGATGGCATTAGGCCGTTTAACCAGAAGAGTGAGCTTTATGTCGGGCTTTCAGAAGGTGCAGCTGCCGCAAAAACTATCGCCATTGCCGAAGCCAAAGTGCAAATGGATTTTGGTCGAGCCTTTCTTTCCGCCATCGCCTGTAACTGGATGGTCTGTATGGGCATTTGGTTCTATTTTGGCGCGAAACAAACCTCCGGCCGAATCCTTGCCATGTGGTTTCCGGTGATGATCTTCGTTCTTGTTGGATTACAACACTTTGTCGCCAATATGTTTATTATTCCGGCAGGCATTTTTGCCGGCGCGAATGTCACTTGGCACCACTTTTTCTTTAACATGATTCCGGTCTTTCTAGGCAATGTGACCGGCGGTGCAGCATTTGTGGGTGCCTCTTACCTTTATGCCTATCGTCATCTGTTAAAAGAAGATTATTGCATTTAGCCATAAAAAATCTGCACCTCAATGGTTGGATGTTGAGTCCAACGTTTGGGGTGCAGATCATTTTTTACTTACATAATTAAATAAGAAATGTATAAAAATAGGGCAGAAATTCCGCCCTATTTTACATTTTAAAATGACCGCACTTTTTTAGCGTCGTGCTTCAAATTCAGCTAAAGCGGCATCAAATTGTTCCATCACTTTCGGATGCACCGGGGCGAACACGGAAGAGGTAATGGTGATGAAAGAACAGACCAAGAAACCTGGGACGATTTCATAGAGGTGAGATAAATCTTCCCAGCCCAAGTATTTCATTAATGGACTCCAGACCACTACGGTGATAGCGCCGGATAACATCCCCCATAATGCCGCTTTGGAGCTAATATTGCGGTTGAATAAAGAGAGGATAACAACTGGACCGAATGCGGCACCAAAACCCGCCCATGCATAGGAAACTAAGCCCATTACTTTAGAGTTTGGATCTTGTGCGATAGCGATGGCAACCACTGAGATTAACAATACCATTAAACGACCGACCCAGACCAATTCAAGGCTTGAGGCTCCTTTACGGAAGAAACCTTTATAGAAATCCTCCGTAATTGCAGCGGAGCACATTAATAATTGGGCGGACAGGGTACTCATGACCGCTGCTAAGATCGCGGATAATACGATGCCGACAATCCAAGGGTTAAACATTGCTTTACTTAACTCAATGAAAACTGCTTCTGCATTGTATAGTTCAATATTTTGGGTGGTGAAATAGGCCAATCCAAAATAGCCCACTGCAACGGCACCACCAAGGCAGAGGAACATCCAAGAAATTCCGATTCGACGGGCTTTTTCGAGAGAGGCGACAGAGTCTGCTGCCATGAAACGGGCAAGAATGTGTGGTTGTCCGAAATAACCCAAGCCCCAAGCCAATGCAGAGATAACACCGATACCGGAAACATTGTGTAACCAGTTGCTATAAGGAATACCTGTGACTGCAGATTTTGCTTCCAAAGACATTGTGATTTCATCCCAGCTGATGTTTAGCAATACCATAACCGGTGCAAGAATCAGGGCAAAAATCATTAATGAGGCTTGAATAGTATCACTCCATGAAACGGCTAAATAGCCACCGATAAAGGTATACGTAATAGTCGCTAATGCCCCTAACCAAAGTGCGGTGGAGTATTCTAAGCCTAATAAGCTTTGGAATAACTTCGCTCCCGCAACCACGCCGGAAGCGCAGTAAATGGTAAAGAAAAAGAGAATAATGCCTGAAGAAATAATTTTTAATGCTTTTTTCTGACGAGGAAAACGTTGTGCAAAAAATTCCGGTAAGGTCAGCGCATTACTATATTTCTCAGTGAAAATCCGCAAACGTCCTGCCACAACGCGATAGTTCAAATAGGCACCAACGGTTAAGCCGACAGCAATCCATGCTTCGGAAAGGCCTGATAAGAAGATAGCGCCGGGTAACCCCATTAATAGCCAGCCGGACATGTCGGAAGCACCGGCAGACATGGCGGTCACAAAACTTCCCATTTTTCGACCACCCAAAATGTAATCGTCAAAATTTTTGGTGGAACGATAGGCGTATAACCCAATGCCTAAAATAATTGCCAAATAGAGGCCAAAGGTGATGTAGATTTGCATAAAACACTCCTTTTATTCTTCTTGAGAGGACATTAATGAGGTATTTCCACCTGCCGCAGTGGTGTTATAACTGCGAGAAAACTCATCATACAATGGCAGTAAATCTTGGGTATCTTGCCAGTCGTAACATTTGAAAATGGCTCTACTGTTTTCAGCCAGCCATTGGCGTTTGGCTTTATCAAGTGCGGTCAAATAAATACCTTTTTGACAGTGACCTAACTTCGTATCAACACGAATACCCGGTTTAGCTTTGGCGGCTAATGGATGCTGTGGTTCCACCAAAATGCTAAAGCCTTTGGCAAGCAGTTTCTCAGCGGCTCTTTCTGCCGCAGCTAAGTCGCCATTTAGAATAGCCACTTCACAAGGTAGATAAGCTAAGGAGTTGTGTTCACCGGTGATACTTTCTAATACCGGTTTGGTTGTGCCTAGCGTATTTTCATCACCAAATTGGCTGTAATAGCGAGGTGTACGGGTTAAGCGTTGCAAATAGAACTCACCGCCGGCTTTCGGCCCTGTGCCGGATAATCCGTGTCCGCCGAACGGTTGAACACCAACTACCGCGCCTACAATATTACGGTTAATATAGAAGTTACCGCAGTTTAAGTGGCGTTCCACTATATCCATTTGTTTACGAATACGGGTATGACAACCACCGGTCAGCGCATACCCTTTTTCATTTACCGCTTTAAGAACATTGAGCAAGTTATCTTTTTTATAACGTACAATGTGTAGAATCGGGCCGAAGACTTCGCGTTGCACTTGATCGAGGTTATCCAATAAATACACACTCGGCGCCACGAAATGCCCTTGCGTTGGTGTGTCGATTTCCGCATAAGCACGGGCAACTTTGCGCATGGTTGCTTTGTGGTTTTCAAGATTTTGTTTGGCTTCTTCATCAATCACAGGACCGATGTCGGTTTCCAATAAACGTGGATCGCCCAAACTCAATTCTTTAATGGCTTCGGTGATCATCTTGTAATAGTGATCTGCTACATCTTCTTGTAACAATAAGATGCGTAATGCGGAACAGCGTTGACCTGCTGAGTCAAAAGCTGAGCTGAGAACATCGGCAACGACTTGTTCCGGTAAGGCTGAAGAATCAACAACAAGGACGTTTTGACCGCCGGTTTCTGCAATCAACACAGGATCGTTATCTGCGAATGTCAGACGTTGCTCAATGAGTTTGGCCACTTCGGTTGAACCGGTAAATACAACCCCATCAAAAGCTTGTTGGACTAACGCAGCACCTAAATCCCCCGCCCCTAACACCAGTTGTAGGGTTTCTTTCGGGATGCCGGCTTGGTGTAAGAGTTTCACGGCGGCATACGCAATTAATGAGGTTTGTTCAGCCGGTTTTGCAATCACCGCATTGCCTGCCGCTAAAGAGGCGGCAATTTGGCCGGTAAAGATGGCTAACGGGAAGTTCCATGGAGAAATACAAAGCACTTTTCCACGAGGCTCGGCAAGGTGATTTTGTGTTGCGAGCTGTTCTAATTGAACGGCGTAATAACGTAAGAAATCGACGGCTTCACGCAATTCTGCAATGGCGTTTGGCAAGGTTTTGCCCGCTTCAACCACAGCGAGTTTCATCAACAAGCCGAAATGTTCTTCATATAAGTCGGCAGCATTGCGTAAAACGTTGGCTTTTTCCACCGCACTTTTAGCTTTCCATTGGGTATTGTCAGCAGCGGTAAACACTTTTTCCGCCTGATTTACGGCTAAAAAGGCGACTTCTGCAACCGTTTCATTGAGATTGGCCGGATTAGTCACTTGATGTGCCGGCTCATTTTCGGCATTTTCAAATGCAACTAAAGACACCGCATTTTCAATGGTTGCCGTATTAAGCGCTTGTTCTAATTTTGTTAATTCCAGTTCATTGCTCAGATCAAAACCGGCGGAGTTTTTACGATTCTTAAATAATTCTAACGGATTGAGGACAGACTTATTCGGCTCGCCATGAGATTTGGCATAAAGCTTCCATGGTGGTGTAACAAGTCGTTCGACCGGGATATTTTCATCAACCAGTTGATGAACGAAAGAGGAGTTTGCACCGTTTTCTAAGAGACGGCGGACTAAATAGGCTAATAAGGTGGCGTGAGTCCCCACCGGCGCATAGACACGAACTTGTCGGTTCAGATTTTCTTTCCCCACAATATTGTCATAAAGAGATTCCCCCATGCCGTGTAGGCATTGGAATTCAAAGTTTTTACCTTGTCCTAATTCGTGAATCGTGCACATAGTTTGCACGTTATGAGTGGCAAATTGCGGATAAATGACATCTTGTGCGGCAAATAATTTTTTCGCACAAGCAATATAAGAAATATCGGTATGATTTTTACGTGTGTAAAGTGGAAAACCGTCCAAACCATCCGCTTGCGCCCATTTGATTTCGCTGTCCCAATAAGCACCTTTAACAAGGCGAATCATTAAATAGCCTTGTTTTTCTCGGGCTAAATTAATTAAATAATCCAATACAAATGGACAACGTTTGGAGTAAGCCTGTACTACGAAACCAATGCCTTTGTAGCCTTGTAATTCCGGTTCATCTAATAATTTTTCCACAAGATCGAGGGAAAGCTCTAAACGGTTGGCTTCTTCCGCATCAATATTGATACTGATGTTGTATTTTTTCGCTAATAAGAAGAGTTCTTTTAAGCGAGGGTAAAGCTCATTAATGGTACGATCATATTTGGAGCGGTTATATTTCGGGTGAATCGCAGAAAGTTTAACGGAAACACTGTTGCCGTTATAAATGGTTCTGCCGGTCGCATCTTTGCCCACTTCTTCAATGGCGTGTAAATAGTCATTGAAATAGCGTTGCGCATCGGCTTCAGTCATTGCAGCTTCGCCCAACATATCAAAAGAGAAGGTAAAGCCTTTTTCGTAGCGTGGTTTGATGTTTTGCAGCGCCTCTTGCATAGTCACGCCGGTAACGAACTGTTTACCCAAAATCTGCATAGATTTGATAATTGCCATACGCATAATGGGCGCAGACAAACGGGAGAAACTACGGGTGAGCGCATTCGATAAACTGTTTTCATCAAGCGTTTCGCTGATTTTTTTACCAAAGAGTAGGCCATAACTTGCGGCGTTGATGAAGAACGAATTGGAATTGCCGATGTGAGATTTCCAGTTCCCTTCTTGTAATTTCTCATAAATTAAGTCATCGCGGGTTTGTGCATCAGGAATACGTAACAAGGCTTCAGCCAAGCACATTAACGCCACCCCTTCTTCACTGCTTAATGAAAACTCTTGCATTAAGGCATCCGCGCCATATTGTTTTTGTTTAAGTTGGCGTAATTTTTTAATTAACTTAATAGCATTGTCTGTGATGCGTTGTTCTTGTTCTGGAGAAAAATCTAATGTTTTCACTAAAGAATCGACCGCACTTTTCTCATCTAAACGATAGTTTGCAGTGATCGCTTGGCGAATAGGGCTATATTGTTTTGATAGTGTGAATTGCATGAGAGAACCTCCTTTTGTTATATAATTGTTAACAAAGTATAGATGGTCTGTTTATTAGTAAACGACTTTTTTGGTGATCTGTGATTGAAGTCACATAAAAAATAAGGTTTTGTTGTTCGTAATCTGTACTAAGTGGATAGTTTACATACTGAAAAAGACGAAAAAACAACATGCCAGTACATTTTAGAAAGATGACAACTTTATCTTTTCCTTGTATTAATAACGTTGTAGGCTGAATTCCAAATTTTTCCTCTAATTTTTCAATGAGATACAGAAGTGTTGAGGTTTTACCTGTGTTTTCAGCACCGGACAAAGCAATAAGGATTTTTGCCATTACAATAATCCCTGCCGTTTGGCTTCCATTTCAATTGGCTTAATCATCATTTCATACAGTGTTGTATTACAAAATTTTTCAACTGAATCTTTTCTTTTTCTAGGGAGTGCATCAATAGAAGATTTTTCACAAATTCCATTCGGCAATTCACTTAATTGATATAGAAGTACAGTAAAAGCATCTGATACTTGATTATGACCATAATCATCAATAATTGCCTGATTAATTCCCTTAATATTCTCGGATTTTGTTGCCGGATTTAAAAATTCTCGATTAGTCATTTCTCCATACTCATCTAACGTCTTCGCAACAGTTACAGAAGAAATGCCCATTAATAATACGCAAAGTAATTTTTTCATTTTGATTTTCCTTTAAGTTTTAGCAGTGTTGTTTTACTTCTTATGTCAATAAGAAGTAAACGGAGTATACCCCGTTGAAAAATAAGTAAAAAAAATAGAAAATCGATAAAGTTTAAGTTACTGGTAACGCAAGCCCCCATGATGGCGCACGTTTCCCAACGTGTGCCTTTCAAATAATCTAAAATGACAAGCACACGCTATGAAGCGTGCGCTATCGTTAACGTAAATTAAAATCCATCCGAAATGATGTAGCGGTTGCAAAACCGAAATTACCTCACCAAATAGCACCGCATTGAAGCTACTCCCAATGCGTGCCGTTTTGCAATTCGCACTTCACTCGGATGGTTTGTACAACCGCCTCATTGATAATATTTAGATCACACTAAAATCCATCATAAAGCCCCGCCGCACTTTTCCCCCACTCTCCCCAACCACGCAATTTATGATCTCAATCACGGTTTTGTGAAAATGACTTGGGTAGAATAAAAATCCCATATTAAATATAAGGATACGACTAATGACTTCGGCAGAACTTTTTGGTGAAGGAATTAATCTGATGTTTTCAGGAATGGGTTTTGTGTTGGTCTTTTTGCTCATTTTGATTTGGGCGATCGGACTGATGTCGAAACTTATCAATAAATATTTTCCCGAGCCTCAACCCTCGCCAAAAACTCCCCAAAATTCTACCGCGCTTTCTGCGCTTTCCACTGACGATTTTGAGCGTTTGCGCCCTGTGATTGCAGCGGCTATCGCGCACCATCGCCGTACCCAACAGTTCAAATAATAAGGATTGTACTATGACTAAAAAAATTAAAATGACCGAACTGGTGCTTCGTGATGCTCACCAATCTCTTTTCGCGACCCGTTTGCGTCTTGATGATATGTTGCCGATCGCACAAGAATTGGACAATATCGGCTATTGGTCGTTAGAAGCTTGGGGCGGTGCAACCTTTGACAGTTGTATTCGTTTTTTAGGGGAGGATCCTTGGGTACGTTTGCGTGAATTGAAAAAAGCCTGTCCGAAAACCCCGTTACAAATGCTGTTACGTGGTCAAAACCTCTTAGGTTATCGCCACTATGCCGATGACGTGGTAGAACGTTTCGTCGAACGTTGTGTGGCGAACGGTATGGACGTTTTCCGCGTATTTGATGCGCTTAACGATCCACGTAATATGAAAGCGGCGTTGCAAGCCGTGCGTAAATTCGGCGGTCATGCACAAGGGACATTAAGTTATACCACCAGCCCGGTACACACCATGCAAACTTGGCTTGATACCACCGAACAATTATTGGAAATCGGTATCGACAGCTTAGTTATCAAAGATATGTCAGGTATTTTGAACCCGATGGCGGCGGCAGACTTAGTGCGCGAAATCAAAAAACGTTTCGACGTAGAATTGCATTTACATTGCCACTCCACTACCGGCATGGCAGAAATGGCGCTATTAAAAGCCATTGAAGCAGGCGTAGATGGTATTGATACTGCGATTTCCTCTATGTCTGGCACCTACGGTCACCCAGCGACAGAATCCATGGTAGCGACCTTGCAGGGCACCGAATATGACACCGGTTTAGATATTCCACGCTTGGAAAAAATCGCTGCCTATTTCCGTAATGTACGTAAAAAATATGCCAAATTTGAAGGTCAGCTACGTGGCGTAGATAGTCGTATTTTAGTCGCACAAGTGCCGGGCGGCATGCTTACCAACTTAGAAAATCAATTAAAACAACAAAATGCTTCCGATAAATTGGATTTGGTTTTAGAAGAAATTCCACGCGTACGTAAAGACTTGGGTTACATTCCGCTTGTGACGCCAACCTCTCAAATCGTCGGCACACAATCGGTCATTAATGTGCTCACCGGCGAACGTTATAAAACCATCGCGAAAGAAACTGCCGGCATTTTAAAAGGTGAATACGGTAAAACACCTGCACCGGTAGATAGCACATTACAAGCTCGCGTATTAGAAGGTGCAGCTCCGGTGACTGACCGTCCTGCCGATCACATTGCGCCTGAAATGGCGAAAATTGAAGCTGAAGTTGCCGAACAAGCCAAAGCGAAAGGGGTGAAATTAGCAGATAACGCCGTGGACGATGCCTTAATCGTAGCGCTTTTCCCTCAAATTGCTTGGAAATTCTTAGAAAACCGCAACAACCCTGCAGCCTTTGAACCGGCACCAACCGGCAATGAAAGTGCGGTGGAAAATAAACCTGTTTCTAAAGCAGCGCCTGCAGCATCCGGCTCCGCCGTTTATACCGTGGAATTGGAAGGTAAAGCCTTTGTGGTGAAAGTCAGTGAAGGCGGCGACATTTCGCACGTAGCGACAACCACAGCACAAGCTGCACCGCAAGCCGCACCAGCGCCAACCAGTGGTGGCACACCGGTGACTGCGCCAATGGCGGGTAACATTTGGAAAGTGGTGGCAACAGAAGGTCAAACTGTCGCTGCAGGTGATGTATTATTCATTCTTGAAGCCATGAAAATGGAAACTGAAGTCAAAGCGGCACAAGCCGGTACCGTGCGTGGTATTTGTGTCAAAGCAGGCGATGCCGTCGCGGTGGGTGATACCGTCATGAACCTCGTCTAAGGAGTTACCTATGGATAGCATTATTGCATTAATTCAGGGTATGGGACTTTTCCATTTGCAATGGGGGCAAGCGGTGATGATCGCTATCAGCCTGCTCCTGTTGTGGCTCGCCATCGCACGCAAGTTTGAGCCATTGCTATTATTGCCTATCGGCTTTGGTGGCTTGCTATCAAACATTCCCGAAGCCGGTCTTGCCATGACGGCATTAGAGAATTTGCTTCATCTTGGTTCACCGGAGCAAATTGCCGTTATTGCTGCGAAATTAGATGTCGCCGCTGATCCGGCAGTCATTAAAACTGCACTTTCGACAGCTTCCGGCTCTACCGTAAATCAACTGGAAGCCTTGTCAATGGACATGGGGTACAGCGCCGGGATCTTGGCGTTGTTCTATAAAGTGGCTATCGGTTATGGCATTGCACCGTTAGTGATTTTCATGGGCGTAGGCGCGATGACAGATTTCGGCCCGTTATTGGCAAATCCGAAAACCTTGCTGCTTGGTGCAGCGGCACAGTTCGGTATTTTCGCCACCGTACTCGGTGCATTAGCATTGAATTATTTCGGTATTATCGAATTCACCCTCCCGCAAGCAGCATCCATCGGTATTATCGGTGGTGCGGATGGTCCGACCGCGATTTACCTCACCAGCAAACTCGCACCGGAATTGCTTGGTGCCATTGCTGTGGCGGCTTATTCCTACATGGCGTTAGTGCCATTGATTCAGCCACCGATCATGAAAGCCTTAACCACGGAAGAAGAACGCAAGATCCGCATGACGCAAATGCGACACGTGAGCAATCGTGAAAAAGTCTTGTTTCCAGTAATTTTGCTGTTGCTCGTGGGTTTGCTTTTACCGGATGCCGCCCCATTGCTCGGGATGTTCTGCTTCGGTAACCTCATGCGCGTCAGCGGTGTTGTCGAACGGTTAAGCGATACCACGCAAAATGCCTTGATTAACATCGTCACCATCGTGCTTGGTTTGTCTGTAGGTTCTAAACTTATCGCCGATAAATTCCTACAACCGCAAACTCTAGGCATTTTAATTCTTGGCGTAATTGCTTTCGGGATTGGTACCGGCAGCGGTGTATTAATGGCGAAATTGATGAACAAATTCAGCAAAAACAAAATTAATCCGCTCATCGGTTCTGCCGGCGTTTCTGCCGTACCGATGGCAGCCCGGGTTTCCAACAAAATCGGATTGGAAGCAGACAACCAAAACTTCCTACTCATGCATGCCATGGGGCCGAATGTTGCCGGTGTGATTGGTTCCGCCATTGCTGCCGGGGTAATGCTGAAATATGTGGGTGCGATAATGTAACATTAAAAACGTTGCGAAAAAAAGCACCACACTTTTTAAGTAAAATGATGGCGCGTGTTTCCTAACACGTGCCTTTTTATTTTTCTAAAACCTAAAATCCATCTCAAAAAACAACCGCACTTTTGTTCCTCCTTGTTCAAATTTCTTAGTAAAAATTCTATATTTTTTTGTACTAGTGTAGTAGTATGTTCCGTATTCACGTAAAGATGCGGTCATTTTTTATGACAAACTTAGTATTATGTAGTAAACACACAAAACAGCACCGCATTGGAAGCCACTTCAATGCGGTGCTATTTTGTAAGGTCATTTCAGTTTTGTGCAACAACCACATAACTTTGGATAAACGCAAAAAACACATGTTTAATGAAAATTAAGGAGAAAAAGATGACAAGAATTGCACTGGTTACGGGGGCGACCGCCGGGTTTGGTCGCGCTATTTGTCGTACATTGTTAGACGCCGGATATTTCGTTATCGGTACAGGACGAAGAAGCGAACGTTTAGCGCAACTGCAACAAGAATACGGCAAACACTTCTTCCCGCTTGCCTTTGATATTTCCGATCGTCTCGCCGCCGAACAAGCCTTAAAATCCCTCCCGCCGGAATGGCAGGCGATTGATTTATTGGTCAATAACGCGGGGCTTGCGCTTGGATTGGAATCTGCTGATAAAGCCGATTTGGGCGATTGGGAAAAAATGATCGATACCAATGTGAAAGGTTTGGTGACCGTAACGCGTTTAGTGTTGCCGCAAATGGTCGCACGTAATCAAGGACACATTATCAATTTAGGCTCTATCGCAGGCAATTACGCTTATCCGGGCGGCAATGTTTACGGCGGCACCAAAGCTTTTGTGAAACAGTTCAGTTTAAATCTACGCGCCGATCTTGCCGGCACCCATATTCGCGTTTCTAATGTAGAGCCGGGCTTGTGTGGCGGTACGGAATTTTCCAACGTGCGATTTAAAGGCGACGATGCCCGCGCGGCACAAGTGTATGAAAACGTGCAATATGTCACGCCGCAAGATATTGCCAATATCGTCCTCTGGCTTAACCAACAACCGGAACACGTGAATATTAACCGCATTGAAGTAATGCCGACGGCACAAACCTTTAACCCGTTAAAAGTGAGCAAAAATGACTAAACAACCCGGCAAACTTTCCCGCTTTTTAACTGAAATTACTGAGCCTTATTTGGCCTTTTTACGTGGGCTAACGCCTGCCTTGCTGTTTTTTGTGCTGTATATGGTGATGACGGAATACATCAAAGATCCGGAATTTAGAAAAGAATTATTTTTCTATATTAATGAGCCCGATTTAATCGACATCGTCTATTATGTAATCCGTTGTTTTGTCGCCATTCCATTGTTAATTATGCTCTCCGCCTATTTGCTAAGTTTGCGCAGTTTTTATCTGAAACAACAAAATATCCTTGCCGAAATCAGTTTTAGCTCGATTACGACATTTTTACTTTGGGCGATTTTTTGGCTAATTCAACTGATTTCAAGTGTATTTGTTGTATTATTCGCTGTCATAAATTTCTACAAAATCTACGACAGCCTGTTTTTAATGTCATAAGGAAAACTCATGTCTGAAACGATTTTAAACCCTTATTTCGGCGAATTTGGTGGAATGTATGTACCGGAAATTTTAGTGCCGGTGTTGCAACAGTTGGAAAAAGCCTTTGTTGAAGCGAAAGACGATCCTGAATTTCAGCGCGAATTTCAGGATTTATTGAAAAATTATGCGGGCAGACCGACCGCACTTACCCTTTGCCGCAACCTAACAAAAGGCACAAAAGCCAAAATCTATTTAAAACGCGAAGATTTATTACATGGCGGCGCCCATAAAACCAACCAAGTTTTAGGTCAGATTTTACTGGCAAAACGCATGGGCAAAACCCGCATTATTGCGGAAACCGGTGCGGGACAACACGGTGTGGCAACGGCACTTGCCTGCGCCATGTTGGATATGCCTTGCCGCGTTTATATGGGTGCAAAAGACGTGGAACGCCAATCGCCAAACGTCTTCCGTATGCGTTTAATGGGCGCCGAAGTGGTACCGGTGGAGAAAGGCTCCTGTTCCTTGAAAGACGCTTGCTGTGAAGCCATGCGTGATTGGTCGGCAAACTATGAAACGACCCATTATTTATTAGGTACGGCAGCAGGGCCACATCCGTTCCCGACGATTGTGCGTGAATTCCAAAAAATGATTGGTGAAGAGACTAAGCGTCAAATTTTGGAAAAAGAAGGTCGCTTGCCGGATGCCGTGATTGCGGCGGTAGGTGGCGGCTCAAATGCCATCGGTATGTTTACGGATTTCATTGATGAACCGAATGTGCGTTTAATTGGCGTAGAACCTGCCGGTAAAGGCATTGAAACGGGCGAACATGGTGCACCATTAGGGCACGCCAAAGTCGGTATTTATTTCGGCATGAAATCGCCGCTCATGCAAACGACAGACGGCCAAGTGGAAGAATCCTACTCGATTTCAGCAGGGCTAGATTTCCCTTCTGTCGGCCCACAACATGCTTATTTGCAAAGTATCGGACGCGCAGAATACCCGAGCATTACCGATGACGAAGCCCTAAGCGCGTTCCAAGAACTGGCGAAACATGAAGGCATTATTCCGGCGCTGGAAAGCTCCCACGCCCTTGCGCAAGCATTAAAAATGATCCGCCAAGAACCGAATAAAGAACAAATTTTAGTGGTGAATTTATCCGGTCGTGGTGACAAAGACATTTTCACCGTTGATAAAGTATTAAAAGAAAAAGGAATGCAATCATGAGCCGTTTTGAAACTACCTTTGCCCAATTAAGCGCGAAAAATGAAGGCGCATTTGTTCCTTTTGTAACCTTATGCGATCCGACTTTCGAGCGTTCTTTTGACATCATCTGCACTCTTGTGGATAACGGCGCGGACGCCTTGGAACTGGGTTTTCCGTTTTCCGATCCGCTATTGGACGGTCCGGTCATTCAAGCTGCCAATAATCGCGCGTTAAATGCCGGTCACAGCACAGAAGACAGCTTCAAATTGCTGGAAAAAGTGCGGTCGAAATATCCGGAGATTCCAATCAGCTTGTTACTTTGCGCTAATTTGATTTTTGCCAAGGGCTTGGATAATTTCTATCAACGTTGTGCCGAAGTTGGCGTGGATGCGGTGTTGGTCGCCGATATTCCGTTATTGGCAAAAGACGATTACGTTGCCGCAGCCAAAAGACATGGCATTCAGCCCGTCTTTATTTGTCCACCGAATGCGGATGAAAAAACCGTTCAAGGCGTAGCGCAAAGCAGCGAAGGCTATACTTATCTGGTTTCTCGTGCCGGCGTCACCAGTGCGGAAAACCAAGCCCATGCAGCGAATTTGGATACGCTCGTAGAACAATTAAAAGTGCATAATGCGCCCCCTATTCTACAAGGCTTTGGTATTGCACAGCCTGCTCAAGTAAAAGAAGCGTTACAGCTTGGCGCAGCAGGCGCGATTTCCGGTTCGGCAACGGTGAAAATCATTGAACGGAATTTAGATAATCACGCTCAATGTTTAAATGAACTGGGCGAATTCGTACACAAAATGAAAGCGGCGACGAAATGCTCAAATTCATAAAAATCAACTATATCGCAAATGTACGAAATAATTGTTGTCGAAGTACTTGCTGCCTCTATCGATAAACAATAATTTCAACTTTAGCCGGTCTGATCTAAAAACAGCACCGCATTGAAATTGCTTCAATGCGGTGCTGTTTTGTGAGAACAATGTCATCTTTATGTATGACATATGACGCTGTTTCAAAAAAATACCCGCATTTTCATGCGGGCAATGTTATATCAATTTTAAATCAAATCGCTTAATCAACGATGCGCAAATGAGACGGCTTAGGTGCTGTTTTCTTGTTAGATGTTTTTGGTTTATTCACCGCTTCAGTAAAGTCATTGGGTTGATCTATATCCGGCTCGCTATTTAATTCGTCGTAAATTGCTTCCGGCTCAAACATAATCCCATCGCCATTCTCGCGGGCATAAATCGCAAGCGCTGCACCCATCGGGATATAAAGTTCACGCGAAACACCTTTAAAACGAGCATTAAACTGAATGAAATCGTTCGCCAATTGTAAATTGCCGGTGGCGTGAGCGGATAAATTGAGTACAATTTGGCCGTCTTTTACGTACTCAAGTGGCACATCGACACCCCAATATGTCGCATCTACGACTAAATATGGAGTGAAATTGTTATCCACTAACCAATCGTAATAAGCGCGCAATAAATACGGGCGCTTAGGAGAAGATTTATATTCCATTATTTATCGTCCATTAGATTTTTCGGCGCCACTTCGCCTACAGATTGTAAGAATGAATCACGGCTAAATACGCGATCCATGTAACTCTTTAATGCCTTGCTACCGGCACCGGTGAACTCTACGCCAACTTGTTTTAATTTCCATAGTAACGGTGCCACATAACAATCGACAAGACTAAACTCTTCGCTCATAAAATAGGGCATTTGTTGGAAAATAGGTGAAACGGCCAGTAATTCTTCCTTTAACTGTTTTAAGGCTTCCGCACGTTCCGCGTCATTTCCTTTTTCCGCTTTCGCCAATGCAGGATACCAATCTTGTTCAATTCGTAGCATTAAAAGACGGCTTTTACCACGCGCAATAGGATAAACTGGCATAAGCGGAGGGTGTGGAAAACGTTCGTCAAGGTATTCCATAATAATTCGTGAGCTGAATAACACCAAATCACGATCGACTAATGTCGGCAACGAACCGTAAGGATTTAGTTCCATTAAATCTTCTGATAGCGCATGTGGATCAACCTCTTCATTCTCATAAGCCACGCCCTTCTCAGCCAATACAATTTTCACTTGATGACTGTAAATATCATCTTTATTTGAAAAAAGTGTCATGACGGAACGTTTACTTGATGCATTGGACATTGATTCCTCCGAAGATCCAAATTAGGTATAGATGTTATAAAACGGTTGGGCATTCTAACACAAAGCGCGACAAAAGCGTTAATAGAATATTATTTTCTCTTTAGATTCAGTAAGTTATAAAAATTTTGAAATCTTTGAAAACATAAAAAAAAGCAGAGATTGCTCTCTGCTTTTTGTAAAAACGTATAAAAATTAACGTTTGGAGTATTGTGGACGACGACGTGCTTTGTGTAAACCCACTTTTTTACGTTCAACGCGACGTGCGTCACGAGTCACGAAGCCTGCTGCACGAAGTGCCGGGCGTAGGGTTTCATCGTATTCCATCAATGCACGGGTAATACCATGACGGATTGCACCCGCTTGACCGGAAATACCACCACCTTTAACAGTGATGTATAGGTCTAATTTATCAGTTAATTCAACCAACTCTAATGGTTGACGTACGATCATACGAGAAGTCTCGCGACCGAAATATACGTCTAATTCACGTTGGTTGATAGTGATCTTACCATTGCCCGGTTTGATAAATACACGAGCTGAAGAGCTTTTGCGGCGACCTGTGCCGTAGTTTTGATTCTCTGCCATATCCTAAAACCTCGTGATTAAATGTCTAATACTTGTGGTTGTTGTGCCGCGTGTTGGTGTTCAGCACCTGCGTACACTTTTAATTTACGGAACATTGCACGGCCTAATGGACCTTTTGGCAACATACCTTTAACCGCAATTTCAATCACTGCTTCAGGACGGCGCGCGATCATTTCTTTGAAAGTCGCTTGTTTGATACCGCCTACATAGCCTGTGTGCCAGTAGTAAATTTTATCGCTTTCTTTGTTACCTGTTACGGCAACTTTGTCCGCGTTAATCACGATGATGTAATCACCCGTATCAACGTGCGGAGTATATTCAGCTTTATGTTTACCACGAAGACGACGCGCTAATTCAGTCGCCAAACGACCTAAAGTTTTACCTGTCGCATCTACTACATACCAGTCGCGTTTAACCGTTTCCGGTTTTGCTACAAAAGTTTTCATTAATTAATTACCAAAAATTAGTTTGATACCCAGTGTTCTTGCGAACACAACCATTAATCTAAATCGCACCCCTTCGAGTGGATCTCGACAAAATAATGCGCGGTGGGAATCCGCGCATTTACAGGGTCGGCACATTATACATGCTTTTAAAACAAATGCTAATTTTTTGCCCAAATTTTTCAACATTTGTCTCGTATCGAAAAGTATGATTGGAATTAATACTATAAATGAATTTATTCAAATTGACTGATATAAAAAGTTACTTTATCGTAGCGCGACGACATTATTTTATAGGAAATCCAAAATGAGCTATGCAAAAGAAATTAATAACTTAAATCAAAATATTGCCGATTTTAATAAAAAAATCGATGTTTCCTTTGAATTCTTCCCGCCTAAAAATGAAAACATGGAAAATATACTATGGGAATCCATTCATCGATTGAAACTACTGGAACCCAAATTCGTTTCGGTCACATACGGCGCAAACTCCGGCGAACGTGATCGCACTCACAGTATTGTCAAAGCGATTAAAAAAGAAACGGGACTAGATGCGGCTCCGCATTTAACCGGCATTGATGCGACTCCGGAAGAACTCAAGCAAATCGCAAAAGATTACTGGGATAGCGGAATTCGTCGCATTGTGGCATTACGTGGCGATATTCCGCAAGGCTATAATAAACAGCCTTTTTATGCGGCAGATTTAGTTGAACTTCTCCGTTCAGTGGCCGATTTCGATATTTCTGTCGCTGCCTATCCGGAAGTACACCCGGAAGCCAAATCGGCGCAAGCGGATTTAATCAATTTAAAACGAAAAATTGATGCCGGAGCAAATCACGTCATCACACAATTCTTCTTTGATATTGACAGCTATCTCCGCTTCCGCGACCGCTGTGCCGCAATTGGCATCGATACGGAAATCGTGCCGGGTATTTTGCCGGTAACCAATTTCAAGCAATTACAAAAAATGGCCTCATTTACCAATGTGAAAATTCCAAGTTGGTTGGCAAAAGCCTATGAAGGCTTAGATGATGATCAAACTACACGCAATCTGGTCGCCGCAAGTGTGGCAATGGATATGGTGAAAATTTTGTCCAACGAAGGAGTGAACAATTTCCATTTCTATACGCTTAATCGCAGTGAACTCACTTATGCGATCTGCCATATGTTAGGCGTTCGTCCGAAGGTTTAATTATTTTTAAACATTTTTCTTAAAACAAACGTGCAATAAATTTTCGGAATGATATCGCGGTTGGAAAAAGCTAAAATGACCTCAAAAAATAGCACCGCATTGAAACTCACTTCAATGCGGTGCTATTTTCATCTTCCACTATTTTTTTCGTTCAACCCATTTTCCGTCCACAAAATCCACAATCCATTTAGTAGCCTTGCCGTCTTTTTCAGAAGTTACATATTGCTTTTTCTCTTTGCGACTGAAACGAATAATAGCTTCGTTGCCTTCCGGATCTTGTTGTGGCGCATCAGCTAAATACATTAATTTTTCCGGTAAACGCGCGCGATATTTGGCCAATTCCACCACTTTTGCCGGACGGGTTTCGCGCGATTTCGGGAAATTATGGGCAGACATAAATACGCCGCTGGCGCCATCGCGCAGTACGAAATAGGCATCGGATTTTTCACACTTAAGTTCCGGGAAGTGTACCGGCTCTTCTTTTGGTGGCGCCACTTCACCGTTTTTCAAAATTTTGCGCGTGTTGTCACAGCTAGTACAGGCCATGTATTTGCCGAAGCGACCGAGTTTTAAGTGCATATCCGCACCGCATTTATCGCATTCCACAACCGGACCATCGTACCCCTTAATTTTGAAAGAACCTTGCTCCACCAAATAACCATCGCAGTTTGGATTGTTCCCGCAAATATGAATTTTACGATGTGCGTCAATCACATAGCTATCCATTGCCGTGCCGCATTTCGGGCAACGTTTACGTTCCATTAAAGCTTTGGTTTCGGAGGAATCATCCAATACATTCAACAATTCCGCTTCCGGAATTAAATTAACGGTAGTTTTACAGCGTTCTTTCGGCGGTAAGGCATAGCCGGTGCAGCCCAAAAATACACCGGTACTTGCAGTACGAATCGCCATATTTCTAGCGCAAGTCGGACATTTAATATCAGTTTCTACCAAACTGTTAGGACGCATTCCGCCTTCCAGCTCATTGAGTTCCGCTGTGGATAATTGTTGAGAGAAATCTTTAAAGAACTGATTAAGTTCCGCTTTCCAATTCATCGAACCTGATGCAATTTTATCAAGCGCATCTTCCATATTTGCAGTGAAATCGTAATTCATTAAGTCGCTGAAAGATTCGTTTAATCGATCAGTAACGATTTCGCCCATTTTTTCTGCATAAAAACGACGATTTTCCGTCCGCACATAACCGCGCTCTTGAATGGTGGAAATAATCGCCGCATAAGTCGAAGGACGACCGATACCGCGTTTCTCAAGCTCTTTCACCAGCGCCGCTTCGGTAAAACGTGCAGGTGGTTTCGTGAAATGTTGGCTCGGTTGCACTTCTTTTAAGACAAGTTTTTCGGTAACGGCTACCGCAGGTAATTCCTGATCTTCCGGACTTTTACCCATTTGCGGTAGCACTTTCGTCCAACCGTCAAAACGTAAAATTCTACCTTTAGCCTTTAAATCATAATCACCCGCTTGCACACTTAAGGTCGTGCTGTCATATTGCGCCGGCGGCATTTGACAAGCCAAAAATTGACGCCAAATCAAATCGTAAAGGCGCACCGCATCTTTTTCCATGCCTTCTAAATGTTCCGGCAAGGTACGCACATCAGACGGACGAATAGCTTCGTGTGCTTCTTGCGCATTTTCTTTGCTGGAATAAAAATTCGGTTTCGCCGGTAAATATTGTGCACCTAAGTGCTTTTCAATATAGCTGCGCGCCATATTTAACGCGTCTTGGCTTAAATTGGTCGAGTCCGTACGCATATAAGTAATGTAGCCTGCTTCGTACAAACGCTGCGCTAACATCATGGTTTTTTTCACGCCGAAACTTAAACGTGTACTGGCAGTTTGTTGCAATGTTGAGGTAATAAACGGTGCGCGCGGACGCGAGCTGGTCGGTTTGGTCTCCAAATTTGTGACAACGTAATCGGCAACATTTAAAAAATCTACGGCACTTTGGGCTTCTTGTTGATTTTTTGGATCAAATTTTTTGCCTTTATACTCCGCTACATCCAAGCGAATTACTTGTTTGCCGGCGGTTTGCGTCAGCACGGCTACTTCCCAATATTCTTCCGGTTGAAACGCTTTAATTTCGCGTTCGCGTTCCACTAAAAGTTTCACCGCAACAGATTGCACGCGACCGGCGGAAAGCCCCCGCGCCACTTTTTTCCAAAGCAATGGTGACACCATAAAACCGACCACTCGGTCTAAAAAACGACGGGTTTGTTGTGCGTTTACGCGATCCATATTGATATGTTCGGGATGCTCAAAGGCTTGTTTAATCGCGTTTTTAGTAATTTCGTTAAATACCACACGACTAAAACGCGCCTCATCGCCGCCAATGACTTCTCGCAAATGCCACGCAATAGCTTCTCCTTCTCTATCCAAGTCGGTAGCGAGATAAATATGATCAACTTTTTTTGCAAGAGATTTTAATTCGGCGACAACTTTTTCTTTACCGGGCAAAATTTGATAATTCGCTTGCCAGTCGTGATAAGGATCAATGCCCATGCGCTTCACCAAAGCGCTACGTTCTTTTTCCGCTTTTACTTTGGCTTTTTGTTCCGCATCCATACCTTTCGTTGAAATCGGTTTAGCTTTTTCGCCGGTGCTTGAGCCCACCGTCGGCAAATCGCGAATATGCCCCACGCTGGATTTCACCACGTATTGATTGCCTAAATATTTATTAATGGTTTTCGCCTTAGCCGGCGACTCCACAATCACCAAAGATTTACTCATTTGATTACCTAAATTTGCTGGAATTCGTAAAATCGGCGGTATAGTGCAAACTTATGTTGCCAAAATCAAGTATTTTTTCAAAAAAGGGAACAAATGGATAAACTGAAGGTGATCTCGACTTTTTTATTTTTCTCTTTTAAAAATGGAAGATCAAAATAGCACCGCATTGAAAGCTTGTCGGACAAGGCTTCAATGCGGTGCTCTCAGCGAAACCCAATATCAAAACCCCAATTACACATCCAACAAAATCAACATCGCCGCTTCCCCGCCCCATTCTTTCGGCGCTTGGTGCAACGCGCGCACTTTCGGGTGCTGCACTAACCAAAATGGAATTTGTTTTTTCAGCGTAAAAGTGCCGTAGCCAGTCATAATACTGGCGCAATCGACGCGCTCTTTTTCACAAGCCAAAAGCAAAGCAGCCAGTTCCATTTTCGCTTGCTCGCGCGTCAAGCCATGCAAATCCAAAAATAGCTCCGGTGAAAAATCGCCGCGGCGTAACTGTTTAAGCAAATGGGAATCTTCCCCCTCACGCAAATATTTCACAATGCCGTCGTGTTCATTGAGCAGCGGCTCGTATTCGTCGGAAAAATAAAATAAGGTGTCCGTTTTTTCGCGCAGCTCGCGCAAATCGGATTTTTTCCGCGCATTCCTTGAATGCGGTGCTATTACGGTATCTTGCTTAATCGGTTTAATGTCTTTCGTTTCAGCACGAAACAACTCGAATTCCTCTTGCATATTTTTCTCGCTAACTTCAAATTTTGCGTATCTTATCATAGTTACCAGCGGCCTTTTGTGGTATAACCCTGCGCAAATTTTTTCACGAGGAAAAAAATGGAAATCGCACACAATCAAGAATTAGTCGCCACCGTTTTAGCCGATAAGGTGGCGCACGAACTGCACAGCATTCAAGATTTTTTACGTTGGACCTATAGCGTATTTAATCGCGCCGACATTTACTACGGCCAAGGTTATGACAATGCGTGGGACGAAAGCCTTCAATTGGTACTCGGCGGACTTCAATTGCCACTTGATTTACCGACAGAATTATTTCCAAGCCGTTTAACTCCTTCCGAAAAAGAAACCCTTGTTCAATTGGTTTTGGCGCGCATTCAACAACGCGTACCGGTGGCTTATCTCACTAACAGCGCGTGGTTTTGCGGCCATGAATTTTATGTGGATGAACGCACGATTATTCCTCGTTCGCCGATTAGTGCGCTCATTCAAGACCGCTTTAAAGGCTTGTTGGATGCGGTGCCGCAACGCATTCTCGATCTTTGTACCGGCAGCGGTTGTATTGCAATCGCTTGCGCTTATGCCTTTCCTGAAGCGGAAGTGGACGCAGTGGATTTATCTTTTGATGCACTCAATGTTGCGGAAATTAATATTGAGCGTCATCAATTGGCGCATCGCGTATTTCCGATTCAATCGGATTTATTTGCAAACATAGTGGGGCAAAAATACGATTTAATCGTCACCAACCCGCCTTATGTGGATGAAGAGGATCTCGCCGAGATGCCGGAAGAATTTCATTTTGAACCTGAACCGGCACTGGGTTCCGGCATGGACGGCTTAGACATTACCAAACAAATTCTTAAACAAGCACCGAATTATTTAACCGAAAACGGCCTGTTGGTTTGCGAAGTGGGCAACAGCATGGTCAGTCTGATAGAACAATACCCAGAGGTTCCTTTCGAATGGGTTGAATTGAAAAACGGCGGCTTGGGCGTTTTCGCGCTGCGCTATAAGGAATTGGTAAAATACCATCATTTGTTTTAAAAAGGGTGGCAACATTATCTAAAACGAGCTGCCGAAACAGCACCGCATTGAAACCTTAAAATAGCACCGCATTGAAATTGTGGCAGAGCAAACAAAAGGGCGATTGAAATTTTTAATGAATTTCAATCGCCCTTTGTTTATCGGCCTTACTTCATTTCTAATTTTACATTATCAAATAATTTCTTCACTGCCGTGTTGTCGCGCAATTTTTCCGCTTTTTCGACCATCGGACGGGTTAAATGCGGGGAGAAATATTCAATGAAATCGTACATATAATTGCGCAAAAAAGTACTGTGTTTAAACGCAATTTGCGTCATGCTGGAACGGAACAAATGGCTGGCGTCGATGGCCACGAGATCGTTGTCGAGTTGCGTATGCGCCATACTCGCCATAATGCCAACGCCCAAGCCTAAACGCACGTAGGTTTTAATCACATCCGCATCGGTGGCAGTAAACACAATATTTGGCAAAATACCGGCAGCGTTGAAAGCATAATCCAGATCGGAGACGCCGGTGAAACCAAACGTGTAAGTGACTAAAGGATATTTGCCGAGTTCTTCGATCGTTAAATTTTCCACTTTGGCTAAGGGGTGATCCGCTTTCACAATGGCGGAACGATTCCACAAATAACATGGTAATTGCACCAAATCATCAAATAAATACGGCGCCTCTGTGGTAATGGCGAGATCCACTTCGCCGGATATTAACGCATCATGAATTTGGGTCGGGGAGCCTTGGTGAATATGCAGGCTGACTTCGGGATATTGCTTGGAAAACCGTTCCACCACCGCCGGCAACATATAACGCGCTTGCGTATTGGTCGTGGCGATGCGCAACACGCCGTGATTCGGGCGGGTATATTCATAGGCCACAGATTTAATACTTTCCGCTTTCACCAGCAATTCGCGTGCAATGGCGATGATTTTCTTACCGGCCGGCGTGACAGCTTTAATATGTTTGCCGTTGCGTTCAAAAATTTCCAAACCGAGTTCGCTTTCCAACAAACGGACTTGTTTACTAATGCCCGGTTGTGACGTGTAAAGCGTATTCGCCGCTTCCGTAACATTTAAATTTTGATTCACGATCTCAACAATATAGCGAAGTTGTTGCATTTTCATAGCAGATACCTATTTTTTGTAGCGCTTGCTCAGTTCCGTATAACGTTTCACCGCTTTGCGAATTTGTCCCGATTTCGGACGGCGATGCAGTTTGGTGACATCAAGTTTACTTTCTGTTTCCGGTGGTAAACCCACCAACTCACGCAAATAATTTACATTTTGCAAATCCATTTCTTCCCAGCCACCACGTGGTAAACCCTTCATCAATTTAATGTTACCGTAGCGAATACGAATCAAACGACTCACCTGAATGCCTTGCGATTCCCACAAACGACGTACTTCCCGGTTACGTCCTTCCATTAACGTAACGTCGTACCATTGATTCATACCGATGCCGCCGTTAAATTTGATATCGTTGAAATGAGCCGGACCGTCTTCCAACTGAACGCCTTTGCGTAAACGCGCAAGCATCGCTTCATCCACCTGACCGAACACACGTACGGAATATTCGCGTTCCACTTCGCGGCTCGGGTGCATTAAGCGGTTTGCCAACTCACCGTCGGTAGTGAACAACAATAAACCCGACGTATTAATATCCAAACGCCCTACCGCAATCCAACGCGAACCGTTTAAACGCGGTAAACGATCAAATACCGTTGCGCGGCCTTGCGGATCGCTACGCGTGCAAAGCTCGCCTTCCGGTTTGTAATACATCAGCACGCGACAGGTTTCTTTTCGTGCCTGCTGAAGATTGATAATACGTCCGTCGATACGTACTTTCACGTCGGAACGAACATCAATGCGGTCGCCTAAAGTCGCTATTTTTCCATCGACACTCACACGATTTTCCGCAATCATCGCTTCGATTTCACGACGCGAGCCTTGTCCGGCGCGCGCTAACACTTTTTGTAATTTTTCGCCTTCTGCTTTGCTTTGAAGCGCGCGCCTAGGCGTTTTGCTACGACTTACACATGTATTATCGGAATTGAACGCCGTTTTGCTTTCTTTGCGTTCATTTTTTTGGCCAGTGGCTTTTTCGAACGCAGAATGTGCTCGATTTTCATGACGTTTTTCACCTCGCTTTGCGGAAGCATTATTGGTGAATTTTCTTGATTGATTTGATTTCATATTGTTTCCTTTGTCGCTTTCACAAGCGTCCGTTTTAACTGAAATGGCTCATTTTCTCTTAATCGAAAGATGCCTAAGGCGGCAGGAGAAGGTTTCAATGCGGTGCTATTTTGGAAGTTCGCCGCGCGCCGATTAGTTTGCAATCATGCCGCGAACGAAAGCGTTTCTAAACAAAAGGCGTAACCGCCCCGCTGCCCCGGCGCAAAATTACCGGCGTTTCTTCCGTTAAATCGACCACCGTGGTTGGCTCTTGTCCCAAATAACCGCCATGAATAATTAAATCCACTTGGCGTTCCAAACGATCGCGAATCTCTTCCGGATCCGATTGCGTGGTGTGTTCTTCCCCCGGCAACATCAGCGAGCAGGACAAAATCGGCTCGCCTAAAGCTTGCAATAAATCCAACGCGATTTGATTATCCGGTACGCGCAAACCAATAGTTTTGCGTTTCGAAGTCATTAAACGACGCGGCAGCTCTTTGGTTGCCGTTAAAATGAACGTGTAACGCCCCGGCGTATTATTTTTAATGAGGCGATACGCCGCGTTGCTCACCGTGGCATAAGTCGATAGTTCGGATAAATCGCTGCATACTAATGTGAAATTATGGCCTTCCGGCAATTTACGAATCGTGACAATGCGATCCATCGCGTGTTTATCCCCCATCATACAGCCCAAAGCGTAACCGGAATCTGTCGGGTAAACAATCACGCCACCTTGACGCAAAATCTCCACCGCTTGATTAATTAAACGCGGTTGCGGATTTTCCGGATGAATATAAAAAAATTGGCTCATGGTTTTTTCCTTAAAAAAATTCGGCGCAATTATACACCTTTCGCTATGGTTTTATAAAAAATTGTTATAAAAAAATCACCGCACGTTGAAGACGCTTCAATGTGCGGTGAGATGATCGGTAATGGTTTCTCGCGCGTTTTTTTATTTTAATAATTCTCGCAATGCCGAACCAATTTCTGCCAAACTGGTTACGGTTTTTACCCCAGCAAGCTTAAGAGCGGCGATTTTATTTTCCGCCGTTCCTTTGCCACCGCTGATAATCGCACCGGCGTGTCCCATGCGTTTGCCTTTCGGTGCGGTGACGCCGGCGATGTAGGCCACCATAGGTTTTGTGATATGCGCGTTAATATAAGCCGCCGCCTCTTCTTCCGCCGAGCCACCGATTTCACCGATCATGACGATGGCTTCGGTTTCCGGATCTTCTTGAAAACGTTTGAGAATATCAATAAAGCTTGAACCCGGAATTGGATCGCCGCCGATACCGACACAAGTAGATTGTCCGAAACCTTCGTCAGTAATTTGTTTTACTGCTTCGTAAGTCAAGGTACCGGAGCGAGAAACAATACCGATTTTGCCTTTTTTATGAATATTCCCCGGCATAATACCGATTTTACATTCTTCCGGCGTAATTACTCCCGGACAATTAGGGCCAATCATCATTATGCCGGTTTCGTTCAGTTTTTGTTTTATGACAAGCATATCGAGGGTCGGAATCCCCTCGGTAATACAAACGATAAGTTGAATCCCCGCATCAATAGCTTCTAAAATGGCATCTTTACCAAATGCAGCCGGTACGTAAATCACACTTGCCGTGGCACCTGTCTCTAGCACCGCATCGCGCACGGTATTAAATACCGGCAAGCCTAAATGCATCGTGTCGCCTTTGTTCGGCGAAACGCCACCGACTAATTTTGTACCATAAGCAAGAGCTTGTTCGGAATGAAAAGTGCCTTGTGTACCGGTAAAACCTTGGCAAATAACTTTAGTGTCTTTATTAATTAAAATAGACATATTTCGCTCCTCTTTTATTCGCCTATTCGCCGCTTGCAGCGTTCACCACCGCTTGTGCGGCATCTTGCAAGCTGTGGGCTGCAATAATGTTGATGCCGCTTTGCGCTAAGATCTCTCTGCCGAGCACCGCATTGGTGCCTTCTAAACGCACCACGACCGGCACGGTGACGCCCACTTCTTGAATCGCCGCGATAATTCCTTCAGCGATCAGATCACAACGCACGATACCACCAAAAATATTCACCAAAATGGCTTTTACTGCCTCATCGGTAAGAATAATCTTGAAAGCTTCGGCAACCCGTTCTTTAGTTGCGCCGCCGCCCACATCAAGAAAATTTGCCGGTCGTCCGCCGTAAAGTTTCACGATATCCATGGTTCCCATGGCAAGCCCTGCACCGTTCACCATACAACCGATATTGCCTTCTAGCGCTACATAATTAAGCTGGTGTTTTTCCGCTTCAGCCTCGCGCAAATCACTTTGGGTTAAATCACGAAGTACGCGTAAATCATTGTGGCGGAAAAGCGCATTGTCATCGATGGAAACTTTTGCATCCAAGCAAATCAAACCACCTTTTTTAGTCACCACAAGCGGATTTACTTCCAAAAGTGATAAATCTTTTTCGACAAACAGTTTCGCTAGTTGTATGAAAATATGTGTAAATTGTTTATTTTGTTCACCGCTTAAACCCAGTTTAAATGCCAATTCTCTACCTTGATAAGGCATTCCGCCGAAGAGTGGATCAAGCGTGATTTTATGAATCAAATACGGCGTATCACGCGCTACCTCTTCAATATTCATACCACCGGCAGAAGAAGCCATAAAAACAATTTTTTGCAAAGAACGATCAATTACCGCTCCAAGATAAAGCTCTTTTTCAATCTCGCAGGTTTCTTCAATATAAATGCCGTTTACCGGTTGTCCCCATTTATCCGTTTGAAACGTCACTAAACGTTGCCCAAGCCATTTATTCGCAAAAGCGCGCGCCTCTTCTGCATTATGGATTAATGCCACACCACCGGCTTTTCCACGCCCTCCGGCATGCACTTGGCACTTGGCCGCCCAAATACCACCGTTCAATTGAAAAAGTGCCATTGCGGCTTCATCGGCCGAACGACAAAAAATACCTTCGTTAACCGGCAAACCGTACGCTTTAAAAAGTTGTTTCGCTTGATATTCATGTAGATTCATAACTTCACCTGAGTTTTCCGGGTTATCCAATACGCATTTGAACGTTGCATATTTGACTAAAAAAACAAAAATGCGATCAAAAACTTCCGTATTTTGACCGCATTTTTTGCTAACTCTAAATTTCTAATAACAATCGGGTCGGATCTTCTAATAAATCCTTAATCGTCACAAGAAATCCGACCGATTCTTTACCGTCAATTAAGCGGTGATCGTAGGATAACGCCAAATACATCATCGGACGAATCACCACTTGACCATTTAAGGCAATCGGACGCTCTTTGATCGCGTGCATCCCTAAAATTGCGCTTTGTGGTGGGTTGATAATCGGTGTGGACATTAATGAACCGAACACGCCGCCGTTGGTAATAGTGAAATTACCGCCGGTTAAATCTTCTACTGTTAATTTACCGTCTCGTCCCTTCTCTGCTAAAGCCTTAATTTGTTTTTCGATTTCTGCCATGCTGAGTTTGTCACAGTTGCGCAATACCGGCGTGACTAAACCGCGCGGGGTGGAAACGGCAATACTGATGTCGAAATAATTGTGGTAAACAATATCATCACCGTCAATGGAGGCATTCACTTCAGGGTAACGTTTTAAGGCTTCTACTACGGCCTTGATGTAAAACGACATAAAACCTAAACGCACATTGTGCTGTTTCTCAAATTTTTCGCCGTATTGTTTGCGCAAACTCATAATCGGCTGCATATCCACTTCATTAAACGTAGTGAGCATTGCGGTGCTGTTTTTCGCTTCTAATAAACGTTCGGCGATGCGTTTACGTAAACGGGTCATCGGCACACGTTTTTCCGAACGGGTACTATAGGCTACCGTGCTAATCGTATTATGTTCCGTCGCGACATTTTGTTTGGCTTGTTGCGTATTGCGTTTCGCGATTTCGCGTTCGATATCTTCACGCGTCAATCTGCCGCCCACGCCGGAACCTTGGATGCCTTCAGGATTTAAATCGTGCTCCGCTAATAAACGGCGAATTGCCGGGCTTTGATCCGCTGCATTCGCATGACTGTTTTCAATTGCAGAATTTTGACGATCTGCCGGTGTCGGTTCGTTCGTTTCTTTCACAGATGCGGTGCTCATATCCCCCGCCTGTACGCTGGAAAGTTTAGCAAGAAGCTGTTTACTCACCACCGTTGCACCTTCCGCTTCAAGAATTTCGGCAAGCACACCGTCAGCCTGCGCCGGAACTTCCAGTACGACTTTATCAGTTTCGATTTCAACTAAGACTTCATCACGTTTAACCGCATCGCCCACTTTTTTATGCCAAGTAGCAACAGTGGCATCGGCTACAGATTCGGGTAAATCGGGAACAAGAATTTCGATTGTCATATTTTTTCCTTTTTTAATTTATTCTCTTCATTATCTTTGACACTTTGACAGCGCACGCTCCCTTCACGAAAAGCGCTCTCATAAGGCGAAATTGCAACAAACGGAAGTGTGAATCAGCACCGCATTGAAGCCCCTGTTTTAGCCTTTAGATCTTACTGAAGGGAGCTTTTAAACTAATGTTCACAGCTTCAAGGCTTCTTCTACCAATTGTTTTTGCTGTTTAACGTGTAGCGACATATAACCAACGGCCGGCGAGGCGGAGGCCGGGCGGCCGGCATATTTCAGTTTCACGTTATCAGGGATGGAACTTTCAAAATTATGTTTACTGCTATACCACGCGCCTTGGTTAAGCGGCTCTTCTTGACACCAAACATAATCTTTCACCTGTGCATAAGGCGCAAGTGCTTTTTTCACATCTTCATGGGGATACGGATAAAGCTGCTCAATACGAATAATTGCCACATCAGTTTGATTATTTGCGCGGCGTTGCTCGAGCAAATCATAATATACTTTGCCGGAACAAAGTACGATGCGTTTTACAGCTTTCGGATCCAGCTCGTCAATTTCGCCAATTACCGTTTGGAATGAACCGTTAATTAATTCATTCAAACTTGAAACTGCCAACGGATGGCGCAGTAAGGATTTCGGTGAAATCGCAATTAACGGGCGGCGCATTTTGCGTAACGCTTGACGACGCAACATATGATAAACCTGAGCCGGCGTAGAAGGGATACACACTTGCATATTCTGTTCTGCGCAAAGTTGCAAATAACGTTCTAAACGAGCAGAAGAATGTTCCGGGCCCTGCCCTTCGTAACCGTGCGGTAACAACATCACAAGACCACACATTCTGCCCCATTTTTGTTCGCCGGAGCTGATAAATTGGTCAATGACGATTTGTGCGCCATTGGCAAAATCACCGAATTGCGCTTCCCAAATGGTCAGTGTTTTCGGATCGGTGGTGGCATAACCGTATTCAAAAGCAAGGACGGATTCTTCCGAAAGCACGGAATCCCATACTTCAAAGCGGCCTTGATTGGCATGTAAATGAGTTAGAGGCACATAACCGGTGCCATCATTTTGGTTATGCACCACGGCATGACGATGGAAAAACGTACCTCGCCCCGCATCTTCGCCGGATAAACGAACATTTACGCCGTCGTCTAATAAGGTGGCATAAGCCATTGTCTCCGCCATTCCCCAATCGAATAATTTTTCACCTTGGTACATGGCCTTACGATCGTTATAAATTTTTTCTACGCGAGGATGGGCACGCAAACTTTCCGGATATTCGCATACGCGTTTGGCAAGCGTTAAAAAACGCTCTTGCGGGAAACGACTTTCATAAGGCGCGGTCCAGTCATAATGGAGATATTGCAGCCAATCCATTTTCGCCATATCCATTTCGCGCCATTCAGTCACTACACGCTCACCGTTATCAAGCGCATCACGGTATAAATTCATCATTTCGGTAACTTGCGCTTCGCTAATTACACCTTCGGCAATTAAACGATCGGCATAGACTTTACGCGGTGTCGGATGTTTTTTAATGATGCTGTACATCATTGGTTGGGTCGCCAATGGTTCGTCCGCTTCATTGTGTCCGTGGCGACGATAAGAAATTAAATCAATGAAAATATCGCGTTTAAACAAACTGCGATATTCCACCGCCATTCTCGCAGCAAAAGCAACCGCTTCCGGATCATCGCCATTTACGTGAATAATCGGCGCTTGGATCATCTTGGCAATATCGGTACAGTATTCTGTTGAACGGGTATCGTTTGGATTAGATGTAGTAAAACCGATTTGATTGTTAATTACGATACGAATCGTGCCACCCACGGTGTAACCGCGTGCATTCGACATATTTAACGTTTCCTGCACCACACCTTGTCCCGCTACGGCGGAATCACCATGTACGGTAATCGCTAATACTTGAGCGCGCGTGGTATCATTTCTTTTGGTCTGACGTGAGCGCACCGCACCGATAACTACGGGGCTGACAATTTCCAAATGCGACGGATTAAATGCAAGGGTTAAGTGAACGCGTTCATCGCCTACAGCAAAATCGGAAGAGAAACCTTGGTGATATTTCACGTCACCGGTGCGATCGCCAGAATGCTTACCGGCGAATTCATCAAACAAATCTTCCGGTTTTTTACCCAGCACGTTCACCAACATATTTAAACGTCCGCGATGAGCCATTCCCATAACAATATCTTTCACACCTTGTTTACCGGCATGACGAATAATTTCTTTCATTAACGGAATAAAAGCGTCGCTTCCTTCCAAAGAAAAACGTTTTGCGCCAGGGAATTTCGCACCGAGATAACGTTCTAAACCGTCTGCCGCGGTCAGTTCATTTAAAAAATTAATTTTTTCTTGATTGCTGAAAAGCGGTTTATTTAAGCGGCTTTCTAATTTGTTTTGCAGCCACATTTTTTGTTCCATGTCTTGCACATGCATAAATTCTAAACCGATAGAACCACAATAGGTTTCTTTCAGCATATCTTTAAGTTCGGCAAGCTTAATGGTGTCGCGCTGATAAACGTAATGATTGATATTGAAGGTTTCGTTAAGATCTTGTTCGGTAAAACCGTGATAGCGGTAATTTAACTCCGGTACACTGGAAACTTTCCAACGATAATAATCAAGCGGGTCAAGTTTCGCTTCCAAATGGCCTCGGAAACGGTAGGCATTAATAAATTGCAACACTTTAACGAGTTTCGCACTCGCTTCAGGATCAATCACCGTCACCGCTTCGGTAGTATTTTCACGGGCAAGGCGACGGAAATAATCTCGAACCGGCGAATGGGGCTGCTCCGGTGCGGTTAAATTCGGCAATGAATCAAAGATTGCTTTCCAGCTTTCATCAATAGAATTTGGCTCATCTAAATAACGCTCATATAATTCTTCGATATAGGCCTGATTCGCCCCTCCCAATGCGGTCGTCTCCAGCCATTCATCAAAGCTATTTTGTTGCATATTCACCTCAAACAATATTCTCTAGGGAATTAATTTCGGCGTTATTATACATAGGATTCACTTGGAAAAAACGCGCCAAATCGCATTTGTTACAAATTTGTGATCCAGCTCAACAATCCTTTTATCTTCAAATTTATAATTTAAATACAATAAATAAAATCAATTCATTCCGATACAAAAATGAGCAAAAAAAAGTGCCTCGAAAGAGGCACTACTCGGAAAGCAAAATAGATACAGGCTATTTAAGATAGCACTTATTTTTAATGGCTAAAAAATAACGTTATTTAAAATGTTATGCAAATATCAATCTTTAAATCTGTGAACTAAGTCACGGTTTTTCTTGATTTTTTTATTTCTAACATAAAAAAGAGCGCTTATATTCGCGCTCTTTTATTCATTCGGCATAAATTAACCGTTAATAAATTTCTCGCCTAATTCAATATCTGCACGTAATGTCGGTAACATTGCGTCTAATGCCTTTTGTTCAAATTCGCTTAACGGGCCGATCGGAAGAATTTCTTCCACGCCTTCTTTGCCCAAGCGAACCGGCTGAGCGAAGAAACGGGCATATTTGCCATCACCTTCAACATAAGTGCATTCAACCACGGTTTCACCGTTTAAGCCTTTCACCAAAGAACGGGCAAACCGTGCTGCCGCCTGCGCCATAGAAAGTGTAGCCGAACCGCCGCCGGCTTTCGCTTCCACCACTTCCGTACCGGCATTTTGGATACGTTTGGTTAACGCTGCAATTTCCGCTGCGCTAAATTCCGCATAAGGTACTTGAGAAAGCAACGGAAGAATAGTAACACCGGAATGTCCGCCAATCACTGGCACGGTAGTGCGAGAAACATTTAAGTTTTTCAATTCGGCCACAAAAGTTTCCGAACGAAGTACATCTAATGTCGTCACGCCGAATAATTTACGTTTATCGTAAACCCCAGCTTTTTTCAATACTTCAGCGGCAATCGCCACAGTTGTATTAACCGGATTGGTGATAATACCAACGCAGGCTTTAGGACAGGCTGCCGCCACTTTTTCGATTAAACCGCGCACGATACCCGCATTAATATTGAACAAATCCGAACGATCCATACCCGGTTTACGCGCAACGCCGGCTGAAATTAATACCACGTCTGCACCTTGAAGTGCCGGAGTCGGATCTTCACCTGAAAAACCTTTTACTTTAACAGCCGTCGGAATATGGCTTACATCCGCCGCAACCCCGGGAGTTACGGGTGCGATATCATATAAAGCCAGTTCGGATTCCGCCGGTAATTGTAATTTCAATAACAACGCCAGAGCTTGACCAATACCGCCGGCGGCGCCTAATACTGCAACTTTCATATTTACTCCTTATTAAGTAGATTAATTAAGCCAATAGATTTTAAAAGTTTCATTCATAAATTACAAATACAGAAAATAAAATATGGGATCTTACTCAAATTTCTTATAAAAAACCTTTGCTTTTCAAATAAAAAATGCCTTTTTAGTTGCATATTATGAATTTTTATGCAAATCTTATGCAATTTAAATTATCTTATAGGAACAAAATGGATAATCTTACTCGTGCTTTTAAGGAATTATTAAATCAAGAGCGTTTCGCATCACAAAGCGAAATCGTCGAAGCGCTTAAAAAGCAAGGTTTCTCCGGCATTAATCAATCGAAAGTTTCCCGCATGCTCGGCAAATTCGGCGCGGTGCGTGCACGTAACGCTAAAATGGAAATGGTGTATTGTTTACCCAATGAATTAAGCGTGCCGGCGACCAGCAGCCCATTGAAAAATTTAGTGTTGGATATTGATCACAATAACATGTTAGTCGTAATCAAAACCACGCCGGGTGCTGCGCAATTAATCGCTCGTTTACTTGATTCCGTCGGCAAACCGGACGGTATTCTCGGCACCATCGCCGGCGACGACACGATTTTTGTCACACCGACACGCACCACACCAATTTCAATCTTAATTGAACGCATTCAAGATTTGTTCGAACGCTCGCTCTCATGAACATTTTCATCACCGGCGGCACAGGACTCATCGGCCAAGCATTAATTCCCGTTCTATTAAATCAACAACATCAACTCTCCCTTCTCACGCGTTCGGAGAAAAAAGCCCGTCGGCTTTTCCCGCAAAAAAACTTGCGATTTTTCACTTCGCTTACTGCGCTTAAAAACCTCGACGAATTCGATGTGGTAATTAATCTCGCCGGCGAGCCTATTTTTGCCAAAGCTTGGAGCGAGGCGCAAAAAGCGACATTATTTAATAGCCGAGTAAAATTAACCGAACAAATAGCCTTATTAATTAATGCCGGTCTTAATCCGCCTCGCTTAATTTCCGCTTCAGCGACAGGAATTTACGGTGACGGCGGCGATCAATTAATGAACGATGAAAATAGCACCGCATTCAACACCTTCAGTGCGCGCCTTTGCCAAGCTTGGGAGAGCGCTGCATTGCAAGCGAAAACGACAGTTTGCCTGCTTCGTACCGGCATCGTACTATCACCCAAAGGTGGTGCCTTAGCTAAAATGTTACCGCTCTATCGTTTAAATTTAGCCGGTCGCTTAGGTTCCGGCAAACAATATTGGGCTTGGATCGCCTTGGAAGATGCCGTCAATGCGGTGCTATTTTTAATCTCAAATCTCGACTGCAAAGGCATTTATAATTTAACGGCGCCGCACCCCGTAACGAATAGCGAGTTCAATCAGGAATTGGCGGCGGCGCTACATCGTTGTGCACCGTTCCCTGTACCGGCATTTGCCTTAAAACTGGCACTCGGCGAACGCGCCGATATGTTACTTGAAAGTCAAAATGTGTTTCCGAAACGCTTGCTTGAGGCAGGATTTAAATTCCAATATGTAAATTTGAAGCAATATTTCACCTCGCTTTTCCCCAAAAAATAATATAAAAAAACGCGCTTTGATGCTCACCAACGCGCGTTTTTTATTAGGTTAAACTTAATCGTTATTGCTTGAAAAGATGGAAAGTAATCTTAATAAGCTGATGAATAAGTTATAGATTGACACATAAATGCTTACGGTAGCACGAATGTAGTTAGTTTCGCCGCCGTGAATAATATTACTGGTTTCGTACAAAATCGTCATAGTCGAAAACACTACAAACAATGCACTAATGGCAATGGCTAATGCCGGAATTTGGAAGAAGAAACTCGCCACCATGCCTAATAGTAACACGATGAAAAGTGCAAACATCGCCGTAGAAAGAAATGACATATCTTTTTGCGTAGTCAACACATAAGCCGAACAAGCGAAGAACACGATCGCAGTGCCGGCAAAGGCCAACATGATTAAATCTTCCATACCGTTCGCCACGTACATATTTAAAATCGGCCCGATGGTGTATCCCATAAAACCGGTAAAAGCAAACGCAGCTAAAATGCCGGCTGGACGATCAGCCAAACGATGGGTAATAAAAAGTAGGCCGTAGAAACCCACTAATAACACAATAATGTTCGGATAAGGCAAATTCATCGCCATCGAAATGTAAGCGACGACCGCCGAAAATGCCATTGTCAAACCAAGCAAGAAGTACGTGTTACGCAGTACTTTATGAGTGCTTAATAAAGATTCGCGGCTTGAATCGACAATAATGCGTGATTGCATAAAAGCTCCTTTTTCTATTAGTTAATACGCAGGCTGTAAAGTAAGGGCGTGCGCCTAGAAAGTCAATGGTAAACAAAAATTTATTTAACTTTAACGAAAAAACAACATGCATAAACGTCAAACAAATTTTATTTTCTGTTTTTATGTATGTACGATTAAATCCAATGCGGTGCTATTTCGGCAGGTCGATTTTGGCATATAAATCAAACAGATTTCATCGTATCGATTAATGCCAATCGCACATTCCCATGTTCATTTTTACCAACAAAATCGTTCATTCACAAAGTTTTCTGAGCGTTCTTTTTGCCATGTCGATTTATTTTCCGGATTGGCGAAAAATGCATCTTGTTCTTGTAAACGCGCTTTTAATTTGGCTTCTGCTTCTTTCAATGCGGTGTGACGATCGGCAAATTTCGATGGCAATGCTTTTATAAAGAGAATTTCGTAAGGATGGTCAATCGTCCAATTCAGTGCATTTTCGGCTGCTTTGCGTTGTTTGGTTAAATCGCAGAACGCATACGGATTGATGAACTGCCCCACTATTTGAGCGAATCCCGTATTGTCATCCACCGTGCGTTTAGGTAAATCCAGCACGTAAAGTGCCGTAATAAGGCGATTTTGCCCGCGATAATACCAATCTACAGCCTCATCGCGCAGACCGAAATCATAAGCGCGTGTGGCAAGCGTGAACATCGTCATCGGTGAAATTCGCGCTGGATTTTCTTCCGCAAATTTGGCTGCATTTTCATACCCTCCGAGACTATTTTCGCGCAGCATCGGATCAATTTTGTTATGCACAAACACATTCTCCGCTTTGCCTTTTTGTGCGGAATAATAAGGTTTCACATAAATATCAATGGATTTCACCGGCGCTTTACTGATAGAACTACAAGCATTCAAATAAAGTGCGGTCAAAATCAACGAAGTTTTTATCAATACTTTCATCTTTTCTCTATATAATGGCGCGACAAATTTGTCCGTTATCCTATCATGAAAATTCATCTTATCCGCAGCCGAATCAGCCTCGAATTCAATAATGAAACGAGTTTACTCGATCATCTTGAACATAATCATATTCATCACGAATATCAATGCCGTAGCGGCTATTGCGGTTCCTGCCGAGTGAAAATCAAAAAAGGCAAGGTATCCTATGCACAAACGCCCCTTGCCTTTATTCAATCCGACGAGATTTTGTTGTGTTGTTGTCACGTAGAAAGTGACATCGAAATTGAGTTATAAATTATTTAAATCCAACACGTCCGTCATATCGAACAAACCTTTTGACTTACTTTCAAGCCATTTGGCGGCTCGCACAGCGCCGTTAGCGAAAGTCATGCGGCTGGACGCTTTGTGAGAAATTTCAACGCGCTCGCCAATGTCAGCAAACCAAACCGTATGCTCGCCTACCACATCGGAAGCCCGAACGGTCGAAAAGCCGATTTCATCGCGTTTACGTTCGCCAATAATGCCTTCGCGGCAAAAAACACCGTGAGTTTTCAAATCGCGTCCTAAGGTTTTTGCGATATGTTCCCCCATGCTCAATGCGGTGCCCGATGGCGCGTCCACTTTATGGCGATGGTGCGCTTCGATAATTTCAATGTCGCAATAATCGCCCATCACTTTGGCGGCTTTTTCCAATAATTTAAACACCAAATTTACACCGACGCTGAAATTTGAAGCAAACACAACGGCAATTTTTTCAGATGCCACTTGAATTGCCGCTTTGCCCGCCTCATCAAAACCGGTGGTACCAATGACCATTTTTTTGTTGTTCGCCAAACAAAATGCGATGTGTTCAAGCGTGCCTTGCGGACGAGTAAAATCAATTAATAAATCAAAATTATTTTTTTGCGCTTGTAGATCATCAGACACTACTACGCCTAAATGGCCAATTCCGGCAAGCTCGCCGGCATCTGCTCCCACTAAAGTGGAACCTTTGCGCTCAAAGGCCGCACCAAGTTCTACGTTTTCCACCGCCTGCACCGCTTGAATTAATTGACGCCCCATTCTGCCGCCCGCGCCGGCGATGGCAATTTTTAATGTCATATTTACTTCCTTCCGTCTAATGAATCATTTCGTTAATACCGCTGTAAATCAGCAACAAACCGAAAAATAAAAAGACCGCACCCGCCGTATTATCAATATAACGCGTGTAACGGCCGTAAATTCGTTTGGCAATATTACGCGAAAACACCAGTGAAATCACATAAAAATAAACAAACCCTTCCGACACGATAATCGCCAGAGCCAAACTCATTTGCCACACATTGGTAATATTGGCAAGCACCAGCGACATCACGCTAGAAAAGAATACCACCACTTTGGCATTGGATAAATTCACCAACAAGCCTTTCATAATTTCTTTGCGGATACTGGTTTGTTGGTTAAGTTCTTGCGCCGAAAGCGCGCTCAATTCGACGTTCGTTTTAGTGCGCCAAAGAGAAACGCCGCAATAGCTTAAATAGGCGCCGCCGAGCAGCATAATCGCACCGTGTAACATGGGCAATGTTGCAAGAATAACGGCAAGCCCAAGTAACGAAAGTGACGCCCAAAAGCCGATGCCGATACAAATGCCAAGAATCGCACAAATAGCATTACGACGCGAATTACCGGCCGACATCCGTACCACATAGAAAAAATCCGGTCCCGGCGTCATCAGACCGAACAAATTGACAATCATTAAATTCAGCATGCTCACATCCAAATTCGCACAATAAATACCACAAACAACGCGTAAACCGCAGCCAATACGTCATCCAGCATAATGCCAAAACCGCTTTCCAATTTTTCATCGAAATAGCGAATCGGGAAAGGTTTTAAAATATCAAAAAAGCGAAACAGCACAAACGCCGTCAAAACCCATTGCCACGATAAATTCGGCACGGCGGCGAGCACGATAAACATACCGACAAATTCGTCCCAAACGATGGAACCGTGATCGTGCACGCCCATATCGTTGGCAGTTTTTTGACAAAGGTAACAGCCTAAAACGAAGCAAAGCACAGTCAAAATCAAAAAACTTTTCATACCGAGCAACATTAATAACGCCACGCCAATAAAAGTGCCGGCAAGGCTGCCCCAAGTGCCGGGCGCGGGATGGATTAAACCCGAGCCGAATCCCAACGCAAGCAAATGTACGGGATTGGTTAAAGAAAGCCGTTTTAACGGATTTCCCGAAGTGGTTCGATTATTCATAATGTTCATCCTTAAAATGATCAAAACCCGACATGGGTGTCAATTGCACCGCTTCGCCATGACGCAGAAAATTCAGTGCAAACCCACCGCGTGTTTGTGCCGTAACGATTCGGCCAATGCAAGCGCAAGGCAGCTTTAAATTTTTTAGCGCCAGCTCCAATTTTTCTTTATTTTCCACCGGCACGGTGAAACACAGTTCGTAATCTTCGCCACCGCTTAAGGCAAAGCGTTCCGCTTGGTCGCGAGAGAAAAGCCGTAATATCGAAGAAGAAAGCGGCAGGGCGGCAAGTTCGATTTCAGCACCGCATTGACTGCGTTTTAGAATATGCCCGAGATCGGAAAGCAAGCCGTCAGACAAATCAATCGCCGCATTGGCGATGCCGACTAAAACACGTCCTAGCGCTACGCGCGGTGTTGGGCGAAAATGGCGATGAAGCAAAAATTCTCGGTCAATATCAAGTGCGCTTTTGCCCTTCAATTCGCCCGCTAAAATCAGCTGCAAACCGGCGGCGCTGTCGCCTAATGTACCGGAAACATAAATTAAATCTCCCGCTTTTGCTTGATGACGGCAAAGCGCTTTGCCCTTTTCTACAAAGCCTTGCGCAGTAATGGTAATAGCGCGCGTGCCTTTGGTGGTGTCGCCGCCGATTAATGTGACGTTGTAATCGCGTAACGTATTTATCAAACTTTGACTAAATGCGGAAAGCCATTCTTCATTTATTTTCGGCAAAGTTAAAGCAAGGGAAATCCATTTAGGTTGCGCGCCCATGGCGGCCAAATCGCTTAAATTCGTTGCAATTGCTTTATAGGCTAAATCTTCGGCAGAAATATCGGGAAGAAAATGCGTATTTTCCGTCATAGTATCGGTGGTAATCGCCAATTGGCAATCAGGCGGAATACAAACCAATGCGCAATCATCACCGATGGATAATTGTACAAAATCATCAGCATTATTTTGCGACCGTTCAAAATAACGTTTGATTAAATCAAATTCACCCATTGCCATTTCTCCGTTTTCTTACCGCCAGAAACGAAAAGGCACGCGTAAAAACGCGCGCCATTTTTCAAATTAAAGGAACTATTTACGCCCTAATGCCGGCGCAATTTTGTCTAATACGCCATTGATATATTTATGGCTTTCATCGGCGCCGAATACTTTCGCCACTTCAATGGCTTCGTTAATCACCACCTTGTACGGTACGTCCGATTCAAAACGTAATTCGTACACCGCTAAACGCAAAATTGCTTTTTCAATCGGATCAAGTTCGTCAAAAGCGCGGTCGATATAAGGCGAAATGGCAAAATCCACGGTTTCGATATTTTCCACCGTTTGACGGAATAATTTACGAAAATAAGGCTTATCTACGCCTTCGAGATCTTGATCCAGTACGAATGCAAGCTCTACTTGTTCGGCCGTATTGCCGGAAAGCGCCCAAGAATATAAGGCTTGTACCGCGCACTCACGAGCGCAACGACGGGCGGAAGGCTTTTTCACTTGTTTTTGTTGCTCAGTCATGGTTATGCCGCGTCGATTTGTTGTAAAAGATTCACCATTTCAAGGGCGGTTAATGCGGCTTCTGCGCCTTTATTACCCGCTTTGGTGCCGGCGCGTTCAATGGCTTGTTCGATATTTTCGGTGGTTAATACACCGAACGCCACCGGAATTTCCGCTTCCATCGCCACTTTGCCTAAACCGCTGCTGGCTTCACCCGCGACGTATTCAAAGTGTGCAGTACCACCGCGAATGACCGTGCCTAAGGCCACGATGGCATCGAATTTTTTGCTCTCCGCTAAACGACGCGCCACTAACGGCAATTCATAAGCGCCCGGTGCGCGCACCACCGTGATATTTTCCTGTTTCACTTGACCAAGACGTTTTAACGCATCAATCGCACCTTCTAATAAACTTTCGTTGATAAAGCTGTTGAAACGGGCAATTGCAATTGCAATTTTTGCATTTGGTGCGGCGACCGCGCCTTCTAAAACTTTCATATTTTTTCCTGTTAAATTCACGCTAATAAATCGGGGCGGATTCTAGCACAAAATTTGTCGCCAATCAGCATTTATCTCTCAAGAGGCGCTTCAAACGGGCTTTCAATGCGGTGCTATTTTGGAACTTCAATGCGGTGCTATTTCGGACACTCAATGCGGTGTTATTTTAAAAGCTCAACATGCATCGATAACAAATTCAAACCAATCAATCACGTCTTTTTCATGCACGCCGTCGGCAATCAATATCCCGGCGTTTTTCACTGAATTAGGATCGCCCGAAATCAACGGATGCCAATGCGGTAGCGGTTTGCCTTCATAAATCAAACGATAGGCGCAAGTTTGCGGCAACCAATGAAAATCCGGCAGATTCTTTTTGGTCAGCTTAGTGCAATCCGTTTCAAGCTTAAAACGCTCGGGATAATTACCGCATTTGCCGGTTTTCACATCCAACAAATCGCAGGCGATGCGCGTGTAATACAGTTTTTGCCGCTTGCCATGCCCTTGAATATATTTGCGATAACAACATTTGCCGCAACCGTCACAAAGCGCTTCCCATTCGGCTTCGTTCATTTCAAGTAAGGATTTGGTTTGCCAAAAATGATTTCGCATTGTTTTTACCACGAAGAACGGCCGAAATCCGTGATTTCCAGCCCCAATTGTTGTTCCAATTCGTTAATTTTATCGCGCAACTGTTCCCGTTGTTCAATGGCGTAAGGGCGCATTTTAGAATCAGCTTGCTCGGTATCACCTAAAGCCTTTAATCGCTCACGGAGACGTTTTAAACGATAAAAATCCGCTTCGTGTTCACGTTCGAAAACCACCCGTTGCCGCCCGCGTTGATATTCGGCTTCCAAGCCCGCCGCATTCGAGCAAATTCGATAATTCATCGGCAAACCGTCGTAACCCAAACGATAAAATGTGTTATTCGCACAATACCCGTTACGATAACCACGCTCAAAGGCCGCCTGATCAACTTTCCGATATTCGCCGCAACGTCGCGTATAATAGTCGATGCCGTCCTTTGCCGTTTCACGTCCGTCCGCACCGTACAAATAACCGGCGTGATACCAATCCTGACTGACGCGCACGCAATATTCCTCCGTCGATTCGCCGACTACGGATTCCAACATCGCCATCGGTAGCGTAATCGGCAAGGTGACAATCGCCCACAACGTTTCGCAGCCCGCTAATCCGAAACAGGCTAGTAGCCCGAAGAATTTGAATTTTTTCATTTTATTTTTCTTTGTGTAAAAGTAAGGAAGATTAACAAATTTGCCAATCTTCCCTCTATCGTTATATTTAAAATGCGGACTTCAATAATAGCACCGCATTGACTTAGCTAAGATGCGTATTTCACTAAAAACCTTCTTTCAAACTCACCGTTAGGTTAAATACCAAATGTTCAGGACGGCTGTCTTTGCTGTCAGCGCAGAAGTAGCCTTCGCGTTCGAATTGGTAGCCTTTTTCAGCGATCGCGTTACCAAGGCTTTGCTCTACAAAACCGTGTTTTACCACTAAAGAAGTGGGATTTAACACACTTTCAATGTTTTCTTCTGCACCCGGATTTGACACAGTGAAAAGGCGTTCATATAAACGGAATTCCGCCGGGTGATTGTGTGCGGCGGAAACCCAGTGAATCACGCCTTTCACTTTGCGACCGTCCGTCGGATTTTTGCCCAAGGTTTCCGGATCGTAAGTACAGAAAATCGTGGTGATTTCATCGTTGGCATCTTTTTCTACACGTTCCGCTTTAATCACATAAGCATTGCGCAAACGCACTTCTTTGCCCAACACCAAGCGTTTGTATTGTTTATTCGCTTCTTCGCGGAAATCCGCACGATCAATGTAGATTTCTTTGCTGAATGGCAATTGGCGCTCCCCTAATTCCGGACGATTCGGATGATTCGGCGCGGTCAATATTTCTTCACCATTAAAGTTTTCAATCACCACCTTGACAGGATCGATAACCGCCATCGCGCGCGGGGCATTTTGGTTTAAATCGTCGCGAATGCAAGATTCCAACGCGCTGTATTCCACCACGTTATCTTGTTTGGTCACGCCGATACGGCGACAGAATTCACGAATTGATGCGGGCGTATAGCCGCGACGACGCAAGCCGGAAATCGTCGGCATACGTGGATCGTTCCAGCCATCCACAATGCCTTCATTGACTAATTTTAATAACTTACGTTTAGAGGTTAAGGTGCCTTCCAAATTCAAACGGGAAAATTCATATTGGTGCGGCAACGGACGTTCAATACTGATATTTTCCAACACCCAGTCGTATAAACGGCGGTTATCTTGGAATTCCAAGGTACACAATGAATGTGTAATACGTTCCAGGGCATCGGAAATACAGTGGGTGAAATCGTACATTGGATAAATGCACCATTTGTCGCCCGTTTGGTGGTGGCTGGCAAATTTAATGCGATAAAGTACCGGATCGCGCATTACCATAAACGGTGACGCCATATCAATTTTGGCACGCAGGCTGGCTTTTCCCTCGGCAATTTCACCGTTTTTCATTTTTTCAAATAACGCCAGATTTTCTTCTACGCTACGATCACGATAGGGACTGTTTTTACCCGGCTCGGTTAAGGTGCCGCGATATTCACGCATTTCTTCCGGCGAAAGTTCATCCACATACGCTAAGCCTTTTTTGATAAGCTCAATAGCGTAATTGTAAAGTGCGTCAAAATAATCGGAAGCGTAATGCACCTCGCCTGCCCAATGGAAACCAAGCCATTCCACATCAGCTTTGATGGAATCCACATATTCCACATCTTCTTTCACCGGATTGGTGTCGTCAAAACGCAGGTTACACAAGCCTTGATACTCTTTTGCTAAACCGAAGTTTAAGCAGATGGATTTGGCGTGACCGATATGCAAATAGCCGTTTGGTTCAGGCGGGAAACGGGTGTGAACGCTTTGGTGTTTACCGGAAGCTAAATCTTCATCAATAATTTGGGTAATAAAATTGTGCGGACGGGCATTTTCTGCAAGGTCTAAAGTGTGTTCTGTGTTACTCATAATCTTCTCAATTACCGGATAAAATATTCGCGCTATTCTATACGAAAAGCCGTGTTTTGTGAAACCTCGCATTTTTCGAGCGCAGCTGTGGCGCTAATTCGCCATTCATTCTTTTACGTCCTCTTTCTTATTGCCATTACCGTTAGATAAACCAAACTTTTTAGCAAAATTTTGTCTAAGCGCAAGATTTTTCGTGCAAAAAACCGATGAATCATTAAAATATCACTCCTGAACAAATGTTCATTTTTAAATGGATCATCATGAAAAAAATTATTGTTATTCTCGTAATTTTAATTTTAGGCACTCTCGCCTACTCTTTTTTAGTCGTCAACCAGGCCGAACAAGCCCGCTATTTAACTGAGTCCGTCACGCGCGGCAATATCGAAAAAACCGTAGTGGCCTCCGGCTCCATCAGCAGTGTCAATGAGGTGGATGTAGGTGCACAAGTATCCGGCAAAATCACCAAACTGTATGTCGCGCTTGGGCAAGACGTCAAAAAAGGCGAGCTTATCGCAGATATTGATTCCACTACTCAGCTCAATAACCTCAACACCAAAAAAGCGGCGCTCGCGAGCTATCAGGCGCAATTAAAGGCAAAAGAAACTGCGCTTTCCGTGGCACAATCGGCGTATTCCCGTTATGCTGAACTTTACGCCAAAAAAGCCGCTTCGCTTGATGACTTCAATAACGCCAAAAACAATTTTGATGCGGCACAAGCCGAAACGAACGCATTAAAAGAATCCATTAAACAAGCAGAAATTGAAGTCAGCACCGCTGAAACCAACTTAGGTTACACTAAAATCACTTCCCCCATCGACGGCACCATTATTTCTACCCCGATTGCCGAAGGGCAAACCGTCAATTCCGTCCAAACCGCGCCGACCATTGTGAAAGTGGCGGATTTAAGCAAAATGCGCGTCAAACCGGAAATTTCTGAAGGCGACATCACCAAAGTCAAAGCAGGGCAAGCGGTGCGTTTTACCATATTGTCCGATCCAAACACCCATTACGAAAGCGTAATTTCGTCGGTTGATCCGGCCACCACCACGAAAAGCGATAATTCATCAAGTTCCTCGTCAAGTAGTTCAAGCAGCGCTTCAAGTAGCACCAGTGCGGTTTATTACTACGCCAATTTAATCGTGGACAATCCCGATCGCACTTTACGCATCGGAATGACCACGGAAAACAATATTAAAATTGCCAATGCACAAAACGTATTATTGGTACCCAATATGGCAATTCAAAAGAAAGACGGCAAAACCTTCGTCAATCTGTTGAATGGCAATAATCAGCCGGAACCGCGCGAAGTGGAAGTCGGCGTGCAAAACGATTTCCAAGCAGAAATCAAACGCGGTTTGAGCGAAGGTGACCGAGTCATTGTGTCTCAAGTAGCGGCCGGCGAAAAAGTGGGCAACAACGGCCGCGGGCCGAGAATATTCTAAAACGCGGTAGAAAATCCATGAATATTATTGAAATCAAAAATCTTAACCGCAACTTTGGCGAGGGCAAGAACCGCGTACATATTCTGAAAAATATTTCATTGAATGTTGAAAAAGGCGACTTCGTAGCAATTATCGGCCAATCGGGTTCAGGCAAGTCCACCCTCATGAACCTTATCGGTTGCTTGGATACGGCAACCAGCGGTTCTTATAAAATTGACGGTAAAGAAATCGCCAGCTTATCTTCCGATCAACTATCCGATTTGCGTAGCCAAAAATTCGGTTTTATTTTCCAACGCTACAATTTGTTATCTAGCTTAACCGCGGCGGAAAATGTCGCGCTCCCCGCCATCTATGCCGGAATGCCCCGAGAGCACCGCATTGAACGTGCCAAACTGCTCCTGGAGAAACTGGGCTTGGGCGACAAATGGCAAAATAAACCGAATCAACTCTCCGGCGGTCAACAACAACGGGTCAGTATCGCGCGTGCCTTAATGAACGGCGGCGAGATTATCCTTGCCGACGAACCCACCGGTGCGTTGGACTCTCATAGCGGACAAAAGGTGATGGAAATCTTGCGCCAACTGCATGGCGAAGGCCATACCATTATTATGGTCACCCACGATCGCAATATTGCAGCACAAGCCAATCGGATAATTGAAATTAAAGACGGCGAAATCATCGCCGATACGCAAAAAGAAGCCGTCGAAAGCAAAGCACAAAACCGGCCCCAAATAAAACCGCACTTTGGATTGAGTAAAGACCAATTGATTGAAGCGTTTCGGATGTCCGTCAGCGCTATCGTGGCACATAAAATGCGCGCACTGCTGACGATGCTCGGCATTATTATCGGCATCACTTCCGTGGTGTCCGTGGTGGCACTCGGTAACGGTTCACAGCAAAAGATCTTGGAAAATATTAAAGGCATCGGCACCAGCACAATGACCATTTTTAACGGAACGGGTTTTGGCGATCGGCGTGCCGAGCAAATGCAAAATCTCACAGTCGGCGATGCCGATGCGCTGAACAAACAAAGTTACGTGCAAAGCGTGACGCCGAACAGTTCATCGAGCGGTATTTTGGTCTATGGCAACCAAACCTTTTCCTCCACCAATTTAAAAGGTGTAGGCGAACAATATTTTGATGTGGATGGACTGTCTTTGAAACAAGGTAATTTGTTCTCCGCACAAGATGTGGCGGAAAATAATCAAGTGGCATTGATTGACGAAAGCGCGCAAAAATCGATATTTCCCAATGAAAATCCGCTCGGCAAAGTGGTGATGTTTAACAAACGTCCGCTGCGTATTATCGGCGTGGTGTCCGATAAACAAATGGGCGGCGCCAGCAGTTCGTTGAATCTGTACGCGCCTTATACGACAGTGATGAACCGTATTTCCGGCAGTAAAAAGATCGCTTCAATTACGCTGAAAGTATCGGACGACGTAAATACAACCGTAGCGGAAAAAGGCATTACGGAGTTACTTACGATGCGCCACGGCAAAAAAGATTTCTTTATTATGAACAGCGACACCATCAAACAAACCATCGAAAGCACCACCGGCACGATGAAATTACTGATTTCTTCCATCGCCTTTATTTCCTTAATTGTAGGCGGCATCGGCGTGATGAATATTATGTTGGTTTCGGTGACAGAGCGCACCAAAGAAATCGGTGTGCGTATGGCTATCGGTGCGCGTCAAGCCAATATTTTGCAACAATTTTTGATCGAAGCGGTGCTGATTTGTTTAATCGGTGGCCTAACGGGAATTTTGCTATCGGGCGTAATCGGCTTGCTATTTAATTTTTTTATGCAGGATTTCAATATGGCGTTTTCCACTGCCTCCCTCGTCAGTGCGGTGCTATTTTCAACGCTTATCGGCGTGCTATTCGGTTATATGCCGGCCAAACGCGCCGCGCAACTGAATCCGGTCAGCGCGCTTGCCCGTGAATAGATTTTGTAAAACATCAAATTGCGGTTAAAATCTACCACGTTTTTTTTAACGAAACTGAAGGAAAAATCATGTTAAAAATGAAGAAATTAGCCCTTGCCGTACTCATGGCAACAACCCTCGCAGGTTGTGCCAATATCGGCGATTCTTACAAAGCCAGCCTGGAGGATTACCAAAAATACGAAGAAATCACCAAACAATTCAATGTAAAAGAAGATTGGTGGACACTTTATCAAGATGCACAACTTAACCGCGTAGTAGAACAAGCCTTGCTAAATAACAAAAACTTAGCCAAAGCCGCCATTGCGGTCAATCGCGCGCTTTATAACGCTAATTTGGTCGGCGCCAATTTAGTGCCGTCCTTTAGTGGTGCCACAAAGTCCAGCGCACAACGTCGTATCGATACATCGGCTAACTCTGCGGTTTCCCACAGCGGCTCCTTAAACGTAAGTTACACCCTAGATTTATGGCGCCGTTTGGCGGATTCTGCGGATGCTGCAGAGTGGACCCACAAAGCCACCGCGCAAGATTTGGAAGCAACCAAACTTTCTTTAATAAATTCCGTAGTTATCACGTATTACCAAATCGCTTATTTAAATGATGCAATTGCGACCACCGAAGAAAGCATCAAATACTACAGCGACATCAGCAACATTATGCAACGTCGTTTAAGCCAAGGTGTCGCAGATTCTGCCAGCGTGGATCAAGCGCAACAATCGGTTCTAACCGCACGTAACAGTTTGATCACCTACCAAACCCAACGCAAAACCGCTGAACAAACCTTGCGTAATTTGCTTAACTTAAAACCTGACGAAGCATTAAATATCAATTTCCCACATATTCTTAACGTGAAAAATGTCGGCGTGAATTTAAACGTACCGATTTCCGTTATCGCCAACCGTCCAGATGTTAAAGGCTATCAATTCCGTTTAAGCAGCGCTTTTAAAAATGCCAGAGCAACCGAAAAAAGCTGGTTCCCTGAAGTTACCTTGGGCGGCAGTTTAAGCTCGACCGGCAACAAAGTCGGCAACGCACTTCACACGCCTGTCGCCGGCGGCACAGTAGGCATTAGCTTGCCGTTCTTAAACTGGAACAGCGTAAAATGGAACGTGAAAATTTCCGAAGCGGATTATGAAACCGCGCGTTTGAACTACGAGCAAAGTATCACCACCGCATTGAACGACGTGGACACCAACTACTTCGCCTTCACCCAAGCGCAAAGTGCTTTTGCCAATCAACAAAAAACTTTTGATTACAACAAACGCATCACGCAATACTACCGCAACCGCTATAACGCGGGGGTCTCCGAGTTGCGCGAATGGTTGAATGCGGCAAATACCGAGAAAAATTCGCAGCTAGCCATCTTGAACGCAAAATTCAGCTTGATTCAAGCGGAAAATGCCGTCTATAGCGCCATGGCCGGTTATTATTCACGTTAACTCATAACTTAAGCAAAATAAGGAAGTTTCGACTTCCTTATTTTATTTTCGGAGAGGAAAAATGAAAAAACAGCTGACTTTCTACTTCATCCGCCACGGCAGAACCGTTTGGAATGAACAAGGCTTAATGCAAGGGCACGGCGATTCGCCATTGACGGAAATACTGTCTCCGAAAATTTTCGTTGAATCTTAAACTTTCTATCTATTCATTTCAGCACCGCATTGAAAGCTTGCCGGACAAGGCTTCAATGCGGTGCTATTTTGCGATCTCAAATCACGCGTACCGATAACTCCCGTATAAATCGCCCACTATTATTTTCTAAAAAAATACACATAAAAAAACGCTCACCTTCCGGCAAGCGTTTTTTGTTCTTAATTCAAACTATGCGGCAATCTGCAATTTTACTTTGCGCGACTCCGCCCATTCTTTTAGTTTTTGCAGGAAGATCTGTCCCATCGGGCGTGGATCACCGGTAAATAGCGTACTCAAGCCGTTATTTTCGATGATCTGACGACGCAATGCCAAGCGTTCTGCATGGTTTTCCGCTAGGCGAATTGAGCGTTCTACGTATTCGTCCACGGTGTGAGCAATAAGCCATTCCGGCAAGCCTAAACGACGGAACAAGCCTTCGTCGATATGTTCGTGTACTTCCGGACCGGTTTTACAAATACCGACCAAGCCTATGGTTACCATATCGATAATACCGTTAGTATTACCGAACGGGAACGGGTTCACCATCATGTCGCAATTTTTCAAAATATCTAAGTATTGCAAATAAGGCGTTTGCGGGTGTGCCGTGGCGTCGTTACCTAAATAGGACTTAATAAAACGCGCCACATAAGGATGTGTCACACCTTGCGATTGCCCCAACGCGAAGTGGAAATGCACCTTCACTCGGGCACGATCGCGAATGGCACGTAAAGCTTCCAAGAAGAACGGGTTTAATTTCATCGTGGTGGAGGCGATACCGATATTCACCACTTCAGGATTTTCGCGCAATTTGTATTCCACCTGCGTCGGTGCCAAAGCAGAAGGCACGTAAGGTAAGGCGTCTTTCGGCAAACGCAACAGTTTTTCGCTGAAACAGGCTTCCGAACCGACATAATCGTCTTCTACCACCACATATTCGATAAATTTTGAATGGGTGGTCGCCGGGTGACCCAAAGCAATCGCTTGAATTGGCGCTACTCGGGTATTACTCAAGAAAATCGGCAATAAATCCATACCGATAGACGGCATATATAAAATCGCTGCTTTGTTTTCCTCGCACACTTCACGCACTACTTTCATTCGGTCGTACACATGGCCGGACGGAATCAATTTGAATTCATCGAACACTTCTTGACCGAGCTGATCCACTTGTTCATTCCCCATTCCGATCAAATAGAAATGCTCGCGTGCCGCCCGCATTGAAGTGGAGTGAGTACGATAAATAGAGTGCGCCGAATGGAAATGCTCTAACACAACAACCATTACCGGCTTACCGTTGCGGTAACCGATATTTTGCACATCAAGATCGCGCCAACCAAACAAGAAATTATGACGACGCACCACTTTATTTAGCGCACCTTTTACATCGTGTTTATTAGCCGCCACATCATAACTACAGTGCATGTACACATCGTGAGAAATGGCGTTTGGTACGTTATTTAAATCGTTTAAAGTTTCCAATCGTTTCGGGAACCACTGTAAAATCGCCGCGCGTTTGCTGAAAGCCGCCGGTGTACCGATAAAACGTGGCGACTGCAAAGCGAAACAAAGTGAGGCGCAAATATCGCGATCAATCTGCCATAACATATCCAAGTTCAAATTCAAATTGGATTCCGGCAAGTACAAAATACAGAATTTAATCAACGACGGACGCTTCGCTTCGATTTGTACTTCCGACGAATTGCGATCCGGATTACGGTTATATACCTGTAACACGTGATCCGCATTCACATAATGGGAGCTTGCAAAAATGAAGGAAATCCAACGTTGCAAGGAAAAGAAACGTTGCATTCCGGCATCGCTCACTTCTAACACCGGATCGCTAAACAATTCGGAAATTGCATCCGCCATTCGGGTACAAAAATATACCGTCAACTCCATTTCCATGTTTTTATCTCGATATTGGTCGGGATAAGCAAATTCAATGCCTTGCAAACCGCCGAAGTTTTCGTCTAATTTACCGAGAATCGACAGCAAAGTATTACAAGCGCGTTCATAATCCTTCTCGCGTACAGCACGCTCGAAACGCGCTACATTCGGCGTAACCTGCTCTTCTTGTTGAGCTTGTGGTTGCGGATTTTCATTTTGCATAAATAGGCTCCTATAAATAACTCATTCGTTGACTATGTTTTAAAATTTCTAACTTATCGCGCGTTTTACTTATGGCCAACGCCCATGAAGCTTTCGGCGATTCTACACGGATCGCGGTTAAATTCGGATACCACATATTACGCTCTCCATCAGATCCCCAACGCCAATCGCCGATAAACGGTAGTAATAACAGCGTCTTCACGCCTAACCCGCCGGCTAAATGCGCCACCGATGTATCCACCGTCACCAAATAATCCATATTCATCAAATAAGCACCGGTTTCCATTAAAGAGGCCGCATTTTCCGCCAAATTAGGAATATCGTATTCCGCAAGCAAGAGCTTTTCCTGTTCATTGCATTCTTTCTGCAAACAATACCAATTTATCCCTTCTATATCGAACAGCTCGCGTAATAATTCCGTTTGATGAATGGAACGATAAGCATCGTTTTCGTGCGTCGCATTACCGCGCCACACAATCCCGACATTTAATCCTTTCGGCACCGCATTGGTTTTGGGCTTAACTTGCATAATTTTATTTTTAGCCTGCGCCACATCCGCCGCCTCAATAAACAAATAAGGATGGCGCTTGATTACTTGCTCAAAAGGCAAATCAATATAAGCCATAATATCGTGCGGAAAAACCCAATAATCAAAGTCAGTCAATTCCACTTCAATCTTACTACTGTCGATCACCACATCAATATCCGGATGGGTGTTCAATAAGTCAACGATCGGTGTTTGCCCGATCAATGTGATTTTTTGCGCATTCAACTGTTTTTTCAATGCATAGGCCAGTTGGGAAAACATCAGCTCGTCACCCAAGCCGAATTCCGTCCAAATCACTAAATGCTTACCCAACAAATTTTGCCCTTGCCATTTTTTCGGCTGCCATTCCGCTTTCGGTGGTGGTTTAGCGCGAAAGGTATCGCTAATCAAAGGCTGACGCGCCTTAAACCCATGATGATAATCCCCTGTCATAATGGTATCCAAAGCGGCAAACACGGCGACATTCGGGTTTGTCATACGTTGACGAAATAGCCGCCAAACCGTCGACACACCGTCCACTAAACCTAATTGTTGATAAATTTTTGCTTGATACATTGTCGGATGAATATGTAAAGGCGCTAAGATCTCCATCTTATCCAACAATGACAATGCCTTGGCAAAAGCACGTTGACTTATTAAGTGTTCCAACTCCGCTTCATAATCTTCGTAACTCCGACTATGCGGTAATTTAGCAAATACCAATACATTACCCGAATCCAATGGACTCAATTCTACAAATTCAGTAACGCGTTCAAAAAATGCATCTATATTCGCTTGTGCGCTTTTTGGCAGCACTAAGGCGCCATTTATCTTCAGCACACGCAACCAACAAATAAAGCTGCTGTAGTTAATCGGGCAAGATTCATCAACCATAAGGATATCGTAGCTCTCCGCCGATACCGCATTCAACTGATGTCTCATTCCCATCTCCGGTAACCATTGAACCAAAGACAGCCCTTTCACATATTGTTCGTTAAAATTACTCAAAAAATGAGGATTACATAACAACAACGTAGATATTTTTTCAGTAGTTTCAATCGATGATTGTTGATTATTCATAATTTAATCTCTGGTAAAAATCGCGAGGGTTTGCGCCCCCGCGATTTTATCTTAATTATGGCTTAACGCCTAGCGATTACCATTTGTAACCGACACCTGCGCCAACCCCGGCTTCGCCGTTGCTGCTGACTGCACCGTTGAGTTTAATAATGACTTTGCCATTATCCAACGCACGGGAGTAGCCGACAGCCACTGCGCTCGCCCCACCTTGTGAGCCGACCGCTGCAGAAACCATGGATTCACCGGCTGCCGTCACTTGCGGTAATGCCGTTGCCGCCATCGCATTCGCTGCATAACCTCGCATTCTCTTATCGAGTTTATTTACGCGTTTGTTCAGGTTATTCACCGCACTATTCGTTGCTGTCGCATTGAAACCGGCAAGCGTTGTGTTCACATAACGTTTCACATCCCCCATATTCGCCGCGTCGGTATCTGCTGTCGCATTACCTACGTTTTGAATGCGGTTGCCGCCCATGTTAACAGTCGTTCCGCTCGCAACTTTCACGCTCGTACCTGCACCGCCGCCTAAGGTCACATTGCCTGTAGCAGTGAGATCTCTGGTGGTCACACTGTTCACGCTGATATCACGCGCCAAGGCAACACTTAAACCGCGTCCGGTTTGGGTAATAGCGATATTGTCTCCCGCGTCGAAGGTGACAGTATCGTTACCTCTCACGTTTGCAATAGACACGTTGCTCACATTGCCGGTGGACGCACTTGTTGTCAAGTTCCAGCCTGCATTGGCTTGCGTTGCGTTAGCAAGCGCAGCCGTAGCATTCGCATTAGCAGAATTTGCGGTGCTATTCGCAATATTCGCCGTGTTGTTTGCAGTGTTCGCCGTTGTGTTGGCCGCATTGGCTGTGCTGTTCGCAGTGTTCGCCGTTGTGTTGGCCACATTGGCTGTGCTGTTTGCAGTGTTCGCCGTTGTGTTGGCCGCATTGGCTGTGCTGTTCGCAGTATTTGCCGTTGTGTTGGCTGCGTTAGCAGTGCTGTTTGCAGTATTAGCGGTGCTATTCGCTGCGTTAGCAGTGGAGTTCGCAGCGAAGGCGGTGCTATTAGCCACATTTGCGGTGCTATTAGCCACATTCGCAGTGCTATTCGCTGCATTAGCAGTTGAGTTAGCAGCGAAGGCGGTGCTGTTAGCTACGTTTGCAGTGCTGTTAGCTACGTTTGCAGTGCTGTTAGCCACATTTGCAGTGCTATTCGCTGCATTTGCAGTTGAGTTAGCGGCGAAGGCTGTGCTATTAGCCACATTTGCGGTGCTATTGGCTGCATTAGCAGTGGAGTTAGCGGCAAAGGCGGTGCTGTTAGCTACGTTTGCAGTGCTGTTAGCCACGTTCGCGGTGCTGTTGGCTGCATTAGCAGTGGAGTTAGCGGCAAAGGCGGTGCTGTTAGCCACATTCGCTGTGCTATTCGCTGCATTTGCAGTTGAGTTCGCAGCAAAGGCGGTGCTATTGGCCACGTTCGCTGTGCTGTTCGCTGCGTTAGCAGTTGAGTTAGCGGCGAAGGCTGTGGAGTTAGCCACGTTTGCTGTGCTATTGGCTGCGTTCGCTGTGCTATTGGCTGCATTAGCAGTGGAGTTAGCGGCGAAGGCTGTGGAGTTAGCTACGTTCGCGGTGCTGTTCGCTGCGTTAGCAGTTGAGTTAGCAGCAAAGGCGGTGCTGTTAGCCACGTTTGCAGTGCTATTAGCAACATTCGCGGTGCTATTCGCTGCATTTGCAGTGGAGTTAGCGGCGAAGGCTGTGCTGTTAGCTACGTTTGCAGTGCTGTTTGCAACATTCGCTGTGCTATTCGCTGCATTTGCAGTTGAGTTAGCGGCGAAGGCTGTAGAGTTAGCCACATTTGCAGTGCTGTTAGCTACGTTTGCAGTGCTGTTAGCCACATTTGCAGTGCTATTCGCTGCATTAGCAGTTGAGTTCGCAGCAAAGGCGGTGCTGTTAGCAACATTTGCAGTGCTATTCGCAACGTTCGCTGTGCTATTCGCGTTGTTAGCCGTTGTGTTCGCAGCGTTCGCGGTACTGTTGGCTGCCAATGCGGTGCTATTTGCATAGTTCGCTGTGGAGTTTGCAGTATTCGCGGTTGTATTAGCCGCGTTAGCTGTGCTGTTGGCTGCGTTAGCGGTGCTGTTAGCTGCAGTCGCTGTGCTATTCGCGTTGTTAGCCGTTGTGTTCGCAGCATTTGCGGTACTGTTTGCTGCCAATGCGGTGCTATTTGCATAGTTCGCAGTGGAGTTTGCAGTGTTCGCTGTTGTATTGGCTGCGTTAGCGGTGCTGTTGGCTGCTGTCGCTGTGCTATTCGCGTTGTTAGCCGTTGTGTTGGCTGCATTTGCGGTACTGTTGGCTGCCAATGCGGTGCTGTTTGCATAGTTCGCAGTGGAGTTTGCAGTATTCGCGGTTGCATTCGCCAAGTTCGCGGTAGTGTTTGCGATCGTTGCGTTTGCCAATGCTGCATTAGCAGTATTGTTCGCAACAGTTGCAAGGCTATTAGCTGCGTTTGCAGTGCTGTTCGCTGCGTTTGCAGTTGAGTTAGCAGCAGTTGCAGTGCTATTCGCGTTGTTAGCGGTTGTGTTTGCAGCGTTGGCTGTACTGTTTGCTACCAATGCGGTGCTATTTGCATAGTTGGCAGTGGAGTTTGCAGTATTCGCAGTTGCATTCGCCAAGTTCGCAGTAGTGTTTGCGATCGTTGCGTTTGCCAATGCTGCATTAGCAGTATTGTTCGCAACAGTTGCAAGGCTATGAGCTGCGTTTGCAGTGCTATTAGCTACATTCGCTGTGCTGTTAGCCACGTTAGCTGTGCTGTTGGCAGTGTTCGCAGTCGTATTAGCCGCGTTCGCAGTGGAGTTTGCAGTATTCGCGGTTGTGTTAGCTGCGTTAGCTGTGCTGTTAGCTGCATTTGCAGTTGTGTTAGCCGCAGTCGCTGTGCTGTTCGCGTTGTTAGCGGTTGTGTTCGCAGCATTCGCGGTACTGTTGGCTGCCAATGCGGTGCTATTTGCGTAGTTCGCAGTGGAGTTTGCAGTGTTCGCGGTTGTGTTGGCTGCGTTAGCGGTGCTGTTGGCCGCTGTTGCTGTGCTGTTTGCGTTGTTAGCAGTTGTGTTCGCTGCATTCGCGGTACTGTTAGCTGCCAATGCGGTGCTATTTGCATAGTTCGCTGTGGAGTTTGCAGTGTTCGCGGTTGCATTCGCCAAGTTCGCGGTAGTGTTTGCGATCGTTGCGTTTGCCAATGCTGCATTAGCAGTATTGTTAGCAACAGTTGCAAGGCTATTAGCTGCGTTTGCAGTGCTATTAGCTACATTCGCTGTGCTGTTAGCCGCGTTAGCAGTTGAGTTAGCCGCAGTCGCTGTGCTATTTGCGTTGTTAGCCGTTGTGTTGGCTGCATTTGCGGTACTGTTGGCTGCAGTCGCTGTGCTGTTCGCGTTGTTCGCGGTTGTGTTCGCTGCGTTAGCTGTGCTGTTAGCTGCGGTCGCTGTGCTGTTCGCGTTGTTAGCCGTTGTATTGGCTGCATTCGCGGTACTGTTTGCTGCCAATGCGGTGCTATTTGCATAGTTCGCAGTGGAGTTTGCAGTGTTCGCGGTTGTGTTAGCCGCGTTAGCTGTGCTGTTGGCTGCGTTAGCAGTTGAGTTAGCCGCAGTCGCTGTGCTGTTCGCGTTGTTAGCGGTTGTGTTCGCAGCATTTGCGGTACTGTTCGCTGCCAATGCGGTGCTATTTGCATAGTTCGCTGTGGAGTTCGCAGTGTTCGCGGTTGTGTTCGCTGCGTTAGCTGTGCTGTTAGCTGCATTTGCAGTTGTATTCGCTGCAGTTGCTGTGCTGTTCGCGTTGTTAGCCGTTGTGTTCGCAGCATTTGCGGTACTGTTAGCTGCCAATGCGGTGCTATTTGCATAGTTCGCAGTGGAGTTTGCAGTATTCGCGGTTGTGTTAGCCGCGTTAGCGGTGCTGTTCGCAGTATTCGCAGTTGTGTTCGCTGCGTTAGCTGTGCTGTTAGCCGCAGTCGCTGTGCTGTTCGCGTTGTTAGCCGTTGTGTTCGCAGCGTTCGCGGTGCTGTTTGCTACCAATGCGGTGCTATTAGCGTAGTTCGCTGTGCTGTTCGCTACCAATGCGGTGCTGTTTGCGTAATTCGCAGTGGAGTTTGCAGTGTTTGCGGTTGTGTTCGCTGCGTTAGCGGTGCTGTTAGCCGCGTTAGCAGTTGTGTTAGCTGCAGTCGCGGTGCTGTTCGCATTGTTCGCGGTTGTGTTAGCTGCGTTAGCTGTGCTGTTAGCTGCTGTCGCTGTGCTATTCGCATTGTTAGCGGTTGTGTTTGCAGCATTTGCTGTACTGTTGGCTGCCAATGCGGTGCTGTTTGCATAGTTCGCAGTGGAGTTTGCAGTATTCGCCGTTGTGTTGGCTGCGTTAGCAGTTGAGTTAGCTGCTGTAGCCGTGCTATTCGCGTTGTTAGCCGTTGTATTGGCTGCATTTGCGGTACTGTTCGCTGCTAATGCGGTGCTATTTGCATAGTTCGCTGTGGAGTTCGCAGTGTTCGCGGTTGTGTTAGCGGCGTTGGCTGTACTGTTAGCTGCGTTAGCAGTTGAGTTAGCTGCAGTCGCTGTGCTATTCGCGTTGTTAGCAGTTGTGTTTGCAGCGTTCGCGGTACTGTTAGCTGCCAATGCGGTGCTATTTGCATAGTTCGCTGTGGAGTTTGCAGTGTTCGCGGTTGCATTCGCCAAGTTCGCGGTTGCATTCGCCAAGTTCGCGGTAGTGTTTGCGATCGTTGCGTTTGCCAATGCTGCATTAGCAGTATTGTTAGCAACAGTTGCAAGGCTATTAGCTGCGTTTGCAGTGCTATTAGCTACATTCGCTGTGCTGTTAGCCGCGTTAGCAGTTGAGTTAGCCGCAGTCGCTGTGCTATTCGCGTTGTTAGCGGTTGTATTGGCAGCATTTGCGGTGCTGTTCGCTGCCAATGCGGTGCTATTTGCATAGTTCGCAGTGGAGTTTGCAGTGTTCGCAGTTGTATTCGCTGCGTTAGCTGTGCTGTTCGCTGCATTTGCAGTTGAGTTAGCTGCTGTTGCTGTGCTGTTCGCGTTGTTTGCCGTTGTGTTTGCAGCATTAGCTGTACTGTTAGCTACCAATGCGGTGCTATTTGCATAGTTCGCAGTGGAGTTTGCAGTGTTCGCGGTTGTATTAGCCGCGTTAGCTGTGCTGTTAGCTGTTGTTGCTGTGCTATTCGCGTTGTTAGCTGTTGTGTTTGCAGCATTAGCCGTACTGTTGGCTGCCAATGCGGTACTGTTTGCATAGTTCGCAGTGCTGTTCGCTACCAATGCGGTGCTATTAGCGTAGTTCGCAGTGGAGTTTGCAGTATTCGCGGTTGTGTTAGCTGCGTTTGCAGTGCTGTTGGCTGCCAATGCGGTGCTATTTGCATAGTTCGCTGTGGAGTTTGCAGTATTCGCGGTTGTGTTGGCTGCGTTAGCAGTGCTATTTGCTGCAGTCGCTGTGCTATTCGCGTTGTTAGCCGTTGTGTTCGCAGCGTTCGCGGTGCTGTTTGCTACCAATGCGGTGCTATTAGCGTAGTTCGCAGTGGAGTTTGCAGTGTTCGCGGTTGTGTTGGCTGCGTTAGCGGTGCTGTTAGCTGCATTTGCAGTTGTGTTAGCAGCAGTCGCTGTGCTGTTCGCATTGTTAGCGGTTGTGTTCGCAGCATTTGCGGTACTGTTGGCTGCCAATGCGGTGCTGTTTGCATAGTTCGCTGTGGAGTTTGCAGTGTTCGCAGTTGTGTTGGCTGCGTTAGCAGTGGAGTTAGCTGCGGTCGCTGTGCTGTTCGCATTGTTAGCCGTTGTATTCGCTGCGTTAGCGGTACTGTTAGCTGCTGTCGCTGTGCTATTCGCGTTGTTAGCCGTTGTATTGGCTGCATTCGCGGTACTGTTGGCTGCCAATGCGGTGCTATTTGCATAGTTCGCAGTGGAGTTTGCAGTATTCGCGGTTGTATTAGCCACGTTAGCTGTGCTGTTCGCAGTGTTCGCAGTTGTGTTAGCTGCAGTCGCTGTGCTGTTTGCTGCCAATGCGGTGCTATTAGCGTAGTTCGCAGTGGAGTTTGCAGTGTTCGCTGTTGTATTGGCTGCGTTAGCGGTGCTGTTGGCTACCAATGCGGTGCTATTCGCGTAGTTCGCAGTGGAGTTTGCAGTATTCGCCGTTGTGTTGGCTGCATTAGCGGTGCTGTTAGCAGCAGTCGCTGTGCTATTCGCGTTGTTAGCGGTTGTGTTTGCAGCGTTGGCTGTGCTGTTCGCTGCCAATGCGGTGCTATTTGCGTAGTTCGCTGTGCTATTTGCTACCAATGCGGTGCTATTTGCATAGTTCGCTGTGGAGTTCGCAGTGTTCGCAGTTGTGTTGGCTGCGTTAGCCGTGCTGTTCGCTGCATTTGCAGTTGTGTTGGCTGCATTTGCGGTACTGTTGGCTGCCAATGCGGTGCTGTTTGCATAGTTCGCAGTGGAGTTTGCAGTATTCGCAGTTGTGTTCGCTGCGTTAGCTGTGCTGTTCGCTGCTGTCGCTGTGCTATTCGCGTTGTTAGCGGTTGTGTTCGCAGCATTTGCGGTACTGTTCGCTGCCAATGCGGTGCTGTTTGCATAGTTCGCAGTGGAGTTCGCAGTATTCGCGGTTGTATTCGCTACGTTAGCGGTGCTGTTCGCTGCTGTCGCGGTGCTATTCGCGTTGTTAGCCGTTGTATTGGCTGCATTTGCGGTACTGTTCGCTGCCAATGCAGTGCTATTAGCGTAGTTCGCAGTGGAGTTTGCAGCATTAGCCGTACTGTTGGCTGCTGTAGCGGTGCTATTTGCGTTATTAGCGGTTGTGTTTGCTAAATTCGCAGTGCTATTTGCTGCAGTCGCCGTGCTATTCGCGTTGTTAGCGGTTGTGTTTGCAGCATTTGCTGTACTGTTAGCCGCCAATGCGGTGCTGTTGGCGTAGTTCGCAGTGCTGTTCGCTACCAATGCAGTGCTATTTGCATAGTTCGCAGTGGAGTTAGCAGTATTCGCAGTTGTATTCGCTGCGTTAGCCGTGCTGTTAGCTGCTGTAGCGGTGCTGTTCGCGTAGTTCGCAGTGGAGTTTGCAGTGTTCGCAGTGGAGTTTGCAGTGTTCGCGGTTGTGTTGGCTGCGTTAGCGGTGCTGTTGGCTGCTGTAGCGGTGCTATTTGCGTTATTAGCGGTTGTGTTTGCTAAGTTCGCAGTGCTATTTGCTGCAGTCGCCGTGCTATTCGCGTTGTTAGCGGTTGTGTTCGCTGCGTTAGCCGTGCTGTTAGCTGCTGTAGCGGTGCTATTTGCATAGTTCGCTGTGGAGTTTGCAGTGTTCGCTGTTGTGTTAGCTAAGTTTGCAGTGCTGTTCGCAGTGTTCGCGGTTGTGTTCGCTGCGTTAGCGGTGCTGTTTGCATAGTTAGCGGTGCTGTTTGCGTAGTTCGCAGTGGAGTTTGCAGTATTCGCCGTTGTGTTGGCTGCGTTAGCGGTGCTGTTGGCTGCTGTTGCTGTGCTATTCGCGTTGTTAGCCGTTGTGTTAGCTAGGTTCGCGGTGCTGTTCGCTGCCAATGCGGTGCTGTTTGCATAGTTCGCAGTGCTGTTCGCAGTATTCGCGGTTGTGTTAGCTGCGTTAGCCGTGCTGTTAGCTGCAGTTGCTGTGCTATTCGCGTTGTTAGCCGTTGTGTTCGCAGCATTTGCTGTGCTGTTGGCTACCAATGCGGTGCTATTTGCATAGTTCGCTGTGGAGTTCGCTACGTTGGCAGTGCTGTTAGCTGCCAATGCGGTGCTATTTGCGTAGTTCGCAGTGGAGTTTGCAGTATTCGCAGTTGTATTAGCTGCGTTAGCTGTGCTGTTAGCCGCAGTTGCAGTGCTATTCGCGTTGTTAGCCGTTGTGTTGGCTGCATTCGCCGTACTGTTGGCAGCTTTGGCTTCGGTGGTGGCGTTGTAGGCCACTTGGGCGACGGCGTAGAGTTGTGAGCCGTTGACGGCGTCAGTCGAAGTATTGCTCAGAAGACCGGCAGCGACGTTTTGGATGCGGCGTTCTTGGCCGACTGCGCCGACGCTAACCACGCCTGCCGGGGTGCTGCCTGCGAAGTTCAGGGTGATAGCGCCCGGGCCGCTGCCGAGGGTTTCGGAGGCGTATGCGCTGAGGCCTTTGGTGCTGGTGCCGGCGGCGACGTAGGCGCTGTTGGAGCCTAAGAAGACGGAATTATTCGTCGTCGTGCTGATGTCGTTACCGAGGGCGAATACGCCGGTTTGGCCTGCGGCGAGAGTGTTGTTGTTACCGACGCTGTAGGACGCGTTAGCGTTGATGACGCTTGGGTCACCAAATGCGCCGGAATTGTGGCCGTGGACTTGGTTGCCTACACCGATTCCGATGGATTGGTTGCCGGTGACGTTGGAGGCGTTACCGATAGAGATGGATTCTTCGCCGGTGGCATTAGACCATGCACCTTGGGCGATGGAGTAATTGCCTGAAGCGGTAGAACTCATACCCTGAGCAATAGCAGCATCAGCTGTCGCTTTAGAAACTGGGCCGAAGGCGATAGACCAAAGTCCGGTGGCGTTGCTTTGAAGACCGATGGCATAAGCATGCATGGCGGAAGCGGTGGCTTCATAGCCGATTGCGTATGCGCCAAAATCAGAAGCGTTGGCTGATCTACCAAGCGCAACTGATGAGCTACCGCTGGCAGTAGTGCCATTACCGATAGCAATGGAAGCAAAGCCGCTAGCATTGGCTTGGTAACCCTGCGCGATGGAATAGCGGTCGGAGGCGTTGGCTTGGTAGCCTTGGGCGATGCTGTAATTCGCGGATGCGGTGGCGTTATGACCAACTGCAAGAGATGAAATATTGCTTGAAGTCGCATTCATACCAATGGCAATCGCATCTTGTCCTGTCGCGCCACTACCATCACGGTTGCCGGCAATTGTCGAATTCACGCCGAAATATTTCACGGAGTTTTTGCTGACGTTGTAGAGTTGTGCACCGGTTACGGCGTCGGTGGAGTTTTCGGATACTAAACCTTCGGCTAAACCTTGAATGCGGCGGCGTTCGTTGGCGCTGATGTTGCCGACGGAAATCACGCCGACGGCACCGGTTACACCTGCGGTAAGGTTATTATCTGCGGCGGTGTAAGCACTACCGGAACCTAAGAATACAGAATTATTTGCAGTGTTTTTGATGTTATTACCGAGCGCAAATACATCTGTTTGACCGCTTGCTAAGGTATTGTTATTACCCACGCTGTAGGATGCGTTGGCGTTAATGATGCTTGGGTCACCGAAGGCACCGGAATTGTGGCCAGTCACAATATTGCCAACACCGATAGCGATGGATTGGTTGCCGGTGACGTTGGAAGAGCTACCGATGGAAATGGAGGCCTCGCCACTCGCTTGGGAAGCATTACCAATGGCCATGGAATCATTAGCCGTAGCATTGGCGCCGGAGCCAATAGCCATTGGTCGCCAGTCGGCGTGAGCCTTCGCACCCGAGCCAATAGCAATCCCTTCATAAACGCCATTGCCCGAAAATGGACTAATGTATGTCGTATTAGCATAAGGACCAATTGCGACAGAATACAGGTCAGCCTGAGAGTCACTACCAAGACTAACGCCGTTTGATGCCCCTCTAGCACGTTCACCTATCGCTATACCGCCGCTAGCGTCCGCGCTATTACCAATGGCGACACCATTAACCGACTGAACATTTGTCCCGATCCCGATCCCTGATTGAACGCTCACGGTTTTCCCGATAGCTGTGGAATTTCCTAGTGAAGTTACGTTATAACCCAACACGACTGAGTAATCAGCCACAGAAGTTCCACCTAGTGCCGACGAATTTTCCCCGATAACAATTGAATGATTACCTAACGCGCTTACGTTATACCCCTGCGCAATAGAAAAATTCCCCGTGGCATTAGCGTTCACACCTTGAGCAATAGAATGATTACCCGCTGCAGAGGCATTCGGGCCGAGGGCCATGGCGTTGATGCCGGTGGCGCCGGCTGTTGCGCCAGGTTTATCAAGGTTTCCGGTTAGGGTCGAGTTGACATGGAAGTAACTCGTGGTGGTTGAAGTGGCGTACACGCTGTAGTTACTATAAGTGTCATTGGCATAATAAATGCGAGACCCTAGCCCCATAGTACCTGTACTGCTTACGTTCATATTTTCGGTATGAATCGTCATTGTTGCATAGCTATCAACAAACCCAGCGGAAGAGAGCGAACCTGTGGTCATAGGAGGAATATAATCGCCCCCCATATACAGGGCATTCTGAGCTCCACTAGAAACATTATTAGGATTCGTTACACAAGTTATTCTACCATCCGCCTCGGAGAATGGCTTACCGGCTTGTGTTCCCCTATAGTTTGGATCAGTCATAAGCATACGAATCATGCGATCCGCTTCTTGAACGGACAAACTACCATCAGCAGTAGAATAAGCCGCTTTAGTTGTGGTGTAATTTGATACGAACCCAAGTACAGGGTTTGCAGCAATAGCTTGAGCAGTAGTAGCACCACCACCCAAACCAGCATTGGAAGAATAACTAAAATCTACTTTAACAGCCGTGCCATCGGTATAACATACGCCTTCCAAACAAAGATTTGTTGCTAATAAACTTTTTCCATCATCCGATACACCTAAATATTTCCATGCATTGGCGGGCTGGGTACTAAGCCCCCATACTAAGGTGCCCGCAACGACGGCCGTCAATGCGGTGCTCGTGGCGGAGGCTTTTACGTGCCCGCGTGCGAGTTCGGATACGACGACCCAAGCTTGTTGGGCGGCGTTCCAGACAATTTTGTATATTTTGTTCATTAAAAATCACATCCTCTTATAAAGTTGTGGGTAAAAAATACGGCAAAACGCCGTTTAAATGCGTGTGTTTTACACAGACTTAAACAGCGTGAAACGGCGTTATGCCTAAATGTTTTCTGGCGAAATTTTAACCGTTTTCCTGCCAAAAAAGCGACGATATTCTATGGGAGTTTTGGGGGAATGTAAAGGCTGTTTTGGGTAAGGATAAATGACGTATCGGTTCTGCTTTCAGCCACTTGGGGCGTGGTGACAGCCTTTTCGGTAAACATAAGCGAGAACAATCTGATGCCATTGCGATTTTTTGAAGGAACAAAGCAGGATTTTTTGCGGCTTCAATGCGGTGCTGATTTGGTAGTACGGTAATAAATACCATTTTACTTTTAGATAAAATCAAACTACCATTGCATTACATTTTGCATTACAAATGAGGGAAATTATGGCTACACTAAATGTTCGTTTAGACGACGAATTGAAACAAAAAACTTATGCGATTCTTGAACGTTTAAATATTTCGCCGAGTGAAGCGATTCGTCTTTATTTTCAATATATTACGGAAAATCAAAAATTGCCGATTAAGTCTGTCAGCGTAACGGATGAGGAACAAGAATTATTGGAAACGGTGCGTTATCGTTTGGCAAATCCGCAACAAGGGATTAAGGTGAGTTTAGATGAATTATGAATTAGAGTTTGATCCGCGGGCGTTAAAAGAATGGAAAAAGCTAGATGAAACGGTGAAAACACAATTCAAAAAGAAATTAGCAGCCGTGTTAATAAACCCGGATATTCCGGCCAACCGTCTAAGAGAATTTCCTTATTGTTATAAAATCAAGCTGAAAAAATTAGGCTATCGCTTGGTTTACCAAATTCAGCATGAAAAAGTCGTGGTTTTTGTTGTGGCCGTGGGCAAACTAGAAAAAGAAGAAACTTACGATAAAGCCAAAGAAAGACTTTTCTTTTAACCCGTAGAAAATTCAATGCGGTGCTGATTTGAACTTGCGTGGGAGCACCGCATTGGAGTGAAATTTGGGTGACTTTTAAGGTGAATAATTATATTATTCGCCTTATTTTTTAAGGCAAATAGAGGAAATAATTGCCGTATGAACACGCAAAGCTATATTTGGCAACAGGAAAATTGGACGGATTGGCAATATGATGCGGTGGCGGTGACGGATTTATTAAGTCAGGCGCATTATCGACAGGGATTGTTATTGGGGCGGTTATGGGATATCGGGCTAGCTGAGCGAACGGCGATCAGTTTGCAGATGTTAAGCGAGACGGTGCTGAAAAATAGTGAGATTGAGGGCGAGCTTTTAAATGCGCAATCCGTTCGTTCGTCCTTGGCGCGTCGTTTGGGCATTGAGACGGGCGGGCTTACGCCGGTCGATCGCGTGGTCGAGGGCGTGGTGGAGATGACGTTGGATGCGGTGGAAAATTATCAAACACCTTTGACTCTTGAGCGTTTATTCGGCTGGCATGCTGCGCTATTTCCTACCGGTTATAGCGGGATGGCAAAAATTCATGTGGCGCAATTTCGCGATGATCGAGAAGGCGCGATGCAGGTTATTTCCGGTCGTTTCGGTGAACCGAAAATTCATTTTCAAGCACCGCCAGCCGAGCGGCTAAAAAGTGAAATGCCGCTTTTTTTGGCTTGGATAAATGATGAAAACGGGCTTGATCCTTTTATTAAAGCGGCTATCGCCCATCTTTGGTTTTTAACGTTGCACCCTTTTGAAGACGGAAATGGACGTATCGCACGTGCAATTGCGGATTATTTATTAACCAAGGCGGATAATCATGGGTTTCGTTTTTATAGTCTTTCAGGGCAAATTCAAAAAGTGCGCGCGGATTATTATGATATTTTGGAACAAACGCAAAAAGCCGAGGTGTCATTAACGGCGTGGATCCGTTGGTTTTTGCAGGCGGTGATTGATGCGATGCGTAATGCGCAAGAAACATTGGAAAACGTGTTGATAAAAAATCGTTATTGGCGCCATTGGCATACTTTTTCGTTAAACGAACGTCAGAAAAAAGTGTTGAATCGTTTGCTTGATCATTTTGAAGGTAACCTGACGAATAAAAAATATGCGGCGTTGACAAAAGTTTCGCGCGATACGGCATTGCGTGATTTAACCGATTTGGTAGAAAAACGCATTTTGCAACGTGCGGAAGGCGGCGGACGAAGTGTGAGTTATACGTTGTTGTCGCCTGAAATGTTATCCGCCGAAGATTAGCTCGCCGTCGGGCAAATTATTGAACGAAGCCGCGTTGCGGCTTTTTTTGTGGCTTCAATGCGGTGCTGATTTGAAGTTGCGTGGGAGCACCGCATTGGAGTGAGGGTGATTGCATTATTTTTTAGCAGTTTTATAATGTTTCACAAAATCACATTTTAGGAGGAAGCAGATGCAATCGACCTTAAGACAACAAGGCGGGGCGGCGGTATTGACTGTTCCGATGGCAATTTTGCAACAGATGGGTTGGCAGATCGGCTATAAAATTAATTTGCAGGCACAGGGCGAACAGATCGTGTTAACACCGGTGAAACGCGCGGCGCGCGGGCGGAAGACGGTGTCGGAATTGTTGTCCGGGATTGATTCGACAGAGATTGCCGAGCTAAATGCGTCGGTGAGCGATTTTAGTGAGACGAAATGCGTGGGCAAGGAGATGATTTGATGCGTGTTCCGAAAAAAGGTGAGATTTGGCATGTCGATCCGGATCCGACCAAAGGCAGTGAGCTGCGTCAGCCGCATTATTTTATTGTGGTGACCGATGAGTTGTTAAATCGGGCATTGGGTACGGCGTTGTGTTGCCCTATTTCAACCGGCGGAAAGGCGGCACGTTCGCAAAATGTAACGGTGGCGCTTGAGGGCAATAGTACGGCGTCCGGTACGATCACCGGGGTCATTCTTTGCCATCAAGTGAGGGCATTGGATTTAGCCGCGCGTCAGGCTAAGTTCGCGACAATTGCAGAGGATTATTTGATCGAAGAGGTGGTGATGAAACTGGTGGATTTGATTGATCCGCAATAAGCTTTCCTCCGTAAAATTCTATTAAGCCGCGTTGCGGCTTTTTTTTTGCGGGAACTTTACGGCTTCAATGCGGTGCTGATTTGAAGTTGCGTGGGAGCACCGCATTGGAGGTGTTTTGGATTTTGGGGTTTTGGGGGAAATCAGGACAATTTTTAATTTGAAATCAAGGCAAACAAGGCTATACTTAAAACGTATCATTAAGTGATACTAAAAAGGGCTAAACTAAAGGATTAACGATTGGGGAGAGGCTGAATTTTGTCAGCAATGTAAATTATGAATATGCGACTACAAGTGAAACAATGGGGTAATAGTAAGGCAATCCGTTTACCAAAGGACTTTACTGATGCAATGAATTTAAATATGGGCGATTTTTTAGAGTTAGAAAAAATTAGTCACGATACGATTAAAGTGGTGATTCTTCCGAATACCCCGGAGAAAAAAAGAAGATTAACATTAAGTGAACGCCTTGCCATGACTGAACTTGAACGGTTACCCGTTGTTGAAGAATGGGATTCACTCACACCGAGAGGAAAAGAAATTTAATGGCCGGTTCAACATTTAAAAGAGGCGATATCATTACTGTTTGCTTAAATCCGGTGGTAGGAAATGAACTGCAAGGAGAAAGACGCCCGGCTTTAGTATTAAGCAGTAGCAAATTTCACAAATTAGGATTTATGATGATCGCCCCGATTACACAAGGCAATGCGGCGCTTGCCAGAAATAATGGCTTTGCCGTGACATTAAGCGGAACCGGCTGTAGAACGCAAGGCGTTATCGTTGCATATCAAGCTCGAATAATTGATTTCAGGAATCGAAACGCCCAAAAAATTGAATCTGTGCCTGATTATGTTTTATCTGAAACGCAAGATATCATTGAAGCTATTTTAAAAGATGAGTAAAAAATGCCCCAAATTTGGGGCAATTTTTTTACACAATACACACGGCCAAACTTAATTGTTTGTTGTGGAATTGATGAAGGGTGCCGCGGTGGCCGATGCTTAAAATAATCATATTCGGCAGGCGGGTTTTGATGGTTTGATAAAGTAATTGTTCCGTCGGTTCGTCCAGTGCCGAGGTGGTTTCGTCGAGAAACACGACATCGGGTTTGGTGAGCAAAATGCGAATGAAAGCGACGCGTTGCAATTCACCCGGCGAGAGAACGGCTTGCCAGTCGTTTTCTTGATCCAGCGCGGGCAAGTATTTCTCCAAACAACAATCGCGCATTATGTTTTCCAGTTCTTCGTGATGCGGATTGATGTCAGGATAACAAATGGCTTCGCGCAAGGTGCCTTGCGGCATATAAGGACGTTGAGGCAGGAACAGGCTGCCGCTGCACGGATGTTCGGCAATGCCGACGGTTTCAAAAGGGTAAATTCCCGCAATGGCTTTCAATAAAGTGGTTTTGCCGGTGCCGGAAGCGCCTTGAATCAGCAAGGCGTCGCCATTTGTTAATTCGACGTTAATATTGTTAAGCAAAAGGCGTCCTTGTTCGTCTTTTATGCCGAAATCTTTCAATGCTACGCGATTTGAGCATTTGTAAGGCCGGCTTACTTCCGATTGATCCAGGTCGTCTAATTTGGTCATAAAGCCGTGCAGACGATTTAGGCGCGCTTGGTAAAGGGTGAATTGTTCGTAAAACAAGCGGAAAAAGGATAATGCGGTCATTAAGCGGTTAAACGCTTGTACGGTTTGGTGCATATCGCCAAGTTTGATTTGGCCGCTGAAAAAACGCGGTGCTTGCAACATTAATGGCAGCAATTTGGCGGTGCGGGTGACGCCGGTGTTAAAGCCGTCCAAGCCGAGCATTTTCAATACAATCGCCCAGCGGTTGCGAATAATGTCGGCAAATTTGTGCTGCAAGAAAATGCGTTCTTTTTGTTCGCCTTGATAAAAGGCGATACTTTCCGCATTGTCGCGCACGCGAATGAGGGAATAACGATAATCGCCGTTGAGTTTTTCTTTGTTAAAGTTGAGTTTGATTAGCGGGTGGCCGATCCACACGGACATTAGCGTAGCAAAAATGATGAAGGCATAAATAAAAAAGACGACGCCCTTTTCGATGTTCAATCCAAATAGGCTTAACACACCGGACAGCGACCAAAGAATAATGGTGAATTCAATGGTGGTGAGAACAGAATTGATGACGCCGCGCGCAATTTGTACGGTGCTGGAAATAAATTCGCGTGCATCTTGTTCGATCCGCTGATCGATATTGTCGGGCAGTTCGCGTTCGTATTTAAGGCGATAATACTTTTTGTTTTCCAGCCAACGTCGTAACAGCACCGCATTGAGGCTTTCCAGCCAGCGGATTTCAAATACCTGGCGTAGAAAATAATCGGCGATGGAGTGAATCACTTGCACTAAAACCAGCACCGCATTGAGTTTGGCGAAAAACCAGAATTTATCGGCGTCGAGTTCTTGCATTGCGCTATATAAGCCGTTGTAAAAAAATGAGTTAAGCACACTAAAGCGCACTTCAAGCAAAATCATTAAAAATAGCAAGAGTAACAACGCGATGATTTTGAAGCAGTTTTGCCGCGTTACGGAAGGCGCGGCAATTTGCCAAAATTTTTTGCCGAAGGCGGTTTGTTTCAAGGCAGCGATGCTGATGACAAAGCACAACACCACCCAGAAAAGGGCGTTTAAAAGCCAGCTTAAACTGTTATTAAGTTCGGTTTGCCAGTTCATAAATTTCCATAAACGAAAAAAGGGCGAAAGCTTCGCCCTAAATTTTAGCGGTTAATTAAAATTCCACTTTTGCGTTAAGCATTACTTCACGACCATAGCCTAAAGACACCGGCACGATGTAATTATCCGCATTACCGGAAGTGGATTGATAATACACTTTGTCGGATAGGTTTTTACCATTCAATTGAAGGTTAACTTTTTTACCCGCAATTTTCGTTTCGTAAGCTAAATAAGCATCGTAAACGGTGGCGCTTGGAATTTTATAAGCCTTTTTATAGTTAGAACTATAAGCCGTCCAACTGCCGAGATAACGCGCGCCGGTGCCGACACGCCAGTGGCCGCTTAAAAACTCGCCTAAATCGTAGCTTAAGAATAACGCCGCTTGATGTTTTGGTACGCCATTTAATTGTTTACCTACCGCATCGCCGTATTTATCGTCTTTTAAGCTTTTCACTTTGGTATAAGTATAAGTGGCGGAAGCGCTTAATTTATCGGTAATGTTACCGTTAATATCAATTTCGATACCGCGAGAACGTTGTTTGCCCGCGATGTAAACGTCACCGTTTGCATCTGTTTGTGAAACGTTGTGTTTATTGATATTAAATAAAGCCAAGGTGGCATTAATATCAGCGCTTTCGTATTTCATACCGGTTTCAATGGATTTGCCTTTTTCCGGTGCCAAATCCGAAGACACTTTATCCGCAATACTATATTGCGGACGGAAAGATTCCGCATAATTGGCATAAGTCGCCCAGTTTGATGTCAACTTATAAACCGCACCGAATTGATAAAGCAGTTTGCCGTCATGTTGTTTGGTGTTCGGTACGAAAGTCGCGCCAATGCGGTGCCGTCCGGCTACTTGATCAAAATATTCATAACGCAAGCCGCCGGTTAAGATAACGTTATCGGTAAGGTAAGCGGTATCTTGAAGGAATGCGCCAAGTGTTTTGATATGGTTAATCTGATAGTTGTTTGCTGCCGGTGCTGCCACTGCCGGCGGATTGGTATAAACCGGATGATCGATATTAATGGTGCGCCATAGCCCGTTGTTATAAACTGGCCCGGTTGTGCGATAGTTGCGTGTTGCATCCAGTCCAAAGATAAAACGGTTGGCCACTTCGCCGATAGCGAATTCACCGATTAAATTGGCCGATGCAGTATGAATGCGCTGATCGGCGGCTTGCATTTCGGTACGACGCAATGCAGTGCGCGGTGCCAAAGGATTGGAATAAATTACCACGCCCCGCGCATTGCGTTGCTGATAGGTTAAAGTTGCGCTATCGTTGGTATTTACTGCCACTACACGGGTTTGGCGATAATGATATTTATCGCGCGCATAACCGTAAGCAAAGTTGATTTTCCATTGGTCATTTAACTTATGTTCGAGTTTTACTTGAATATTGTCGGTTTTGCCATAGGTTTGGTTATTCGGCTCGTCTAAACGACGTTCCGCCGGAATATTCACTACGTGGCCGTTAACCAATTGGGTACCGCGATCAAACGGCTGTGTATAATCAAGATGTTCGTAAGTCGCTAAAACTTTTGTTTTACCGTTTTCCCAAGAAAGCGACGGGGCATAAGTGGTACTTTTGATCTGACCGAAATTACGCCAATAATCTTTTTCTTGTTTGTCGTAAATAAAGCGATACGCAAAACCGTTGCCTAAACCGCCTGTAGAATCGAATTGCGTCCCCCACATATTATGAGTGCCGAAGCTCGCCCCGACTACGTGTTTACTTTCTTGCTGCGGTTTTTTGCTAATCACATTAATAATGCCGCCCGGATCTTGAATACCGTAAAGCACTGATGCCGGCCCCTTCAAGACTTCCACGGTTTCCGTGGTCGCACCGAAGTTATGTGACGGCCCCGCTTGCATACCGTTACGCATAATTGAATTATCACGGTTACCGCCGAAGCCGCGTTTTTGCACCGCATCAAACACTCCGCCCAACGTATTGGCTTGGCTTACCCCGCTCACGCTGGAAAGGGCGTCAATCAAATCATTCGGTTTACGATCTTCGATTAATTTTGTTGTCACCACATTTACCGTGGTCGGCGTATCAATAATCGGCACATTTACTTTTGAAACGGACGAAGTTCCGACAGCGTGATAACCGATTTGCTGTAATTCCTGTGCGTTTACGTCAATCGTATCCAGCACTTCCGTATTTTCGCCGACTTTTGCTTGTTTTTGCTCTTGCGGATGCGCCAACGCGGAACCGGCAATACTCGCCAAAATCGCGGTATAAATTACGCTATGTTTAAAAGTCATTCTTGGTTTCCTTAAAATGAGAGTAAAAAAACGGCGGCAAGTATAACGAAAACGATTGCCCGACTCAATAGGAATTATTCGCATTAATTATCCCGTCATAAAAATTCTGTGAACATCGAAATCAGCACCGCATTGGACGCTTATCCGGCGGGCTTCAATGCGGTGCTGAAACGCGATCTCGATAAACCGTTGGAATCAGGCGAACTTCCGGCAAAAAATAACCGCACTTTAATTCGTTCCTCAAAAACAAACTAAAGTGCGGTTATTTGAGTTGGTCTGTAAGCCGAGTTCTGTCGCGGACAATCATTCCTCTAGACGGCGAATTACTCCGCCGTTCAAGCAACCTACCCGAACTCAGGGCGGGCCACCCCTTTTGAGTCCCTACTTGGTTTTGCTACGAGTGGAGTTTACCCTGCTGCCAACCGTTACCGGCGGCACGGTGCGCTCTTACCGCACCCTTTCACCCTTACCGTTTGCACGGCGGTCTGCTCTCTGTTGCACTGGTCGTAGGCTCGCGCCCCCCGGACGTTATCCGGCACTCTGCCCTGTGTAGCTCGGACTTTCCTCTCGTTTACTTGTCCCGCTATGTTGTATTGCACAGGCGTGCAACACGGTTAAGGGCTTCAATAAACCAGCGATTGTCTGACCAACTCGGCGCGTAGTATAGAGATTAACAAAAGTGCGGTCAATAAAACCTAACGAATTTTAAATGCGCATATATCATAGCTTCAGGCGCAATATCGTAAGCTCTCGTATCAGCAAGAGGACATAATTTTTCATTCGTTTTTTGATGCCATTCAGCTAAAATAGCGCCATTTCAACGCAGGTTAGGATGGTTATGAATTATCTACAAATCGCTCGCGACACGCTTGCCGTGGAGAGCACCGCATTGACGCAATTAAGTCGACGTTTGAACGATGACTTTAATCAAGTCGTGGAATTGATTTTGGCTTGCCGAGGACGTTTAGTTATCGGCGGCATCGGTAAATCCGGTTTAATCGGCAAGAAAATGGTGGCGACTTTTGCCTCCACCGGCACGCCAAGTTTCTTTTTACATCCGACAGAAGCCTTTCACGGCGATTTGGGTATGCTTAAACCGATTGATATTGTTATGCTGATTTCTTACAGCGGCGAAACGGACGATGTGAACAAACTGATCCCGAGTCTGAAAAATTTCGGTAATCAAATTATTGCGTTAACCAGTAATAAAAATTCGACGCTGGCCCGTCACGCGGATTATGTATTGGATATTACGGTGGAACGCGAAGTTTGCCCGAATAATTTGGCGCCAACCACGTCTGCCTTAGTCACTCTGGCTCTCGGTGATGCGTTAGCGGTGTCTTTGATCACCGCGCGCGATTTTCAACCGGCGGATTTCGCCAAATTCCATCCGGGCGGTAGCCTTGGACGTCGCTTGTTATGCAAAGTGAAAGACCAAATGCAAACGCGCTTGCCGGTTATTGCGCCAAACAGCAATTTTACGGACTGTTTAAGCGCAATGAATGAAGGTCGAATGGGGGTGGCCTTAGTGATGGAAAACCAACAACTAAAAGGCATTATCACTGACGGCGACATTCGCCGCGCCTTAACCGCAAACGGTGCCGACACGCTGAACAAAACCGCGCAAGATTTTATGACCCGTTCGCCGAAAACGATTCATCAAGAGGAATTTTTAGCCAAAGCGGAAGAGTTGATGAAAGCGAAGAAAATTCACTCGTTGGTTGTGGTGGATGATGAAAATCGCGTGGTCGGATTAGTGGAATTTTCAAGCTAAGGAAACCCAAGTTAAGGAAGCATCATGCAACAAAAATTAGAAAAAATTAAATTGGTGATTACCGACGTGGACGGCGTGCTGACCGACGGACAACTGCATTATGACGCCAATGGCGAAGCGATCAAAAGTTTTCATGTGCGCGACGGGTTAGGTATGAAAATGCTGATGAACGCCGGTATTCAAGTCGCCTTGCTATCCGGCAGAGATTCTGCCGTTTTGCGCCGTAGAATCGCCGATCTTGGCATTAAATTATTTTTCCTCGGTAAATTAGAAAAAGAAAGCGCCTGTTTTGATTTAATGAAACAAGCCGGCGTTACGCCCGAACAAACCGCTTATATCGGCGATGACAGCGTGGATCTGCCGGCATTCGCCGTGTGCGGCGTTGCTTTCGCGGTAGCCGACGCGCCAAGTTATGTGAAAAATACGGCGGATTATGTCCTTTCTACCCAAGGCGGCAAAGGCGCATTTCGGGAAATGTCCGATATGATTCTGCAAGCGCAAGGCAAATCTGCCGTATTTGACAGTGCGCAGGGATTTTTGCAATCGGTGAAGAATATGGGGCAGTAAAAATTGACGTTCTCCTCTCAAAACAGCACCGCATTGAAAGCCGCTTCAATGCGGTGCTGTTTTGCTAGGCTAATTCTGCTTTATTTCAACAAAATGCTCGATTAATTTGATCATCAATTCCTTTTGCTCCGGCAAACTTTCCGCCACCAACAACGCCAATGCTACAAGGGTATTTTCGTTAATCAGCCGTTCTACCGGTTTTGCCAATAAATGTTGATTCAAATGCAAGTACAACAAAAACAAGAAAGAACCGGTGCGTTTATTTCCGTCTGCAAGCGGGTGATTTTTGATCACGAAATACAACAAATGCGCCGCGCGACTGGCCACATTCGGATAAAACAATTCTTCGCCCGTTTAGAACTAATGCGGTAACCTACGGAAATAATGGCATCAAGGTTATAGTGTTTTAACGTACGCTTAACCTGACGTTTTCCCTCTTGGCGAACTACCGAGAAATCCTCGGTAGTTAGATTCTCATCAAGCTCACCTTCTGCGTAAATATTTTTCAAGTGCAAACTGATATTGTCGGTGCTCGTATCAAATAACATTGCCATTTGAGGTTGATTAAGCCATACCGTCTCATTTTCCAACGAAACCTGTAACGAAACTTGCCCGTCTTCCGATTGATAAATTTGAATTTGACTGTTCATCGTTCTCTCCTGTAAATGAAATCAGGTAGCTCTGGTGAAATTTTAAGAAAAAGACAAGTATATTTTGTTGATTTTTTGAGCCGAATTGCAAAATGACATTTGAATGGCAATAAATATAAGGAGTTCTTTTACTTCAATAACGCGTTTACTACTTTTGGAACACCAGCTCCGGCTTTCATCGCGATAATTTCAACTTGTTGACGAATGAACCCGCTATTCGGATGCGGATCGATTAAATAAATTTTTGCCCAGCTCGGCGCTTCATTGACCAATCCATTTGCCGGATAAACTTGCAATGATGTACCGATGACAATCACGATATCCGCTTTTTTCACCAGTTCTTCGGCTTTCGGCAACATCGGTACATTTTCGCCAAAAAAGACGATGTGCGGACGCATTGGATAGCCATTTTCATCTTTGTCCTCTAATTTCTGATCGTCAAAACAAGGAACAATATAATCAGGATCAAAACTACTTCTCGCTTTGTTAAGTTCGCCGTGTAAATGAAGTACATTTTTACTACCAGCCCGTTCATGTAAATCGTCCACGTTTTGCGTGATGATGTGAACGTCATAGGCTTTTTCTAACTCCACCAACACCAAATGTGCCGCATTCGGTTGAGCTGCTTGTGCGTTGCGGCGGCGTTCGTTATAAAAATCCAACACTTTCGCACGATTTTTCTTTAAGGCTTCCGGCGTGCAAACTTCTTCAATTTTATGCCCCGCCCATAATCCATCTTCCGCGCGGAAAGTCGGAATTCCACTTTCGGCACTAATGCCCGCGCCGGTCAACACAACGCAAATTGGTTTTGTCATAGTTTTCTCCGCTGAAAAGTGCGATCAAAAATTAAATCGTTTTTAAATGTAAAAAAAAAGGGCTATCACCACAGCCCTAGTCATTATTTCACTTCTCTAAATAAAATCTCGCTTGGAATTACCGAACCTTGCCAGTAAAGCTCGGTGGAAACTTTTTCAGCAAGTTGTAAGAAGGCTTGGGTGATTTCGCTTTCAGGTGCTGCCACCAAGGTTGGATTGCCTTTATCCAGATCTTCACGAATGCGGATATGTAATGGCAATTGCGCCAACACTTTCACATTGTATTTTTCTGCCATTTTTTCTGCGCCACCGGTGCCGAAAATGGCTTCGTGATGGCGGCAGTTGCTGCAAATATGCATCGACATATTTTCTACAATGCCAAGCACCGGCACAGATACGCGTTCAAACATTGAAACGCCTTTCACTGCATCCAATAAAGCGATGTCTTGCGGCGTGGTTACCACTACTGCGCCCGTTACCGGAATTTGTTGGGACAAAGTGAGTTGAATGTCGCCGGTGCCAGGAGGCATATCGATGACAAGATAATCCAAGCTATCCCACAAAGTCTCGTTCAATAATTGGCTTAAAGCACTGCTTGCCATCGGGCCGCGCCAAATGGTTGCGCTGTCTTCATCCATTAAGAAACCGATGGAATTTGCCGATAAACCATGCGCTTTAATCGGCGTGATATGTTGATTATCCGGTGAAGTCGGACGTTGATGCGGTGCTCCCAGCATATGTGGAATGGACGGGCCATAAATATCTGCGTCTAAAATCCCTACGCGCGCGCCTTGAGCTTGTAATGCAAGGGCTAGATTGACGGACACGCTGGATTTTCCCACGCCGCCTTTGCCCGACGTGACGGCAATAATATTTTTCACGCCTTTTACGGCCGGTTGATTATTCGCACGTTTCAGGGTGGCAATTTGATAATTCACCGCCCATTTAATTTCTTTGCAATCCGCCGCTTTTAATAAAGCGTCGGAAACGGCTTTTTTCAACGCCTCTACGCCCGTATTCCACGCAAAAGGCAGTTGTAATTCAATGCGTAAGATCTCGCCGCCCTCTTCCACTTTTTTTAAAGTATTCAGCGCAATCAGATCTTTTTGCAGGCTTGGATGTTGGAATTGTTGAAGAATTTGTTGAATTTGGGTTTGCTGTTCAGCGGTTAGATTGTCGGAAAAGTAGGTTGTCATAAAACTTCCTTTCTGTTTAGTAGAGTAAATTTGTCGGGATATTTAAACGCGGCTATTAAACCACGGAAAGTGCGGTGTGTTAAGTTAAAGTTTTTGAAAATTCTTTTTCTGATTTATTCTTTTATCCCATTCGCTTGTTTCTTGTATCAGATCTAACTATTCGTTACTATACAATCCATCTTATCTAATAGTTAACAAATTAAAATAAATAGGAAAATATATGCAACATATTAAACCTCAATCACAAGCTAACACTGATTTTCAAAAGAAAATCTTGTCACGTTTTGAACAATCATTAACGGAAGAACAACGTTTTTTACAAAGTGTACTGAATGATGAAATTAAAACCTATTCACATGAAGAAGTAGTCGCGGATTTACGTAAGGTATTGAAACGATGAAGCAAGATTATATCGTTCGCTGGTCTGAAATGGCGCGTTTTCAACTTTTAGATAAAGCCGAATATATTTATAGCCAAAGCCAAAATATGGAAATAGCCGATCAATTCATTAACGAAATAGAGCAGCTGGCAGGAAAATTAAGTTATGTTGCAGCAGCTTATCGTGACGGTCAATTTCATATTTTTCCTTTGAAAAACGGTCATTCGGTTAAATTTCTAGTCGCAGAACCTTATGTGTTAATTTATGCATTTTTACCAAAAGGCATTAACCATTAAATTTAATCTCCAATTTACCTTTCCCTCAGTTTTCCAACTGGAAAAAAAGCCTTTTTTCAGATAAGATACCGCCCAATTTTTTGCCTAATAAAAGAGAATAAAATGTCAAATCAACCCCGTAAAATTTTAGTGACTTGTGCCCTGCCTTATGCCAATGGCGCAATTCATTTAGGCCATATGTTGGAACATATTCAAGCGGATATTTGGGTACGTTTTCAACGTATGCGTGGCAATAAAATCTATTTTGTCTGTGCCGACGATGCACACGGCACACCAATTATGTTGAATGCCGATAAACTCGGGATTACGCCGGAAGAACTCATTGCGCGCGCAAAAGCGGATCACGCGCGCGATTTCGCCGGTTTTAATATTAGTTTTGATAACTATCACTCCACGCACAGCGAAGAAAACAAACTGCTCACCGCGGAAATTTATAATAAATTAAAAGCCAACGATTTCATTAAAAGTAAAGTGATTTCTCAGCTGTTTGATCCTGAAAAAAAGATGTTCTTGCCGGATCGTTTTGTGAAAGGCACTTGCCCGAAATGCAAAGCAGAAGATCAATATGGCGATAACTGCGAAGTGTGTGCTTCAACTTATAGCCCAATGGATTTAATCAATCCACGTTCTGTCGTTTCCGGTGCAACACCAATTGTGAAAGAATCCGAGCACTTCTTCTTTGATTTACCGGCATTTGAAGCCATGTTGCAAGACTGGACACATTCCGGAACGCTTCAATCTGAAATCGCTAACAAAATGCAAGAATGGTTTGAAAGTGGTTTGCAACAATGGGATATTTCTCGTGATGCGCCTTATTTCGGCTTTGAGATTCCGGGGGCAAAAGATAAATTCTTCTATGTTTGGTTGGATGCGCCAATTGGTTATATGGCGTCCTTCAAAAATCTTTGCGACCGCGAAGGTATTGATTTCAACGAATTTTGGGCGGAAGGCAGTGAGGCGGAACTGTATCACTTTATCGGTAAAGACATCGTGTATTTCCACAGTCTGTTTTGGCCGGCAATGTTAGAAGGCAGTGGCTATCGTAAACCGACTAACGTTTTCGCACACGGTTATGTCACCGTGGATGGCGCGAAAATGTCAAAATCACGTGGCACCTTTATTCAAGCGAGTACATATTTGAATCACATCGATCCGGAATGCTTGCGTTATTACTACGCGGCGAAACTGAACAATCGCATTGAAGATTTAGATTTTAACTTAGAAGATTTCGTACAACGCGTAAACACGGATATTGTGAATAAGTTGGTGAATTTGGCTTCACGTAACGCAGGTTTTATCGCAAAACGTTTTGCCGGCAAACTTGCCGATAAATTAGAAGATGAAACCCTATTTGCGGAATTTACTGCGCAAGCAGAACAAATCGCTACTTATTACGAAAGTCGCGAATACAACAAAGCGATCCGCGAAATTATGGCATTGACCGACAAAGCCAACAAATATATCGACGAGAAAGCCCCTTGGGTGATTGCGAAAGAAGAAGGCAAAGAAGCGGAATTACAAGCGGTTTGCTCAATGGGCATTGAGCTTTTCCGCGTGTTAATGGCTTATTTAAAACCGGTGTTGCCGAAACTGGCTGAACGCGCTGAAATCTTCTTACAAACAGAATTACGTTGGGACAACATCAATCAGCCATTGCTTGGTCATACGCTCGCGCCATTTAAAGCATTATTCTCACGTTTAGAGAAAAAACAAATTGATGCGGTGCTGGAAGAAACCAAAGCGCTCTTTGCCAATTCGGCTAAAGCCGATGCCGAAGCCAATAAAGCGGCAGAAAAAACAGCGGCAAAATCCACCGCACTTTCTTCTGAAAACGCCAATGTTGAGCCTATCGCCGAAACCATCACTATCGATGATTTTGCTAAACTCGATATGCGTGTCGCGAAAGTCTTGAAATGCGAAGCGGTGCCTGAATCCAACAAACTCTTACGTTTTGAATTGGATCTCGGCGATCACACCCGCCAAGTGTTCTCTGGCATCAAAGCAGCTTATTCAAAACCTGAAGAATTAGAAGGTCGTTTTGTAATTATGGTGGCAAACCTTGCGCCGCGCAAAATGAAATTTGGCGTGTCAGAAGGCATGATTCTTTCTGCCGGCACAGGCGGCAGCGATTTATTCTTGCTTTCCGCCGACAGCGGCGTGACGGCAGGTATGCAGGTGAAATAATTCATTTCAAACAAATTAAAGCGGCTTCGGTCGCTTTTTTTATTTTCTAATTGAAAAAAATGCGTTCATAACCTAGTATAATTCTCAACTATTTACCTATTTGGAGAAACATTATGAAAAACGAATTAATCTGCTATAAACAAATGCCCGTTTGGACAAAAGATAAATTGCCACAAATGTTCCAAGAAAAGCACAATACCAAAGTTGGCACTTGGGGAAAATTGACGGTGCTAAAAGGCAAACTTAAATTCTACGAACTTAACGAAAATGGCGATGTGATTGCCGAACATATTTTCACGCCTGAAAGCGACATTCCTTTTGTTGAACCTCAAATTTGGCACCGCATTGAAGCCTTGACTGATGACTTGGAATGCTCTCTTGCCTTTTACTGCAAAAAAGAAGATTACTTCAGCAAAAAATACAATATGACTGCCACTCATGGCGATGTGGTGGATGCCACCAAAATCATCAAACCGTGTAAAGTACTGGATTTAGGCTGCGGACAAGGGCGTAACTCACTCTATTTAAGTTTGCTCGGCTATGATGTCACCGCTTGGGATCACAACGAAAATAGCCTCATGTTTTTGAACGAAACCAAAGAAAAAGAAAATCTAAAAATTCAGACCGCGCTTTACAACATCAACGATGCCAATATTCAAGAAAATTACGATTTTATCGTCTCTACCGTCGTCTTCATGTTTTTGGATCGCACCCGTGTACCGGCAATCATCGAAAATATGCAAAGCCATACCAATCCGGACGGTTACAACCTTATCGTTGCCGCCATGTCCACACCGGAAGTACCATGCCCGGTTCCATTCTCTTTTACTTTCGCTGAAAACGAATTGAAAAACTATTACCAAGGTTGGCAATTTTTGGAATATAACGAAAATATGGGCGAATTGCACAAAACCGATGAAAACGGCAATCGCTATAAAATGAAATTTGTGACCATGTTGGCAAGAAAGAAGTAATTCGCTGATTAGAAAAGAAAACGACCGCACTTTTACATCACAAAGTGCGGTCGTTTTTTGTTTTTTAAATTATTCTTCAATAGAGCGCAATAATTCATTAATGCCAACTTTACCTAAAGTTTTGGCATCAACTTTTTTCACGATAACTGCGCAGTACAAACTGTATTTGCCGTCTTTGCTCGGAAGACTGCCGGAAACGACTACAGAACCTGCCGGTACGCGTCCATAATAGACTTCGCCGGTTTCACGATCGTAGATTTTGGTGGATTGACCAATAAATACTCCCATGGAAATCACACAACCCTCTTCCACGATGACACCTTCTACCACTTCAGAACGGGCACCGATAAAGCAGTTATCGCCGATGATCGTCGGGTTGGCTTGGAGCGGTTCTAATACGCCACCGATGCCTACACCGCCGGATAAATGCACGTTTTTACCGATTTGTGCACAGGAACCGACCGTTGCCCAGGTATCTACCATCGTACCTTCACCAACGTAGGCACCAATGTTCACATAAGACGGCATTAATACACAGTTTTTGGAAATATATGCGCCTTTACGCACGGTCGCGGATGGCACCACACGAAATCCTTCTTTTTGGAAACGTTCTTCGGTGTAATCGGCAAATTTTAACGGCACTTTGTCGTAATATTTGGTTTCAGCCCCCTCAACGAGTTGATTATCGTTGATACGGAAGGATAACAACACCGCTTTTTTCAACCATTGGTGAGTAACCCATTCGCCGTCAATTTTTTCGGCGACGCGGTATTTACCGCTGTCTAAGCCTTCAATCACTTCTTCAATGGCGGCTTGCGTTTGCGCATCAACAGTTTTCGGCGTAATTTCAGCACGTTTTTCAAAGGCATTTTCGATGATTTGTTGTAAGTTTGACATTTTGCTTCCTAGTTTTGTAAATGAATAAATCGGCGCTATTTTTACCATATTTTTGATTTTCAAGCAAAAAAACATAAAAAATCACCGCATTTTACCTGATGCAAAATGCGGTGATTTCACAAATATCATTCCAATTAAAAAATTGAAACAGCTAACCCTACAACAATAGTCATACTAAATACCACCATAATCATGGCATAACCAAAATCGCTCATTTTTGCTCCTTTTTTGATGCGTTAAAACGGCCGTCATTCTAGCAAGAAAAAGAAAAAAAACGATCTTTTTTAAAAAATTTTTATCCTTTGCTTAACTATTCCCCTGCAATCCTTATAATGGGAAAAATTTTTCTAAGGGTATCTCATATGGCAACTATTAAAGATGTGGCGAAAATGGCCGGCGTGTCCACTACCACTGTTTCCCATGTAATTAATAAAACCCGATTTGTGGCGAAAGAAACGGAAGAAGCCGTTCATCAAGCCATTAAAACTTTAAAATATTCGCCGAGTGCCGTAGCGCGCAGCTTAAAAGTAAATACCACCAAATCCATCGGCATGATCGTAACCACCAGTGAAGCACCATATTTTGCCGAAATTATTCATGCGGTGGAAGAACATTGCTACCGTCAAGGTTATTCGCTGTTTTTATGCAACACGCAAAACGAACCGGAAAAGATCAAAAACCACTTGGAAATGTTAGCCAAAAAACGCGTAGACGGCTTGCTCGTAATGTGTTCGGAATATACCCCAAGCTCGTTGGACTTATTGTCTAATTTTGCTTCGGTACCAATGGTGGTAATGGATTGGGGACCGAACGGCAATACGGACATCATTGAAGATAACAGTTTTAGTGGTGGCTATCTCGCGACCAAACATTTAATCGATTGCGGTCATAAAAATATTGGCATCATCGCCGGCGAACTCAGCAAAACCACCGCTCGCACCCGTTACGAAGGTTTTCAAAAAGCGATGCGCGAGGCAGGTTTAACCATCAATAAAAACTGGGTGACGGAAGGCTATTTCGAGCCGGAAGACGGCTACGAATGTATGAACAAAATTTTGCAGCAAGAGGAATTACCGAGCGCAGTATTCTGTTGCAACGATGTCATGGCGCTCGGTGCGATTTCAGCGATTACCGAAAAAGGTCTACGCGTGCCGGACGATATTTCCATTATCGGCTACGACAATATTCACGCCTCCCGTTTTTACGCGCCACCTTTAACTACGATTCATCAATCCAAATCGCGTTTGGGCGCACAAGCGGTCAATTTATTGTTCGAGCGTATTGCACAAAAAGATAAAAATGAACTTCCCCACGGGCACCGCATTGGCATCTACCCTGAATTAGTATTGCGCAAATCCGTCAAAACACTTTTATAACCCTCAAAAAAATAACTGCATTTTCTAGATAAAAACTAGGAAATGCGGTTATTTTTTAAATTAAACTTAATTTTTCTATTTTTTACCAAGTTTTCTTTTAATAGAATTTGACCCTCCTCCTATTTTTAGTTATACCTGTGCCCGTTTTTTTTAAATTTTACTTTTCAGGAGTTTGTATGACACAAGAATATGTCACGCTACGCAGTAACATCAATATGTTAGGGCGTTTTCTCGGAGAAACCATTAACGATGCGCAAGGCGCTGATATTTTGGAACTGATTGAAAATATTCGCAAATTATCGCGCGACTCCCGTGCGGGAGACGATAATGCGCGACAACAATTGCTTACTACCCTCGCCAATATTTCAACCGACAACATTATCCCCGTAGCGCGTGCCTTCAGCCAATTTTTAAATCTCACTAATATTGCCGAACAATATCAAACTATCTCGCGCGAACATTCGCAAAAAGCACCATCGGATCGTTCGTTACAAGCGCTGTTTCAGCGTTTAAAAGCGGAAAACGCCTCGAAAGAAAAAGTTTATAAAACTATCGAAAAACTCTTAATTGAACTGGTGTTAACCGCACATCCGACAGAAACCACCCGTCGTTCACTGATTCATAAACACGTTGAAATCAACAAATGTTTAAGCAAATTGGAGCATGACGATTTAACCGAAAAAGAACGTAATGTAATTGAGCGTTTATTGCTACGTCTCATCGCCGAAGCTTGGCACACTAATGAAATCCGTACCGTTCGCCCAACGCCCTTCGACGAAGCCAAATGGGGCTTTGCAATGTTGGAAAACAGCTTATGGCAAGCAGTACCGGAATTTTTGCGTCAATTAAATGAAAACGCGCGCAAATTTTTAGGTTACGATTTACCGGTAGGTTTAAAACCGGTGCGAATTTCTTCTTGGATGGGCGGTGATCGTGACGGTAATCCCTTTGTAACTGCAAAAATCACCCGCAAAGTCTTACACTTTGCTCGTTGGAAAGCGGCGGATTTATTCTTACAAGACATCAGCGAACTCGCCGACGAACTTTCTATGACGAAATGCACCGATGAATTTCGAACCAAATACGGTGATCATTTAGAACCTTATCGCGCTGTAGTGAAAGGCTTGCGTGGTAAGCTTACCGACACCCTTGCTTATTTCGACGATCGCTTGGCTGATCGTGCGCCGCGCTTTTCCGAAGACAACATTATTTTGACAGACAACCAGCTTTGGGAACCGCTTTACGATTGCTATCAATCGCTTATTGCCTGCGGTATGCGGATTATCGCAAACGGTTCGTTATTGGATATTTTGCACCGCATTCGCTGCTTCGGCGTGACGCTTTCACAAATGGATATTCGCCAAGAAAGTACGCGTCACACTGAGGCCATTGCGGAAATCACGCGCTATATCGGCTTAGGTGATTATTCTCAATGGACGGAAGATGACAAACAAGCCTTTCTGATTCGAGAACTCAGCTCGCGCCGTCCGTTAATTCCGCGAAATTGGACACCCTCGGAAGAAACACAAGAAATTTTAAATACCTGTAAAGTTATCGCCGAACAAAAAACCGGCGTTATCGCCTGCTACATTATCTCCATGGCGCGCACCGCATCGGACGTACTTGCCGTGCATTTATTGTTAAAAGAAGCCGGCGTGCCATTCCATATCCCTGTCGTGCCGTTGTTTGAAACCCTAGACGACTTGGACGCTGCCGAAGAAGTCATGTGCCAACTGTTTAATATCGGCTGGTATCGTGGCGTCATCAATAATCGTCAAATGGTTATGATCGGGTATTCCGATTCGGCAAAAGACGCCGGCATGATGGCAGCCTCTTGGGCGCAATATCGCGCACAAGAAGCCTTGGTCAACTTAACGGAAAAACTGGGTATTGAACTCACCTTATTTCACGGCCGTGGTGGCACTATCGGGCGAGGTGGCGCACCGGCGCACGCAGCCTTACTTTCCCAGCCACCGCGTTCGCTCAAAAATGGGTTACGCGTGACCGAGCAAGGAGAAATGATCCGCTTTAAACTCGGTTTGCCTGCTGTAGCGGTAGAAACATTCGATCTGTACGCCAGCGCGATTTTAGAAGCGAACCTGTTACCGCCACCAGAACCTAAACCGCAATGGCGCGATGTGATGGAGGAACTTTCCGCGGTTTCTTGCGAGATTTATCGCAATGTGGTACGCGGCGATAAAGATTTCGTGCCTTATTTCCGTAGCGCTACACCGGAGCAAGAACTTTCAAAATTACCGCTCGGCTCCCGTCCGGCAAAACGAAATCCGAACGGTGGCGTAGAAAGCTTGCGTGCTATTCCCTGGATTTTTGCCTGGATGCAAAACCGCTTAATGTTACCAACTTGGCTTGGTGCCGGCGCATCAGTGCGTCAGGCGATTGAAAGCGGCAAAGGCGAACTTATCCGTGAAATGTGCGACAACTGGCCGTTCTTCTCCACCCGCATCGGAATGCTGGAAATGGTATTCAGTAAAACCGACACTTGGCTTTCGCAACAATACGACCAACGCTTGGTTAAAAAATCGCTTTGGTATTTAGGTGAAAGCTTGCGCGAACAGCTACGGGCGGACATTCAAACCGTACTCTCGCTTTCCCATCGAAGCGAACTGATGTCCGATTTGCCGTGGATCGCCGATTCCATCGCTTTACGCAATATTTACACTGACCCGCTCAACCTTCTGCAAGTTGAATTGCTTCACCGCTTGCGCGAAAATCCGCAAGCGCCGAATCCTGACGTGGAACAAGCTTTGATGATCACCATCACCGGCATCGCAGCGGGTATGCGCAATACAGGTTAATTCCGCACAGGCCAAAATAAGTCGGATAACGCTGCGATTATGTGGCATACGCCAACAGCACCGCATTGGAAGGGCTTCCAATGCGGTGCTATTTTTGAACACGGCAATTCAACCAAAATCCGAACAAAATATGCCTTTGCCGACTTTGTATAATAGCGGCTATAACACCGTAAACGCCGAGAAATTTGACCGCCTTTGTGATTTCGGTATGATACCGCTCGGCTTTTATCGAACAAGGACACAACATGACAACTGATATTCAAAAACTCGATCCCGATACGGCAATTAATATCGCTTACGATATTTTCTTGGAAATGGCGGGAGAAAATCTCGATCCGGCGGATATTGTGCTGTTTAATCTGCAATTTGAAGATCACGGCGCCGTGGAATTTGTGGAAACAGCGGACGATTGGGAACAGGAAATCGGCGTGCTCATTGACCCCGATGCCTTTGCCGAAGTGTGGATTGGCTTAGTTAATGCTGATGACGAAATGGACAATGTATTCGCTAAATTCTTAATTTCTCACCGCGAAGATGAACGCGAGTTTCATGTAATTTGGAAAAAATAAACTAAAGAGCGATCACAATCGCTCTTTTTTATCTTTATTTCCAAAAGCATTTTCTCACCGCGGCGGTAAGCCCGAAAGTCAATAGAATCACCGGAAAAGTCAGCCCCAACAAGCTTTCCCATTCCAGCCACATTAACACGCGGTAAAGCACAAAACCGATAAACCAGAGAGTTAAGCCGACCGCGTCCAATGTGTTGCGCGGCTCGGTTCGTTTAAATACGAAAAAATCCGCCATTAATACGCCAATCATCGGCGCAAAAACCGAACCGATAAAAAACAAAAAATGTTCGTATTGCGTCACCGGTAAGGCAGACGCCAATGCGGTGCCTACAAGCACGGTTAAAATTGAAAGCGCTTTTACGTTTAATTTCGGCCAAATATTGTTCAAGCTCATGCCCGTTGAATGGGCGGGCAATGCGGTGTTGATCATAGTGGAAGTAACGATAATCAATACACCGACAATACTGACGCCGGAAAGCGCCAAGATTTGCGAAATTTCCGATTTACCGGTCACCAAGGCGGCGCCAAGTCCGATGGAATACATCCAGCAACTCGTGAGCGTATAAATTAGCGTGGAAAGTAACGTGGTTTTTAACGGCGTTTGAGTATTTTTGGTGTGATCGGAAACCACCGGAATCCAAGACAATGGCATAATTGCAGCGATTTCGACCGCTGTACCGAATTTAATCGCCTGGCTTTCCATCGGTATGAAATCATGCCGAATAATCTGCAACGTAAGCCAAAGCATTAATAGAAACATGGTGCCGAGCGAAACACTTTTGATTACCCCCAGATTAGTAAAACCGAGCAGTAACCAAATGATAATCAGCAAGCCTAAACCGAGAGTAAATAAGGGAAAAAAGGCGTTATCAATACCTTGTCGATTTAAAATGGAAATGACTTCCGCGCCCATATAAATCATCACTGCCGTCCATCCCATTAACTGTAATGAATTCAGCACGGAAAACAGCGCCGAGCCTTTTCGCCCAAATGAAATTTGTACTGTTTGCATCGCGCTTTTTTGGGTTTTCGCACCGATAAAACCGGCGCAGAAGAACATCGCACCACCGATAAGATGGCCGCATACAATTGCCAGTAGTCCTTGTCGCCAGCCCAATGGAGAAAACCAAGTGCCGGTGAGAATTTCCGCCATGGAAATAGCGGCACTAAACCACACCAGGCTAATCGTAAGATTTGAATATTTTTGTTGCATCTTCTGCTCCTTTAGATAACCGGCATCAATTTAACCGGAAAAATTATTATTAGGGGTTAAATGGGAATACTGGAAAAAAAGACCAATAAAAGCGGCGGTAAAATATTGGTGACAAAACCGAAAGAAATGGCAATCGGCGTCACTTCAATGCCGCCGGACTTTTGGATAATCGGCAGTGTACAATCCAATGCGGTGGCGCCGGTGATGCCAATTGCGGTGGAACGAAAATGCCGCATAAAAAGCGGAACAGCAAAGAGGCTAATAATTTCGCGCGATAAATCGTTAAAAAATGCGATACCGCCCTGCACCGGCCCCCAGGCGTTGGTCAACACCACGCTGGATAAAGAATACCACCCCATTCCGGAAGCAAACGCCAAGCCTTGCGTAATCGGCATGGCCAGTACAAATGCGGCAATTATGCCGCCACACAAAGAAGTAACGGTAAACACGATACCGGTTTGAAAGCCGCGCTTATTAAATAGCGCTTCTTTTAAAGAAATACCGTTATTACGCAGTTGAATGCCGACGAAAAAAATCAGCACGATCAACACATAAAGATTAATGCCTGCGGGCAACATTAGATGAGATTTAGACAACCACCCGCATAGCGTACCGATAACCACCGTGCCGGAAAGCTTAAAGGAATCGATTAAAGCATGCCGGCGGGAATCGATTTTAGCTTTCGATTTAAGCGGCACGGCGGGATTAAAACAATCGTAAAGCATCAACCCGAGCAAATTTGAAGCCAGAATAATGGCGGAAAGCGTTGCCGCCGTTTTGCCGATAATCGGTAATTGGTTTTCGAGATCATCAAGTTGTCCCAACAAATAGCCCATTAAAAACAAAATGATATACAGCAAAAACATCACGATATGATCGATGTTCGCAACTTGCTTATTATTTTTAATTTTTATCGCATAACCCGATAACATCGGCGCTAAAACGATTAACAGTCCATTGATCATATCTTGCATAGCGCGCTCCTTTTTTCGGCAATCGGTCGATATCAAAAACAGCACCGCATTGGAACCCACGCCAATGCGGTGCTGTTTTCAGCGCTCGGAATTTGAGCGCGATTAGAATTATGAATTGATTTTACGGCGAGCCAGTACGGCGTCAGATAATTGTTTAAGCAACAATTCGCTATCTTCCCAACCGATACAGGCATCGGTAATGCTTTGACCGTAAGTCGCGGCTTTGCCGTCAACCAAATCTTGGCGCCCTTCGACTAAATGACTTTCCACCATAACGCCGAAAATTTGCGTTGAACCGCCGGCGATTTGCTTGCATACGTCTTCGCATACGTCCATTTGTTTTTTGAACTGTTTACTGCTGTTGGCGTGACTAAAATCAATCATTACGTGCGGCACGCGACCGGATTTTTCGATGTTGGCACAAACTGCCGCCACATCGTCCGCGCGATAATTCGGGCCTTTATCGCCGCCACGTAAAATAATATGGCAGTCTTCGTTACCTTTGGTGGAAACGATGGCGGAGTGACCGAATTTAGTTACCGACAAGAAGTAATGCGGTGCTTCCGCCGCACCGATAGCATCAAGCGCCACTTTCACGCCCCCGTTAGTGGCATTTTTAAAACCGACTGCGCAAGATAAACCGGAGGCAAGTTCACGATGAACTTGAGATTCGGTTGTGCGCGCCCCGATTGCGCCCCAACTCATAAAATCCGCCACATATTGCGGTGTAATCATATCCAAAAATTCACCGGCGGAAGGCACGCCGAGATTATTAATGTCGGAAAGCAATTTACGCGCGATGCGTAAACCGTCGTTTAAACGGTAAGTATCGTTTAAATACGGATCGTTAATTAAGCCTTTCCAACCCACCGTAGTGCGTGGTTTTTCAAAATACACGCGCATAATGATTTCAAGGCTGTCTTTATATTTTTCGCGTAACGGTTTTAAGCGGTTAGCGTATTCAAGCGCAGCTTTCGGATCGTGAATGGAACAAGGGCCGATAATCACCAATAAACGATCATCTTTGCCGTGAATAATATTATGCGCTTTATGACGGGTTTGTTGAACTAATGCGGCGGCTTCTTCACTGGCCGGAAATTTCTCCAATAAGGCAATAGGCGGTAAAACCTGATCTACTTTTTCAATACGTGTGTCGTCATTTGCCACTTTAATTTCAATTTTTTCTTTCGTCATAATCACTCTCTTATAATTATTTATGTTTAATAAAAAATATGTGGGGTACTCTACACTTATTTTATGTACTAGTAAACTAGTTCATTAGAAATATTTTAACGCTGAATTAATGATTACTCAAAACTTGAGCCGGTTGAAGTTTGGCTGCTCGATTCGCCGGATAAAGGCTTGCCAACAGACTGAGGAGTAACGCTGCCGCTAAAACAAGCAAGACATCTTGCCAATGAAGCTCACTCGGCAGAAAATCCACAAAATAGATGCCATCGGAAAGTAATTTCTTGTCGAATAAACGTTCCAAGCCTTGAATTAAACTCGTCAAATTCAACGCGAACAACACGCCCAACACAATCCCAATCAAACAACCTTTCATCCCCGCCTGCAAGCCATACCAGATGAAAATACGCTTAATAAAACCGTTATTGGCCCCCAATGTTCGCAAAATCGCAATATCGCCCTGCTTATCTTTCACCGCCATAATCAGCGTTGAAACGATATTGAAACATGCTACGCCGATCACCAACACCATCGCGATGTACATCACGCTACGAATAAGCTGAATATCGCGATACATATAACCAAATTTAGCAATCCAATTTTGTACATAAAGCGACTGCGGATAATCACCTAACGCAGAATAATCCAGTTCCTGAACTTTAAATGGATCGGCGACTTTCAATTCGACGCCGCTGATTTGCACCGCCTGATAGCCTAATAATTCCTGCGCTTGTGGCAAAGAGAGCAAGGCATAGCTATGATCAAGCTGACCGTCTAAGCGCAAAATACCGGTCACTTGCACTCGTTCGCGATGAGGTTGCGACACATTCTCCGTGCCGTTTTGTTGTGAAATTAACAACGTAACCCAGTCGCCGGCATTTACTTCTAAATCTTTTGCAATGCCCGAACCGAGCACTAAACCGCCCTCCTTCCCAAATCGCTGCCAACCGTCATCTTGTACGTATTTTCCGAGAGAACTGACTTGATCTTCCACGTCTTTATCCACGCCTTTCACTTGCACCACTTTCAACTTACTGCCATTTTCTACCAATGCGGTGAAGCTGACAAAAGGCGAAAGTGCAACAATTTTTTCGTTCATTTTTAAACGGGAAATTAACATATCTTTGTGATTAATCATTGCCTCATTGGCATTCGGGTTAATCGTAATTTCCGCGTGCGGCACAACGGCGAGAATGCGTTGATTAAGTTCACGCTCAAAACCGTTCATCGCGCTCAAGCCGACAATCAACACCGCAACGCCAAGGGCGATGCCAACAGCAGAAAATTTTGCGATGAGCGCCACCAGCGGATTTTTTTGCTTGCCGCGTTGATAACGCCAGCTAATAAAAAACGGCGTATTCATTACAAGTCTTCCTTTAGCACGCCGTCTTGCATGGTTAGGCAACGTGATAATTTTCCCGCCAAATCCATATCGTGGGTCACCAATAAAAAGGCGATATGTTGTTCTTGGTTAAGTTGCCGAATCAACTCGAAAATACTTTCCGTAGTTTTGTGATCTAAATTTCCGGTCGGCTCATCGGCAAGCACTAAAGCGGGGTGATTCACCAATGCTCGGGCAATCGCCACACGTTGCCGTTCACCGCCGGACAATGCCGAAGGGCGATGTTCAATGCGGTGCCCCAAGCCCACCGCATTGAGCATCTGCTCCGCACGATCTTTAGCTTCGGTTTTATTTTGATTACCAATTAGCAGCGGCATCATCACATTTTCCAAAGCACTAAAATCCGCCATTAAGTGATGGAATTGATACACGAAACCGAGGTTTTGATTACGCAATTTAGCTAATTCTGCTGCGGAAGCTTTTTGCAAAGAGCGGCCTTTGATAAACACCTCGCCACTGCTTGGCTGATCCAACCCGCCTAGGGTATGCAAAAGCGTACTTTTGCCCGATCCCGAACTGCCGACAATCGCGACCAATTCATTCGGCCGCATAGCGAAAGAAACGCCTTTTAGTACTTGCGTTCGAAGGTCGCCTTCTTGGTAAAATTTACTGATGTTTTCGCACTGTAATAGATATTGACTCATGATTTACTCATAACGTAATGCTTCTGCGGGCTCGGTTTTTGCGGCACGATAAGCGGGATAAACGGTTGATAACAACGATAATAATAAAGAAAACGCAATAACAATCACGATTTGTAACGGCGCCAATGCAATCGGCAAAAAAACACCGCTCGAATTGAATAGCGCGATAATTTCTGTCAGGTTTAGCGTAATTAGCACGCCTAATGCGGTGCCAATAAGCGTGCCCACCAAGCCGACCAATAAGCCTTGATAAATAAATACCGCGCGCACTTGCGATTTGGTCAGCCCTTGGGTTTGTAGAATGGCGATTTCTCCCTGTTTATCCACCACCATCAAACTCAATGAGGTGACGATGTTGGAAATCGCCACCACGATAATCAAGCTAATCAACAAGCCCATCATATTTTTTTCCATCCGTACGGCTTGGAAAAATTCGCCTTTTTGCACGCGCCAGTCGGTAATTTGTTTATCCGGAAAAGCTTGCGGCAATTTGGTAATCAAAAAAGGATCATCCAAAAATAAACGATATCCTTGAGCCTGATGCGGCTGAATCCGCATTAAACGCCCGATGTCCGACAAATCGGCAAAGGCCTGATAAGCGGAAGCTTCGCCGTAATCGAAATAAATTTCGCTGACGGTAAATAAACGCTGCATCGGTACGCGGCCAAACGGCGTATATTGACTGTTTTCGGTAATCATTAAACGAATTTTATCGCCGATATTCACGCCGAGTTTTTGCGCCAGTTGATCGCCGATAATAAGCTTAAATTCGCCTTCCGGCAGCACCGCATTGAAATGCCGATTATCAAGGCTTTCCAATAATGGATCGTCCGAAAACGCCTGTACGCCGATCACTTGTCCGGCACTGACGCCTTTTGCCGTTTGAAAAATCACATCGGTACGATTAATCGGTACTGCTTTTTGGACGAAAGGCGGCAGATTTTCCAACCTTTCTTGGCTGGAAATCGGTTCTGCTTCGCTCACCACTGCGTGCGGAATGGCGGAAAGCACTTGTTGTTTTTGATAGCCTTCCAAACCGTTCATCACCGAAAGCACAATGATCAACGCCATAACGCCCAGTACAATACCGAAACTGGCGAGATTAGCGACCAATCGTCCGAAACGGTCGGCGCTTTTGGCGCGCCAATAACGCAAGGCGATATAAAGGGAAATCGGTAAATTCATGTTTTCGTTCGTATTGCTCGACATAAACGGTACAAGGTCATTTCAGCACCGCATTGACGCCGTTACCTTTAAGTATGCAGGCATTAAAATAACCCATACCGTTCATATGGGGAGGAAACTATAGACTTTTAACGAAGTCTTCGATATTTTGCGTCACTTTTTTCACTAAAGTCGTCACCGCGCTATCACTTGCCCAAGCGATGTGTGGCGTGATAATTAAGTTTGGCATGGTTTTGGCTGCCAAAATTAACGGATTGTCTTTTTCCGGTGGTTCTTTCACCAATACGTCCAACGCTGCACCGCCCAAATGACCGCTTTTTAACGCGTCCAATAAAGCGGTTTCATCCACTAAAGGACCACGTCCCGTATTGATTAAAAATGCGCCTTTTTTCATTTGTGACAGAGTGCGCGCATTGATTAAATTTTGGGTATTTTCTGTCAACGGGCAATGTAAAGTAACGATATCCGCTTGTTTTAATACCTCGTCAAATGGCGTGTAACCATCGCGACAAATCGTCGCATCTTGGTGCTCGGCATATAGCACCTTCATACCGAGTGCTTGCGCCAAACGTCCGACTTCGCTGCCTAAACAACCTTTACCGAACACACCTAATGTAGAACCACGCACATCGGTAATCGGATAATCGAAATAACAAAATTGCGGACAATCCGCCCATTTGGCCGATGTTTGATCACGCAACCAACCAGCCAAACTGTGTTTGAGCGCGAAAATTAAGCCTAAAACATGTTCCGGCACCGTCGTACTGGAATATCCCATCACATTACGCACTGCCACGCCTAATTCTGCGGCCGCGACCAGATCAATGTTATTGGTTCCGGTCGCCGTTAGCGCAATTAGTTTGAGTTTTGGTAATTGTTCTAAAGTCTTGCGATCAAAAATTACTTTGCTGGTAATCACAATATCGGCGTCTTTCGCCCGCTCGACGGTTTCTTCTGCTGAAGTTCGTTCATATTCAATCCAATCATGCGCAAAATCCGGGCGTGGAATCGGGATGTGTTTTGGAATAGCGGTGCTATCTAAAAAAACAATTTGCATCATCAATATTCTCCTTTTGAGCGGCACTATAAAAATTTTCGTTTTTTAACCGCACGTTAAATTAAATTGAAGTATCCAATTCCGGGAAAGATTTTACTAGATCATCAATCGCTTTCATTTGTGAGACAAAATCTTCCAATACGGAAAGCGGCAATGCCGAAGGGCCGTCGCATTTGGCATTTTTCGGATCCGGATGGGCTTCTAAGAATAAACCGGCAATACCTACTGCCAAACCGGAACGGGCCAGTTCGGTCACTTGAGCACGACGACCGCCCGATGCGGCACCGAACGGATCACGACATTGTAATGAATGGGTTACGTCAAAAATGACCGGACTGCCCTTGGAGACTTTCTTCATCACCCCGAAACCCAACATATCCACGACTAAATTATCGTAACCGAAATTCGTACCGCGATCGCAAAGAATGACTTGATCGTTACCGCATTCCTCGATTTTTTCTACAATATTACCCATTTGTCCCGGACTCAAAAATTGCGGTTTTTTTACGTTAATCACTGCACCGGTACGCGCCATCGCCTCAACCAAATCGGTTTGGCGCGCTAAGAACGCCGGCAATTGAATCACATCCACCACCTCAGCAACCGATTGGCATTGATAAATTTCATGTACGTCGGTAATAATCTTTACGCCGAAAGTGTCTTTTAATTGTTGGAAAATTTTCAATCCCTCTTCCATGCCCGGACCGCGATAGGAATGCACGGAAGAGCGGTTAGCTTTATCAAAGGATGCCTTGAACACGTAAGGCACACCGAGTTTTTCCGTCACTTTTACATAGGCTTCGCACACTTGCATGGCCATATCGCGACTTTCCAACACATTCATGCCGCCGAAAAGCACGAAAGGTTTATCATTAGCGACATCAATATCGCCGATTTTTACAATTTTGTTTTGCATAAATTTTCCTTTATTAATTAATAAGATGACGTGCTTTTTCTACTTCACCTTTGAGTTCTAAAAGTTGAGTGCGAATTAAACCCGCAGTCGGATCTTGCGGGTGTTGCTCTACGAAAAATTCTAAATCTTGCAACGCCGCTTGATACGCACCCATTTGCGCCAATACCAAACCGCGATCGCGAATATCGTAAGGATTATGTTTTGCGCGAATCAAGGATTCAATGTAATGAAATGCCATATCGTTATGTTCTTCGCGGATCAGCGCGTTCTTCGCCAACTGCTCAAAACGGGAATACAACAAAGGCAAATCGGCGCGCGCCAATTCTTCGGGTTGAATTTCAGCACCGAAACCAAAAGCGCCTTCGTAAAGTCGCTGTAATTTTTGTTGCGACATATAAGTGCCGTTCCAAGGATCAATAAACACCGCTTCGCCATTCGTTTCCGCACGCAAAATTAGTTGGGTCGGAAAATTAACCGGATAAATCGGCAAATCCAGCGCCTCGGCCAAATACAATACAATGGCGCCAAGGCTAACCGGCATACCTTGGCGATATTCCAATACGTAAGGCAAATAAAGATTACGTGCGTAAAAATATTCGTCGGCATCGCAATGAAAGCCCCAATCGCCGTAAACCAGTTGCAGCAAGCGTTCAATGCGGTGCTCTAACGGCAGGTCAAGGGAAATCTCGCGGCGGGCTTTGCGCACTAAACCGCCCATTAACGAACGAACGCGTCGTAGTGCATTACCTTCATCGTCGCAAACCGCTAAATAAAAAGTGACAAATTCATCGTATAACGCACGTCTATTGTATTTCATGATTTTTCCAAAATCCTAAGGTAACACGTTCATTGTCGCCGTAATCCCGCACCGTTGCAACTTGCCGCCCTAAATTCTCGCGGAAAATCGACCGCACTTTTGCACCTTGTTGCCAACCGTGTTCCAGTAGTAACGCGCCGTTTTCCTTCAAATAATGTGGCGCTTGCTCGATGATATGACGCAAATCCGCATAGCCTTGTTCTTCCGCTACCAATGCCGAACGCGGTTCAAAGCGCAGGTCACCTCGGCTTAAATGCACATCGTCTTGGTCAATATAAGGCGGATTGCTGACGATAATATCGAATTTTCCGGTTACCTTTTCAAACCAATGACTTTGTAAAAAAATTGCATTTAGTTGATTTTTCACCGCATTGGACTTCGCCAAGAGCACCGCATTGGGCATGAAATCTACGCCGATGATTTCTAATTGAACACCTTGTTTTTGACAGCGCGGCGTTAGCTCGGAAGTCAGCGCTAACGCAATAGCGCCGGTGCCGGTGCCAAGATCGAGAATGCGAAGGAGTGAGTTTTTTTTATGAAGCTTTTCAAGCGCAATGTCCAATGCCTTTTCCACTAAAATTTCCGTATCCGGACGCGGAATCAACGTATCCACCGACACATTCAACGGCAACGACCAAAATTCTTTTTCACCGAGAATATAAGCGATAGGTTCGCCTTTTAACCGACGCGCCAAAAGCGCGGTTAAATCAGCGCTCATTTTTTCATCTATTTGCGTTTCCTCGAACGCTAAAATTTGCGTCCGCGATCTACCGGTCGCGTGTTGGAGCAACACCAATGCATCAATTTTGGCATTTTCGTTCGGATTGGCCTGACTAAGTCGTTGCGTTGCGTCAGCCAGCCATTGTTGGTAATTCATTAATTTTTAACAACAATCGTTGACATAATAATATCGGTAAACGAACGACGTTCCTGATTCACAAATGCAACAATAGCATTAATAATGACCAGCCCCGACGTATTTAAACCGAAATCTAAAAACTCTCTGATGACATATCGCCCGAAACTGAGCGGTCGGTTTGTCATATAATCCAGCACTCGAATATTTAACCAACGCTTTCCAAGGGTTTGTCCATAGGTTTTCATAACATAGAGTTGCAAAATAACATATAAAACCAAGCCGATAATGTGGCCGATATCAATTGTGCCTAACAAGTTAAATATCATGATTCCCATGAACATAAAACCGTAACACATCAAATTATCAATTAATGCCACACACCAACGTTTAAATCGACTTGCAAACTGAATCGGATAAACGCTCGCGCCATTATCGGAATAATCTGCACTAGGGTTTTCTACCAACATCTGTTCATTTTCCGTAGTAAATTTAATTTAAAAGGACATCCGAAAACAGGATGCCCCAGAGGTTAATTTTGTTCTGACAACGCCGCCAACTGATCCGCTTGATATTCGGTGATAATTGGCTGGATTAACTCATCGATTTTGCCGTTCATCACTTCGTCTAAACGATAAATTGTCAAGTTAATGCGGTGATCCGTTACACGACCTTGCGGATAGTTATAGGTACGGATTTTATCAGAACGATCGCCGGACCCTAATAAGTTACGGCGCATATCCGTTTGTTCCGCGGCTTGACGTTCCTGCTCCGCCTGTACAATACGTGATGCCAATACAGACATTGCTTTGGCTTTATTTTTATGTTGCGAACGCTCGTCTTGGCATTCCACCACGATGCCGGTCGGAATATGTGTGATACGCACTGCGGAATCGGTGGTATTTACGTGCTGACCGCCAGCACCGGACGAACGATAAGTATCAATACGCAAATCTGCAGGGTTGATTTCCGGCATTTCCGATTCCGGTAGTTCCGGCATCACCGCAACGGTACAAGCGGAAGTATGAATACGCCCTTGCGATTCGGTTTTCGGCACACGTTGTACGCGGTGACCGCCCGATTCAAATTTAAGCTGTCCATACACGCCCTCGCCGCTAACTTTTACAATCACTTCTTTATAACCGCCCTGCTCGCTTTCATTGGCGCTAAGCATTTCCACACGCCAGCGTTTGCTTTCTGCATAGCGGCTGTACATACGAAACAAATCGCCGGCGAAAATCCCCGCCTCATCACCACCGGTACCCGCACGGATTTCCAAATAACAGTTATATTCATCATTCGGATCTTTCGGCAGCAAGAGAATTTGAAGTTGTTGTTCCGTTTCTTCAATTTCCGCGTTGGACGCTTCAATTTCCATTTGCGCCATTTCTTTCATTTCTGCATCGTCGAGCAACATTTCTGCTTCTTCAATATTGCGATTAAGCTGCGTCCAACGATTGAAACATTTCACAACTTCTTCAAGTTGCGCATATTCTTTGGAATAGGCGCGAAATTTATCCTGATCACTAATCACTGAAGCATCGCCTAGCAACGCCTCTAATTCTTCATAACGTTCTTTCAAACTTTCTAATTTGGTAATAATCGAATCTTTCATAATTTTAAAGTTAAAGCCAAAAATAAAATCGGCGTATTCTAGCCGATTTAGGGAAAAATTGACAGCGCGGAAGCGCCTTCAATGCGGTGCTGAAACGCCCCCTCAATTTGGTGTCGAAATCAACCGAGCTTGCACTCGACAAATACGTCTTTAGCCTAAATCCTCGTTACATCAAATTTTTCCAATTCAATGCGGTGCTGTTCCGTACCATAAAATTTCGCCAACGCACGGCGTAAAGTTTCTGCGCGTTGCGGCAAGCCTTTTTCCGCATAAACCTTGACTTGTTCATACACCGCCAATTTAAACGGCAACGTATCGCCCGGATTACCATTTAGATTATCGGCGCTGGCAAAATAACGAAAACCGGCAGCGGTAGCTAAGATCCATTCGATCGCTTGCGGTTTTACTTCGACTTTTTCAAAATCTCGTTGACGCGCTTCCGAACGACCATCGGGCTCGTACCAATACCCGAAATCCTCCAATTTGCGCCGTTCTTTGCCGGCGACCAACCAATGTGCGATTTCATGTAACGCGCTGCTGTAAAAACCGCGTGCAAAATAAATGGCGTTATACGGCACCTGCTCGTTGGCCGGAAGATAAATTGGTTCTTCGCCGCCTTTCACCAAACGCGTATTATATTCTTGTTCAAAACATTGATTAAAAATCGAAATAATATCTTCTAATTTATGTTCTATTGTTGCGTTCATCGTATTGACTCCATAAAAAGCGCAGAATTATACACTACCAAAAACTCATTTGTTCTTGTTTATTTCCTTCCGGTAAATTCACATGAAGACCGAGTAAGCGCACGGATTTACCTTGGCTGCGTTGCCAAATTTGACCAAGTAATTGTCGGAAGCTGTCGAGACAAAGCGGCAAGCCGGTTTTTTCTAAGGTCGTCACTTGAAAGTCTGCAAATTTGAGTTTCACGCCAATTTTACGAAACGCCGACAAAGGTGTATTCGGTGCACTGCGCTCAAGACGACGAAGCAGTTCAGCATAAAGATTCTCCAGCAATGCAAGACCCTGTTCGGCGGTATGAATATTTTCCGATAAAGTACGCTCTACACCGACGGATTTTCGCACGCGGTGCGCTTGCACTTCGCGTTCATCAATACCGTGGCTGAAATCCCATATGCGCTTGCCCATTTTGCCGAATTGATTAAGTAACAGGTTTTGTGCCGATTTTTGAATATCCGCGCAGGTTTCCAATCCCATATCCAGCAAACGCTGTGTCGTCACTTTACCCACGCCGGGAATTTTCTTTAACGGCAAAGTTTTGACAAAACTTGCTACGTCATCGGGTTTAATTACAAATTGGCCGTTCGGTTTGTTCATATCCGAGGCGATTTTAGCGAGAAATTTCAGCGGTGCCACGCCGGCTGAAGCGGTTAGCTGCAATTCGTCAAAAATTGCTTGACGAATTTCTTGCGCAATCCAAGTGGCGGAACCGGCGCATTTTTGGCAATCGGTTACATCCAAATAGGCTTCATCCAACGAAAGCGGCTCGATAAGGTCGGTATAACGATGAAAAATTTGATGAATTTGTGCGGACACTTCTTTATATCGCGTCATATTTACCGGCAACAAAATGAGATTCGAACATTTTTTCAGCGCCTGTGCCGTCGGCATTGCGCTATGCAAACCGAACTTACGCGCCTCATAATTGCACGTGCTAAGCACGCCGCGCTGACGCGAACTGCCGCCCACTGCAACGGGCTTGCCTTGCAAGGTGGGATTCTCGCGAATTTCCACCGAGGCATAAAAGCAATCCATATCAATGTGAATGATTTTGCGGGCTGGAGACATAGTTAAAAGGCGGCTTCAATGCGGTGCTGATTACGCACTTGATTACAATTTTGGCTTAGTATATCTGCAAGCAAAATACTGTTCAAGCATACAGATAAATTAAATTTAAGCGAAGCGTTTGCGCAAACTTTCAAGCATTTATTTGCCATCGCCGGGAGCACCGCATTGGAAGCCCAAATCAGCACATCATCAATTCTTAGAAAGCCGCCTCCTGCTGAAAGCGCACGATATAAATAGATTCTTTGATTTATCACTTTTTTTTGATAGACTAGCGCCCAATTTTGGGGCTGATTCTGGATTCGACGGGATTAGCGAAGCCCAAGGTGCACGTCGAGGTGCGGTAGGCCTCGTAAACAAACCGCAAAAAAATAGTCGCAAACGACGAACAATACGCTTTAGCAGCTTAATAACCTGCATTTAGCCTTCGCGCCCTAGCTTCCGCTCGTAAGACGGGGAGTTCGCGGAGTCAAACCAAAACGAGATCGTGTGGAAGCCGCCGTTTGAGGATCGAAACACTAAATTGAATCAAACTAGCTTAAGCTTAGCGTGTCTGTCCGCATGCTTAAGTGAAATTAAAGACTGACTAAACGTGTAGTACTGAAGGTAGAGTAATTTCGGACGCGGGTTCAACTCCCGCCAGCTCCACCAAATCACCATCTAAAGCAAACTTATCAAATTCTAAAAAGCCTTGAAAATAACAATTTCAAGGCTTTTTTATTCTAGGCAAACAAACGTGCTTTGTAATCAGTCAACATTCGCAATGTGCTTGCGAATTGCCAAATAAATGAGTAAACCTAACAATCCGCACACCAAAATTACGCTTGCTGTGGCGTAAAAAATATCGCCAATGCCGACTAATGGCGAGACTATACCGCCTAAAAAGAATGGGGCGAATCCTAACAAAGCGGAGGCGCTGCCGGCATATTGACGTTCGCTTTCCATTGCAAGGGACGAAATGGCCGGAAACGTTAAGCCCATTAACAGCAACATCGCAAAGAAACCGATTTCCACCCAAAACCAATGCGGCTGAATCATTAATACCACAATGGTATAAATTGCGGCGACAAAAAAGCCCGCCACACCGGCCTTCAATGCGGTGCTATTTGGCCACTTCGCGCCGACATTGGCGCCGATAACTAACGCCGCGCCATTCGCGCCAAAACATAAACCGAAAGCAAAGGCGCTCAAGCCGTAAAAACTTTGCAAAATAAACGGCGATGCCGCGATGTAGGCGAACATTGCACCAAGCAAGAAACTTTCGATGCCTACGTAGCTCATAAATAATCGATTTTTGACAATTTTGGCAAAAGCAGAAAAAGTGGAAAACAGCGAACCTTGCAAGCGATTTTCCGATCTCAGACTTTCTTTTAAACGAAAACAAAAAGCCAACACCACGACACCAATCAATGCCAAGAAGGCAAACACGCCTTTCCAGCTGATATATTCCAATAAAAGGCTGCCGAGAATCGGTGAAACAATTGGCGCCATGCCATTGATGGTCATCAACAAGCCGAAGAAACGTGTCATTTCGCGGCCGCGGTACAAATCCGTCGCTATCGCACGGGAAATCACCACGCCGCCCGCCGAAGATAAACCTTGTATGAGGCGTAGTGCGATCATCGTTTCGATATTCGGTGCAAACACAATGAAAATCGTGCTAACAATATAAATCAGCAAGGAAATAATCAGTGGCTTTTTACGACCAAATTTGTCGCTAATCGGGCCAAGCAGCAATTGTCCCAGCGCCAATCCGATCATCGCGGAGGTTAAGGTCAATTGGGTCATGGATGCGGTGCTGTTGAAGAAGGTCGCCAATTGTGGCAATGACGGTAGATATAAATCCACCACGAAAGGTCCGAAGGCGGAAAGTACGCCGAGTAAAATCACTAAAAAGGCTTTGGAATTTGCGCTTGTCATAAAGAAATCCGAATAAAATAAAAATAAGGCGCCGATTATACTTCGTCGAGTCTTGCTTTCAGCTCGTTTCATGTTTTATTTTTGTAAAATAAGAAAAAGCTTATTTCATTGTTTTATCTCGCTTTCTCTATTTATTTTGCTAAGACCCGCTGCGCTTTTAATAAAGCAAAAAGAAATTTTTATAAAAAGATCGCTTTTTAGTACGTGCTTTTTATGCCTATAAGCCGCGTTTTTATTACTGTTTTACTTATATCTTTTTTTCAAGGCATTTTTATCTTGTTCACGCAAGCGTTCCAGCTTTTCTTTAATTTGAATTTCCATCCCGCGATTGGTCGGAAAATAATATTGCGTGTCTTTCATTTCTTGCGGAAAATAATTTTCCCCTGCCGCATAAGCATTCGGCTCATCGTGCGCATAACGATATTCTGCGCCATAGCCAAGCTCTTTCATTAGATTAGTCGGTGCATTGCGTAAATGCGGCGGTACGTCATAATCCGGTAACGCTTTGGCCTGTTGTTTTGCGGCGTTGAATGCAGTGTAAACGGCATTGCTCTTCGGCGCGACGGCAAGATATATAATCGCTTGTGCAATAGCACGTTCGCCTTCATAAGGGCCAACGCGGGAGAAACAATCCCAAGCCGCAAGCGCTACTTGCATGGCACGCGGATCCGCATTACCAACGTCTTCCGATGCGATCGCTAGCAAACGTCTTGCCACATAAAGCGGATCGCCACCGGCAGTTAAAATACGCGCGTACCAATACAACGCCGCATCAGGCGCTGAGCCACGCACGGATTTATGTAAAGCGGAAATCAAATCATAAAAACGATCGCCCTGTTTATCAAAGCGTGCTTGACGTTCGCCTAGCACTTCTTTTAATAAAGTGTGGTCGATTTTTTTACCGTTTTCGATTTCATCCGCCATATCAGCCATCAATTCAAGGGAATTAAGCGCAAGGCGGGCATCGCCATTCACATATTCGGCAAGCAGATGCAAAATATTGTCTTCTAAAACCAACCGCGTGTTGCCCAGCCCGCGTTCCGAATCTTGCACGGCCCGTTGCAATACTTGTTCGATTTCTTGCACGGTTAAGGATTTCAACACATAAACCCGCACCCGTGAGAGCAATGCATTATTCAGTTCAAAAGACGGATTTTCTGTAGTCGCGCCGATAAAAATAACAGTACCGTCTTCAATATGCGGCAAAAAAGCATCTTGCTGACTTTTGTTGAAACGATGTACTTCATCCACAAACAAAACGGTTTTACGATCGGCAAGGCGGTTTTGTTTAGCACGTTCAATGGCGTCGCGAATTTCTTTAATGCCGCCGGTAACAGCAGAAATACGTTCCACATTGGCATTAATGCGGTTAGCGATAATTTCCGCCAAAGTGGTTTTACCGGTACCCGGCGGCCCCCAAAAAATCATTGAATGCACATGGCCGGCTTGAATGGCTTTGCGTAGCGGTTTACCTTCACCAATTAAATGCGATTGACCAAAATATTGCTCGAGATTAGTCGGACGCATTCTCGCCGCCAATGGCTGAAAGCTATTCTCAGCAAAATCGAAATCAAAATTAGGCATCATTATTTCCTATGAATTGGGAAAAAATTGAGGGCGTACTTAAAATACGCCCTTTATTCTTTGAGTTATTTTTTGCGTTGGTCATCCAACTCGACACCTTTCGGTGGCGTGAATTGAAACAAGTTATCCGATAAAGTTTGATTGGTAATATTGCGTAACACGTAAAGGTTAGTTTGACCGTCTTTTTCCGTTGTGCTGAAATTTTTCAATACACCGCCGCTATCCACACGAATATCAAACTGTCTGATATTACTCTTGGCCGATTTTGGTTTTAACACAAAGGTATCCGCTTGTTGCGTTACGGAATATTGATTCCAATGACTATTATCGTTGCTAGTAAGCAATACAAACGGCGTGTCGTTTACCGCATCTTTTACCCATTGCGCAGTCACTTGTTGCACGAAAGAATCGTAATACCAAAGGGTTTTACCATCGGCAATAATTTGAGTTTCCTGTGGCAATTGAGTATCCATACGGAATAAATTCGGACGTTTAATTTGAATTTTGCCACTACCTTGTTGTACGTTTTTACCGCCGGCGGAAGTTACGGTTTGGGTAAAATCGGCACTTAATACATGCACTTGATTTAAACGCGACTGTAATTCCCCCGCGGCATCAGCAAATACCACCGCACTGAAGCCCATTAATCCCGCGCCGATAGCGTGAATTGCAGTGAGTCTTAACAGCGTTTTTTTCATTTTACTTTCCTTTTTAAGTCGAATTGAAATTAATAATCGGGACGGTGCGCCAAAATTTCTCGTTTACCGTTTTGCATGGCGCTCACAATACCTTGCTCTTCCATTTGATCCATAATACGAGCGGCACGATTAAAACCGACGCTAAATTTACGTTGAATAGAGGAAACTGACGTAGTACCCGTGTTTAATACAAATTCCATCACCTCATCAAACAGCGGATCCAACTCATCGCCGATAGCGACCGTTTTTTCAGTATTTTCCTCATCGTCAGTGCCATCTAAAATGCCGTCAATATAATCCGGTTTAGCGCGTGCACGCCAATCATCGGCAATACGCACCACTTCATCATCGCTCATAAAGGCACCGTGGACACGCACGAGATCTGATGAACCTTGGCCCGAGTACAACATATCGCCACGACCAAGTAGGGCTTCCGCACCACCTTGATCCAAAATAGTACGCGAGTCGATTTTACTTGCTACGGTAAAGGCAATCCTGCTTGGCACATTGGCTTTAATTAAACCGGTGATCACATCCACGGACGGACGCTGCGTGGCCAAGATCAAATGAATACCGATAGCGCGGGCTTTTTGCGCAAGGCGCGCAATCAACTCTTCAATTTGTTTTCCCGCCACCATCATCAAATCGGCAAATTCATCAACAATTACCACAATATAACTGAGTTTTTTCAATGCCGGCGGCATTTGATCGATAGTATCACCGGGTTTCCAAATCGGATTTGGAATTGGCATCCTCATGGCTTCATATTCGTCGATTTTTTCGTTAAAGCCTTCGATATTACGCACGCGCAAAGCAGAAAGTAATCGATAGCGGCGTTCCATCTCATCCACACACCAACGAAGCGCATTCGCCGCTTTCTTCATATCAGTAACCACCGGCGTAAGCAAGTGCGGAATATCGTTATACACGGAAAGTTCCACCACTTTAGGATCAATCATAATGAATTTCACGTCTTCCGGTTGCACGCGGAACAACAAGCTCAAAATCATCGTATTTACGCCCACGGATTTACCGGAGCCGGTCGCCCCTGCCACCAATAAGTGCGGCATTTTGGCCAAATCGACCACCACCGGTTTACCGCTAATATCTTTTCCCAATGCCATTGGCAATAAAGCCTTGGCATTGTGAAATTCCGCGCTATCCAATACATCGCGTAACGGCACGATTTGACGATGCGCGTTCGGCGTTTCAATACCGATATAAGGTTTACCCGGAATCACTTCAGCCACACGAATCGAACGAAACATCAATGCACGCGCTAAATCCGTATCAATACCGGTCACTTTCGATGCCTTCACACCCGGTTGTAATTCCAGTTCATAACGCGTGACAACCGGACCGACAAGTACGTCTTGCACCGTTGCTTTTATATTAAAATTACGCAATTGCTGTTCAATGCGGCGCGATGTGTCCATAATTTCTTCACGCGTAATATCTTGCAATTGGGCAGGGCGACGTTCCAAAAGATCCAAACTTGGCAATGGGGTGCTTGGTTTTTCCCGTTTGGCGGTCGGTTGTTGGAACGCCGGATGTACTAACGAATCAGCGTAGGATTTATAGTTAGGCGTACTGTCTGCCTCCAATGCGGTGCTCTCGGGCACTTGCGGTTCCGATAAAACCACCTTTAACGCTTCTTCCGCATTTAACACTTTCGCCCGTTGTTCCATCTCCGTTAAACGTTGTCGCTCCTGGGCGGCAAATTGGCGAGCCAGTTCATCATCTGCACTCTCTTCTTCCGGCGCAGCCATTCTGCTTTCCAATGCGGTGCTATTTTGTGATGTCGCCGATGCCAAAGAAACCCTCGGCATTGCAGGTTCTTGCAAAGAATCCAGTAGATTTGTTTTTTCTTCGACTTGAATCGGCGAATAAATATTTTCTTGACTCGAAGCAAAATTTTGCCGGGCCGATAACGCACCTCCCTCGGAAATACTGACTTTAGGCAATTCGTCCAAGTTTTCCCGTTTAAAATCCGCAAAATTTTCATCAAAATCAGGCAAGTTCTTCAAAGCATTTGGTAAAATATTTCTTTCATTCGACAATCCGCTGATATTGATCTCTTTTTCCGAAGACAACGGCTCGATCACATTTCCATTTTCCTTTGCGAGAATTTCATCTTCTTGAAGAGAGACCACCTCCGCTTCATCTTTATTCACGACAAGCGTTTCCGGCTTATGAATTACGATTTGTTCCAATTCATCCGCAGATTCTTTGCCTTGCTCGCCGACACTTTCACCTTCATCATTTTTCATCGTGAGCCAACGATAGAAACGCACGATAAGGCGAATTAGAAAAGTGCCGGAACAAAAAATAAAACCGATTACCGAGAACGCTAATCCGGCGAGAATACAGCCTAATTTGCCTAAAGTCGGATAAAAAGAAACCACTAGGCTTCCACCCAATACGCCGCCCGATAAATAGTAATTCGTATTGGAAAGCAGTAATGTTGCCATCGTCGTTAAGCCGACGAGTAGCATAATGAAACCGAAACTACGCAAAAGAATTTTGGTTACGGATAAAGCGCGAACCGCTTTGGTTTTCAGTAAGAAGATCGGTACAAAGAAAAATAAAAATGGAAATACGTTGCCCACATAACCGAAAAATACCAAAAAAGCGTCCATTAACCAGGCACCGAACGCACCGGCTTTATTGACGACTTCCGTTTGATAACTGGCGGTAGACCAAGAATTATCTAAAGGCGTATAACTTGACCAGGCAACAATCAAATAGAGCCCGAAAAGTGCCGTTAAAGCAAAAATAAATTCACCGAGATACTGCTTCGGCGTAAAACGTTCTGTAATTTGTTTAATCATCTTTATTTTAAAACGAGGTAATTGGTTTGTTTCACCTCTTCCATCACCACATAAGTTCGCGTATCGTTCACCCCCGGCAAACGTAACAAGGTCGTGCCGAGTAACTTGCGGTATGCTGCCATATCCGCTACGCGGGTTTTTAGCAAATAATCAAAATCGCCCGAAACCAAATGACATTCTTGAATTTCATCTAATGCTTGAATCGCCGCATTAAATTCTTCAAATACATCGGGTTTACCGCGCACTAAAGTAATTTCTACGATAACCAACAAAGGCGCATCCAGTAACTCGGGATTCAATAATGCCCGGTAACCGGTAATTACGCCTTGCTTTTCCAAGCGTTTTACGCGTTCTAAACAAGGTGTCGGCGAAAGCCCAACCTTTTTAGAAAGATCAATATTTGAGATTTTGCCGTTGCGTTGCAATTCATTGAGAATTTTAATATCAATCGCATCCAATGCTTTGCTTAACTTTTTTTCCATTTCTATACGTTAATCTATTTACGGTGCGCACTATTTTAGCGAATTTTGTCGGAAGTTTCAGTATGCCAATATATTTCTAAAGATTATCCAGCACAGCAAGTGCATCCGACAATTTTTTTACGGTGAAAACTTGCATATTTTCCAACGCATTTTTCGGTTTATTACCGAATGGAACAATCGCTCGTTTAAAGCCGTGTTTTGCCGCCTCACTGATACGTTCTTGTCCGCTTGGTACCGGACGAATCTCGCCGGCAAGCCCTACCTCACCAAAAATCACTAAATCTTGCGGTAACGGCTGATTGCGGAAACTGGAAATTAACGCTAATAATAAGGCGAGATCGGCGCCGGTTTCGCTTACTTTCACACCGCCCACCACATTCACAAAGACATCTTGATCCGCCATTTGCAAACCGCCGTGGCGATGCAATACGGCAAGTAATAACGCTAAACGATTTTGTTCCAAACCCACTGCAACACGGCGCGGATTAGCCAGCATGGAATGATCCGCCAACGCTTGAATTTCCACCAACAGCGGGCGTGTTCCTTCCCACAGCACCATCACAGAGCTACCGGATGTCATTTCATCGCCGCGACTTAAAAAAATTGCCGACGGATTTTTCACTTCGCGCAAGCCCTGTTCCGTCATACCGAATACGCCCAATTCGTTTACCGCACCGAAACGGTTTTTGTGGCTGCGCAAGGTACGATAACGCGAGTCTGCCTCACCTTCTAAAAGCAACGAACAATCAATAACGTGTTCTAATACTTTCGGGCCGGCAAGAGTGCCGTCTTTCGTGACATGACCGACCATAATAATTGCCGCTTGGCGCGTTTTCGCGTAGCGCGTTAAAAATGACGCGCATTCGCGCACTTGTGCTACGCTGCCCGGCGAAGACTGAATATCCGCCAAATGCATCACTTGAATGGAATCGATAACGATAATTTGCGGTTTAAGTTGATCAGCAAGGTTACAAATTTGCTCGACGGAGGTTTCCGACAGCATATTTAACTTATCGTTCGGTAGTCCTAAGCGATTAGCGCGCATCGCCACTTGTTGTAAAGATTCCTCGCCGGTTACATAAAGTGCCGTCATATTTTTTGCCAAACCGCACATTACTTGCAGTAACAGCGTACTTTTACCCGCACCGGGATGACCACCAATCAAAATCGCACTGCCCGGCACGATACCGCCTCCCAGTACGCGGTCCAGCTCATTAAATCCGCTGCTAAATCGGGGCGTTTGCTGCAAACTGATCTCAGAAAGAGTTTGAATTTTCGCTTGAGTTTCACCTGCGTAACCGCTGAAACGGTCATTTTTCGGTTTGGACGCGGAAATTAAACGCACTTCGCTGATAGTATTCCAAGCTTTACAAGCAGAACACTGCCCTTGCCAGCGGGAAAATTCCGCACCACAATCGTTACATACATAAGCCGTTTTCGGGGCTTTTGCCATTTTTTATTCCTTTATTTATTTTCGATTGTTTAATAAAAAATAAAAGCTATACCGCCAATCGCATCAGTCGAATCATTCGATCAAAATAGGCTCGACTTTGCAGAAGCATCGTTAATTTTTCGAGTGTTTTAACGTTGTCCTTGCATTCGCTGTGAAAACGAATCAGGCTCTGAATCTCACTTAGAAAATATTGATTGCTTTTCAGAATATCAGTCCAATCGGTGACGTCTTTGGACTTGGCCATTGCTTCAATTATTCTTGGGTTTTCATCGTAATAATGATAAAGATTGAAAAACGCGCCCACGCGTTCGACGGTTTTCATAAAATCTTGGCTGAAAAACGCAATCGGAACAGCCAGCGTTTCCTCCACCAAAGTTTGCTCCATGGCGAGCACCGCATTGAACCTCGAATCCGGCACCGCATTGAAACCCGCATCGGACATCGGATCGAGCACCGCATTGGAGGGCGTAGGAAAATTCGTCGCATTTGCTTCGCGTTGTGCTTGTAAAAAATCACGCCATTTATTAAGCCAATCCGTGACGGAAAAAGGTCGAGCTAATCGATAACCGCGCTTGGCTTTGCTGGCGCTGCTGAAATAAATATTTTGCATAAAAGGCAAGGTTTCGCCAAAATCGAAAAGATCTTTGACCCGGCCTTTTTTCAATTCAAATTCGATTTCGCAAATCGGCTCTTCACGTTCGCCTGCTATAATTTTGCCTTGGTCAAAAGCCACTTCGATGTGCGAATGACGGAACGGAATCAACCAAAAAGTGCGGTTAAAATCCGTCGAAAAAACGATTTGCAACGGCTCATTCGGTAATTGTTGAAAAGGATATAACTTACGTAATTGTTTGTTAGTCGGGGTTTCTTTAGTGGTAAGTGATAAGTTATATTCCGGACGATTATGCAATCCGCCCGCGACTGTTCCGTCGGTTTTTAAGGTCAACGTAAATGTTTGCTCTTCTTGGCGAATGCGCAAGCCCATTTTTTGTTTGGCAAGGAAATGATCGGAATAATCGTAATAAGTGTTACCGAGAAAAATGCTTCCGTGTTCTAGCGGAGTGAATTGTTGTAGGTGTCGTTCCAAAAAAGAGAATGAGGCTGAAGTTACCGCAAGTTTAAGTTCGATTTCATTATTCATAAATAGTGAACCCCACTGAATTTAACTGTTTAAATATACAAGTAAGTGTAAATAAATCAAGATCTTTTTCGTGTAATTTGCGCTGAAATCAAGTAATATGCGCACGAATTTTTTTACCCCTTTTATGGAGTCAATCACTTATGGCAATGAATAATATTCTCGGATTATTTGCCCATTCGCCTTTAAAACCTTTGCAAAAACATTCCGATAAAGTGACTGAATGTTGCGATCTTTTAATTCCTTTTTTTGAAAAAACCTTCTTAAAGGATTGGGAAAATGCGGAAAATACCCGCTTGGAAATTTCCCAACGCGAACGTGAAGCGGATACTCTGAAACGTGAAATTCGTTTGAAATTGCCTCGGGGTTTGTTCTTACCTATCGATCGTACCGATTTATTAGAATTGGTGACACAACAAGATAAGCTCGCCAATTATGCAAAAGACATTGCCGGACGTATGATCGGGCGCCAATTCGGCATTCCTGAAGAAATGCAGGAAGAATTTTTGCACTATGTGAAACGTAGCTTGGATTCTATTCATCAAGCACATTTGGTGATTGAGGAAATGGACAAATTGCTGGAAACCGGTTTTAAGGGAAGAGAGTTAAATTTAGTCAACAATATGATTCAAGAACTCGATAGCATTGAAGACGATACTGATCAAATGCAAATTAAATTACGTAAAATGCTTTATACCATCGAAAGCCGCTACAATCCGATTGATGTCATGTTTTTATACAAAATTATCGAATGGGTCGGTGTGCTTGCTGACCAAGCTCAACGCGTCGGCTCACGCATCGAATTAATGCTGGCGCGTTCATAATAAAAATATCAACATAGGAAATTCACTATGGAAGTTATTCATCAATATGGAACATGGCTTGTATTGATTACCGCCGTTTTCGGTTTTTTTATGGCGTTCGGAATAGGCGCCAACGATGTTTCAAACTCAATGGGGACCTCGGTCGGTTCCGGCACGATTACAGCAAAACAAGCCATTATTGTCGCATTAATTTTTGAATCTGCCGGTGCATATCTTGCCGGCGGCGAGGTAACGGAAACCATTAAAAGCGGCGTGATCGATCCGATGCAATTTACAGATACGCCGGATATTTTAGCGCTCGGTATGCTTTCTGCACTGTTCGCTTCCGGTGCTTGGTTATTTATCGCCACAAAAATGGGCTGGCCGGTTTCCGGTACGCACACTATTATCGGCGCAATTATTGGTTTTGCCTGCATTACACTCGGACCGGGTTCCGTCGATTGGTCGAATATCGGCAGTATCGTCGGCAGCTGGTTCATCACGCCGGTGATTGCCGGTCTTCTCGCTTACGCAATTTTTGCCAGCACGCAAAAGCTCATTTTTGATACGGATCAACCACTTAAAAATGCACAAAAATTCGGCCCTTATTACATGGGAATCACTGTGTTAGTTCTTTGTATCGTAACCATGACAAAAGGCTTAAAACACGTAGGATTAAACCTGTCTGACAGCGAAACGCTGATAATTTCCTTACTAATCAGTGTTATCGGCATGCTCTTCTGCCATTTCTATTTTAAAAGTCGAGCTTTCACACAAGCGGTAAATAAAGGGTCCTTCGGTGCGGTAGAAAAAATCTTCAGCATTTTAATGTTATTAACCGCCTGCGCAATGGCATTTGCGCACGGTTCCAATGATGTGGCAAACGCCATCGGCCCCCTTTCTGCGGTGGTTTCTATCGTAAATGAAGGCGGTAAAATCATTTCCGGTGGCACGCTTGCTTGGTGGATCTTACCGCTAGGCGCATTAGGTATCGCGGTCGGTTTAATCACCATGGGACAAAAAGTAATGGCGACCGTGGGTTCCGGCATTACCGATTTAACCCCGAGCCGTGGCTTCGCCGCACAATTTGCCACCGCGATGACGGTGGTGGTCGCCTCCGGTACCGGATTACCTATTTCCACCACGCAAACACTGGTAGGCGCAATTTTAGGTATCGGTTTTGCACGCGGTATCGCGGCGTTAAATCTTACGGTTATTCGTAATATCATCAGTTCATGGGTGGTTACATTGCCCGCCGGCGCATTCTTTGCGACGGTCATTTTCTATACGTTACGGGCAGTCTTTCACCAATAAAATAAAAAAGTGCGGTTAATCCGCACTTTTTTCATCCGATAAATATCCTATTAGAGGGTGAATTTTTCAGCATTTTATGTAAGGGAGAATCATGTCAAAACTGAAGCTTTTATTGTCTGGTCTGCTATTCAATGCGGTGCTAAATTCCGCATACGCCGAAACGCAATATGTCACGGAAAATCTTAACACTTATCTTCGCCGCGGTGCGGGCGAGCAATTCAAAATTGCCGGTATGATTCAATCCGGCGAACAAGTCAATGTATTGGAACAACAAGGCAAATACAGCCTGATTCGCGACGGCAAAAACCGTGAAGCTTGGATCCTAACCGCTGAATTAAGTAAAACGCCAAGCAGCAAATTAGAAAACCCGCAGTTAAAGGCGCAAATTCAAGAATTGACCTTAAAACTCAATCACTTAGACAGCGATTGGCAACAACGTACCGTGGAAATGCAACGCCGAACCAAACAATCTGAGCAACAAAGCAACGAGTTGTTGGAACAAAATGCTCAGCTCAAACGCGAGCTTGAAATCACCAAAAATAAAAACCGCGATTTAGAAGCCGTGCTAGATGCGGGTAAACGGGAAATCGCCGTTCAATGGTTTATTTATGGCGGTTGCGTATTGGGCTTCGGCTTGTTACTTGGCTTAATTATTCCGCATATTCTACCGAGACGTAAACGTCGTGATGATTGGGCATAATCATGCATCACATTGAGTATTAATTTGACACTTGTTTTTTAAGGAAAAACGATGGAAATCTATTTAGTAGGCGGTGCGGTGCGCGATCAGTTATTAGGCTTACCGATTAAAGATCGTGACTGGGTCGTCGTCGGCGCTACGCCTGAAATGCTGCTGTCGCAAGGCTACCAACAAGTCGGCAAAGATTTCCCTGTTTTCTTAAATCCTAAAACCAAAGAAGAATATGCGCTTGCACGAACCGAGCGCAAATCCGGCTGCGGTTATACCGGTTTTATTTGTGATTTTTCCGCGGAAATTACGCTGCAACAAGATCTGATTCGCCGCGATCTCACCATCAATGCGATGGCGTTAGACACGCAAGGCCGACTGCACGATCCCTATCATGGTAAGACTGACTTAGCGCACCGCATTCTACGCCATGTTTCCCCCGCATTTGCCGAAGATCCGCTACGCGTGTTGCGCGTCGCCCGTTTTGCCGCACGTTTTCATCACTTAGGTTTTACCATTGCGCCGGAAACCTTAGCGCTGATGAAAACGCTTACCGAAAGCGGCGAGCTTTCGCATTTAACCGCCGAGCGCGTTTGGTTGGAAACAGAAAAAGCGCTTAACGAAAAAAATCCTGAAATTTACTTTGAAATGCTTCGCCAAATTGGCGCATTAAAGGTGCTTTTTCCTGAATTAAATGCGCTTTATGGCGTGCCAAATCCGCCGCAACATCATCCCGAAATCGATAGCTTTATACATACCATGTTGGTGCTGCAGCAAGCGGTAAAACTCACGCAAGACAAGCCGGAAATAAACAAAGGCGCAGTGCGTTTTGCGGCGATTTGTCATGACCTCGGTAAAGCACTCACACCGAAAGAGATTTTGCCGCATCATTACGGGCACGAACAAGCGGGCATTAAACCAACACGCGAACTTTGCAAGCGGTTCCGTGTGCCAAATTATTATCAGGCGTTGGCGGAATTGGCTTGCGAATATCACTCGCATATTCACAAAGCCTTTGAACTTCGTGCAGAAACCATAATAAAATTATTTAACCGTTTTGATGTATGGCGAAAACCGCAACGCTTCCAAGAATTTTTACTCGTTTGCCTTGCAGACACACGCGGTAGAACTGGCTTTGAGTATCAAGAATATCCACAAATTGATTACATTAACGTCCTGCTTAACGTCGCAAATCAAACGGATGTACAACAAGTGATCGCCGATGGATTTGAAAAAGAAGGCATTCACAACGAATTAACCCGTCGCCGAAGCAAAGCGATAAGTGATGCCAAGAATACATATCAAGCCTGTTAGAACAAGCTTTACTCGATAAATTTAACTCCTTACAATACGCGCAATTTTTTGGTCGAAGCATTATCATGAAACAGTTAAAATTTTTCACCGCACTTTTCGCCACAGCAATACTTGGTGCCTGTACATCAGACCTCGAACGTCCTAACGATGTGCAATATCTTGATAAAAGCGATACAACTTGGCTTCAACATCTGCAAAAAATAGAAAAAATCCGCGCTTATCATGCCAAAGGGCAAATCGGCTACATCAGTCCGCAAGAACGTTTTTCCAGTCGCTTTGAATGGCAGTATCAAAACCCACGCTCTTACAGATTGAAACTTTATTCTTTAATTAGCAAATCCAGTTTATTAATTGAAATGCACCAAAACGGCATGACCGTATCCGATCACGACGGCAACCAACAATCTGCGAGTAATGCCAAATTATTGCTGCAAAAAATGATTGGCATGGATATACCGCTGGAACATTTGGCCTATTGGTTGAAAGGCCAACCAGCACCGCATTCGGATTACCAAGTGGGCCAAAATCATTTTCTCGGTGCTTTTAGTTATCCGCTCGACGGCTCCGTCTGGACAGCGGATTATTTAAGTTATCACGCGCAAAATGCTATGCCGGAAAATATTTTACTGAAAAATCAAAATACCTCTCAAACCTTAAAAATTCGCGTAGACGAATGGGAATTTTAATGAAAACTTACTCATTTTCGCACGTGCTTTCCTCCCCCGAGCTTGACCAACCGAACCGCTTTCCAAGCCCGGCAAAACTCAATTTATTCCTTTATATTAACGGCAAATTACCAAACGGTTACCACGAGTTACAAACACTTTTCCAATTCCTTGATTTCGGCGATTGGCTTGAAATCGACATTCGCGAACAAGACGATCAAATTCTAATTACACCCGAAATTTCCGGACTTAAAACTGAAGATAATCTGATTTATCGTGCAGCCAAATTATTGCAAAAAAACACACAAATCAAACAAGGCGCAAATATTCATTTGGATAAAATCCTACCTATGGGCGGTGGCGTAGGTGGTGGCTCCTCCAATGCGGGCACCGCATTGGTCGCGCTCAATGTACTTTGGAAAGCAAATTTGCCCGTTCATGAACTGGCTAAAATAGGCTTAATGCTAGGTGCCGATGTGCCGATTTTCGTACACGGTCATGCTGCATTTGCCGAAGGGGTAGGCGAAAAAATCACTTATTGCGAACCGAAAGAAAAATGGTTCGTCGTGTTAAAACCGGCCTGCTCTATTTCGACTGCGCTAATTTTTAACGCTCCCGATTTAGTGCGAAATACGCCAAAACGCACGCTAAAAACTTTGCTTAATTCGCCATACGAAAACGATTGCGAAAAAGTTGTACGAAATCATTACGCGGACGTTGAAAAAGCCCTGAACTGGTTGCTAGAATATGCGCCGGCAAGATTAACAGGAACCGGCGCTTGCGTGTTCGCGGAATTTGATCGGGAAATCGACGCACAAGCCTGCTTTCAACAAAAACCGGCGGAATTATCCGGTTTTGTTGCGAAAGGACTCAATGTTTCTCCGTTACACCAAATGCTGAAACGATATTATCTCCCTAATTTATTTACAATCTAACCTGAGGTTATCACAACATGCCAGATATTAAACTCTTCGCGGGTAATGCGACTCCTGAACTTGCAAAGCGCATCTCCGAACGTCTATATATTTCACTAGGCGATGCGACTGTCGGTCGTTTCAGCGACGGTGAAATACAAGTTCAAATTAACGAAAATGTGCGCGGCGCAGATGTATTTATTGTCCAGTCAACTTGTGCACCAACCAACGATAATCTAATGGAATTAATCGTCATGGTGGATGCGTTACGTCGTGCATCCGCCGGCCGTATCACTGCTGTTATTCCTTATTTCGGGTACGCTCGCCAAGACCGTCGCGTACGTTCAGCGCGGGTGCCGATCACTGCAAAAGTCGTGGCAGATATGCTTTCCACCGTAGGGATTGACCGTGTATTAACCTGCGATTTACACGCTGAACAAATCCAAGGTTTCTTTGATGTACCGGTTGATAACGTGTTCGGTTCGCCGGTGTTAATTCGCGATATTTTGAAAAAAACTGACCTTGAAAACCCAATCGTTGTTTCGCCGGATATCGGTGGCGTCGTGCGCGCCCGTGCTGTTGCAAAATTGTTAAACGACACAGATATGGCGATTATCGACAAACGTCGTCCACGCGCAAATGTTGCACAAGTCATGCATATCATCGGCGATGTAGCAGATCGCGATTGTATTCTTGTAGATGATATGATCGACACCGGCGGCACTTTATGCAAAGCGGCCGAAGCCCTTAAAGAACGCGGCGCGAAACGCGTATTTGCTTATGCTACTCACGCAGTATTCTCCGGCGCCGCAGCGAAAAATCTCGCTAGCGATGCGATTGACGAAATTGTGGTCACCGATACCATTCCGCTTTCACCGGAAATGAAAGCCCTCGGCAAAGTGAGAGAGCTCACCCTTTCTTCTATGCTCGCGGAAGCTATTCGTCGGATTAGCAACGAAGAATCGATTTCCGCAATGTTCAACTAACTCGGTTCAAAAAAACTCAAAGGCACGGATTTTTTCCATGCCTTTTTTCATTTTAAAAATGTTTTAAAAATATCCCGCACGTTCCCATCTTTTCACAGAATTTGATCAATATCACAAAACCATAAAATCTGCCTTGAGATTTTTTCTCACTCACGCATAATAACAATTCAAATAAGAACAAATCGCATTTGGAGTTTTCAATGTTGCGTATAATTCGTTATAGCGCGTTGCTGTTTACTTTTTTCCTTTCACAACTTGCTTTAGCGCAAGATCACTACCAAGAACGAGTCGCAGACATTACCGCTCGATTGGATAAAACCACCGCCCTTCTCCAACAAAACAATCCTGATGATGCCCGTACGGAAGTGCAAATGGCTTATTTTGAAGTATTTGAAAATTTAGAAGGACCAATTCGAATTAATTTTTCCGCACAAAAAAGTTATCAAATGGAAGCCGCCTTCGGTGAAATCCGTAAAATGATTGGCGAAGGTAAACCTCTCAATGAAATCCAAGCAAAAATCGATGGCTTAAAACAAGCGCTACAAGAGGTTCTTCCTTCGTTAACGGAAGGACATCAATTAAATGCCGATGGGCAACATGGCGTTTATCAAAACGATCAAATTCTGCCTTATTGGCAAGAGAGCTTTAAAACTATCGATGATCTCGTGGCGCAAGCTATCGAAGCCTATCAGCAAGGGGATTTTAGCAAAGCCAAACAGGCCTTCCAACAAGCGCAATATGAAGGCTATAAAAATTCCGAAATGGAAATGGCAATTCGTACTCATCGTTCTTCCGAACAATCCGCCGCGATTAACCAACAATTCTATAATTTGATTCGTTTAAGCGAACAAGCAGATCAAATGATGGAAATTGCCTATCAAAGTACCAATCTTTTGCAAGATATTGAAGAGCAACTACCGAGTTTACCGACCACACGCGAAGAACAAAACCGTCAATCAACGCAAGCGGCGCAAACCACCGAACAAGCAGAACAGGATTGGCAAAACATCGCCAAACAAGTGAATCAAAATATTCAACAAGCCATCATGCTTTATGAAAAAGGCGAACACAAAAAAGCAATTCTTGCCGTACAAGATACTTACTTCGACATGTTCGAAAACAGTGGTATGGAAAACAAAATCGGTTCGCGCGATAGCAATTTCAAAGCCGAATTGGAAGGCTATTTCACCCGTCTTGTAAGCTTAATGAAAGCCGAACAAGGAGATAAGTTACAAGAGCAAGCGAAAGGCTTGTCCGACGGATTAAACCAAGCGGTTGACATGTTACAAGGTGGCGAACAAAGTGATTGGTCGTTGTTCTTATATAGTTTACTGATTATTTTGCGCGAAGGTTTGGAAGCTTTACTGATCGTTGCTGCGATTGTGGCATACTTAGTAAAAAATAATCATCAAGACAAATTGCCGGTAATTCGCCAATCCGTTTATGTCGCCTTATTCGCCAGCCTAGTGACGGCGTTTTTCTTTCAACTTATTTTTGAAAATTCCGGACAAAACCGTGAACTGTTGGAAGGTTTCACCATGATCATCGCTGTATTTATGCTGTTTATGATGAGTTACTGGTTGCTTTCCAAAGTGGAAGCGCAAAATTGGAAACGTTATTTGGAAGGCAAAATTAGCACCGCATTGACGGCAGGATCACTCGCCGGTTTGTGGTTCACCAGTTTCTTGGCAGTTTATCGTGAAGGCGCCGAAACCGTGTTGTTCTACTATGCGCTAGCTGGCGATGCCAAAAGTGCTCTCGGTTTAACCTACCTTTTTGGCGGCTTTTTGGTCGGCGCATTATTACTTGCCGTCTGTTACTTCATCATGCGCTACACTGTGGTGAAATTGCCGCTCAAACCGTTTTTTATGTTCACAGGCAGTTTTATGTATGTAATGGCGTTCGTATTTGCCGGTAAATCCGTACTGGAATTGATCGAAGGTAAGTTATTTGAACCAACCCTGATAAACGGTGTACCTGAAATTACGTGGTTGGGCATCTATCCTTACGTGGAAACCCTTGTGCCACAAGGTATTTTAATTATCGCTGCCGTTCTTGCTTTAGCAGTGATGAAATATCAAAGCAAAAAAGTGAATTAAACGTAGGGACAAATATAATTTGTCCTTGCATGATATAAACCTAACCTTCATCTCAGGAGAAAAAATATGAAAAAAGCACTTATCGCGACCGCACTTGCAGCAGGTTTGTTTGCCGCTAGCGCTAACGCCTTTACCGAATATCCGATCGGTGAAGCCGTAACCATGAATGAAATGGAAATCGCTGCCGTGTATTTAAAACCGATTGATATGGAACCGCGTGGCATGGGTTTACCGGCGGCCAAATCCGATATTCATTTGGAAGCGGATATTCACGCGGTGAAAGGTAACAAAAACGGTTTCGGCGACGGCGAATGGATGCCGTACCTTACGATTAACTATACTTTAGTGAATACCGATACCGGCGAAAAACAAGAAGGCACCTTCATGCCAATGGTTGCAGGTGACGGTCCACACTATGGTGCAAACGTAAAAATGATGGGTGTGGGTAACTACAAATTAACTTACCACATCGATCCGCCATCAAAAGCTGGTATGCACCGCCATACTGACGAGGAAACCGGCGTTGGCCGTTGGTGGAAACCTTTTGATGTAAATTATGAATTTAAATTTACGGGGATAAAATAATCTCTGTTCCTTCCCTCCCTCTGTTTACAGAGGGAGGTACTGAAGGCGGAAGGAGGGAGAAAAGCGATTAAATCTAATGTTATTTTTGTAATACCGTTACAATCCCTCCCCAGTCGCTACGCGACAGCTCCCTCTGTAAACGGAGAGAGCGAAGTTATTAACTTCAAGCTTTACACTAATCTATGAATTACTTCTTCACCTTCCTACTACAAACTCTGCTTCCCATCAGCCTTTTACTCGGTGCGGCATGGGCCAAATCTCGCGATCTTTACCTAAAAGGCATAATTTGGGGTTCGTTACTCGCCTTTTTTGTCGGTGTTACTTTACGTCTGAATTCACCTAGCACACAAACTTTCAATCTCGGTTTTACAATTTTCTTGCTTGCGACATTCATTCTATTCGCCACCAGCCAATGTTTTAATACACGCAAACTCGCTTATTTCTGGCAATTTTTATTGATGCTTATCGCCGGCAATTTATGGGCGAAGGATCCAAATATTGGCACGCTCACCAATATTGATGTCATCAACACCGATTTTATTTTGCAGGCCAGTGCTGTTATTTTTGGCATTATTTTTTGCGGGTTCCTCAGTACTTGGATTTATTTTCTCTTCCAGCAAAGCGAAAAAACACACAAAAAATTCATCGCTCGATTTAAAAGTCTCATCGCGTTGCTTTTAGTCTGCCTCATTATTCCAATCATCGGTGAATTGATGCTTAGTTTGATGAAATTGCAACTCATCGAACTCACTAAACCACGCTTAAGTTTCGTAGCAAAATCCGGCGAAATCACCGGTTATTTAAACTATATTTGTGCTGCATTAATTCTGTTATTTATCGGGCTATTCTACGGAAGCATTCACCGCGCCCGCATACAAGCCGTGGCACAAGCGGGAAATCCAATTGAAAAACGTCAAAAATTAGCAGCCGCACTAAGTTCTCGTCGCCTCATCCGTTGGGGCGTGCTTGCCGCGATAATTATTGTGACAAACCAACTCTACTGGGAACAAATCGCCTCGCGTCCACCCCAACTTTCTGAAGCTCAGCCAGTTACATTAGATGAAGAAGAAAACTTACATATTCCTATTGAGCAAGTAAAAGACGGTAAACTGCATCGTTTTGTCTGGATTGCCGATGATGGAAAAGCGGTACGTTTTTTCATAATTAACCGCCAACCGGCGAAAATCAGTCTCGCAGCGGTATTTGATGCCTGCTTATTGTGCGGCGATCAAGGTTATGTGATGCAAGACAACCAAGTGGTCTGCGTGGGCTGTGGCGTACATATGTTTATCCCATCCATTGGCAAACCGGGCGGTTGTAATCCGGTGCCCATAGAAAATTGGCAACAAACGGAAAATGACGTCGTAATTAATCGTGCCTCTTTGGAGGATGGACTGAATTTATTTAGCACCATCGTGGAAATCAACGTGCAAGATCCGATTAGTGGCGCAAAGCTTAAAAACATCGAAACCGAGCACAAATACAGCTATGAAAATCACACTTATTTCTTTGAAAATGAGGAAAATCTTGAGCTGTTCCGCGATAATCCGGAAAAATACCTCGGTAACCTGAAAAAACAAGGGGAATAACGATGTTAGCAAGAATGTTATTTCAATCTTGGCGATTCGGCATTAAACGCAAATTATTGGCGATAATCACCATTTTCTTGGCGGCCTGCTTAGTTTCTGCGCTGCTTGCCGTATCCATCGACATTGGCGACAAAATGGCGAAAGAGCTAAAATCTTACGGTGCGAATATTTTAATCGAACCGGCCGGCAATGCGGTGCTCTCGGAAGAGTTCAATACCGGCACCGCATTGGCAAGCCAAGATTTTATTGATGAAAAAGAACTGCCGGCGATTAAAGATATTTTCTGGCGCAATAATATTGTTGGCTTCGCCCCACAACTGACGGCTACGGTTCAAGCTAAAAAGGTACAAGCTGAAAAAGGGTTGTCAATATCTGACGCTCATTCTGCTGCCACTGCGAGCGAAAACATCAGTATTCTCGGCACCTTTTTCGATCATCACATCGCCGTACCGGATGAAGAGGACTATCACACCGGACAGCGTATTATTAGCCCCTATTGGCAAGTACAAGGCGAATGGGTGAATGACACAGAGGATAATTTCGGCGAACAAATTCCCGTACTCGCAGGCGCCCAACTTGCCAAACATAAAGGTTGGAAAATCGGCGATCGCTTAAATCTGCGTTATCAAGAAGGTGACATTGACAATCAACGTTTAATCAAAATTCAAGGTATTTTAACCACCGGTGGTACAGAAGATAACCTAATCGTAATGCCGTTAAGCGCAGCGCAAGCCTTACTCGGTTTAGAAGGTAAAGTACAATCAGTCAAAGTGTCCGCGCTGACAGTGCCGGAAAATACACTTTCCCGCAAAGCACGCATCAATAGCGATGCGTTAGATGCGGAAGAATACGATCGCTGGTACTGCACAGCCTACGTTTCCTCCATTTCCCACCAATTGGAAGAAGCGATTTCCGGCGCAGTAGTACGCCCGATTTGGCAAGTGGCGGCATCGGAAGGTATCGTAATCGGTAAAATTCAATTATTGCTTGCCGTCGTGACCATAGCGGCATTAATCGCAGCGGCAATGGGGATTGCTTCGTTAATGAGCTCCTCTATTATCGAACGGGCAAAAGAAATCGGCTTAATGAAAGCGCTTGGCGCTTATCAATGGCAAATTGTATTACTATTTTATTGCGAAGCGATTCTCAGTGCGCTTATCGGCGGCGCTTTTGGTTGTATTGCGGGCTGGGGATTGGCGAAATTTATCGGTACAACATTATTCGGCGCGCCATTAAGTTTTGCTTGGATTGTCATTCCGTGCGTGTTGGCATTATCCATCCTTATCGCGCTAATCGGTACTTGGTTCCCAGCGCACCGCATTGCCAAATTGTACCCAGTGGAGGTGCTGTATGGCCGCTAATAAAACGATGTTCTGGCGTTTAATTTTCCGTGCGCTTCGCCTGCGTTTACAACGCGTAACAATTATTTTCACTGCACTTGCTGTGGGCGCAAGTATCGTGACAGCGATGGCCGCTGTGTATTTTGATATCAACACAAAAATGAGCCAAGAATTGCGCACTTTCGGTGCCAATTTCTATATCGGTTCGACAACCGGCGGTATGATTGAGGTCGATCGCTTTGATGAGATATTACAACAAGCCCCACACGGCTTAATCAGTGCCGCCAGTCCTTATATTTATGGCGTTGCACGTAGTGAATTGGAAAAAATCGTCATCATGGGAGTACGCTTTGAAAATATGAGTATTCTTGCGCCTTATTGGCAAATTAGCGGCACACCAATTAATGTGAACTTTGACGATCGCAATGCGATGATCGGCAAAACCTTGGCGGAACGTCTCCACTTAAAAATCGGCGATAAATTGCAATTGAGCAAAAATTCGATAGAAAAACATCAATTTACCATTAAAGCCATTGTAGAAGCCGGCGATGCCACCGATAACATGCTGATCGTGAATCTTGATTTTGCACAAAATTGGTTGGAAAAAGAAGGACTTGCCAATAATGGTTTACTTAACGTAAAAAACGAATCCGGCCAAGCGGATGGTTTTGCCGAAACAATCATGCAGCGATATCCCGATATGGTTGCGCGCCCAATTCGTAAAGTATCGGCCTCTGAGGGACAGATTTTGGATAAAATCAAAGGCTTGATGGGATTAATTTCACTGGTGATTTTAGTGCTGGCGACACTTTGCGTGAACACCACCTTAATCGCAATTGTCGGCGAACGCGCTAAAGAATTTGCCCTACAAAAAGCCTTAGGGGCAAAACAATCGGATATTATTAAACAAATCTGTACGGAAATTTTAATTATCGCTGCAGCAGCTATCATTGCGGGCTTAATTTTCGGCTATTTATTGGCGCAAATTTTAGGATTCACCGTGTTTAAAGCCTATATCGATATGCGCTTGCCGGTAATTCCCATCACCATTGTTTTATCATTATTCGTCGCCTTGATCGCGGTAATAGTACCGACCCGCCGCGCACTAAAAATTCAAATGGCGAATGTTTTGAAGGGAGAGTAATTTTTATGTCTAGGGTAATTCGTTACTCTAGGTTAAGCATAGCCCTACCCTTTTCTTTTGGGTAGAAATTGTAAGTTCCCCAACGGGGAACGCTTATACGTAACCGTGGGTAGATCCACCCATGGCACAAAGAGAAAAGTATGACTAATTTTGTAATCGAAACCCAGCATTTATACAAACGCTTCGACCAAGTTACAGCGCTGGAAGACATTAACATTCAAATTGCCGAAGGCGAATTTGTCGCCATTATGGGAGCATCCGGCTCGGGTAAAACTACCTTGATGAATATTCTGACCGGATTAGATACCGCCAGCGAAGGCAAAGTGATATTGGACGGCATAGATACGGCACAACTGGATGAAACCGGTCGTCAACGCTTCCGTGCAGAAAAAATCGGTTTGGTATTCCAACAATTCCATTTAATTCCTTATTTGACAGCGTTAGAAAACGTGATGTTGGCGCAACATTATCATAGCGTGATTGATGAAGCCACTGCCAAAGCGGTACTGAAACAAGTCGGCTTAGAGCACCGCATTGAACACCGTCCTAGTCAGCTTTCTGGCGGCGAACAACAACGGGTTTGTATCGCGCGCGCCTTGGTGAACCAGCCACCGGTAATTTTTGCCGACGAACCAACAGGCAATTTGGATGAAAAAAATGAGGCCTTAGTGCTTGATTTATTACAACGCTTAAACCATCAAGGCAGAACCATCGTGATGGTGACGCATAATCCCGAGTTGGGTAAGCTGACCGATCGCGTAATTTATTTACACCATGGTAAATTCATCAAAGAGGAAACACATGCAAAATAAGCGATTAAAATTACTGGCGCTAAGTGCGGCAATTCTCTGCACCGTTTGCTGCAAAGAGCAAACCGCCAGTCTCGGCGACGCAGCGCCGGAAATTGTCGCCTACGACTTGCAAGGCAAACAAGCGAAGTTAAGCGATTGGCAAGGTACACGTCTGCTCACTTTCTGGTCGGAAACGTGCGGCGTTTGCGTAGCGGAATTAAAAGAATTGGAAGGCATCGCAGCGGCATATCCAAATAAGGTGCAATTGATCGCAATTAACGTGGACGGCGAAAAAGCCGATACGCAAGCCGTGGTGAACAAACGTCAAATCACACAACCGGTCATTAAAGATCAAATGAAAATCACCGCAGAACGTTATCAATTAGTCGGTACGCCAACGTCTTTTATTATTGATAAAGACGGCCATATTCAAGCAAAATTTGAGGGAAAAATTCCGCAAAAAGAGTTGGATAAACTTTTTAAAGGATAAGTTATGAAACGAATTTACTTTTTACTCGGTGCGCTTTGTTGTTTTTCTTTTTTCGTACAAGCGGAATCCCCCGCTAATCCTAATTTAGCCAAGGCTGAAAAAATTTATAAACGTTCCTGCGCTACTTGTCACGGCAAAAGCGGCGAAAAACCGGCGATGGGCAAATCAAAAATTATCAATCAGTTAAACGCAGAGGAAATTTCAAGCGCACTTTTTGATCATAAAAGTGGCAAAATTGTCGGTGCCGGCAATCCGGCTAAACAACGTTTAAGCGATGAAGAAATTCACGCACTTTCAGAATTTATTCCGGACTTAAAATAAATTCTTGAAAAATAATGAAACTAAGCCGAGAATAGACGGTCTTAACAGGGCTTGGCTTTTCCGCTAAGAAAAATATACTTAAATTTCAACTTAAAGGATTATTTATGAACAAATTTACCAAAATCAGCGCAACCGCATTATTCGCGTTATTCTTAACCGCTTGCGATAAACCCGCGGACAAACCTGCAAATAACGCAAAACCAGAAACTGCACAACAAACCGAGGCAGCAAAACCGGCTGAAGCCACACAACAAACCGAGGCGGCAAAACCGGCTGAGGCAACAAAACCAGCTGAAACAGCGCCTGCATTAAGTGCGGAAGAACAAGAAAAAGCGGACTACGAAAAATTAGTTGCGTGGAATCAACAACAGGGTGCAGCGCAAGCGCAAAGCCAACAAAAACTACAACAAGAATTACAAGCTGCAATCGTTGCGCAAGATGAAAACAAAGCTAAGGCAGCAATTGAAGAATTCAATAAAACCGTTCAAGCAAGCATCGCAAGCTTAGACGCATTAGAAATTAAATCCGATTTAATTAAATCGGCACAAACTAAAACAAAAAACGTCTTAGCTCTTGCAAGCGAATTACTAGTTGCACAAGCTAATGTCAAAGATGAAGCGGAACAAAAAGTTTACGTTGAAAAAGCACAACAATTACAAAACGAAATGCAAGCTTTAGCACAACTTAGCGCGCAAATCGAAGCAAAATTAAATCCTGCCCCGGCTCAAGCACCGGCAGCAAAATAATTCCTCTCTAAAACGCAAAAGTGCGGTCAATTAATTTGCCGCACTTTTTTTGTATCCGGAATTCTTATAATCCCACTCTGTCCTTAATTCGCTCGGCAAACATACCGATACTCAGAGCAAAATAATTAGATTTATTCCAATCTAAAATCGTACGGAAATTATTAGATACCAAAAATACGCGTCCCACTTCTTTATCCGGGCGAACTAACCAAAGCGGCGTATCGGCAAGGACACGCCATTTTTCTTGCTCTTGCGCACTAAAATTCAAAGGCGCTACGCCTAAGCTTTGCCACTCGCTTAATGAACGGGCTTTATCTTTCTCAACACCGGCAAAAGATAACGCCATTGGTTGCGTTAACATCACTTCCGCTCCCCAAGGTAATTTATCATTCCATCCCACGGTATGCAGATAATTCGCAATAGAGGCGAACGCGTCAAATTGGTTTGTCCAAATATCTTTCACGCCGTCGTCATCGCCGTCTGCCGCATAATTTAAAAACGCACTCGGCATAAATTGAGTTTGCCCCATAGCTCCCGCCCACGAACCAAGCATACGTTCGCGATGAATATGATCGCGTTCCAACATTTTCATCGCATTGATAAATTCTTTCCCGAACAAAGCCTCGCGTCGTCCCTCGAAAGCCAACGTAGCCAAAGCGGACAGCACGTCATAATTACCTTGATAATGCCCGAAACTACTTTCCATCCCCCACAGCGCTAAAATATATTCCTGCTGCACGCCATAACGTTGACTGGCCCGTTGCAACGGCTCCAAAGTTTCCCAATAACGCGTTTCGGCAATGGCTACTTTATTATCGGTCAGCACCTTGTTGAGATAGTTTGTCGTGCCGTTTGGATTTAAAATCGGCGGTGCATTCGGGTCACGTTTTTTAACGCTGCCCGCTTGTGCACGATCTAAATCCACTGCCTTTTGCACATATCGGATATTATTTTGCGCCGCCAATACAGATTTCGACACACCTTGTGCCGCTGCTTTGCCTTTTAAAAATTGTACGTAATCATCAAAATTATCCGGCGTGCGGGACTTATCGTAAGTAGCATCCGCGTCAATTGAAGCAATAAAGCTTGGGTTCAATGCGGTGCTATTTTGAGAGTTCAATGCGGTGCCGTAGCGAGTATCCGATTCACTGCTTGAGCATCCAAAGGTAAACGTCGATAAAAGAAAGGTTGAAATAAAAGGAATACTTTTCATTAATTTCACTTTAAAACAAATAATTAGACTAAACGCGCTTAAATAAAAAATAACCCCGAACGAGAAAATACGAATGGGCAAGATGCAACCGAACGTATAAAAATCAATGCCGGGCTAAAATTGAACGTACTTTCTCCAAGTCTTCTGCCGTATCTACGCCGACTTCCGGCGCTTCTTGGGCTAATTCCACATGAATGCGTTCGCCGTTCCACAACACGCGTAACTGTTCAAGTTTTTCTAAATTTTCTAACTCAGTCGGCGCCCATTGCACGTATTGTTTAATGAAACCGGCACGGTAGGCGTAAATGCCGATATGGCGCCAATAAACATCGGCAAGTTGCGCCTTCTCCGGCTCTTGCAAATTCATAAATTGATCGCGGTCGTAAGGAATCGCCGAACGGGAAAAATACAGCACATAACCGTTTTTATCGGTCAACACTTTCACCACATTCGGGTTAAATAATTCTTGAGGCTCCTGAATTTTCACCGCAAGGCTTGCCATATTCACCTTAAAATTGGCTAAGTTTTCCGCCACTTGACGCACAATTCGCGGCGGAATTAACGGCTCATCACCTTGAATATTGACGATAATTTCGTCATCTGCAATGGCTAATTTTTCCACCACTTCCGCCAAACGTTCCGTACCGGAATTATGATGTTCGGCAGTCATACAGACTTCCGCACCGAAATCTTTTGCCACTTGTGCCACATTTTTATTATCGGTGGCGATAATTACACGGCTTGCGCCGGACTGCCGTGCTTTTTCAAATACATGTTGAATCATCGGCTTGCCGGCAATATCGGCCAGTGGTTTGCCCGGCAAGCGTGACGACGCAAAACGGGCGGGAATAATTACGCTAAATGTCATAATCTTTTCCTTATTCTTTCAAAGTTTCCGCTTTTTCGGCGAGCAACAGCGGCACGCCGTTTTTAATCGGGTAGGCTAGACGCTCATAACGACAAATCAAACGTTGATGTTGCGCATCATATTGCAAGCGCGCCAAACAACGCGGGCATGCAAGAATTTCCAGCAATTTGGGATTTAAGCCTTCAGCCATGACGATATTTCTCCACCAAAGCTTCAATTTTTGCCCAAAAGCACGCAAGATTTTCGCCGGATTCGTCTGCATCGACGATTTCTCCTTCCACCGGCACATACCACCAATTATCTTGAGCAAAAACTTGGCACTTTACGGCATCTTTTTCAGTCATAAAGAGCGGTTGATTTGATGCTATTTTTTCCAACTGAGCCACAGAAAAATGTTGATGATCTCGGAAAGCTTGAGTTTCGCTCAAACGAATTCCCAACCTTTCCAACATCGTAAAAAAGCGTTGCGGGTTGCCGATGCCGGCGATAGCTGCACCGCATTGGAAAGCGCTTAATGGGCGCTTCTCGTCGGTTTTTAAATTAATTGCATAGTTGGGGATCAATTTCAGCACCGCATTGGAATACTGATTTTTGCCGCCGTTGGTAATAATAAAATCCACGCTTTTCAAGCGACTCGGTAATTCGCGCAAAGGCCCTGCCGGTAATAAAAAACCGTTGCCCAGCGCACGTTCGGCATCCATTACGACTATTTCGACATCGCGCTGTAGCGAGTAATGCTGCAAACCGTCGTCGGCAATAATGACATCGCACTCAGCTTGCTTTAACAACAATTCTATGGCTTGCCGCCGATTCGGCGCAATCACTACCGGTACACCGGTGCGTTTTGCGATTAATACGGGTTCGTCACCGCCTTTAACAGGATCCGTGTTTGCTGTTACCGGCAAAGGATAGTTTTGCGCTTTGCTGCCGTAGCCGCGAGAGATCACCCCCGCGCGCAATCCACGTTTTTTTAATTCTTCAGCCAACCAAATCACTACCGGCGTTTTGCCGTTGCCGCCAACGGATAAATTGCCAACAATCACTACCGGCTTCGGCGCGCGATAAGAGGATTTTAAGCCGAGAGAAAATAACGCACGACGAATTCGGCTAAGTAACCAAAATAAAAGAGAAAAAGGCAAAAATAGCCAAGCGAGTTTAGAATGAGAGTACCAAAATGGCATAGCCTATCCTTTCTAATCATACAAAATAAAATAACGCGAGTTTTCTAACTCGCGTTTTTCATTCATCCGTGGTTAACCACTAAATTGCATATTATGCAACTGTTTGTACACGCCGTTTAAATCAAGTAATTGTTGGTGAGTGCCGCGTTCACGAATTTCGCCGTGATCGATGACTAAAATTTCATCGGCGTTTTCAATGGTGGACAAGCGATGTGCAATCACCAATACAGTACGATCTTTTTTCAATGCTTCCAATGCGGCTTGAATTGCGCGTTCGGATTCCGTGTCTAATGCTGAAGTCGCTTCATCCAAAATCAATACCGGTGAGTTGCGCAATAATGCGCGAGCAATTGCTAAACGTTGGCGCTGACCGCCGGACAGACTAGCGCCGTTTTCACCAATAACCGTATCAAAACCTTGCGGTAATTTTTCGATAAATTCCAGTGCATAAGCCGCTTTCGCCGCAGCGATAATTTCTTCACGGGAATATTTATCTTTCGCCGCATAAGCAATATTGTTGGCAATGGTATCGTTAAACAAATGCACTTGCTGTGAAACCACCGCGCAATTTTCGCGTAAATTAGATAAGCGATAATCTTTAATATTCACGCCGTCAAGTAAAATTTCGCCTTGTTCAATATCGTAAAAACGCGTTACCAAATTGGCGATAGTCGATTTACCAGAACCGGAACGCCCTACCAAAGCGATAGTTTTTCCCGCCGGCAATTTGAAGGAAATATGATTAAGTGTCAATTCATTTTTGCCTTGATAAGCAAAACTGACATTTTTAAATTCCACTTCGCCTTTCGCGGGCTCGGCTTTGTAACTGCCGTTGTCTTTCTCCGGTTCGAGATCCAAAATGGCAAATAATGTCTGACAGGCAGCCATTCCACGTTGAAATTGAGAGTTTACATTAGTTAGAGATTTTAACGGACGCATCATCGCCAACATGGAAGAAAACACCACGGTAAAAGAACCTGCGCTCAGATTATCGTTAGCAATTAAGGGCGTGGTTGCCAGATAAAGTACCGCAGCGAGAGCAAGCGAGGCGATAATTTGTACCACAGGATCGGAAATCGCATCCGCGGTCACCATTTTCATGCCTTTACGACGCATATCGTTACTCACCTGATTAAAACGTTCTTCCTCCACATATTGTCCGCCGAAAGATAGCACCACTTTATGCCCTTTCAGCATCTGTTCCGTGGTAGAGGTTAGTTCGCCCATGGAATCCTGCATGTTTTTACTTAATTTGCGGAAAATTTTCGACACTGTTCGAATCAGCACCGCAATAATCGGCCCGATAATAAAAAGCACGATCGTCAATTCCCAACTGGTATAAAACATTACCGCCAACAAGGAAATAATATAGGCGCCTTCGCGTACGATGGTAATTAATGAATTCGACGAAGAATTGGCAATCATCTCGGAATCATAAGTGATGCGCGAAAGAAGTTTTCCGGTAGGATTGCTATCAAAAAAACTCACGGGCATAAACATCAAATGCTTAAACAAGCGACGACGCATATTCATCACCACTTTGCCCGACACCCAAGCCAAACAATAATTAGACACAAAACTAGTGGCACCACGCAAAAAAATCACCCCGATCACTACAAATGCCATCAGTTTCAAAAAACTGTGATCAGCCTCGCCGAAACCTTCGTCAAGCAATGGTTTTAATAAGTAAATCAAACCGGAATCTGCCAATGCATTAAAAACTAAAGCGCCCCCCGCCACTACTAAACCGGCTTTATAAGGCTTAATCATCGGCCACAAACGCTTAAAAGTCTGCACAGTAGAAAAATCGTCTTGTAATTTTTGATTTTGCATAATTATTATCTTGTAAAAAAATTGGCGGCATTGTACCCGTTATTCGTTTGAGAATCCAATTTCCCGCGCATACCAAGGCGAAAAAGCATGACGCGCCCGTTGAACCGCCAATTTCTCGGAATAAAAATTCACTCTGATTTGTCCCGACACCGCGGTATTTTCCACCCGACTTTGATAACGACGCAAACGTTCCATCACCGAAGGATGAGGGAATTTCCACGGATTCCAGCGTCCGCTGGAAATTACGGCGATATCCGGCTTGCTTTGCGCTAACAGAAATTCTCCGGTGGACGTTTTACTCCCATGATGGCCAACCTGTAACACATCGATTTTCCCCAGCGAACGGGCAAATACTTGTTCGTTTTTGATTTCTGCATCGCCCGTTAATAACACGCGATGACGGCCGTCCTCGACTAAAATCACACAAGAATCCGCATTTTCCGCGCGTTCAATGCGGTGCTGCGGAGAGAGTACAGTTAAAGATAAACCTTGCCAGTGCCAAACTTTGCCTTGTAAACATTCGATGCGATACGTTTCACCGTAGCTTTGCGCGGAAGGGCTAATTAGCACCGCATTGGGATAAGCCTCGAAAATTGCTTTTGCACCGCCGGCATGATCATTATCATCATGGCTTAAAATCAGTTTTTCCGGCGTAATACCTTCGCGCCGCAAATAAGGCAAAATTTCCAGCTCCGCCATAGAACCGCCTTTCCATGCAGCGCCGGTATCATACAAAATCGCACGATTATTCTTTACAATTAAAGTGGCCAAGCCCTGCCCTACGTCAAGCGTGTCAAGATGCCAATGCGGTGCCGAACATTGTCGAATAAGCACCGAAGACAAGCACAAAAGCGCTATGCCGATTAAGCCTGCGGTTATTTTTTTCCGTCGAACGGGAGACCAAGGCTCGATTATATTTAAGGTAAAACCGCGGGACGGTTTAATTTGCCAATTTTGCGGGGAAATCGCTCGTTCACGATAAATAAAACGAATCAGTAGGAGAAAAAGTAAGCTACAAATTGCAGTCAATATTAATGCCGAATTAAAGGAAAATATCAGTTGTTCACCTTGAAAAAAAGCGATCAGCCGAGTAATCGCTTCTGCCAATCCGTTTGCCAATGACCAAGAATAAAAAGCGCCATCGGTCAATACCGCAAACAAAATCAACGGCACCAACAAGAAGCTATACAATGGCACAGCAATCAGGTTGGCAAAAAAACCATTTGCTGCCACGCTGTTAAACAAAAAAAGCTGCAAAGGGGTGAATAGTATTAACAAACCGAATTGCAAATGAAATAACCCTAAAACCCACTGAACTTTGGGCGAAAAAGGTTTATGACGCCATTGAAATAAGGAAAATGGTACATAGCGGTACCATACGATCAAACAACCCACCGCACCGGCGGAAAGCCAGAAGCTGGTAGAAAGGGGCATCAGCGGATCATAAAACAATAGAAACGCCACCACTAATACGAAAAGCTGGTAGGCGGAATAATAGCGTCGTGAAAATTGAATAAAAGCCACAAAAACTAAAGCGGAAATGGCACGTAAAGTCGGTACGCTAAAGCCGGCCAAATACGCATAAAGCAGCGCAAAAAGCAGCCCATTTAATATCGGCAAAAGCGGTTGGATAGCCAATGTCGGCAGTGCAAATTGTAACGCGCGCAGCAATAAAAAACCAATGCCCGCCGCCAAGCCGATATGTAAACCGGAAATAGCGATTAAATGTGCGGTGTTAGTTTGTTGGTAAATTTTCCAAGAAGTATCGTCCAACCAAGCCCGTTCGCCAAATGCCAGCGCCATTAACAGCCCTTGTTGCGACAGATCCGAGGTTTGTCGTAACGCGCGTTGTAATTTTGTCGTACGCCACGAAAAGTTTTCACCTATTTTAATCGCTTCTTTTACCGTTCCCACGGCAATAACACCTTTGGAAAAATACCATTGCTGTCGATCAAATCCGCCCAAATTCAATCTTGCAGAAAGCGGGCGCAAAGTAACCTCGCCTTGCCATTGTTCGCCTAAAAAAGGCCGTTCTTCGGCTTTCCAATTCAAAAAAATACGTTGTTCCGGCAGTCCTTCTGCCAATTGAGCTCGCGCAATGATTGTTTGATATGCTTGTTGATGTAGCACTTCCTCGACGGTAAAACTTAATTGCTGTTTGCGAGCCGAGACCGAATTGGCTTGGTTTAATAAATCCAGGGCGAAAGAATGAGCGTAGGCTAATGCAGAAACGATGATAATCAACACCACCAAAATACGGTAAATCGATATTTTTTTACACAAATAAGCGCTCAATAAGAGCGGAATCAGCACTAATAGACAAAGCCACAGGGTTTTATCGGTTAACAAAAGAAAGTCCGGTAAAACTAACAACGAAAAGGAGGCAAAAATCATTGCTCCGGCAAGGATGAATAAATTAAAAGGCATGGCGATCGGCAAAAAAATAAAGATGTGCCGAAGCTAGTGGGATTTTTATTAAAGGACAATCTTATCTCGACAATCTTGCGATCAGGATCGCAAAATCCAGTTCTAATTGGGAAATTCTATTTGCTAAACCGATTAAGTTCTGCTATTTATATCGCCCTTAAAAATCGGGTTCTCAGAAAAGTCGTAGAGAACGAACTATAATGATAAGACAGGAAGTCGTGAACTTCACGCTTAAATTCTGTTCGTATTAGGAGTGAGATATGTCGAAAGCATCGCTAAGTTTATTAGATCTTGCAGGCGTTAAACCATATCAACCAAAAAAAGGTGAAGAATATATGAACGAAGATCAAATTCTTCACTTCCGTAAAATCTTAACGGCTTGGCACGAACAAATCATGGAAGAGGCATCCCGCACTGTAGCGCATATGCGTGATGAAGCGGCGAACTTCCCGGATCCGGCTGATCGTGCGACTCAGGAAGAGGAATTCAGCTTAGAACTACGCAACCGCGACCGCGAACGTAAATTAATGAAAAAAATCGAATCTACCTTGAAAAAACTTGATAGCGAAGATTTCGGTTATTGCGATTCTTGCGGTGAGGAAATCGGTATTCGTCGTCTAGAAGCACGTCCGACTGCCGATCTCTGCATTGATTGTAAAACCCTGGCGGAAATTCGTGAAAAACAAGTAGCGGGTTAGATATCACTTGAAGAAAAAAAGTGCGGTTAAAAATGATCTGCCCCCAAATTTTGGGGGCAGATTAAATTGACCGCATTTTTTTGTTTTACCGAATGGTACATTACATTTCTATATTTTGATCAGAAAAACGTTCGATTCTCGCGCCTAAACTGCGAAGTTTTTCTTCAATATGTTCATAACCGCGATCGATATGGTAAATACGATCCACGATAGTTTCGCCGGAAGCGATACAACCCGCTAAAACTAAACTAATTGAGGCACGTAAGTCTGTCGCCATCACCTCGGCACCGGAAAGTTGCTCTACACCGTGACACACTGCCGTGTTGCCTTCAATTTCCGCTTTCCCCCCCATGCGAATGAGTTCCGGAATATGCATAAAGCGATTTTCAAAAATGGTTTCAGTAATAATGCTGGTGCCTTCGGCCACCATATTTAATAACGTGAACTGTGCCTGCATATCCGTCGGAAAACCCGGATGCGGTGCTGTGCGGATGTTTACCGCTTTCGGGCGATTGCCGAACATATCAAGAGTAATGCTATCTTCAGCAATATCTACTTGTGCACCAGCTTCACGTAATTTATCAATGACCGCATCCAAAGTATCGGCTTTGGTATTCTTACAAACCACGCGACCACCGGAAATCGCGCCGGCAATCAAAAATGTTCCGGTTTCAATGCGATCAGGTACAATGCGGTGCTCACAACCGGTTAGACGATCAACGCCTTCAATTGTAATATGATCGGAACCGGCGCCACTAATTTTCGCACCCATTTTATTTAAGAAATCGGCTGTATCCACGATTTCCGGTTCGCGCGCGGCGTTTTCAATCACGGTCGTACCTTTGGCAAGGGTCGCCGCCATCATCATCGATAAGGTTGCACCAACACTCACTTTCTCCATTACAATACGAGTGCCAACCAAACGATCTGCGACTTGCGCTTTTACGTAACCTTCTTCCAATACAATATCGGCACCCATTTTTTCTAAACCGCTGATATGCAAATCGACCGGTCGCGCACCAATAGAACAACCGCCCGGCAACGAAACCTGACCTTGGTGAAAACGCGCTACTAACGGAGCCAACGCCCAAATAGAAGCACGCATGGTTTTTACCAAATCATAAGGTGCGACGAAATGGTCAATTTTGGATGCGTCCAACAGCACCGCATTGGAGGCATCACGTTTGGCGATAACGCCGAGTTTACGTAAAATTTTAAGTGTGGTTTCAATATCTTTGAGTTCAGGCACATTGGTTAATTTAACCGGCTCGGTCGCTAAAATGCTAGCAAAAAGAATTGGCAACGCAGCGTTTTTAGCGCCGGAAATACTCACTGTGCCACTTAAACGAGACTGCCCACCATAAACACGAAATTTTTCCATGAAAGAAATCCTAATTAACTGGCTTGGTGTAAAAGACGATCCATTTCCCACTTTTCGGTGGTATAAGTTTTGATCGTCAACGCATGAATCTCACCCGTACTGAAATAAGGCATAAGTGGCGCATAAATCGTTTGTTGCTGTTTTAATTTCGATAAGGCCGCGATTTCATCACTTACTACGATCACGCCAAAGTGCGCATTTTCGCCTTGAGCGTAAACTTCATTCAGGTTTAACGTTTCTTTTAAAATTCGTTCAATTTCTTGCAGTTCCATTAGGCTTTCCGTTTTAATGACTATCGGTAAACGAGGCAATCCAGTCAGATAAATTGACTAAATCCGCCAACGTAAGTAATTGTTGAGGGGGGTTAACTAAGCGCACCGTTTTATTAGGAAGTTGTTGGCTATCGTGTAAAAAATTGCACAACAGTGCAAAGCCTGCGGAATCAATTCTCGTGACACCGCTTAAATCCCATTCGATATATGGTTGAGTTAATTTTGTCTCAGATAAAAAAGAAGCACGTTGCTGCCATAATGGTAGCAACGTGTTACGAGATAGCTCCCCCGAAAATCGGAGCGCTATCTTATCATTGTTTTGTACTAAATCCCAATTTAACATGGCGAGATTATTTGCTTAAGGTGACAGGTTGAGCCGCAGTTTTTTGAATCTGTGCAGTCAAGGCGTCAATTCCTTGTTGACGTAAAATGCTGCTCCATTCATTTTGTTTAGTTACGACCATGCTGACGCCTTCGGCCACCATGTCGTAGGCTTGCCATTCCCCGGTTTTACTATTTTTACGCCATTTAAAATCTAATTTAATCGGCGCTGCACCACCGGTTTGCATGATATTTACGCGAATGTTCACCAAGTTTTTATCGCCGATTTCTTTTGCCGGTTCTATTTGAATTTGTTGGCTACTGTATGCGGTCAATACTTGCGCGTAGGCTTGTTCGATAAAATCTCCGAAAGCCTTGAAAAACTTATCGCGTTGTTCCGGTGTAGTAGATTTAAAATACGAACCTAGCACTAAAGAACCGGCATAATTCACTTGCACATAAGGCAATAAATCATTACGCACGATAGTACGTAAATAGTCCGGATTTTGTTTAATTTTACCTTGGTTCGCTTTAATGTCTGAAAATAATTTATCCGATGCTTGTTGCATCAACACATAAGGATTGGTTTCCGCGATTGCGGTGCTCGTCACGAAAAGTGTGCTCACGGCAAAAGTTAAAACGGTAAACCATTTTTTTAATTGATTGATTTTCATCATAAATCTCCTAACTAAAATATTATTTTGCTGCCGGTTCTGCGTTTGTCGCATCACCTTCAGATTTTTTATCGCCATAAAGGAATTGACCAATTAAATCCTCCAATACCATTGCGGATTTGGTGTCTTGGATTTGGCTACCGTTTTTTAACATGGCGGTTTCGCCGTCATCAAAGCCCATTGTCAACGCGATATATTGTTCGCCCAATAACCCCGACGTTTTAATCGACAACGAGCTATTTTCCGGAATTTCATCGTATTCTTGGTTAATCTCGATGTTCACCTTCGGTAAATAGGTTTTTTCGTCTAACTCAATGCCACTCACTCGACCAATCACTACGCCGCCCAACTTAAGAGGAGCGCGGACTTTCAGCCCGCCGATATTATCAAAAGTTGCAGTGACGGTATAAGATTTGTTTTCGCCAAAACCTTGCACATTGGCCACTCGTAAACCTAAAAATACTAAAGCACCGATACCCAGTAACAAAAATAAGCCTACCCAAAATTCATATTTAACGGTTTGTCGCATAAAAATACCCTTATTAACCTGCCCCAAACATTATGGCAGTTAAGATAAAGTCTAATCCCAGTACCACTAATGATGCATGGACAACGGTTCTTGTTGTGGCTTGACTGATCCCTTCAGAAGTCGGCATACAATCATAACCGTTGAATAACGCAATCCACACCACCGCAATGGCAAAGAATACGCTCTTAATAAATCCATTGAGGATATCGTAACTCCAGCTCACGGCATTTTGCATTACCGACCAGAAACTACCTGCATCCACGCCTTTCCAATCCACACCGACTAAAGCGCCCCCCCAAATACCGATAGCAATAAAAATAATGGAAAGAATCGGCATCGCAATCACGCCTGCCCAAAAACGCGGTGCAATCACTCGGCGTAACGGATCGACTGCCATCATTTCAAGGCTGGAAAGTTGCTCAGTGGCTTTCATTAAGCCAATTTCAGCAGTCAATGCGGAGCCCGCACGACCAGCAAATAAAAGCGCGGTCACGACCGGACCTAATTCCCGCAACAATGAAAGCGCAACAAGCTGACCAAGACTGGTTTCGGCTGAAAAATCCACCAACACGACATAGCCCTGTAAGCCCAATACCATGCCGATAAATAAGCCGGAAAGCATTATGATCAATAACGATTGCACGCCCAACACGTGTAATTGCTTAATCAACAACGGAAAATGTTTACGTATCTGCGGTTTACCGACTAATGCGCCGAACAACATAAAACCAGCGCGTCCCAATGCTTGGAAAAATTGGATCACATTACGTCCGAGGGAAGAAATCATATCAACAATCATCAGAATAATTCCTCCACATAGTTTCCAGCCGGATAATGAAATTTCACCGGACCGTCCGCTTCGCCGTTTAAAAATTGCACCACTTGTGGATCCCGACTTTGCAATAGTTGCTCGGACGTTCCCTCCGCAATTACGTGTTTATCCGCGATAATATAAGCATAATCGGCGATACTTAACACTTCCTGCACATCGTGCGAAACGACGATGGAAGTCAAATTCAACGCTTCGTTCAAGCGTTTAATCAGGCTTACGATCACGCCCATGCTAATCGGGTCTTGTCCGGTGAAAGGTTCATCAAACATAATTAAATCCGGATCCAATGCAATCGCACGAGCCAATGCAGCACGACGTGCCATCCCGCCAGAAAGCTCGGACGGCATTAATTCCGCCGCACCGCGCAAGCCCACGGCCTCTAATTTCATCAGTACGATTTGACGAATTAAACTTTCCGGCAATCGGGTATGTTCGCGAATCGAGAATGCCACGTTATCAAAAGTAGAAATATCGGTAAACAGCGCTCCCGACTGGAATAACATGCCCATTCGTTTACGCACTTCGTAAAGCTCGCGATTCGACAGGCGGCAAATATCCTGTCCATCAAATAAAATCTCACCTCGTTCCGGCATCAGCTGACCACCGATTAATTTCAGTAAAGTGGTTTTACCTATTCCTGAAGGCCCCATAATCGCCGTGATTTTACCTTTTTGCACCTGTAAATTCAGGTTATCGTAAATCACACGACTGCCCCGTTTAAAGGTGAGATTTTTTACTTCGATTAAATTTTGATTCATTAAAATCTCGTTATTTTTCATCCCAAACGCAAAAGTGCGGTGGCTTTGACTAAGGTTTTTGCGAAAGGTTCATCCGCCGACGCATAAAGGCCATCATACCGCGCAGCATCAAAAACAGTAACGACAAACCATAAAGCGGCATATCGCCCAACACTGAATAAGGCGTTTTTCCTTTCATCGGCGCAATATCGTAAGTTAAAGCGGTTTCTACAAATTGCGGCGCTTGCGCCAAAATTTCACCTTTTGCGCCAATAAACACGGAAATTCCCGTGTTGGTGGCGCGGATCAACGGCTTACCCAATTCTAACGCCCGCATTCTTGCCATTTGTAAATGTTGCCAAGGACCGATGGAATTGCCGAACCACGCGTCGTTAGAAATCGTCAGCAAATAATCGGTATCATTTTTTAAATTTTGACGCACCAGTTCACCGAAAATAATCTCATAACAAATTGCTGGTGCAAAAACCCGGGCTTTAGCCATAAAAGGAGGTTGCGCTACGGCACCGCTTTGAAAAGCGGACATCGGTAAATTAAACACGGAATTTAACGGACGCAATAACGTTTCCAACGGAACATATTCGCCGAAGGGTACCAAGTGACGTTTGCTGTAACGATTCAGTGTTTCAAGGCGATAAGGAAAATTAGGATTTCCGACGCTTACCATAGAATTGAATAATTTGTCCGAGTGCACGTCTTGATAAACCGTACCGATCACAATTTCTGTATCGGCCGCTTGGCCTGCGCGGTCAAGACGTTCAAAAAACGGAACAAGGGCATTTTCAAGTGTCGGCAGGGCGGATTCCGGCAAAATAATCAGATCGCTTTTGCCTAGATGTTGTGCAATCAGTTTTTGATAAATTTCCAGCGTGGAATATAAATAATCAGGATCCCATTTCAGATTTTGTTCTATGTTGCCCTGCAGCAAGGTAACACGAAGCGGTTCATTTTGAACGGGTTTTACGAAATCAATGCGTTGCGCATAAGCGCTCAAACCGCCAACCCCAGCCAACAGCACCGCATTGAACAGCGCTATTTTCGGATTTTTCCCGTTAAACAAGGCAGCAACACCATTAAAAATACTCGCGCTCGCCCACACAGTAAAAAACGTTAAGCCGGTTACGCCAAAAATCGGCGCAATGCCTGAAAACGGGCTGTCGATCTGCGTATAGCCTAATTGTAACCAAGGAAAGCCGGTGAACAGCCAGCCGCGTAAAAATTCGGTGAACGTCCAAATTACGCTGAAAATAACTGCACTTTGCACGTTAAAACGTTGTACTAAGTAAGTGAACAACACCGGATAAAGCGCAAGATACGCCGAAAGTAAGCCCACCAAAAAATAACTTACGCCTAAAGAAGCACCACCGAATTGATAAATGCTGACATTCAACCAATTCACACCGAAGCAGAAAAAGCCCATAGACCATAAAAAGCTAGCAAAAAGTGCCGTGGACTTTTTCGATGTTTTCGCTACAAAAATCAAACCGAGCAGTGAGACATAAGCTAAGCCCCAATAATCAAAAGGAGAAAAAGCGAATACGCCGAGCACGCCGGAAACTAAGGCGATGAGGTAAATGATATATTTATTCATAAATAATATTTCGTTTACGGATAGAACGAGGGCTACGCAAAGCTTAAAATAAAGAAAGGTATTACTCCGCCTTTTCTTCCATCACATCTATCTCTGATAAATGTTCGTCCGGAACGGTGACGCGCAGTTGAATTAAACGACGGCTATCTGCGGAAGTGACTTTAAACTGTAATTTTTCCAAGGTAATTTCTTCACCGCGTTTCGGTAAATAACCGAAGGCTTGCATGATCAAACCGCCGATAGTATCGACTTCCTCGTCGTTAAAATGCGTGTTGAATTGTTCGTTGAAATCGTCAATATCGGTTAACGCCCGCACGGCGTAAGTATGACGGGAAAGTTGGCAAATATCGGCAATTTCTTCTTCATCGAATTCATCCTCAATATCACCGACGATTTGTTCCAAGATATCTTCAATGGTCACTAACCCAGACACCGCACCAAATTCATCCACTACAATCGCCATATGAAAACGTTCAGATCGAAAATCTTTCAACATACGATCTACGCGTTTACTTTCCGGTACAATCACTGCGGGTCTTAAAAGTTTTGATAAATCAAACTCTTCCGAGTCTTCACGCAAAAATTTCAATAAATCTTTGGCGTGCAAAATGCCGGCGATATTATCGCGATCATCCGCATCCGCAATGACCGGAAAACGTGAATGTGCCGATTCGATAATCGTATTGAGACACGTATTTAAATTTTGTTGATCTTCAATAAAAACGATTTGCGAACGAGGAATCATAATATCGCGCACGCGCAATTCGGCGATTTCCATCACGCCTTCAATCATTTCGCGGGTGTTTTGGTCGATTAAGTCGTTTTGTTCGGAATCTCGGATTACTTCTACCAAATCGTCGCGATTTTTAAGCTCGCCTTGAAAGAAGCGCCCGAAAAGGGATTGGAAAAAAGATTTTTTAGTAACTTCAGCTGGGTTAGTCGAGTGTTCTTCGTTCATAAAAATTAACAATATTACTATCGAATTGATGGGCAAAAAGTACCATATTTACCGCCAAAGCGCAAAAGGAAGCGCCCAAACGCTATAAAATTTTAATCAAATACAAAAATCAATTGAAAACGGCGCAAATCTTTATTGATCTGCGCCGTTTTTAATTTGGTGTCCGCGACAGGACTTGAACCTGCACACCGGTTAGGGTATTAGGACCTGAACCTAACGTGTCTACCAATTCCACCACACGGACTTTTTCAAGCGTTTTACAACGCATTAAAAAGGTTGCCAATTATACAGAAAAAAATGGGTTACGCAAAAATACTTACGGTATTATCCAGCAAGTGCATAACACATACCGAAGTGAAGTGTAAGTCCAAAATAGCACCGCATTGGAAGCTACTTCAATGCGGTGCTATTTTGTAAGGTCATTTCAGCTTTGTGCAACAGCCACATAATTTTGAGCACTTGGCATTTTCACCATATTTTTTATTTACTCGGTTCCTTAAACCGATATTCCGTCCATTGATAATATTCCTCACCGGCTTTCACAATGCCGCCGTAGTTTTGCCATTCGGGGTGATTGGGCGTGTCGGGAAGACATTGGGTTTCCAACGCAACACCGCTGTAATCGGCATATTGCGTGCCATGTCGAGTAGGTGTGCCGGCGAGGTAATTGCCGGTGTAAACCTGTAACGCCGCTTGTGAAGTCAATACTTCCAAATGCAAATCGTCATTTGGTGAACTGAGCAAAACACAAGGTTTTTGCCAGGCTTTGTTGACGATAAAAGAATGATCGTAACCTTTGGTGGCAAGCTGTTCGCCTTGCATAAAATCCTGTTGAATCGGCTTGGCAACGCGAAAATCAAAACTGGTGCCGACAACGTGTTTTAACGGCGAATTTGGAATCCCTTCGCGATCTACCGGCAAATAGAAATCTGCATTCAAGCGCAAGCGGTGATGACGAACATCTGATCCCTGCTCAGCGTTTTCTAAATTAAAATAAGCGTGGTTGGTTAAATTCAATGCCGTGTCCTGATCGCTTTTCCCCGCATATTCGATTTTTACCGAATTCTCTTCCGTTAAGGTGTAAGTCACCGTCACATCCACATTGCCGGGAAAGCCTTGATCGCCATCGGCGGAATGCAAGGAAAAACACACGAAATTTTCACCGCACTTTTCTAATGCCCAACGGCGTTTATCAAAGCCGTTTACACCGCCGTGAAGTTGATGCGTTCCTTGATTGGCGGTTAAGATCACAATTTTATCATTAAGCGTAAATTGCGCATTGGCAATGCGATTGGCATAACGTCCGACACTCGTCCCCAAATAGGCTTGCTGAATCGGATACGCTTCCAATTTGCAGCCTAGCAAGACTTCACGCAATTCTCCGTTGACCGGCACGCGACAAGACGTCCACGTTGCGCCCCAATCGGTAAATTGCATACGCATTCCCTGTGCATTCTGCAAGATGAAAAGATTAAATGGCAAGCCGTCCGGCGCAGTGCCTTGGGCGTGTTGTTCTAGCATACACGCACCCCTTGAGAAGCCGTGCAAACATAAAAGTCTTCTTTCAAGCCTGTTTGTTTTTCATAATTGTCTGCCACGATTTTGCGTACGGCTTCTACTTTATCGTGTGGCGCAAGAGCAACTATACAACCGCCGAAACCACCTCCGGTCATGCGTGCACCGCCCTGTTTACCGATGACCAACTGCGCTAATTCCACTAAATAGTCAATTTGTGGCACGGTGATTTCAAAATCGTCGCGCATAGAATCATGCGACTGCCCCATTAATTCACCAAGGCGGGTTAAGTCGTTATGTTTCAAGGCTTCTACCGCATCTAACACCCGTTGATTTTCCGTGACCACATGGCGGGCGCGTTTTGCCACCAGCGGATCAAGTGCGGTCAATTCTGCTTCTTTTTCTTTAAATTGTGCCACAGATACATCACGCAGAGCTTTTACGCCGAAAAACGCCGCTGCACGTTCACATTGCTGACGGCGGGTGTTGTATTCACCGGTGACTAAATCATGCGGCACGTTAGAGTTCACGATAATCACCGCTACATCTTGCGGCACGGGTGTGGGTTGCGTTTCAAGACTACGGCAGTCAATCATCAATAAATGATCTTGTTGTCCGAGCGCAGAAATCAACTGATCCATATTGCCGCAGTTGGCACCAACAAATTTGTTCTCCGCTTTTTGTCCGATAAGTGCAATCTCCGTATGACTTAAAGGTAAATCACTCAGCTGCTGACAGAATTTTCCCGTTGCCACTTCTAACGCCGCAGAAGAACTTAAGCCCGAAGAATGCGGTACGTTGCCGGAAATCACTAAATCCGCCCCCTGTTTAAAATCAGGGCAACGTTCCTGAATAAATTTCACCACGCCACGCACATAATTTGCCCATTTTTGTTCACTTTGTGGGATGTCTTTATCTAGTGAAAATTCATCTGACAAATCCAAATCGGCAGCATACACATTCCAAACATGATCGTTGCGTTTCGCGCCGGCAATCGCCGTGCCATAGTTAATAGCGCATGGCATCACAAAGCCATCGTTGTAGTCGGTATGTTCGCCGATGATATTCACGCGACCGGGCGCATACACGGTCAACTCCGGTTGTTTATTGTATTTTTGGGTGAAAATGTGTTGGGATTTTTGGATTGGGGTCATGTTGTTTCCTTTCTCTTTATCATATCTCTCAAACCACTCCCCTCTTTTGTAAAGAGGGGCAGGGGGAGATTTAATTGTGATATTTAAATTTCGTATGAGGTTGATATAGCTTCTGCCACAAACGCTTACGTTTGAACGTTGCTTTAGCAACGGCACGAAGTGCGAGCGAAGCGAGTAAATCTCCCCTAACCCCTCTTTGCTAAAGAGGGGAATTGGGCGCATTATTTCAGTTTATAGTGAATTTCACTCAACGCACGCAGTCTTTCTGCTGCTTGTTCCGCCGTTAAATCACGTTGGCTTTCGCCGAGCATTTCGTAACCCACCATAAACTTGCGCACGGTGGCGGAGCGTAAAAGAGGCGGATAGAAATGAGCGTGCAATTGCCAATGGTTGTTTTCTTCGCCGTTAAACGGCGCGGCGTGGAAACCCATGGAATACGGGAAAGAGGTTTCAAATAGATTGTCGTATTTGGTCGTGAGTTTTTTCAATATCACCGCCAAATCTTTCGCTTGCGCGTCAGTTAATTCCGTTAAGCGTTTAACCTGTACTTTTGGTAATAACAATGTTTCAAACGGCCAAATCGCCCAATACGGCACGACAGCAACCCAGTACTCCGTTTCTACTACGATCCGTTCTTTTCGGGCAAGCTCCTGTTGAACATAATCCACCAACAGCACGGAACCCTGTTTTTCATAATATTGACGTTGTGCTTTATCTTCTCTCGCCACTTCATTCGGCAGGAAACTGTTTGCCCAGATTTGTCCGTGTGGATGTGGATTAGAACAGCCCATCGCTGCGCCTTTGTTTTCAAAGATTTGTACCCATTGGTATTTTTGACCAAGCTCACGGAGTTGTTCTTGCCAGACTTTAATGACCTCTTCGATCTCAAGTGCGGTCAATAATGGCAACGTTTTACTGTGGTCGGGTGAAAAACAAATGACGCGACTTTCCCCGCGCGCTTGTGAGCTTTGGAATAACGGATTGTCGTTATTTTGCGGTGCCGGTGTGTCTTCTAACAACGCAGAAAAATCATTTTTGAATACATAAGGTTTGTGATAATCGGGATTGAGTTCGCCGGTAATGCGTTTATTACGTGGGCAAAGGTAGCAATTCGGATCATGACTTGGCTTTTGTTCTTCATTGACTTTCTCTTGTTGTCCTTGCCATGGACGTTTAGCACGATGAGGAGAAACTAAAACCCATTGATCGGTTAAAGGGTTATATCTGCGGTGCGGATGATCGGTAGGTTCAAAAACAGTTGTCATAATACGCCTCTATATCTGCTTTCTATGCGTGTCTTCTTTATTTATGAAAACGATTACAAAAATATGGCATAAAATAGCATATTTAACAAATTAAACTGTTATCAAGATCACAAAAATAAATTTCTTTTTATTTAAGCAATAAGGCTGTTTAAAAAACTGTGACATAAACGACACTTTTAAAAGTAAGCGTTTCCAAAAAATCTTTTTTCCGATTATGATTCCTTCGTTTTCATTTTTATCTAGAAAGGGGGCTGCATGGTTACGATTCGAGATGTGGCAAAACAAGCCGGTGTTTCTGTTGCGACAGTATCTAGGGTGTTAAATAACCACTCTTGCGCGAAAGAAAACACCCGTGCCGCTGTACTGAACGCTATTGAACAATTAGGCTACCGTCCGAATGCCAATGCGCAGGCCTTGGCTTCGCAAAGTTCGGATACATTAGGCGTCGTGGTGACCGATGTAACGGATGCTTTTTTTGCGATTTTAGTAAAAGCGGTTGATCACGTTGCCATGGAACATGGTAAAAATATTTTGATTGGTATGGGGTACCATCAGGCGGAGAAAGAGAAAGAAGCTATTGATACCCTACTGCGTAAACGTTGTCATTGTTTAGTCGTGCATTCCAAAGCGTTAGATGATCAAACGTTGGCAGATTATTTAGAAAGCGTACCGGGCATGGTCATTATCAACCGTTGCATTAAAGGCTATGAATCCCGCTGTGTCGGATTGGATAATCAAAAAGGCACCTATATCGCGACTAATACGCTGATTAACGCAGGGCATCGCCATATCGGTTATATTGGCTCGAACCATAGAATTAATGATGAAGCGGAGCGTAAGCAAGGTTATTTGAATGCGCTTACAGAACAGGGTATCCCCATTGTCGAAAATGCCATCGTGCATAGCACGCCGGATTTTGAAGGCGGAGAGGAAGCTATGATTAACTTATTGAGTTATAACGATAATTTAACGGCAGTTGTAGCCTATAATGATTCTATGGCAGCAGGTGCGTTATCCGTACTCAATGAAAACAATATCAAAGTGCCGAAACAGTTTTCTATTATTGGTTTTGACGATATGCCAATTGCACGTTATTTAGTGCCCAAACTCACAACAATTCGTTATCCCATTGATCTTATGGCAAATTACGCCGCAAACTTGGCACTAAGTTTGGTTGATAAAAGCTTTTCCTTACCTATTAATCCCCAATTTAATCCGACATTAGTCAGACGTTTTTCTGTGGGAAATGCCTATCCAAAGGAGGAAAAACACTAAAATTGCGTTATTTTTAAACTAGATATGTAATCGTTTTCATAAATGTGAATATGATCACATTCTTTCCCCAAAAAACAAGGTATTCTTACCGCCAATTACCCGAGTAGCGATTGCAGTGTAAAAAGGTAAGATTTTGATAATAATGCTTTAATGAATTATCACTGAAATAAAACCCTCTTTATTCTTTATATGAACAATTAATGGAGAACATGCATTATGAAAAAAACAGTATTAAGTGCAGTTGCTTTAGCAGTAGCTTTCGGTGCCGGCATCAGCGCAGCACAAGCAGAAACCCGTATCGGTGTGACAATCTATAAATATGACGACAACTTTATGTCTTTAATGCGTAAAGAAATTCAAAAAGACGCAGATCAATTAAAAGACGTAAAATTATTAATGAATGACTCTCAAAACGCACAGTCTATTCAAAACGACCAAGTTGACGTATTACTTTCAAAAGGCGTAAAAGCGTTAGCCATCAACTTAGTTGACCCATCTGCAGCACCAACCATCATTGGTAAAGCAAAACCGGACAATATTCCAGTTGTGTTCTTCAATAAAGACCCGGGTGCAAAAGCAATCGCTTCTTATGATAACGCTTACTTTGTAGGTACAGATCCGAAAGAATCGGGCATTATTCAAGGTAACTTAATTGCCAAACAATGGAAAGCCATGCCGGCATTAGACTTAAACAAAGACGGGAAAATCCAATACGTTTTATTGAAAGGCGAACCGGGTCACCCGGATGCAGAAGCACGTACCAAATATGTGATTGAACAATTAAATGCACAAGGTATCCAAACCGAACAACTCTTCATTGATACCGGTATGTGGGATGCCGCATTGGCGAAAGATAAAGTAGATGCATGGTTATCCAGCTCTAAAGCAAATGACATTGAAGTGATCATTTCTAACAACGACGGTATGGCGTTAGGCGCATTAGAAGCGACTAAAGCACATGGTAAAAAATTACCAATCTTCGGTGTTGACGCACTACCTGAAGCATTACAACTGATTAAGAAAGGTGAGCTTGCCGGTACTGTGTTAAATGACGGTGTAAACCAAGGTAAAGCGGTTGTTGAGTTATCGAATAACTTAGCGAACGGCAAACCGGCGACCGAAGGTACCAAATGGGAACTTAAAGATCGTGTGGTCCGTGTTCCTTATGTGGGCGTAGATAAAGATAACTTATCTGAATTCTTAAAATAAATTTGTTTTATTAATGTAAGGGGAAGCGTAGGACAACACTTATGTCCCTTCCCCTTTATTTATGAGGTTGGATATGACAGAACAAATTCACAGTCAAAGCGGAAGCCAAAATGGCGAAGTCCTGCTTACCATGACTAATGTCAGCAAGTCCTTTCCGGGCGTAAAAGCCTTAGATCACGCAAACTTAAGCGTCCGTTCGCATTCTGTACACGCATTGATGGGGGAAAACGGTGCGGGTAAATCCACGTTGTTAAAATGCTTGTTCGGCATTTACGCTAAAGACGAAGGTGAAATCTTGTTTTTAGGCAAACCCGTGAATTTTAAAACCTCAAAAGAAGCTTTAGAAAACGGCATTTCCATGGTGCACCAAGAACTTAACCTTGTGCGTCAAACCAGCGTTATGGATAACTTATGGTTAGGTCGTTACCCGCTGAAAGGGCCTTTTGTGGATCACGCGAAAATGTACCGTGATACCAAAGCGATTTTTGATGAATTGGACATTGATGTTGATCCAAGAGAAAAAGTCGCCAAACTTTCTGTTTCACAAATGCAGATGATCGAAATTGCGAAAGCGTTTTCTTACAACGCAAAAATTGTGATTATGGATGAACCGACATCCTCACTTTCCGAAAAAGAAGTAGAACATCTGTTTAAAATTATTCAAAAATTAAAAGATCGCGGCTGCGGTATTATTTATATTTCTCACAAAATGGACGAAATCTTCAAAATTTGTGATGAAATTACCATTCTACGTGATGGTAAATGGATTAATACCGTACCGGTAAAAACCTCCACCATGGATCAAATCGTCTCCATGATGGTAGGCCGCGAACTGACTCAACGTTTCCCGGAAAAAACTAACGTTCCAAAAGAAATCACCTTAGAAGTGGAAAACCTGACAGCGTTAAACCAACCTTCTATTCAAAATGTGTCTTTCAATTTACGTAAAGGTGAAATTTTAGGGATTGCCGGCCTCGTCGGTGCGAAACGTACGGATATCGTGGAAGCTATTTTTGGTGTGCGTGAACTGAAAACCGGCACGATTAAACTCAACGGAAAAACAGTGAAAAATCACACCGCACTTGAGGCAATCAATAATGGTTTTGCGCTAGTGACTGAAGAACGTCGTTCAACGGGGATTTACTCTAACTTAAGCATTGAATTCAACTCTTTGATTTCTAACATGAAATCCTATTTAACCCCTTGGAAACTACTCAGCAATAAAAAAATGCGTAGTGATACTCAATGGGTCATTGATTCCATGAATGTTAAGACGCCATCACACAAAACAACCATTGGCTCACTTTCCGGCGGTAACCAACAAAAAGTTATCATCGGTCGTTGGTTATTAACCCAACCGGAGATTCTGATGTTGGACGAACCAACCCGTGGGATTGATATCGGTGCAAAATTTGAAATTTACCAATTAATTCAGGAACTGGCTAAAAAGGATAAAGGCATCATCATGATTTCTTCCGAAATGCCTGAGCTCCTTGGGGTAACCGACCGCATTCTCGTCATGAGTAACGGCAAAGTTGCCGGTATCGTCGAAACGGCAAAAACCTCTCAAGAAGAAATTTTGCAGCTTGCCGCCAAATATTTATAAATTACAAAGGAACAAATTATGAGTGCCTTAGAAAAAAATAAATCATTCGATTTCTTAAAGCAAAATGCGATTTATTTTGTGTTGTTGATTTTACTTGGCATCATCATCGCACAAGATCCGACATTTCTTAACTTGGTGAACTTCAGTAACATTCTGACCCAATCTTCCGTGCGTTTAATCATCGCGCTTGGGGTTGCCGGCTTATTGGTGACACAAGGTACCGACTTATCCGCCGGTCGTCAGGTTGGTCTCGCCGCGGTAATCTCTGCGACCATGTTGCAATCGATGGAAAACATGAACCGTGTTTTCCCTGACCTCGGTGAAATTCCAATTCCGGTGGTTATCCTTGCCGTTTGTGCAGTGGGTGCCGTTATTGGCTTAATCAATGGTTTGGTAATCGCTTACTTAAACGTAACGCCGTTTATCGCCACCATGGGTACCATGATTATCGTTTATGGTTTCAACTCCCTTTATTACGATGCCGTAGGTGGTTCCCCGATTGCCGGTTTCAGCGAAAATTTCTCCACCTTTGCACAAGGCTTTATTCGCTTGGGTTCATTTAAGCTCTCTTACATCACCATTTATGCGGCCATTTGTGCTTTCGGTGTGTGGGTGATGTGGAACAAAACGCGCTTTGGTAAAAACATTTTTGCTATCGGTGGTAACCCAGAAGCAGCTAAAGTCTCCGGTGTCAACGTGGCACGCAACCTTGTTGCGATCTACATCATTGCCGGGATGTTCTATGCGTTCGGTGGTATGTTAGAAGCCGGTCGTATCGGTTCTGCTACCAATAACCTCGGTTTCATGTATGAATTGGATGCTATCGCAGCTTGCGTAGTAGGCGGTGTGTCTTTCGCCGGTGGTGTGGGGACGGTTATTGGTGTGATTACCGGGGTGATTATTTTCACTGTAATTAACTATGGTTTGACTTACATCGGCGTGAACCCTTATTGGCAATACATTATTAAAGGTAGCATTATTATCCTCGCCGTTGCCATTGACTCCTTGAAATACGCGAAGAAAAAATAAATAAATCTTTACACGCCCCCTTAGTTTTAAGGGGGATTTTTTAGCAAAAAATTCTTCACTAAAAATAGCACCGCATTGAACCTGGCTCAATGCGGTGCTATTTTCATACTTCTCAAAACCTCCCAAACTCCCTCTGCAAATACCTGGCTATCAATGCCTATTAGTGAAAATGGATTTATCAAAAAAAGGCAATAAAGAATTATGCGAGTTACTATAACGAAGAACGAATCCAATTAAGATTAAAAGGACTGAGCCGATACAAATCGAACACAGTCCTTTAAATAACCATCTAACTTTTGGGCGCAGATCAAGTGCTCGCTCTTTTTACATTTTAAAAGATCTAGTCTTGTTGCGCTTTAACCGCTGCATACGCAATCATATTAATAATGCGACGGACAGAAGCGCTTGGATTTAAAATATGTGCGGATTTATTCACGCCCATAAGAATCGGCCCGATAGTAATTGCCGTTGTAGTGCCGCGGAGTAAGCTATAACTAATACGAGCCGCACTTAAATTCGGAAACACTAGCAAGTTGGCAGAGCCTTTGAGCGGACTGTCCGGCATAATTTCACGACGATGCGCTTCATTCATAGCCAAATCACCACGCATTTCACCGTCAATCATCAATTGAGGATTGCGTGCCTTAACCAAGTCTAAAACTTCACGCATTTTAGGCGCGCCAAGCTCATTCGATGAGCCATAGTTAGAATGGGAAAGCAACGCCACTGCCGGTTCAATACCAAAACGATGGACCTCTTCCGCCGCCATTAAGGTAATTTCTGCCAGTTCCTCCGCATTCGGATCCGTATTTACGTGCGTATCCGTTAAAAATACGTTGCCGCTTGGTAACACAAGGCTTTGCAAGGTTGCCGGTACTTTCACACCGTCTTTTAAACCGATAATGTCTTGAATTGAGGCTAAATGTTTGCCGTAAGAACCAAATAAACCACAAACTAATCCGTCAGCATAACCAAGGCTTACTAAAGTCGAAGCTAATACGGTCGTATTAGAACGCGCCACACGTTTTGCGACCGCCTGAGTGATTCCTTTACGTTTCGTTAATTCGTAATAATGTTTCCAACACTCTTCGTAACGCGGGTTATTTTCATTGTCGACAATCTCAAAATCCACAGCGGCTTGTAAACGCAAGCCCAATTTTTTAATTTTCGCTTCAATAACAGATTGGCGACCAATTAAAATCGGTTTGGCCAAGCCCATAGAAATCACTTCTTGCGTCGCGTGCAACGCATTGGCCTCTTCCCCTTCGGCAATAATAATACGTTGCGGAGCTTGTTTGGCCTGATTGAAAATCGGCCGCATAAAAAGGCTGGTTTTATAAACAAATTGGGTTAATTTCTCAATATATTCGTTCCAATCTGAAATTGGACGAGCCGCTACACCGGATTCCATTGCCGCTTTTGCAACAGCCGGTGCAATGCGGACGATTAGACGCGGATCAAACGGACGCGGAATAATATAATCTGCGCCAAAAGTAGCGCCCTCACCACCGTAAGCCGAAGTTACCACTTCGTTTTGTTCTTCTAGGGCAAGATCCGCAATAGCATAAACTGCCGCACGCTTCATTTCTTCGTTGATAGCTGTTGCCCCCACATCCAATGCACCGCGGAAAATAAATGGGAAACAAAGTACATTATTAACTTGATTTGGGTAATCAGAACGGCCGGTACACACAATTGCGTCAGGGCGAACCGCTTTCACTTCAGGCGGAGTTATTTCCGGGTTAGGATTTGCCAGTGCCAAAATAATCGGGTGTGCCGCCATGGTTTTTACCATATCTTGCGTTAATGCACCCGCTGCCGAACAGCCAAGAAAAATATCCGCATTTGGAATGGCATCCGACAAGGTACGCCAGCCATTGTCATCAATCGCGTAATTCTTTTTGGTTTGATCCATACGCTCATCACGATTTTTATATACCACTCCTTTTGAGTCACAAACGGTGATATTTTCACGTTTCATACCGAGGGATAATAATAAATTCAAGCAAGCGATAGAGGCCGCCCCCGCTCCGGACGCCACCAAGCGTACCTTTTCAATTTCCTTGCCGACGATACGTAATGCGTTAATAATCGCGGCTGCACTGATAATCGCCGTACCGTGTTGGTCATCATGAAAAACCGGAATATTCATTCGCTCGCGCAATTTTTGTTCGATATAAAAACACTCCGGTGCTTTAATATCTTCCAAATTGATCCCGCCGAAAGTTGGTTCAAGAGAGGCAATAATATCGATTAATTTATCCGGGTCATGTTCATTCACTTCAATATCAAATACGTTAATGCCCGCGAATTTTTTAAATAATACGCCTTTTCCTTCCATAACCGGCTTACCGGCAAGCGCTCCGATATTGCCCAATCCCAACACGGCCGAACCGTTTGAGATCACCGCGACCAAATTACCACGCGCCGTGTATTTATAAGAAGCTTGCGGATCTTTTTCGATTTCTAAACAAGGTTCCGCTACCCCGGGAGAATAAGCGAGCGCCAAATCACGCTGCGTCGCCAGTGATTTGGTCGGGGTAACTTCGATTTTTCCCGGAATGGGGAACTCGTGAAAATCCAATGCGGCTTTACGTAATTGTTCGCTCATATAAGTACTCCGTTCTAGTGAAATAAAACTTGATTATGAAGAATCAGACTGAAAAAACGCACCGATTATACTTATTTTTACAGCCCAAATTTGTGATAAACCTCAAATTTTCACCAATTCGTAACAAAATTAATCATTGAATTAGACGGGTAAAAAGCGATAGGATAGCGCCCCCTAGGAGGAATTATGCTGTTATCAAAAATCAGAAGCGCGATCAACAAAATACAAAGAATATTTATCAATCGCCGACTCAAATCTCGTTTACAAAATCACGGCATGACGGTAATTTCCGCCAATTGTGTGGGCGCGTTTATTCTGCACGATTTAAATGAACCGTTTAACTCACCGTTCGTAAATCTCTACTTAAGCCCGAACGATTTCGTTCGTTACCTGCAAAATATCGAATTTTATCAACGACAATCGCTCACCTTTATCCAATCAGAGAAACCTTATCCCGTCGCAAAATTAGCCGATCTTAAAGTTCACTTTATGCACTATCGCAACAGTCAAGAAGCCCAACAAAAATGGCTGGCGCGTTCCGCCCGAATGAATTTGGATAATCTGTTTATCATGATGACCGACAAAGACGATGCGCAAGGCATCGCTTATGAAGATTTAGCCGCCTTCGATCAACTGCCCTTCAAAAATAAAGTGGTGTTCACTCGCAAACCTTATCCCGAATTTAAATCCGCGTTTTATATCAAAGGTTTTGAAAAACAAAACCAAGTAGGCGATTTGTTTACCTTTTCCGGGTGGAATGGCGTGAAATATTATGATCAATTCGATTATGTGGCGTGGTTTAATGGCAAATAACTTCATGCGGTACGGCATTGAACTCTTTTCTCAGAGCACCGCATTGAACTCTTTCCAGAGCACCGCATTGAACTCTTCTCAGAGCACCGCATTGAACTCTTCCCAGAGCACCGCATTGAACCCTTCTCAGAGCACCGCATTGAACCCTTGCTAAATCTTATGTCGGGCATTTATTTCTGCATAAATCGTGCACCGGCCATTAATTTTCGATAAAAAAATTCGCTCTTTCAAACGAAAGAGCGAATTTCGATTCTGCTTAGCCAGTTTTAACGATACAACGGCAGTTCCGGAAATAACATACTAATGACGTCCAACGTTACTCGACGACTTTCCCCCGCATACGGGAAAATATGCATCATCATCATCGGATTAAAATTGGCTTCAATGACGCCCCAAGACTGCAAATTCGGCTGAGCCGGTTTGGTTAAATCGGGAATAATCAAATCCACGCCACACACTGCCGCGCCCATTGCTTTACTAATATCGACAGCAAGTTGTTTGTAGCTTTCGTGCATTTGATCAGTCATATCAATCGAGTCACCGCCGGTGCTGATATTCGAATTCGCACGCAACTGAACAATAACATCTCTCGGCGGAATGGAGATTGGTGTGAAACCTTGCTCTTTTAACTGCAATTCTTCAATATCCCCCAAGGCGATTTTCTTCAACGGCGTGCGACTACCATCACCGCGCAACGGATCAGCATTTTTCATCGCCACCAATTGTTTAATTGTATGTTCACCGTCGCCAATAACATTTGCCGGCACACGTAATAATACCGCCAAGGTTTTATCGCCTAATACGAAGAAACGATATTCGGTGCCGATCAAATAATCTTCTACCATAATTTCTTTATCTTCACGGAAGGCAATTTCCACCGCTTTGGCGAAGTCTTCGCGATTTTGCACGCCTTGTTGAAAAATGGTAATGCCCAAGCCGAAATTAGTGGATTTCGGTTTAATCACTACCGCGCGACCGTCAAATAGCGGAAAATTCTCCACCGCAGTTTGCACATCGTTAAACTCCATGCTTTGCGGCACGTTAAAACCGGCTTTTGCCAATACCTTTTTAGTCACCACTTTATTTTCCATAATTAGCGGCGAAATGTAGCTATCGTGCGAAGTCATATTACCGTTTTTCACATATTCCAAATGCTCGCCGTATTGCAGACTTAGGAATTGATCGCGCTCGTCTAAAATTTCGATCTTTAAGCCTTTTTGGATCGCATCGAACATCAATGCTTGGGTAGAAAGTTCCATATTATCGAATGCAGACAAGGCATAGAAACGCTCAAAAGCAAGAAGTTTATTGCCTTTTGCAATATCCGCGCCTAATTGCTGATAACCGCCCGCTTTCTCAATAGCAACCACGACATTCGCGCAAACAGTTTTCCACGGTTCGGCAAATTGCGTGAATTTTTCCCTTACAATCGCCTTAATTCCATCATCGGCTTGCAGTTCTTCAAGCATTTCAAGCATCTCAAAAAGTACTAGCTCGCCTTCCACCGAATACGCGCTTTGCGCCAACGGATCTTCCCACGCCACTTCCGCAAGACGTCCTTTACCCAGTTCTATCGCGTCCTGATCCGCTGTATCCTCTAACCACGCCATTAATAAAATGAAATAATGAATAAATTTGGCGTCTTCTAAAAGAAGACCGCAAGCGGCAAAGGGATTGAGATCAAACAAACGGAATTCAAGATATTGGATGCCGCTTTGCAATAAATCGCGTGCTTTTTTCGCGCCACGTAAGCGGACATTTGAATAAAATTCTTTTTCAGCGATTAACTTACCACTGTTCACCCAATGCTCAAGACTGTCAACATAGGCTTCCAGGCTATCAAAAGAGACTTTAATTTCCGGATCGTTCACATAACCAAAGGGACTGGAACGCAAGCTACGCACATATTGTTGTGGACGCAGCGGCGAACCCTCACGAAAATAATTTTCGTCCACAGTCGGCGTGGCGGCAAGTAAATACAGCAAGATCCATTGATAGCGTAGAAAATTTTTAGCAATTTTCAGGTATAAATTATTCTGGAAGTTGAACAAATTTTTTTCTTCCGTTTGCGCCTCAAAAAGCGCTTTAACGGCAGACGGATCAAGTTGGAAATTGTAGTGAATACCGCTCACCATTTGTTTATATTTGCCGTAACTTTTCACCAAATATTCGCGGTAAGCCACATCTTCCGGATTCTCTAATTGCGCGACTTTAATTTGTTCTTCCGGCGGCAAACCGGCAGGCATACTGAGCGGGAAAATATATTCGTCTTCCGGCAAACTACGCAATACGACTTCATGAATTGCGGAAAGCCAACGCATAGTGTCTTCTAAAGATTTTGTCGGTGGTGTGATTAATTCTAACTGACTTTCAGCAAAATCCGTTTGAATATAAGGGTGAAAACTGCGATTACCAAACGTCTTTGGATGTTCCGTTGTGACGATCGAGCCGTCCGCATAAACGCGCTGGCTTTCTTTTTCAATGCCGAAAGTGCCTTGCTGGAATAGGCGTTCAATGCGGTGCTGTTTGATGAGTTGACGAATGTTCATAAAAAATCCTTTTTGAAAAAAATAGCCGGTATTATGGTCAGAAATTCAAAGAAAATAAATAACAAATTTGAGCCGTTTGCCAATGACTTAAAATTAACTTCGGAGTGTTTCAAAAATCGTTTCCGCCAGTTTACGCGAAATACCCGGCACGGAAGCAATTTCATCCAATGTCGCATTTTTCACTCCTTGCAAGCCACCGAGATATTTCAGCAATGCTTGGCGACGTTTGGCACCTACGCCTTCAATAGTTTCCAAACCGCTTTGAGTAAAGGCTTTTTGGCGTTTTTTACGATGCCCGCTGATGGCGTGATTGTGGCTTTCGTCGCGAATATGCTGAATCAAATGCAACGCAAGGCTGTCGTCCGGCAAATGAATTTCACGGTTTTGTTTACTGATAATCAGTATTTCTTGACCGGCACGACGATCCACGCCTTTCGCTACGCCAATTAAGTGTGGTCGGCTTTTGTCCCATTTTACGTTGAGTCTGCGAAATACAGCCAAGGCACGATTAAGCTGCCCTTTGCCGCCGTCGATAAAAATGACGTCAGGAATTTTCTCCTCTTCCAACTCTCGGTCATAACGTTTTTTTAACGCCTGCTCCATCGCCGCATAGTCATCGCCGCCGGTGATGCCTTCGATATTGAAACGGCGATAATCAGATTTCAGCGGGCCTTCTTGGTTAAACACTACGCAAGAAGCCACGGTTTGGCTGCCCATAGTATGACTAATATCGAAACATTCCATGCGCTTAATTTCCGCCATATCGAGCAATTCGCATAAGGCTTGATAACGTTCGGACATGCGTGAAGACTGTTTAAGTTGAGTCACCAGCGCCGCTTTGGCATTCACTTGCGCTAATTGTAGATATTTGCTTTTATCACCTTTCACGCTTTCTTGAATCATCACTTTTCGTCCTGCTTGTTCCGTCAGAAGTTGCTCTAACTCGGCTTTTGCACTGAGTTTACGATCCACAATAATAGTATTCGGAATGCTTCGTCCTTGATGTCCTTGCAGATAAAATTGCCCCACGAAGGTTTCGGTCAGTTCGGAAAGATCCGTATTTGCCGGTACTTTTGGAAAATAACTGCGATTACCCAATACTTTGCCTTGACGAATAAACATCACTTGCACGCACGCTAAGCCGTGTTGATAGGCAATAGACATAATATCCATATCGTCCAAACGTTCGTTGGCGACAAATTGTTTTTCAGTCACTGAGCGCACGGCTTGGATTTGATCGCGATAACGCGCCGCCTGCTCAAAATCCAATTCGCGACTCGCGCGTTCCATTTTGTCGATTAAATAATCCAACACTTGCTGATCTTTGCCTTGCAAAAATAAACGCGCGAGTTCCACTTGCTGATTATATTCTTCATCCGTCACATAACCCGATACGCAAGGCGCGGAGCAGCGTCCAATTTGATATTGTAGACAAGGGCGTGAACGATTGGCATAAACTGAATTTTCACACTGACGCACAGGGAATAATTTTTGTAATAGCGACAATGTCTCGCGCACCGCACCGGCATGGGGATAAGGCCCGAAATATTCACCGGCAATTTTCTTTGCGCCACGGTAAGCGCCGATACGCGGATGACGTTCTTTAGTGAGCAAAATAAAAGGATAGGATTTATCGTCGCGCAATAACACGTTGTAGCGCGGTTGATAAAGTTTGATGAAATTATGTTCGAGCAACAAAGCTTCCGTTTCGCTAGAAGTAATCGTCGTATCAATATGATGAATCGACGCCACCAACGCCTCGGTTTTCTTGCTACTAAGGTTGGCGCGAAAATAACTCGACAAACGTTTCTTTAAATCCTTCGCCTTGCCTACATAGATCACTTGCTCCTTATCGTCATACATACGATAAACACCGGGCTCATGAGAAACATCTGCGAGGAATTTTTTTGAATCGAACATGAAAAATAAAATTTAATGAAGTAGCGTTATATTCAAACAAGCAAGAAACGCATTTAGTGGTTCCTTATTCGAACGACTTTCCGGTGAGAGAAACAGCAATCTATTTTCTCAAAAACTTGTTATAAATCGCTTTCAATAAAGCGGTCGGCAGTAAACGAGAGGCGGATCGCAGAGCAAAAGTGAATAAACCCGATACGAATCCTTGAATACCGAGACGATATTTTAATTTAAACAAACGCCACTCGGCTTTGGCATGATTTAAACCGCGCCGACGCCCTACCATACCGTTTCCAACGCGAGCATAAACGAGAATATCCGGTAAATTTGCCACTTGCTGTTTTTTGGCTATAAGTTTTATCCACAAGTAATAATCTTCTTGCAAATCTTCATAGCCACCGCAATCAAGCACCGCATTCTTTTGATACGCCACCGTCATATGGTTAAACGGACAACGTTTCCGAGTGAACTTCACAATGGACACCGCATCAGTTGGCACATTACGATAGGCAACAATATCATTTATATTCTGGCCGAATTCGACGATTTGCCCGCCAAAAATAATCGTATCAGGATGGGCATTAATAAATGCCGTTTGTTTTTCAAAACGTTCCGGCACACAAATATCATCGGTATCCATGCGAAATACCCAATCGTAGGAACAATGCAGCAAGCCTTCATTTAGCGCTTTACCTAAGCCAAGATTTTGCGGCAATTTAACCAATTTTAACGGTAATTGAGATTCAAATTCGTCAACCACGGCTTCTAATTCCGGCGTAACCGCGCCGTCAAATACCAACACAATCTCATCCGCCGGACGGGTTTGCGCTACAAGGCTTGCAAAACACGCTCTTAAATACTCCGGATTTTCCTTAATATATAAGGACATTAAAACTGAAAATTTCATTATTTTCCTTCTCTTCTATTCATCACAATTACATAAAACGTTTCAAATTAATTGCTAATTTTGGCGAAATTAGCACGACTAATGCAATCAGCAACTGCTTCACGCTTTTTGTTTTTTGGAAAATAGCGAAATAGTATTTTGCAGCTTTGCGAGAAAGATTCATCACATTCGGATAAGCAAGCATATATTGAGCATTAATGGCAAAATTACGCGCCTGTTGCTCGCTCTCCACATAATGTTCGCGAATATAATCAATGGCTTTTTGCGTGTTAGACGTGTCTGTCGAAACGCTGGAACGTTTGGTGTGAAAAGTACAATAAGTCAACGCTTCATCCACCTTGTACGGCTTAAAGGTCGGTTCTTTCACTAATTTTAACAAGAAATCATAGTCCTCAAGGGAACGAAGCGCGCTTGATAATCCGCCTATTTTTAGAAACAACGATTTTTTTACAGCAATCATCGGCATACCGCCGATTTTATTGGCAAGTAAAATGCGTTCAATGCTGATTTCTTGCGGTTCAATCGGATTTGTCTGATAACTAAAACCTTCGTTTACCATTTCGCATTTGGCCGGATGGTAAAGAAAATTAACGTCAATATGAGTAGCAATAATCTCGGCTAATCGGGCGCATTTATTATCCGCAAAACGATCGTCATCATCTAAAAATAGCAACCATTCGCCTTTTGCCGCGCGCGCACCGATATTGCGGCTTTCCGCCGCACCTTGATTAGTTTGATTACGAACCACGCGCACCGCAAAAGGATAAGATTGCTCCACGACAACCGGATATTCGGAGCAATCGTCCACAATCACCACTTCAAAATCATGGCTAGTTTGCCGGGTTAAACTGTCCAGCAACGCCGGAATTTCATCTCTTCGATTATAGGAAGGAACGATAATACTAAACATGCTTCACCTCCTTTGGGGTTAAAAAAATTCGTTGTTTGCCGTGCGAGCCAAATAATGACAAAAACATCAACATGACAAACATAATACCCGGAAAGGCGAAGGTATCGGCTTTAACATTGCTGACAGCGAGAATAACAAAGGTGGACAAAATGAACCTCCAGCTACCGTCAAACCAATTTAATGCTACTTTGCGTACGAAATAGAACGTCACTAAAAAGCATACTAATGCATAACTCAAACCGCCGTATAAAATTTGGCGCAAAAATCCGGAATCCGTATGGCCGTAATAACGCCCTGCTTCCAACTCGTCCGTCATATACATACCGTCACCGATTAAAAATTGTTTTAAGGTCGGCATAAATAAATGATTTTTCATTAACGTGTCGGTAGATGAACTCACAAAACCGGCACCATGTAACAAATTAATCACCGGCTCAAGTGCGTGAGCCACATAAGGATTAAATGGTAAAAAATAAGCTAAACCTAATACCAATGAGACAAATGCAATGAGTGACGGCAGATAACGTCGCTTGAAATACACAGCAATACTTACCACCGAAAGCAATAAAAATGTTCTGCCTGAAATCAAGCCAATACAAAGGATTAACAATACCAAGATGCTCGGAACGGAATTATGTTTTGCGTCGTACGCCAACAAGAAATGAAACAGCATTAAATAGAATAAACTAAGCTGAAAAAACGCTGCCGACGTCAGATTATACAGGCGATATTCCTGTTCGGAACCATAGAAACGCGCGGGCAGCACCGCATTGGTAGATAATAAAAAATCCACCACAAAAGATACGCCGAACAACGCCAGCACGCCTAACACAAATTGCACAGCAACACCGATTTGTAAATCCCGTACCGCACATTGTTTCCCATTTGGCAGCGCATAAAACAGATTATAAAGGCCGATACCGAAAACAAATAAAATCAGTTCTTTCACATACATGACAAGGACAGAAAAATCGCGCGTACCATTTACTAATAATGGGATCACACTAAATAAAATTAAACCGATCAATACGGCAAGACTGTCCATCGGCACGACGAAACCTTGAAAATTTTGTGGCGACGTTTTTTTCCAATATCGATACGCCAATACGGTGAAAGCCGCTAATCCGGCCACTACAGACATACGCACCACATGGAAAAACCAAGGATCGTAAATATAAAAAAGGTTAAAAAGTGCGCTCATGTTACTTTCCTAAATTTCTTCGAATCGCCATCAGTTTTTTAAGCGGATATTTCAACAATTTTTTCACCAAATTATTGGCCTGCGAACCGCGAACGGCTTCGAGATTACTGACTAATTGCGGATTTTCGATCACCATTAGCGGGCGCACCACTTGATTAGATACGGCAAATTTCGTTTCAAATAACCTAAAATCATCAGCCAGCCAAAACGGTTTCTCCGCTTCAAGTCGTTTTAAGAAACCTCGCGCAGCGGATTTTTTGATCAAATACCCTACCGTGCCGGCAAAATAACTTTTGTACGGATACGCATAACGGACCTCACCCGCCTTCCGGCACAAGAAAGAAAAGGCGATCGGATAATTAATTTCCAATTCGCCCGCATAAAAATCGGCAATTTTGGACTGGCCGATAAGCAAAATCGGCACCGAGCAATCCGAAGCTAAAAGCGCTGTCAAATTTTGCTGAAAATTCGCTGCAAACAATGCATCGTCTTCGCATACCAGCGCGTAATCATCTTCGAGCACCGCATCATCTTCCACAATTAAGCGGTACACGTTGAGATGACTTAAAGTACAACCAATCTCGCCTTTGGTCACCTTACGCCCGTAATGTCGTTCAAATTGTGCCAAATCGAACTGTTCGGCAAGTTCATCCCATTCGACTTGCATGGTATTAATCGCGGAAAATACTTGAAAATCCGCCGTATTCTTCTGAGAAAAAAACAGTTCACGACGTTGATTATCTTTATCAAGAGAAATTAAATACTTATTCATTATTAGCTCGGTTAAATTTTTTTCGCTATTTGATTAAGGAAATAAAAAATCACTTCATAGAAAGAAGTGACGGCCAATTATACTAAAGATAAACAATCTTGGCATGAGGTTTGTGAAGAGAAGTGCGCTTAAAAAAACGAAATCATGCCACAATCGCTCCAAGCCTAAATCAGGTTTTTCGGACTGAACGAAGGTAACCGTCTCAATTCAAAATAGCACCGCATTGGAGGCCGTTCCATTGTAGGCCGTTCCAATTCGGTGCTCGTTGGGCAGTACAGAATCCTGTTTTGATAAGAACAACCATCCTTTCCATTATTGAAGCGAGATGCGTTGCACATTAGCAAAATCGAGCTTGCCATCATGATTTACATCAAGTGTGAGCAATTTTTAATTTATAAATGGGCTTCTCATCATCAATAATATGGGCACGTTGTCTTATCGTTTCTTTTAGATTGCGTCAATAAAAATAGCACTAGCGTGAACAACTTCAATTTATCGCTAAGAACCCTGTCAAAATGTCTATGACCACTTGTTCGCAATTACGAACAAAACTATAATCCTCCACCAATTTTCAGGTAAAAGTCATCCGTAATGTCCAACAAAACCATTGCTAAAAACACACTGTTTCTTTACATCCGTATGTTCTTTAACATGGGGGCGATGCTCTATATTTCGCGTGTCGTATTACGCGTATTGGGGGTGGAGGATTTCGGAATTTATAACATTGTGATGGGTGTGGTGATTTTGTTTTCTTTCTTTAACGGCACCATGACAGCGACCACCCAGCGTTTTATTAACGTGGAAAAAGCCTCAAACGATACCGCTCGCGTAAATAAGGTGTTTAATATCAGCATCCTCAACCACCTATTTATTATGTTTGTCGTGGCGGTGTTAGCTGAAACCGTAGGGCTTTGGTTTTTAAATCATCAATTAATTATTCCGGCAGAACGCCTCCATGCTGCCAATATGATGTACCAAGCAGCGTTAGTGATTGGACTGATTGATATCCTTAAAGTACCTTTTAACGCGATGATTGTAGCTCATGAGCGCATGTCTTTTTACGCCTGGCTTGGTTTGGCGGAAACCGCATTCAAACTTTCCGCCGTCTTGATTTTGATGCAAATCGAACAATACGATAAATTGATTTCGTACAGTTGGTTATTACTTTGTGTCAGCGTATCAGTTTTCTCGCTATATTTTAGTTTTACACGCCGTACTTTTTACGCGGAAACCCGCTTTAATTTCCAAAAAGATCTAAACAAAACCAAAGAAATGGCAAGCTTTTCAGGTTGGATGTTACTCGGACAGGCGGGTTATGTAGGTTCCACGCAAGGCTTGAATATGGTGACCAATCTGTTTTTTGGCGTCACCGTGAATGCGGCAGTGGGTATTGCTACACAAGTGGATACCGCCGTGTATAGTTTCGTAAATAATTTCCAAGTCGCATTTAACCCGCAATTGGTGCAGTCTTATGCGGCACAAGATTATGAACGCAATAAAAAACTGATTCTCAGTACATCAAAATATTCCTTTTATTTAATCGCGATTTTAGCCGCTCCGGTATTTTATTTTAGCCATACCTTGCTTACCTTTTGGCTTGGCGAGCATGTTCCGCGCTATGCCGATCAATTAGTACAAGCCACTTTGCTATGTTCACTGATCAGCGCTATGGCCGGCTCTTTCTGGATGACCGCATTGGCCATTGGTTCAAGCGGTATCAAACAATACAATATTATTTTAGCAATAATTGATCTTTGCACAGTGCCGCTCGCCTACTATTTATTTAGCCTAGGTTATAGTCCGGTTTACGCCTTTATCGGCAAATTTTTCACTGCGCTTTCAATGCAAATCTATCGTTTCTATTTTATTAATAAAAAAATTAAATTTAGTCGAGTGGAATTTGTTACCTATTTATTCAATATCGGGATAATTTTCGTCTTGTTACTCGGGCTCATTTATTTATCGGATACCCAACATTCTTATTCATTCTTTGAATTTGTGGCGGAAGCAATTTTATTAGAAGCGCTATTAATCGCCGTAATTATAATCTTCGGCTTAAATCGCGCGGAAAAAAATTTCTTATTCGGCTATATTTTGAAAAAGGTAAAAAAATGAATTCAACACTCGTTTCTTTAAAACAAAAACTTGCTCCGATTGCAGATTTAATCAAAGATAAAAACGATGTGTTTTACTTTGATTATCCGTTGCATTTAAACGTTGGCGATTTATTGATTTATCATGGAACGGAGCAGTTCTTTAAACAGCACCGCATTAAAGTGAGATTAAGGCGCAGCGAATACGATATGAATATTAATGAAATAAAACGAAAAATCACACCGAATACCACGATTTTATTACACGGTGGCGGTAACTTCGGTGATCTTTATTTGCAACACCAAAAACTTCGTGAAGAAATGGTAAAACATTTTCTGGATAATCGAATTATCGTTTTGCCGCAAACGCTATATTTTAAAGATGAAAAAAATCTTGAAAAATCCGCGGCGCTTTTCCGAAAACATGCCGACTGCCATTTATTAGCCCGCGATACTCGCACCGCGAAAGCATTCAAACAATTTTCACCGAAGGTACATTTATTTCCCGATATGGCGCACGAACTTTACGGAGCCTTACCGATAAAGTCGAACAACTCGGGCAAACGGCTTTATTTTTTGCGCAAGGATATCGAGGCTAGCGAAATAGAAAAAAATATTTTGGCCTCCTTACCGGAAAATGCCGATATTAAAGACTGGGACGATATTCTTTCTGATATAGACAATATCGTGTTGGCGCTAAGTTGGCGTTTGAACAAATTCGCCAATAAACAAAACCGGGGTTGGTTAAAAGATCTTTGCCATCAGTTCTGGTTTGCCTACACCAAACGCATTATCAATCGTGCGGCAAATGTGTTTTTGCAAAACGAGTACATCACCACAACCCGTTTGCACGGACATATTTTTTCCTGCTTACTGGACATTCCAAACTGCGTTTGCGATAACGCTTACGGCAAAAATTTAAGTTATGCCGAACTATGGACGAAAAATGTAAACTTTGTTGAATTGGATAAATCATGTTTGAACTCAAAAAACTAATCACCGCAATGCTCCTACCACCGTTTAATATTTTGATTTTATGGATTGCGGCGCTGATTCTGGCAAAATTAAACTTTAAAAAATTAAGCCGAATTTCAACTGCATTAGGGATAGCCCTACTCTATATATTAAGCATTCCTTTTACCGCACAAACGCTAAAGGATAGCCTGACAATTGAAGCGCATCTTAATCTTGATGACTATAAACAAGCGCAAGCGATCGTTTTGCTCGGCGGTGGTTTACGCGACAGCCAAGAACTTTATGCCCCTCTTGCCTCCAATGCGGTTCAGTTGGAACGGTTGCGTTACGCTGCTTATTTGCAAAAAGAAACCAAACTTCCGCTGTTAATTACCGGCGCCAGCCCGACCGGTGCAATTGAAGCTAAAGTCGCGGCGGAGGAATTACAAAACTTTTTCAATGTTCCGACCAAATGGATTGAGCCGAAAGCACTCACAACAAAAGAAAACGCCTTATTCACTAAGCAAATATTGGAAAAAGAAGGAATTCATAAAATTATTTTGGTGACGAACGAGTGGCATATGCAGCGCGCAAAACTCTTATTTGAACAACAAGGTTTTGTGGTAATGCCGGCGAGTGTCGGGGAAGGTATTACACCGCAAGAATACGGGTTAAATATGATGCATTTTATTCCTCAAGGCGGCGCACTGGCAAAAAATATGCAATTGCTGAAAGAATGGATTGGATATTGGAAAGAAAAATAAATTTAAAGCCTCTTCTTAGAGGCTTTTCATTTTGCTCAAAATAGGGAAATTTCTGATAAGTCACCGTTATTCTTCAAAAAATCATAGAAAAACTCGACGGCACTTTTCACCGCGTGTGTCATTGGAAAGCCAAAAGCAACGAGGTCAGGCTGAATGCCGATAAACAGCACTTCGTTAATCTCGTCTTCCAGTTGTTCAATCAAAAAATTTAAAGGCAAAGTATGAGTGCTGACGAAAATCGTTTCCGCGATGGCGTCTTTATCTATTCGTCGAATTTTGCCGGGTGGCAGTTCCATTTCCGTCGCATCAAAAATCATTAACCGTTCAGGTTTCATTGCTCGAATTTGATGAACAAAATTTTCCGGCGTTGTACCGCCGTCCAATGCGGTCCAATTCGGCAACGGCACTTGGCGACAAAGTTGCGCGAAATAAGGCCCCGCGCCGTCGTCACCCATCATGCTGTTGCCGACAGTCAAAATGAGGTTATTATTCATCACGACGTTTCACCATAATATACATCACCGGCTCGCGTTGAATGGAAGCCAGCGTATCCATTAAAATTTCCACCCACTGTTGATATTGCGGCGCAAAATTCGCTTTATTTTCGTCCATCGCTTTCGCCAATAAATTCACATGGCTGGAATTAATCACGATTTCACCAAATTTCATAAGACCGGCGAATTTACGTCTTGCCTCTCCTTCCGGAAAACTTTCCACAAATTTTTGGTAGTCCTCATAGGCGCAAATTAACAACTTTTTAAAGCAATCAATCACGCCCACATGGTGACCAATCGCCAGGGAATAATACATAACTTGCTGCGCCTGTTCCGGCACTTGTTTATCGTTTTCGACGAAACGTTGATTTAACAGGTAAAAAATCACTTTTGTAGTCATAACACAGCCTTATAAAGTTTCTTGCCTTCCATTATTACGTAATCCTTCAATCCTCAAACAAGGCGGCAACGGAACATCAAATTAGCACCGCATTGAACGCTCGTTATATGGCAAACCTAGAAGATTACAACGAAGTAACGAATCAGCACCGCATTGAACACGCTTGGGGCGCTGTTCCATAAACAAAAACAGAAACCATAACTAACCGGAAAACGGCAAACTAATAGAATGTAAGCGGTTCATAATTTCCGCTAAACGCGGATCTGCTTCACGTTCCAAGTATTCACCCAAGCGCACGCCAAACGGAACTTTGTCTTCTTCCGTCATCATCGCCATGAATTGATCGACAATGTTGCCGCCCTGGCGATAACCGGCAAGACGACGGGCTTCCCGTTCTAAGCTGATACGTAAATCCAACGGAATCGTTGGGAAACGTAATTTAGCCTCGGCATGCGGATCCGCTGTTTCTTGCTTACCTTTGAGTTTTTGATCGAGCAAACCCAGCGCCATAGCAAAACCATAAATGGTTGCGGCCGGGGTTGGTGGGCAGCCCGGGATGTACACATCAACCGGCACGATTTGATCACTGCCGCCCCAAACACAATAAAGGTCGTGGAAAATCCCACCGCTACAACCGCAAGCCCCGTAAGAAATACAGATTTTTGGATCAGGCGCTGCTTGGTAAGCACGCATCGCCGGAGTACGCATGGCACGGGTGACAGCACCGGTGAATAATAAAATATCCGCATGACGAGGCGATGCCACTACTTTGATCCCAAAACGTTCTGCATCAAAAACCGGTGTAATAGTACTGAAAATCTCGATTTCACAACCATTACAACCGCCACAGTCCACACGGTACACATAGGCCGAACGTTGAATATTCTTCAACAACGTTTTTTTCATACTGGCAATATTTTCATCAACGCTGAACGGCGTTGAAATACCGTTTACCGGCATTGGAATTTGTGTATTCATCGTTTTTCGCCTCCTGCTAAAACTTTTGAATTTTGCACCGCACTTTCTTCCCGTTGCTCAACCATTTGTTTGAAATTCAAACGAACCGGCTCTTTAAAGTCGATCAATTTCATCCGCATATTGGATTCCATATTGGCAATTTTCTCTAAACTGTCTTGACGCTTACACACCGGGCAAGTATGCAATACTTCCAATTTTTGTTTCACTAATTGTGGGTCATCCAACGTTTGTTTGAACAAATCAATGGTGTAATTTAGCTCTTTATAAGAAATAAACGGTTTGCCACAGTGCTGACAGGTAACCGTCGCAAAGGTCGTTTCTTGATAAAGATCCTGTTTGTTGGTGACCGACAATTCAAAATCCTGTGTTAAATGAATTGCTTTGGTTGGGCAAACTTCTTCACAACGGCCACAGAAAATACAACGCCCCAAGAAAAGTGACCAAGTACGTTCACCACTGACAGGATCGGTGCGCATCGTCAATGCATTTGATGGACAAGCCATGGTACAAGCGGCACAGACAATACATTGATCGGAATTAAGCTCCGGTTTTCCTCTAAAATCGTCATCCACTTCATAAGGTTTGAACGGATATTTCGTGGTAACGTCACCGGCTTTAAATACCGTTTTAAGTAACTTAAACATCTTCCGCCTCCCTTATTTCAATGGTGAATTCTTACGTTCAATACCGTAGCGTTCGATTTCTTTGTAATCCACGGTTTTCGCTTTGCGTTTGCGCACATCCACCACCGTGACGCGGTCGGTACAAGAATAGCAAGGGTCAAGACTACCAATGATGAGCGGCGCATCAGAGACGGTATTGCCACGCAACATATAACGTAAGGTTGGCCAGTTAGCATAGGTCGCTGCACGACAGCGCCAACGGAATAGTTTTTGGTTATCGCCCAGCATTGACCAGTGAATATCTTCGCCACGTGGTGCTTCGGTAATTCCTAGCGCAAAACGCCCCGGCGTATAATTGAAACCTTCTTTTAAGATGTCGCCACTTGGCAGGTTATCCACCATGTAATCAATGATATTCATGGATTCAAACACTTCGTTAATCCGTACTTTCACGCGGGATAACACATCGCCATTAGCTTCAGTGACCAGATTAAACGGCACATCGCCATAACCGGAGAATGGATGCACTTTACGCACATCACGAGCAAAACCGGAACCACGAATCATCGGACCCACCGGGCTAAAATCACGCGCAATGTCTTTGGCTAAGATCCCCACGCCAACAGTACGCTGTTCCATATTCGGCGTGTTCAACAAAATCTCCGACAAAGTTTTAACTTCTTCACGCATTTCCCCAATCAACTTGATGCACTGCTCCCGTTGATGTTTCAGCATGTCGCGGCGCACCCCACCAATGAGGTTAATACCGTATGTTTTACGAGCACCGGTAAGCACTTCAGCCAAGGTCATGGATTTTTCCCGCACTCGGAAAAATTGCATAAAGCCGGTATCAAAGCCTGTAAAGTGGCTGGAAAGACCTAAATTCAATAAATGACTGTGTAACCGTTCCACTTCTAACAAAATAGCGCGAATCCATTGGGCGCGCTGTGGAATTTGTATGCCCAAGGCACTTTCCACCGAATTAGCATAGGCAACACTATGGGTAAAACCACAAATCCCACACACGCGGTCGGCAAGGAAGTTGACTTGGTCGTAATCCATGCGGGTTTCTGCCAGTTTTTCCATGCCGCGATGCACATAGAACAAGCGATAGTCTGCGTCGATAATATCTTCCCCATCCACAAATAAACGGAAGTGTCCCGGTTCATCGGAGGTGATATGTAACGGACCAATCGGTACAATACGCGCTTCGCCTTTTTCGTTAATAAATTCGTAAGTTTCCGTTGCCGTTGTTGGATCCGGGCGTAAACGATAATCCATGGAATCTTTACGCAATGGGTAAAGATCCTCCGGCCAATCGTCCGGCAACACCAAGCGACGCTGATCAGGTAATCCGACCGCTTTCAAACCATACATATCAAATAATTCACGTTCCCCCCAAACAGCTGCTTTGACTCTTGGCGTCACAGACGGGAATTCTAAGGTAACGGGATCGACCAAGGCTTTTATGGTGACAAAGGTTTTTACTTCCCCTTCCATGGAAAGCACATAGTACACCGCATAATTACCGTGAATGGAGCGTTCATCATTGCCAAATACCAATGGTAACCAGCCATCATGTTGGTAATAAAGGTATTCCACCACATCAGGCAACATGTTCGTTTTGATGGTAAGCGTAACCTGATTCGCTGTTGACCACTCCTCATCCAAAATGGTATTTGGAAATTTTGCATTCACTGCTTCAATATAATTTTTGCCAAGCATTTTGCTCGGATCGACGGATGTATTTTTCGTTAATTCCATTTTTTCCCCCTCATGTCGATCATTTCGCTAAACTTTGCCAAGGTAAAACCAGCATATCCCCAAAAGAGATGTCAGGTTGTCCCAACACAATACCAACAGCATTGGTAAGTAGGTGTAAAATCGGTTCGGTGATATAAATCCCCATACCGAGCAGTAACAACAAGTAAATTGCCAATACCACAATAGAGGATTTATTTAATTCGCCGACTTCAATGCCCTCTTTCGGCTGACCTAATACGGTTTTTAACAGCATGGTAGTTAACCCGGCTAGGGCAATGGTCAGGAAGATCAAGCATAAAACGATGAGCCATGTTTTACCTGCATAAATCCCTGCGACAGCGATAGTAAATTCACTGGTAAACATCCCGAACGGTGGCATGCCCCCTAGGGCTAACGCACCACCGGCAAACAATACGGCAGTAAATGGCATGGTGCGCCATAAACCACTCACTTGCTGAATATCACGGCTTCGATATTTCAATAAGATATTACCGGAAGCACAGAACAATAAGGCTTTCGCTAAACTGTGAGTGATGGTGTGCAACAATCCCGCAAAGGCGCCAATCGGGCCACCCAAGCCAAAGGCAAAACTAATTAAGCCTAGGTTCTCAATACTGGAATATGCAAATAATCGTTTAATGTCACGCTGCATAACGATAAAAAACGAGGCGATACCGGTGGAAAGCAAACCGAATACCAATAACAGCGTTTGTGGATATCCATCGCCCACGGCTTGGGAAACCAAAATGTAGTAGCGCAAAACCACTAACATCGCGCAGTTTAGCAGTACCGCAGAAAGCACCGCACTCACCGGGCTTGGCGCTTCACTGTGAGCATCCGGCAACCACGTATGCATTGGAAATAGACCGCACTTGGTACCGAAGCCAACCAAAATGAAGGCAAAGGCAAGATACATCAACCCGTGATTGAGGCCTGACGCCTGTTGATTAACGGCTGTCCAGAAAATAGCTTGACCTGGATCTGCCAAGAGGTTTGTTCCATTCGAGAAAGTCAGAATCGTACCAAATAAACCGAATGCTACCCCAACAGAGCAAATAATGATGTATTTCCATGCGGCTTCCAGAGACGTTTTTTGTTTATAGGTTCCGACTAAGAAAGCAGAGCTCAAGGTCGTGGCTTCAATTCCTGCCCACATTAAAATCAGGTTATTGGTAGTCACCGATAAAATCATGGTGAAAAAGAACAGGTGCAAGAAACCGTAGTAACGACAATAACCGCTAATATCAATATGCCCTTCGTTAAATTCACGGTTGATATAGGCAACAGAATATACTCCTGCCAAACCACCTACGATGCTAATTAAAGCTAAGAAAATGGTAGACAGGCTATCTACATGAATCCAATTTCCCCACGTTGTAATTTCCCTTTGCGCCAACACCCCGGAAATTACCATAAGAGAAAACATAAAGGTTAATATCAATCCGGTAATATGAAGTGCGGTGCAAAATGACCGTGTTTTTACCAATCCGCTGGCAAAACAGGCAATTGATATTACTAAAGGTGCGATTAATAACGCATTTATCCATTGTTCATACATAGCGTTACCCCTTCAAATTCATAAGTTGTTTTGCATCTAATGAATGGAATGTTCGGTAAATTTTATTTACCAACACCACCATAATGATGACCGCGAAGATAGCATCTGTGGCAATCCCGATTTCGACCAATTCAGGTGCTTTATTTGCCAATAAGGCTAAAGTGAGATGAGACCCGTTTTCCATCAAACAATAACCGAATACTTGTTTTACGATATTGCGCTGACTCACAATACATACCAAACCAAGCAGAAAGTGGCTTAAAGACACAGAAAGCGCCGGTTTGAGATGTTCCACTAACGGCAAGTCAATCGGCATGATCACAAAGTAACACAAGGTGACAATGCAAGCTGTGATGGGCAACAACCACGCAATATCCATCCCCGCCGGGGTTTGACTTTCATCAATGTGGCGCATGGCGTAGATTAAAATCGCCGGCACTAAAATAACTTTGGTAATAAAGGCGCTGATTGACCACATATAGAGCTCGTGTGCTTGCATTTCATAAGCAAGATAGACAAACAGCAAAACCAAAACGAGAGATTGCAAGCCATAAAACATTGCCGCTTTTTTGGCGGTTCTTACCATAATGACGCAGAGTGAGGTAATAATGAGTAAACTTGCAAGACCATTAATCATTAACATAGATTCCTCCTTAACCTGCTAAACCCAGCCAATAGGCAGCAATAAAACCGGAACAAACCGACATCACCATAAGCACGACTAATACGACGTACATAGAAAGTGTAATGGGCTGAGCTTTGGCAACAGCGTCCGACGGTTGACCAATGACACATTGTCCGAATTTATACAGCAACCATACGAAAGTCGCCGTAGATTCAATCAATGCAATCACCATCAAGATCGTGATCCAACTATACTCATTGCCTAATTCAAAGCCGGCAGCAAACAACGGGAACTTGCTAAAAAATCCATTAAATGGCGGCACGCCGGCAATCGCTAACGCAGCAATACCAAACCCGGCTCCAACGACAGGCATCGTGCGCATAATCCCTTGTAATAACGGCATGGAGCGGGTTCCGGTGGCATAACTTAAGGAACCGGCAACCAAGAAGAACAAACTTTTTGCAAAAGCATGGTTGAAGATATAAGCAACCGCTGCAACCAAGGCTAATTTAGAACCTAAGGCAGCAAGAGAAATCCCAATGAAAATATAAGAAAGTTGGGTAATGGTGGAATATGCCAACAAACGTTTTAAGTCTGTTTGCGGCAAATACATCATAAAGCCGTAAATTAAGGTAATCATCGCCATGATGATGCCCACTTCGCCCACAATCGATGGAATATCACCGGCAGACATCACAGCACGAGCAAAGATATACACGCCCACTTTAACCATTGATGCGGCGTGCAAATAAGCACTCACCGGTGTAGGGGCTTCCATGGCATTCGGTAACCAAATTTGCATTGGCAACTGTGCGGATTTACCCCAAGCAGCAAACATTACGCCGAAGAGCACAATGCTTTTCGCACTCGGGTCTAAATGTTCCAATGCGGTGATAGAAAATGTACCGGATTGGCTGAACAAATAAGCCGCTGCAATGTATAAACCAATAGCGCCTACATGGGTAATAATCAAGGCTTTCATTGCAGCTGCCATGGCTTTCTGGCTTTGATAATAGCTAATTAATGCCCAAGAACAAACACCGGTAATTTCAAAAAACAGCAATTGACCAGCCAAGGTAGAAGACAACACTAAACCTGCCATCGCACCGATAAAAATGAGTAGGAATGCATAAAAACGTGGTAAGCCGTTATGTGGATGTTCACGGTTTTTATCGGTTAAATAGCCACAAGAATATAAGCAAATCAAGAAACCAAGACTGACCACAGCGAAGCCAATCAAGGTGCTGACTGCATCCAATGTCACCCCAAAAATGACGGTGTGATCGAATGCCACCAGATCATAGGTCACGCTTTGATGACCATTTAAATACCACTGTCCTGCTAATGCACTGATACAGACAGTCGTCAATGCTGCAAAAAACGTCGCTAATTTGGCAAAATTTGTTTTTGTTAGGCCTACGATAAAAGCCCCCACAAACGGCAATATGATTGTAATCAGAGCTAAACGTTCCATATTCTTTCCTCCTTACAATCCTGTGAGGTAAAACACAAACGCCAACACAGAAATGCCGAAGCCGACAACCGTTAAACGTCCGGTTAACATGAAGCGGGTACGGGAAAGTGTATTTTCAAAAACACAAGCTAACACGAACACCACCAACAATTTCACGAAGAAGAAAACAGTGCCAAGAACAACCGCACTTATACTCAAATCCTGTGCGGCACCGAATGGCAATAAGACACTCACAAAGATGGCTGCAACCACCATGGATTTTAAGCTTAAGCCTATTTTCAACAAGGCAAGAGATGGACCTGAATATTCAGTCAATGGGCCTTCTTGCAATTCTTGTTCTGCTTCGGCCAAGTCAAACGGAATTTTCCCCATTTCAATAAACACAGCGAAGAAGGCAGCAACCAGAGCCACCAACGTCGCAATGGGATATTGCCAACTTTGTTCTGAAAGTTGTGTGCCAATCACGGCAAAGTTAGTCGAACCGGCAATCAACGCAATCACTAAAAACGCCAACATTAAAATCGGTTCAACCAACACACCTAGTGTTACTTCACGGCTTGCACCTAAACTTGAGAATGTACTGTTTGAATCCAAACCGGCAATGGAGAAGAAGAAACGAAACAGCGCTAATAAATAAACCACGGTAATTAAATCACTGCCTGCCCCAAACGGTGAAACTCGAGTAACCAAAGGCAAACTCATTGCCACTACCATGACGGTGCTGATTAACACGTAAGGCATCATGCGAGAAACCGCACCGGCATTATCCGGCCAAATATTTTGCCGTTTCATCAATTTCGCAATGTCACGATAATCCTGTAACAATCCCGGACCACGGCGCGACTGAATACGCGCACGAATCATCCGTGAAATACCGGAAAATAACGGGGCAAGCGCAAGTAAAATCAAGGCTTGCGCAATGGCCAAGGCAAACATTCCGGCGGATATGGCAATTTCTGAAGGTAACGTAATCATGTTCGACCTCCTACATCAATGCAATGGAAAGCAATATTGCCACCAAGGCAATCACGAAATACACGCAATACACACGGAAATCGCCTTGTTGCAGCCATTGAATTTTACGCCCTAACCAAGGAATGACATGGCCAATCGGCATCGTGACTTTTTCTTCCCAGAACGGTTCGGTTTTCGTTGCACCTTTAATTAACGCCTGAACGCCTTTATTTCCTAACGGTGCCGGATCTAATACTTGGCGCAAGGTGTAAAGCGGTTTAAAGATCGTGCGTAACGGTTGGGTAAAACTACCTGCAGAAGCGGCCATATCGCTTTCATAGGCATAACCACAAGCCCAAGGATTGCCTTTAGAGCGAGCAGCCACCCGTTGATTTTTAGTTAAGGCATAGTAAGTGAACGGCAGGAAGAAGAACGCCAACAGCATAATTGTCACCATTGGTGTAGAAAGTGCCGTATTCGGCTCAGCTTGAGCAACGAGCACGCCATTATGCGCTAACGTGATTGATGCCGAATTGGCAAGTGCGGTGGAAATTTTCGCTATTACTGGGGTCACGACAGAGGCACCCACGCCCAATAAGATACAGCATAACGCCAAAATTCCCATGGCAATGACCATTGGTTTTGGCACTTCACGGGCATTTGCCGCGCCTTCACTGCGAGGCGCACCACCGAAGCTAATCCCATACACTTTCACGAAGCAAAGTGCCGCCAGTGCACCGGTTAACGCAAGCATAATAATGGCAATCGGACCGGCAAGTTTTAGCACGAGATCATCACTTTGACTGAGACTGAATAAAGATTGATAGGTAAACCATTCACTGACAAAACCGTTAAACGGTGGTAAGGCAGAAATCGCCATGGTACCAATTAAGAAACAGAACGCGGTATATGGCATGAGTTTACCTAAGCCACCCATAAGATCCATATCTTTGGTATGTAACCGATACATCACGGAACCTGCGCCTAAGAACAATAAGCCTTTAAATACAGCATGGTTTAATAAGTGGTACAACCCACCCAGCAAACCAACGGTAGCCAGTACCGGATGATGCGTCGCAATGCCGATCATGCCAACACCAACGCCCATCATAATAATGCCGATATTTTCTACCGTGTGATAAGCCAATAATTTTTTAATATCATGTTCGGCAAGGGCATAAAGCACACCAAGAACAGAAGATACAGCGCCAAAGCCCAATACAATCACGCCATACCACATATTGGTAGCACCCAAGAGATCGATCCCGACTTTCACGATCCCGAAAATCCCGATTTTCACCATAACGCCGGACATTAACGCGGACGCATGAGATGGTGCAGCCGGGTGAGCTTTTGGTAACCAACTGTGTAATGGAATCATCCCCGCTTTTGCCCCAAAACCGAGGAAAGCCAAAACAAACACAGTGAAGGCAAGCGGTTCGGAAAGGCGGGTTTGTCGGAAATCACCAAATTCAAAACTGCCCGAATAGCAGTAGAAAATAAAGAAGGCGATCATGATTAACACGGAACCGGCATGTGCAATGAAGAAATACAATAAACCGGCATTCACAGCGTTATCATCTTGTTCGGTTAACACCAAGAAATAAGATGCCAACGACATCATTTCAAAAAAGACTAAAAAGTAGAACGCATTATCGCAGGTCACTAATGCAACCATCGAAGCGATAAAGAGATTCATAAAGAACCCCATGGAACCTGCACCTTTACCTTTATATTCTTTCACATAAGAGAAAGAATAAAGTGCACTGACCACGACCAATAAAGAAATCACGCACACCATAAATGCAGCCAATCCGTCGATACGGATGGAGAAGCGAGCAAATTCAAATGGGGTTTGGAATACATCAACGACAGTGTCGCTGCTGATAAGAACGGGGATGCAGGCTGCGATACCTAACACTCCACCAAGTATACCGGTCACGCCGGATATATTGATTGAAAGTTGTTCATTTCGACTTACGATGAGCGAAATAAACGCACCGACGACATAAATCAACAGGGTCGTGACGAGTAAACTAATTGAATAACTCATAATTTCACTCCATTGATTAACGAGTAAACAAAACTATCTTGGAATAGCAGGTGAAGACGTTAATGCCATTTCACGTTTTTTAAGGTTAGCTTGTTCAATACTCTTATCACTGATGATAAACAGGGTTTTCGTCGGACAAGTTTGCACGCACGCCGGGCCTTCTTCGCGGAAGTAACACAAATCACATTTCACCGCAATTGCTTTCACGCCCGGTTGCCATGCCAACATATTGTGTAATTCCGAATTATCCGGAGCAGTACGAATATCCCGTTTCACTGCATCAGTAAAGGTGAAACTTTCATAATACGCAGGTGCATCGATCGGCGCACTACCATGTTGTGTGATCGCCCCAAACGGACAGGCAATTCCGCACAATTTGCAACCGATACATAAAGATTCATTGAGTTGAATGGTGTCATTCACATGAGTTATCGCGTGTACCGGACATACCGTGGCACACGGCGAGTCATCACAATGACGACAGAGGATTGGAACGGTTATGTCGTCATTACGCATGACTTGTAACCGAGGATAAGATTGTAATCCGAAGGCTTTATGGGTTTCGCTACACGCAGCCATGCATGTGTTACATCCTATACAGTCTTTGGGATCACCGATAACAAAACGATTCATACTCTCCCCCCTTATAGACAGTGCGAGTGGTTAAATCCTTAATAACCACTTTCAAATTAAGGTTACTACTTATAAAGTATTAGGCCTAGCCTTGATCTTTCTTTTTCTTGATTGAGATCATAAATATTGAAATTTCTTTAAGTCTTCCTAGATAAGATAAGTAATTGATTTTTTAATGATAAATTTTCTCATTTAGTATATTCTATTTATAGAGGTAGACTGATTTTTATATAATTCTTCTCACAAATTTACTCTCATAAAAAGGAAAACTTATGAACAAAAAACCTTACCTTGCCGTTTTTGGCATCATTTTAGCGACAGGATTAATGGCATCCGCCTTTATTCTTGGTAATCAATTTAAAAATTTTCGTCAAACCGGCTCAATTTCAGTGAAAGGATTAGCGGAAGAACATTACACCGCCACTCAGGGGACATGGGTAATTAACATAGGCGGTTGGGGGAGAACCTATAGTGATGCAATGGCCGCAAACCAAAAGAATTTGAATGAAGCTGTGCGTTTCTTAAAATCACAAGGATTTACCGATGAAAATCGTGAAATAACCGAATTAGATGTGAAACCTTACACAGAATATTATGAAAATGAGAAAGGAGAAACGAAACGCCGTCAGAACGGCTACACCGCCTCCAGAAATATCCATCTCTCAACCAAAGAACTGGCCAAATTACAAAAAGCTTTAACGAATATTCACCAAATTGTGGCAAACAATGAAGAAATTGGCTTTAATGATCCCAATTATTATTTAGAAAATTTAGAAAGTCTTAAACGAGAATTAATCTCTAAAGCGACTCAAGATGCTCGTATACGAGCAGAAGAATTTGCCAAAACCAGTAATGTTAAAGTGGGCGTGTTAAAATCCGCCTCCCAAGGTCCTTTTTATATTCAATCTCCTAATCCTGATGCAGAAGACAGCAGCGATTACACCGGTAGTTATGACACCAGTACTATTGAGAAAAAAGCACGTTTGGTTGTCACTATTGAATATGCCATTGAATAAATCTTAATGTAAACACTTCCCCCCAGATGGCGTGCCCTCACGCCATCTTTCTCAAGTCGTTTTGATTCAGATCAGCGCTTACGCTGTCATTTCTCACTATCATCTCTTAATAAAATCAACCTGACTGAGAAAAATATGAACGGAATCGAGTTAAGAATCAAAGGTAAAGTACAAGGCGTAGGGTTTCGTCCTTTTGTCTGGTTACTGGCGAACAAATACGGACTACATGGCGATGTCAATAACGACGGACAAGGTGTGTTAATCCGCCTGCTGGAACCAACGAAACAACAGTTACAACAATTCCTACACGATTTGCACAACAAACTACCACCACTGGCCCTTATTACCGACATTCAGCAGCATGAAAAACGCTGGGAAAATCCACCACACTTTGACGGCTTTGAAATCCGCGAAAGTGAAAACAACGCCATGGACACCCAAATCGTGCCAGACGCTGCTACCTGTCCCGCCTGCCTGCAAGATTTATTCGACCCAACCAATCGGCGCTACCACTACCCTTTCACTAACTGTACTCACTGCGGTCCGCGTTTTACCATTATTAAAGCCATTCCCTACGACCGCAAAAATACCTCCATGGCGAATTTTTCTCTCTGCCCCGAGTGTGCCGCCGAATACAAAAATCCTGCCGATCGCCGTTTCCACGCACAACCCAATGCTTGCGCCGTTTGCGGTCCACATATTTGGTTGCAAGATCAAAACCACCGCCTTGCCAACAGTGAAGCGGCGCTAAAACAAAGCGCGCATTTACTGCGCGAAGGCAAAATCATTGCAGTAAAAGGCATCGGCGGATTTCATTTGGCCTGCGACGCACGGGATTTCAATGCGGTGCTGAATTTAAGGGTGCGTAAACATCGCCTGAGCAAACCGCTCGCCGTGATGGTGCCAAGCCTTACTTTTCTTCAAAATTTAAGCGACGACGAGATTCGACTTTTAACTTCCGTCACCGCGCCGATTGTACTGTTAGAGAAATCCAAAGTACCAAACTTAGCGGAAAATATCGCGCCCCATTTGAACGAAATCGGCGTGATGTTACCGAGCAACCCGTTGCAACATCTATTGCTGCGAGAAACCGCGATACCCTTGGTCATGACGTCGGCGAATCCAAGTGGCGAACCGCCGGTTTTGGATAACGAAAATGCGCTCAAAAAATTAGCTGCATTAGCGGATTTTTATCTTTGTCATAACCGCGACATTTTACAGCGTGCCGACGATTCCTTAGTCCGTGCCGCGTTCGATGGCCCGGAAATCTTGCGTCGCGCTCGCGGCTATGTGCCGGATGAAACCGTACTGAATACGCAAAATCAACGCAATATTTTGGCATTCGGTTCCGATTTAAAAAACACTTTCTGTTTGTTAAAACAAAATAAAGCAGTGGTCAGCCAGCATATCGGCGACACCGCTAACGAATTGGTGCAACAACAATTAGAAAATAACATTGCGCTGTTTTCGCACATCTACCAATTCACGCCGGATATCATTGCGGTGGATGCACACCAAGGTTATTTTTCTTCAAAAATCGGAAAAGCCTTGGCGAAAAAGCTTGGCCGGCCTTACGTGGAAATACTTCACCATCATGCTCACATTGCTGCCGTACTGGCAGAACATCATTGCTGCGACAAAACGATCGGCATCGCCTTAGACGGCATCGGCATGGGCGAAAACAGACAGCTTTGGGGCGGCGAATGCTTGTTGGTAAACGGTGTCCAATGCCGCCATTTAGGTGGCCTGCCCGCAGTTGCATTGCCCGGCGGCGATTTAGCGGCGACTCAACCTTGGCGCAACTGGCTTGCGCATTTACAACAATTCGTACCGCATTGGCGCGAGATTGCGACGCAAAGCTGTGCTGATTTGCCTTGGCAAACGCTTGCAGCAGCAATTGAAGGCAAAGTTAATTCGCCATTAATTTCCTCCACCGGTCGCTTATTTGATGCGGTGGCCTACGGCTTAGGCATCACCGCTGAAAAACTCTCGTGGGAAGGCGAGGCCGCCTGTCATTTAGAGGCGCTTGCCGCACAATCTCCTTTAGCCAAAAATAAAAGCACGCTCGATATCACGGTTAAAATGCCGATAAAAGAGAATAAATTAGATCTCGCCGTTTTCTGGCAAAGTTGGTTGGCTTACGAAGGTTCAAAAGAAGATAAAGCCTTCGCGTTTCATTATGCCTTGGCACAAGGTTTTGCAACTCTTGCACGTAAACACGCGGAAAAACACAATTGCCGCACCATCGTGCTTTCCGGCGGTGTGATGCACAATCAATTATTGCGTCGTTTATTGAAAGAAAATTTAACGGAATTTAAAGTGCTAAGTGGCCATCAATATCCGATGGGCGATGGCGGATTAAGTTTAGGACAAGCAGCCATTGCCGCGCAATTTGCCGAAACCATGCGAACCGAGTAAGATAGCCCGACTTTTGCCTTTGCTTAGCTTGTTCCGGCCACGCTGCCGAAGACCGAAAACCGCGCGTTCAATGCGGTGCTAATTTGACACTTCATTTTCATTCTAAACTCACCGTCTTCGCGCGCGAAAAAAACGAAAGTGCAAAACTAACCTTTCCGGTATTTTTATTAAAGAGGAAAAATCATGGTAAAACTTAACGCTCAGCAAGTCGTTGAATTATTGAATCAACGCAGTTCCACCCGCTATTACGATCCGAACAAAAAAATCGGTGAGGAAGACTTTAACGCTATTTTGGAATGCGCGCGCCTTTCACCGAGCTCCGTGGGTTCCGAACCGTGGAAATTATTGGTAATTCAAAACAAAGCCTTACGCGAAAAAATTAAGCCTTTTAGCTGGGGCATGAAAAACCAGTTAGATGATTGTAGCCATCTCGTCATTTTACTTGCTAAGAAAAACGCCCGTTACGACAGTCCGTTTTTCACCGAGGTGATGACACGCAAAGGCTTAGATGAAGAACAACAAAAACTCGCACTGGCCAAATACGAAACTTTGCAAAAAAACGATATGAAATTGTTGGAAAGCGAGCGCACGTTGTTCGATTGGTGCAGCAAACAAACCTATATCGCACTGGCCAATATGCTCACCGGTGCGGCGGCGATGGGCATTGATTCCTGCCCAATTGAAGGTTTTCATTATGATTTGATGAATCAAACCCTTGCTGCGGAAGGCTTGTTCGATCCGCAAGAATATGGCGTTTCCGTCGCTGCCACATTTGGTTATCGGGCCCGCGACATTACGAAAAAATCGCGCAAAACGATGGATGAAATCGTGACTTGGGTAAAATAACAGCGCCTAACGTCAAGTTGCTCAAATTCAGATGCACTCACCTTCCGAAATAGCACCGCATTGAAACCTTGAACTGCGGCTCAATTCAGTTCGGCATCCATCGCATAAACAAAAAGAACCGAGCGCTATTTAATAAGCGCTCGGTTCTTAAATTAAAGGAGCCGATTTTAAAAATTTCCGACTATTTTTCGTCTTTCAACGATTTAATTTTTTCAATCACATTGGTCGTCGAACAGCCGTTTTCAAAATTAAGTACTTTCACATCGCCGCCGTTCGCCCACACTTCTTTGGCTCCGGCAATTTCTTCCGGTTTGTAGTCGCCACCTTTGACAAGTAGATCCGGCAACACTTCGCCAATTAAACGTTGCGGCGTATCTTCAGTAAATGGCACCAACCAATCCACGGAAGCCAATCCGGCAAGCACTGCCATGCGGGCGTCCAAATTATTAATCGGACGACTTTCGCCTTTTAAACGTTTTACCGATTCATCGCTGTTGACCGCGACGATTAAACGATCGCCCAATTTGCGGGCATTTTCTAAATAAGACACGTGACCCGGATGAAGAATATCAAAGCAGCCGTTAGTCATCACGATTTTTTCACCGCGCGCTTTGGCCTGCGCCACGGCCTCTTTCAGTTGGGCTTCAGTCATAATGCCGAAACCGGTTTCCGGACGGGCGTGGATCGCGTTTTCAAGTTCCACGGTGGAAACCGTGGAGGTGCCGAGTTTGCCCACCACAATGCCGGCTGCCACGTTTGCCAAATAGCAAGATTCCTCAAAGGAACGGCCGTCCGCCAATGCGGTGCCCAAAACGCTGATCACCGTATCACCGGCACCGGTCACATCAAACACTTCTTTCGCCACCGTTGGCAAATGATAAGGTTCTTGATTCGGACGCAGTAAGGTCATTCCCTTTTCAGAGCGGGTGACTAAAAGTGCAGTCAAATCGATATCGGCAATGAGTTTCAACCCTTTCTCAATAATTTCTTGTTCCGAGTTACATTTACCCACCACCGCTTCAAATTCGGCCATATTCGGGGTAAGCAATGTGGCGCCGCGATAGCGCTCAAAATTCGTACCTTTCGGATCAATTAACACCGGCACATTGGCTTTACGCGCAATTTGAATCATTTGTTGCACATCTTTTAACGTGCCTTTGCCGTAATCGGAAAGAATCAACGCGCCGTAGTTTTTCACCTCATTTTCTAATTTCGCAAGTAAATCGTTACACTCGGTGTTTTGGAAATCTTCTTCAAAATCAAGACGAAGCAATTGTTGATGACGCGATAAAATACGTAATTTAGTAATTGTCGGATGCGTGTCCAACGCCACAAAATTACAGTCGATATGCTGGTTTTGTAATAATTTGGAAAGCGCCGCGCCGGTTTCATCTTGCCCAATTAAGCCCATAAGTTGTACCGGTACGTTGAGCGATGCAATATTCATCGCCACATTCGCCGCACCGCCCGCGCGCTCTTCGTTTTCCTGTACGCGCACTACCGGCACCGGCGCTTCCGGCGAAATGCGATTGGTTGCGCCAAACCAGTAACGATCAAGCATTACATCACCTAATACGAGCACCTTTGCTCGGTTAAATTCGGTTAAATATTGAGCCATTTTATTCTCTCTTAAACACTGGTAAAAAAATCGGCGCGATTTTACCACAACTGATTTTTGCGTTAAACTAGCGCGCAATTTTAGCGAGAATATGATGAAAAATAGCAAACTACCTAGGTTCCACCCCGCTTTTCTTGCCCCCAAATATTGGGGATTCTGGCTCGGCATCGGCATCTGGCGTGCCCTCCTGTTCCTGCCCTATCCGATTCTACGCCGTATCGGCAACGGCTTAGGTGCACTTTTTTGCCATTTAAACGTGGGCAAACGGCGTGCTGCGATTGCCCGCCGTAACCTTGAACTGTGTTTTCCCGATATGCCCGAAAGCGAACGCGAAGCGGTTTTACAAGAAAATTTGCGTGCCGTCGGCATGGCGATTATCGAAACCGGTATGGCTTGGTTTTGGTCGGACGCGCGCATTAAGAAATGGTCAAAAGTGGAAGGTTTGCGCTACCTGCAAGAAAATCAACAAAACGGCATTATTTTCGTTGGCATACATTTTCTTACACTTGAGTTGGGCGCCCGCATCGTGGGTTTATATCATCCTGGCGTCGGTGTTTACCGCCCAAACGACAATCCGCTCTTTGACTGGCTGCAAACTCAAGGACGCTTGCGTTCCAATAAAGACATGTTAGATCGCAAAGATTTACGCGGTATGATTAAAGCTTTGCGCCGTGGCGAAACCATTTGGTATGCGCCGGACCATGATTACGGCCGTCGCAATGCGGTGTTCGTACCGTTCTTCGCCGTAAAAAATGCGGCCACCACAACAGGGAGCTATTATTTATTAAAAGCCTCGCCGAATAGCAAAGTGATTCCTTTCGTACCTTTACGCAATGCGGACGGCTCCGGCTATACAGTGAGCATTTCCGCTCCGGTAGATTTCACCGATTCGGAAAACGAAAGCGCGGTCGCGGCACGCATGAATCAACTGGTGGAAAAGGAAATTATGAAAGGCATAACGCAATATATGTGGTTGCACCGCCGTTTTAAAACTCGTCCAAATGAAAACGATCCGAGCTTATACGATTAACGTTTCCATCCTTAGATAAAAAAGTGCGGTCGAAAATGATCGCACCTTTTGATAGAATCCTTCGCAATTTTGCCAAATAAACTATTCAAAAAACCAATGACATCCAATTATTCTGCTCAAGAAATTACTGTTCTTAAAGATCTCGAACCGGTGCAAATTCGTCCCGGTATGTACACCGACACCACCCGTCCGAATCACCTCGCACAAGAAGTGATTGATAATAGTGTGGACGAAGCACTTGCCGGCTTCGCAAGCAAAATTGAAGTGATTTTGCACACCGACCAATCTATTGAAGTAACCGATAACGGCCGCGGTATGCCGGTGGATATTCACCCGACAGAAGGCGTATCCGGCGTGGAGGTGATTCTCACCAAACTGCACGCGGGCGGAAAATTCTCCAATAAAAACTATGAATTTGCCGGCGGTTTGCACGGCGTCGGAATTTCTGTGGTGAACGCACTTTCCGAACGCGTGGATATTCAAGTAAAACGCAACGGCGAAGTGTACCAAATTGCCTTTGAAAACGGCGTTAAAGTGAAAGAATTGGAAGTGGTCGGCACTTGTGGCAGACGCACCACGGGTACAACAGTTCACTTTAAACCGAATCCGAAATATTTCGATAGTGCCAAATTTTCCGTCAGCCGTTTGCGCCATTTATTGCGTGCCAAAGCGGTGCTCTGTTCGGGTCTCGAAATCAAATTCATTGATAAAGTGAATGGCAAGCAAGATGTCTGGCTATATCAAGACGGTCTTTCCGATTATCTTATTGAAGCAGTAAACGGTTACGAAACATTACCGGCAAAACCATTCGTGGGCGAATTTAAAGGCTCAAATGAAGCGGTTAGTTGGGCGTTGTTATGGTTACCGGAAGGTGGCGAATTAATTGGCGAAAGCTACGTGAATTTAATCCCGACTATTCAAGGCGGGACGCACGTTAACGGCTTACGCCAAGGCCTATTGGACGCTATTCGCGAATTTTGCGAATTTCGAAATCTATTACCGCGCGGCGTCAAGCTAACCGCAGACGATATTTGGGAGCGCTGTGGTTACATTCTTTCCTTAAAAATGCAAGATGCACAATTCGCCGGCCAAACCAAAGAACGCCTCTCTTCGCGTCAAAGTGCGGTGTTTGTCGGCGGCGTGTTAAAAGATGCCTTCAGTTTATGGCTGAATCAAAACGTGCAAGACGCCGAAAAACTCGCCGAAATGGCAATTAGTTCGGCACAACGTCGCTTACGCGCGGCAAAAAAAGTGGTACGTAAAAAATTGGTTAGCGGCCCGGCGCTTCCGGGCAAACTTGCCGATTGTGGCTCGCAAGATTTAGAAAAAACTGAATTGTTCTTAGTGGAAGGCGATTCCGCCGGTGGTTCGGCGAAACAAGCCCGCGACCGCGAATATCAGGCTATTTTGCCGTTACGCGGAAAAATTTTAAACACTTGGGAAGTGTCGCCCGAACAAGTTTTAGGCTCGAGCGAAATTCATGATATCGCAGTGGCGCTGGGCATTGATCCCGACAGTGACGATTTATCCCAACTGCGCTATGGCAAAGTTTGCATTCTCGCCGATGCAGACTCCGATGGTTTACACATCGCCACCCTACTCTGCGCACTATTCTTACGCCATTTTCCAAAATTGGTGCAAGACGGCCATGTTTATGTGGCTATGCCGCCGCTGTACCGCATCGACTTAAATAAAGAAGTATTTTACGCATTAGACGAAAGCGAAAAAGAGGCAATTTTAGATCGCTTACAAAACAAAAAAGGTAAACCAAACGTGCAGCGCTTTAAAGGATTGGGCGAAATGAATCCGTCTCAATTACGCGAAACTACGATGGATCCCAATACCCGCCGTTTGGTGCAATTGACTTATCAAGCAAATGATGAAGAAGGTGCGGAAACCTTGGAAATAATGGATATGCTGCTGGCTAAAAAACGCTCGGAAGATCGGAAAAGTTGGCTGCAAGCCAAAGGAGATCAAGTTGATTTGGAGGTATAGCATGAACGAACAACGACGTGATTTTTTTAAAAACAGCGCATTAAGTCTGGTTTCCATTACTTTGGGCGCCGGATTCGCGATGATCCCTAACGCACAAGCACAAAATCATGAAAGCCCCAACAATGGTAAAAGTGCGGGGAATCTTTCAAACGTTTTACCGGAAATTGAAGCGGAACTTACTTCCGCCCCCAATGTACCGAAGCCCATCGAACGCAATTATCCGGCCAAAGTAATTGTAAAATTGACCGCATCGGAGCAAATCGCTGAGTTAATGGACGGCGTACAATTTAAATTCTGGACGCTTAACGGCGGCGTGCCTGCTCCCTTTATTCGCGTGCGTGAAGGCGATATTGTGGAAGTGCAACTTTCTAATTCTGCCGCTTCCATGATGGAACACAGCCTTGATTTTCACGCAGCCTCTGCCCCCATGGGCGGTGCCGAAGCCAGCGCCACAGCGCCAACGCGCACTTCCACATTTCAATTTAAAGCGATACATGCGGGACTTTATTTATACCATTGCGGCAGTCAACCGGTCGCCGTGCATTTAGCCAAAGGCATGTACGGCTTAATTTTGGTAGAACCAAAAGAAGGCTTGCCAAAAGCGGATCGCGAATATTACATCATGCAAAGCGAATTCTATACTCGCGGGGATTTCGGTGCCCCCGGATTACAACCTTTCAGCATGCAAAAAGCACTCGCTGAACGTCCTGACTACGTGTTATTTAACGGCAAGGTCGGCGCGTTAATGGATAAAAACGCACTACGCGCCAAAACCGGTGAAAAATTACGTTTCTTCGTTGGCAACGCCGGCCCGAATTTAGCCTCATCATTCCATATTATTGGCTCGATCTTCCACAATTTATATGTTGAAGGCGGCACGCTGATTAATCACAACGTACAAACCACGTTGATCCCGTCCGGCGGCGTATTTATCGGCGAAACCCAAATCAACGTCCCCGGCACCTATGTATTGATGGATCATTCTATCTTTCGTGCCGCCAGCAAAGGCACTATGGGACAACTTATCGTCAGCGGCGAAGCCAATCCGGAAATTTACTCAGGTAAATTAAGCGATATGCCGTTCAAAGAAGCCAATCCCCAAAAACCGCAACCCGTTCCGTATGAAATTGAAGGCCACGGCAGCATGATGATGGGCGGCGGTGAGCATAGTATGGATGGCGCTTCCGGAGCGACAAATAAAAAGTAACGTTTAATTTAACATCGTATTTCACCAACGACGGGTTATTTTCTTTTACGCGTATAAAAGTGTCACAAGTAACTTGCCGTTATTTGAAATCTCAATTCAGCACCGCATTGAAGCCGCGCCAAATAAGGCTCCAATGCGGTGCTAAATAATGCGTTCACTTCGTCAAAATTTTCGAAGAAAAAAATTTCAATCAAATTAAGAAAATAAAAATGACTAATATCAGCTACGAAGGCATCGAACAAATGCCCCTGCGCACGTTCACCGAAAGCGCCTACCTTAACTACTCCATGTACGTCATTATGGATCGCGCGCTGCCTTTCATCGGCGACGGATTAAAACCGGTGCAGCGCCGCATTATTTACGCCATGTCGGAACTGGGTTTAAACGCCACCGCGAAATATAAAAAATCCGCTCGCACCGTCGGTGATGTGCTCGGTAAATTTCACCCGCATGGTGACAGTGCTTGTTACGAAGCCATGGTGTTAATGGCGCAACCATTTTCTTATCGTTATCCGCTCGTGGACGGACAAGGCAACTGGGGCGCGCCGGACGATCCGAAATCTTTCGCGGCAATGCGTTATACGGAATCGCGCCTATCCAAAATTTCTGAAATCTTACTTAACGAACTTGAGCAAGGCACCGTAGATTATCAGCCGAACTTCGACGGCACATTAGTAGAACCGCAATCTTTACCGGCGCGTTTACCGCATATTTTGCTTAACGGCACCACCGGCATTGCGGTGGGAATGGCGACGGATATTCCGCCACACAATATCAATGAAATCGCCGCTGCGGCGGTGATGCTATTGGATAAGCCCAATGCGGTGCTGGATGAGATACTCGAGGTGGTACAAGGCCCTGATTTCCCGACTGAAGCGGAAATTATTTCGCCGAAAGCGGAAATTCGTAAAATTTACGAGCAAGGCCGTGGCTCAATTAAAATGCGTGCAACGTGGAAAAAAGAAGACGGTGAAATCATCATTTCCGCGCTGCCGCATCAATCTTCACCGTCCAAAATCATCGCACAAATCGCCGAACAAATGACGGCAAAAAAATTGCCGATGGTGGAAGATATTCGCGACGAGGCAGATCACGAGAATCCGATTCGGATCGTGATCGTACCGCGTTCTAACCGAGTGGATTGCGATGCATTAATGGCGCACCTGTTCGCCACCACGGATTTGGAAAAAAGTTATCGCGTGAATATGAATATGATCGGACTTGATCATAAACCGGCGGTAAAAGGTTTGTTGCAAATTCTCACTGAATGGCTGGTTTTTCGTCGTGCCACGGTCACTCGCCGTTTGCAATATCGCTTGGATAAAGTATTGTCGCGTTTACATATTTTAGAAGGCTTAATGATTGCCTTTTTAAATATCGATGAAGTGATTGAAATTATTCGCAACAACGATAACCCGAAAGCAGAATTAATGACGCGTTTTAATTTAAGCGACGAACAAGCCGATGCGATTTTAAATTTACGTCTGCGTCATTTAGCGAAATTGGAAGAACACCAACTGCGCGCGGAACGCGATGAATTGGAAAAAGAGCGGGTGAATTTAGAAACAACTTTAGGCTCCGAACGTCGCTTAAACACGCTGATTAAAAAAGAAATCCAAGAAGATGCGAAAAAATATGCCAGTCCGCGTATGTCCCAACTGGTCGAACGAGAAGAAGCCAAAGCCATTTCCGAAAGCGAAATGACGCCTGCGGAACCGGTCACCGTGATTTTATCGCAAATGGGTTGGGTGCGTTGCGCGAAAGGCCACGATATTGATCCGACAGCATTAAGCTACAAAGCAGGCGATAATTACCGCGCGCACGCTTGCGGCAAGAGTAATCAAGCCGCCGTGTTTATCGACAGTACGGGGCGCAGCTACGCGCTGGATCCGCTTTCCTTGCCATCTGCCAGATCGCAAGGAGAACCGCTCACCGGTAGACTTACTTTGCCGGCCGGCGCGACCATTGAACATGTAATGATGGAAGGCGAACAACAAGCTTTGTTGATGGCATCGGATGCCGGTTACGGCTTTATTTGTAAATTTGACGATTTAATTGCACGTAACAAAGCAGGAAAAGCCTTGATTTCTTTACCGGAAAATGCCAAAGTGTTGGCACCTCTCATTTTGTCGAAGCCAAGTGCACTTCTTGTTGCCTTGACATCCGTAGGCAGAATGTTGATTTTCCCGGTGCAGGATTTACCGGTATTATCAAAAGGTAAAGGCAATAAAATCGTTAGCATTTCCGCCGCGAATGCGAAAGATCGCAGCGAATTATTAGTGAAGTTATTACTGATTTCAGAACAAGCCAGTCTTGAGTTTCATTCCGGTAAACGAAAAATCACATTAAAACCGGAAGATCTGCACAAATTCCGTGCGGAACGCGGCAGAAAAGGCTCGCAACTGCCACGCGGCTTACACAGTAATGTGGAAATTGTGGTAGTTGAACCGGAACACAACACATAACGTTTTCGAAACCCAATATAGGAGGATATTTCGTGAATATTGTATTTGATACCTACCAAACTCTTGCGCTTGCAAGCCTTGTTTTGCTATTAGGTTACTTTTTGGTCAAACGCATCAATGTACTAAAAAGTTTTAACATTCCTGAGCCGGTGGTTGGCGGCTTTATCGTCGCTATTGGGCTTTTCGTCTGGCATCAAATAGACGGCACCTCGTTTACTTTCGAGAAAAGCTTACAAACAACTATGATGTTGGTTTTCTTCTCCTCCATCGGTTTAAGCGCAAATTTTGCTCGCTTAATTAAGGGCGGTAAACCGTTAATCATTTTCCTCTTTGTGGTGGCGGGTTTGATTATCTGTCAAAACGTTATCGGTATTGCCGGTTCGGAACTCTTAGGAATTGATCCGGCATATGGCTTATTGGCTGGTTCCGTCACATTAACCGGTGGCCATGGTACCGGTGCGGCTTGGGCAGAAACGTTCATCAAAGAGTTCAATCTCCCGGCGGCAACCGAAATTGCTATGGCATGTGCGACCTTCGGTTTGGTATTCGGCGGAATCATCGGTGGTCCGGTTGCACGTTTCTTGTTAAATCGTCAAAAACAAGGTGAAAATCCGGAAAATGACGAAATAGACGACGTACAAGAAGCCTTCGAACACCCGGCTTATCAGCGTAAAGTAAATGCTCGTTCCATTATTGAAACCATTACCATGATGTCTTTCTGTTTGTTAATTGGTCAATATCTGGACAGCATCACTAAGGGCACCGCATTGCAACTGCCGACTTTCGTATGGTGTTTGTTCACCGGTGTAGTTATTCGTAATACACTGACTCACTTATTCAAATTCCGCGTCGCCGATTCCGCTATCGACGTATTGGGTAGCGTAGGTTTATCCATCTTTTTAGCGATTGCGTTAATGTCCTTAAAACTTTGGGAATTAGCGGGCCTAGCCGGTGACGTATTAGTGATTCTGGCCGTTCAAGTGGCATTTATGGCATTCTATGCAGTCTATGTCACTTACCATTTTATGGGCAAAGATTATGACGCCGTCGTATTGAGCGCCGGTCACTGCGGTTTCGGTTTAGGTGCAACGCCTACTGCCGTTGCAAATATGCAAGCCATTACCAGTCGCTTTGGACCGTCTCACAAAGCCTTCTTAATCGTGCCGATGGTCGGTGCATTCTTTATCGACTTAATTAACGCCTCATTATTAAAAGTGTTCTTGGCATTCGTAGCCTACTTACACTAATCAATTAGAGCAAAAAGAGCGGTCAATTTTCAAAAGGTTTTAAAACTTACGAAAATTGACCGCTCTTTCAACTTAAAATTCTAAACGCTGCGTTAAACCTTCTTCCGGTTCTTGGCTTTCCACCCGACACCGCATTGGAGACTGGATTTGGCGCCGCTAATGCGCTCTCAGACAAACTCACCCAACCCAAAACCAACATTAGCCCGAAACAAAGCGTCTCTAAAGACAGCGTCAATGCTATGCTGTTTTGGGAGTTCAATGCGGTGCTATTTTGATCTTCCGCCACCGGTTGATTTAACACGCGGCTGAAAATGACTTTGTAATAATGTTTGTTCATAAAATTTTCTTCAAACTAAATCGTTAAAATTTTCTAGCTTGTTGAAACGATACGTTTATGGTTTTTCAAAAAAATGATCATTCAAAATGAATCTGCTCGCCAATCAGCACCGCATTGAACGGTGCCGAGCCTGATTTTATTAATCCGTGCCACCAACGGTAATTTCATCGATTTTTAAGGCAGGTTGGCCGACGCCGACCGGTACACTTTGGCCGTCTTTGCCGCACACGCCGATGCCGAGATCAAGCTCACTTTCATCGGCTACCATGGAAATTTTTTGCATTACTTCGATGCCGCTGCCAATTAATGTCGCGCCTTTTACCGGTTTGGTGATTTTGCCATTTTCAATCAGGTACGCTTCGGAAGTGGAGAACACGAATTTGCCGGAAGTGATGTCCACTTGGCCGCCGCCGAAATGCGGCGCGTAAATACCGCGTTCGACGGAAGCAATAAGATCGTCAAATTTACTTTGCCCGGCCAGCATATAAGTGTTGGTCATGCGCGGCATCGGCAAATGCGCGTAGGATTCGCGGCGGCCGTTGCCGGTCGGCGCAACGCCCATTAAGCGCGCATTCATTTTGTCTTGCATATAGCCTTGCAAAACGCCGTCTTTGATTAGCACATTGCATTGGCTCGGTACGCCCTCGTCATCCACGCTAAGTGAACCACGGCGATTTTGCAAAGTGCCGTCGTCCACGATCGTGCACAACGGCGAAGTAACAAGTTCGCCGATTTTACCGCTAAACAGCGAGCTTTCTTTGCGATTGAAATCACCTTCCAAGCCGTGCCCGACGGCTTCATGCAGCAACACACCGGGCCAACCGGCACCAAGCACCACGGGCATCGCACCGGCCGGTGCGGCGATCGCGCTTAAATTCACTAAAGCTTGACGCACCGCTTCTTTGGCGAAGTTCACCGCGCGAATATCGCCGTCCACCGTTTCAAAGAAACAATCCAAACCGAAACGCCCGCCGGAACCGCAACTGCCACGCTCACGCTTGCCGTCTTGTTCCACCAACACAGAAATCGACAAACGCACCAGCGGGCGAATATCCGCCGCCAAAGTACCGTCCGTCGCCATAATCAATACTTCTTCATAAACCGAGCTAAGGCTCGCCGAAACGCGCGTAACGCGGCGATCTTGCGCGCGTGCGGTACGATCAACCAAATGTAACAAGGCGATTTTTTTCTCTTTGCTTAAACTTTCTAGCGGATTAATCGGCGCATAACGGGCAACCGCGCGCACCGCATTGAAGGCACTTGGCGTGATAAGGTTGCCCTGTTTAACCTGTGCGATGCCTTTTACCGCAGCGGCGCATTGTTGCAGCGAGGCAAGATCAATTTGATCGGAATAAGCAAAGCCGGTTTTTTCACCCGCCACGGCACGCACGCCCACACCGCGATCGATATGAAATCCGCCTTCTTTGATAATGCTGTCTTCCAGCACCCAACTTTCGTCTTGACTAAGTTGGAAATACAAATCCGCGTAATCAATATTGCGATGCGACATAATGTCAAAAACATTGCGCAATTCTGCAGTAGAAAGATGGCTCGGGGCAAGCAAGGTGGTTGTGACTTGGTTTAACATTTGTTCTCCGATATTAATAAAATTTTGCGGCTAATGTAGCTTTCAATGCGGTGCTGATTTGAGCATCCGAGATGAGGTGAAAAAGCCGCAAGGAAACATTAATCCGACTGCGCCAAACCGAATTGATACAGCGCATTCTTTTTATAACCGTACAGCTCGGCCACAATGGCGGCGGCTTTTTTGAGTGGGAGTTCTTTAGCGATTAATTTAAGGGCTTTCACCGCTTGCGGAGAAATATCGTCATTGCACTCGGATTTTGCTTTGCCTTCCACAATCAGCACCATTTCACCTTTGGTGCGGTTCGGATCTTCGGCAAGCCATTGACGTAAATTTTTGAGCGTATCGCCTACGATGGTTTCCCAAGTTTTGCTGAGTTCGCGCGCCAGTACCACATAGCGATCGTCGCCCAACACGGCTTGCATATCCGCCAAAGCGTCTGAAATGCGGTGGGTGGATTCGTAGAAAATTAAGGTGCGCGCTTCTTCCGCTAAATCTTCTAATTTATCTTTACGGGCCTTGCTTTTGGCCGGTAAAAAACCTTCAAAACAGAAACGATCCGACGCAATGCCCGAAGCGCAAAGGGCACTAATCGCCGCGCAGGCACCCGGTAACGGCACCACGCGAATTCCCGCTTCGCGGCAACGACGCACCAAATGAAATCCGGGATCGCTGATTAACGGAGTGCCGGCATCGGAAATTAAAGCGATATTGCTGCCTTGTTTGAGTTTTTCCACTAAAACATGGGCTTTTTCTTGTTCATTGTGATCATGTAAAGCAAAAAACGGTTTTTTAATGCCGTAATGACTAAGCAATAAACCGCTATGGCGAGTATCTTCGGCGGCGATAAGATCCACTTGTAAAAAGATGTTAAGGGCACGTTGGGTAATGTCCTGCAAATTGCCGATGGGCGTTGCTACGATATATAAAATTCCGCTTAAATCATTCATTTTTGTTTGCTTTTGAAAGTCGAGATAAGTAAGATCGGTCGCACTATTCTCTTTTTAATCATGGAGTGAAGAATGTCTATTTTATTACAAGGCGGGCGTTTTAAAAAACGTTTAATGCCGATTTTGTTATCCCTGGCATTAGCCGGCTGTTCAAATTTATTCGACAGTAGTTTCACCGAAACACTTCAACGCGATGCTAATGCCAGTTCAGAATTTTATATGGATAAACTGAATCAAGCACAAAACGCGGAAGATAAAGAAACTTATAAATTATTAGCGGCGCGTGTATTGATTGCCGAAAACAAGGTGGCGCAATCAGAAGCGCTGTTATCGGAGCTTGGCGCGCTAAATAATGCGCAAAAACTTGATCGAACATTAATCGAAGCCCGTATCGCGGCCGCAAAAGGGGCCAATGAAGAAGCGGAAAGTCGCCTTCGCACTATCGATCTAAGCAAACTCAGCCCGTCACAAAAAGCGCGTTTCTATGAAACGCAGGCCGTTGTGGCGGAAAATCGCAAAGACGTCATTGAAGCGATAAAAGCACGCATCAAAATGGATGAAAACTTGACTGACGTTCAACGCCGTCAAGATAATGTGGATAAAAGTTGGGCCTTATTACGCAGTGCCAACACAGGCGTAATTAACAATGCCGCAGACGAAGGAAATCCGGCGTTAGGCGGTTGGCTAACCTTGATTAAAGCTTACAACGATAATATTCGTCAGCCCGTTCAATTAAGTCAGGCGTTACAAAACTGGAAAGCAGCATATCCAAACCATGCGGCGGCGACATTATTCCCGAAAGAATTGCAAAATCTATTGAATTTTCAGCAAACCAATCTTTCCCAAGTCGGTTTGATTTTACCTATGAGCGGCGAAGGGCAAATTCTGGGTAAAACCATTCTTTCCGGCTTTAATGATGCAAAAGGTAATTCTTCTATTCCGGTGAAAATTTTTGATTCTTCCACGACACCGATTAACGAGATTATCGCGCAAGCTAAACAAGCGGGCATTAACGCGTTGGTCGGTCCGTTATTGAAACAAAATGTCGATGCGATTGTAGCGAATCCGGCCGTTGTGCAAGGCATGGACGTTTTGACGCTAAATACTACGCCGAACGCGCAAGCGATTAATCAGCTTTGCTACTACGGTTTGTCGCCGGAAGACGAAGCGGAATCCGCTGCCACTAAAATGTGGAATGACGGCGTACGCAATCCGGTAGTCGCTATGCCGCAAAATGAATTAGGTCAGCGGGTAGGCAACGCCTTTAATGTGCGTTGGCAAAAATTGACTTCGACGGATGCCAACATCCGTTATTACAATTTAGCCGCAGACGTGCCTTATTTCTTCCAAGAAAATGGTGCCGACGCAAATGCGCTTTATGTAGTGGCGAATCCTGATGAACTAGCGGAAATCAAAGGCTATCTCACTAATAATAATGCAGCGAACGTAAAAATTTACGCCAGCTCGCGTTCTAACGCGGCGACCAATTCCGCTGACTACGCGGCGCAAATGAACGGCGTACAATTTAGCGATATTCCGTTCTTCAAAGAATCCTCCGGTACGCAATATAAAAAAGTAGCGGGTTCCACCGGCGGTGAATATCAATTAATGCGTTTATATGCGATGGGGTCCGACGCATGGTTATTAATTAACCACTTTAACGAATTACGCCAAGTGCCGGGCTATCGTTTAAACGGTTTAACCGGCGTATTGAGCGCGGGGCCGAACTGTAACGTTGAGCGCGATATGACTTGGTTCCAATACCAAGACGCCAATGCGGTGCCAATTTCAAACTAGAATGTTTTCCTTAAAACGTCGACAAGGGGCGAGCTTTGAGCAACAAGCTCGCCTTTTTTTAGAATCGAAAGGCTTGCGTTTTATTGCTGCCAATCAAAATTTCAAATGCGGTGAACTTGATTTGATTATGCAAGACGGAGAAACCATTGTGTTCGTGGAAGTGCGTCAACGCTCCGACACACGTTTCGGTTCTGCCATAGACAGCGTGGACTGGCGCAAGCAACAAAAATGGTTAGATGCGGCGAATCTTTGGCTTGCCGAACGTAACTTAAGTTTGGAAGATGCGAATTGCCGTTTCGATCTCGTCGCTTTTGGCCAAAATACGCAAGATATTCAATGGATTGCTAATTTTCTCGATTAATTTCAAACATAACTTACTATGTTACAAAACATTAAAGACATTTACAGCGAAAGCATTCAAATTCAAATTTCCGCCTCCAGCTTACTCACCGAAAATATCGCGAACGCCAGCCAAAAAGTGATTCAATGCTTGCTCGGTGGTAATAAAGTGATTGCTTGTGGCATTTCACGTTCTTATGCCAACGCGCAATTTTTGGTCTCTAATCTGCTCAATCGCTATGATATTGAGCGCCCAAGTTTTCCTTCCGTGTTATTAAGCTTAGAAAGTGCAGTGGGTTCTTCGTTAGTTTTTGATCAAAGAGCGGAGCTGCTCTATCAACATCAATTTAACGCTGTCGCCCAAACGGGCGACTTACTGCTTGCCTTTGCTCCCCTCGGCTCGGAAAAAGTCGTGTTAAACACTATCGCCAATGCGGTCGGCAAAGAAATCGGCGTGATTGCGTTAACCGGTTCGAATAATGATGCGATTCAAGGTTTACTGGCGGAAGAAGATCTTGAAATTTCTATTCCGACCAACAAAGAAACTCGGATTTTGGAAAACCATTTATTCGTAATCAATGCGATTTGCGAATTGATCGATCAGACCTTGTTTCCACGCGCTTGACAGGATAATGATTGCCCGCCAAACTATTCTCCGATTTATTTGACTAACTCGTTGATTCATTCACATAAAAGGAGAAAACAATGACCTTCACTCCATTTAAAAAATTTGCCTTTATTTTGGGCGCATCGGTTATGTTACAAGGCTGTGTGGCGGCAGTGCTCGGCGGTGCCGCGGCCGGTGCAAAAGTGGCAACGGATCCCCGCACTGTCGGCACGCAAGTAGATGATGAAACCTTAGAGCTAAAAGTCGAAAACGCCTTGGATAAAGACGCGCAAATCAGATCAGAAGCGCGCATCAATGCGGTGTCCTACAGCGGGCGCGTATTATTGATTGGTCAGGTACCAACCGCAAGCACAAAAGAGACGGCAACCAGTTTAACCCAAGGCGTGCTTGGTGTAACCGAAGTTTATAACGAATTACAGATCGGTCCGAAAGTGGACTTAGCGCAAATCAGTCAAGACGGTTGGATTACCACACAAGTGAAATCCAAAATGTTGGTTGACGATCGCGTTAAAACCACTGACGTAAAAGTCATCACTGAGAAAGGGGAAGTCTTCCTACTCGGTAATGTAACCCAAGCTCAAGGCAATGCGGCAGCGGAAATTGCCAGTAAAATCAGTGGTGTTAAGCGCGTGGTGAAAGTTTTTAAATTATTAAATTAATCACGAACTTTTCTATTATCCATTTCTCAATGCGGTCATAAAAACAACATTTTTTGACCGCATTTTTTGTCCTTTTTCAAGTAAAAAATTCACAAACTGATAATTTTTCAAAAACTGTTTGTTTTTAAATAAGTTATCTCTTGTCAATCATTTCAAGAAAAAATTTATCGCTTGATCCGCCTCAAAAAACACATTATCTTGTGCGCTATTCTTTTTCGAGCACAATATCTTGTGTTTAAAAATTATTATAACAAGGCTCATACTCATGAATAAAAGTTTAATGGTCACCAAACGTGACGGAAAACTGGAACCAATTAACCTCGATAAAATCCATCGCGTGATTACCTGGGCGGCAGAAGGGCTGGACAATGTGTCCGTGTCGCAAGTGGAATTGCGTTCTCACATTCAGTTTTATGAAGGTATTCGGACTTCCGACATTCACGAAACCATTATCAAAGCAGCCGCGGACTTAATCAGCAAAGATTCTCCGGATTATCAATACCTTGCTGCGCGCCTTGCGGTGTTCCATTTGCGTAAAAAAGCCTACGGCCATTTCGATCCGCCGCGTTTATACGATCATGTGAAAAAACTTGTGCGCATGGGCAAATACGATCACGCTTTATTGGATGATTACACCCGCGAAGAATGGGACGAAATGGACGGTTTTATCGACCATTGGCGCGACATGACGTTCTCTTATGCGGCAGTGAAACAATTAGAAGGCAAATATTTAGTCCAAAATCGCGTGACCGGCGAGATCTACGAATCTGCACAGTTCCTCTATTTATTAGTGGCGGCAAGTCTGTTCTCCAAATACCCGCAAGAAACTCGTTTGGATTATATCCGTCGTTTCTATGACGCGACTTCTACCTTCAAAATTTCCTTGCCAACCCCAATTATGGCAGGCGTGCGTACGCCAACCCGTCAATTCAGCTCTTGCGTGTTAATTGAATGTGGCGACAGCTTGGATTCCATTAACGCCACCGCCTCTGCCATCGTGAAATACGTTTCTCAACGTGCCGGTATCGGTGTGAATGCCGGTGCGATTCGTGCACTAGGCAGCCCAATTCGTGGCGGCGAAGCGTTCCATACCGGTTGTATTCCGTTCTATAAATATTTCCAAACTGCCGTGAAATCCTGCTCTCAAGGCGGCGTGCGTGGCGGTGCGGCAACCGTGTATTACCCAATTTGGCACTTGGAAGTGGAAAGCCTGTTGGTGTTGAAAAACAACCGTGGCGTGGAAGACAACCGCGTGCGTCACATGGACTACGGCGTACAACTCAACAAATTAATGTATCAACGCTTAATCAAAGGCGGCGACATTACCCTATTCAGCCCGTCCGACGTGCCGGGACTTTATGAAGCGTTCTTTGCGGATCAAGACAAGTTCGAACAACTTTACGTCCAATATGAACAGGATCCGTCTATTCGTAAACGTACCGTAAAAGCCGTGGAATTGTTCTCTTTATTAATGCAAGAACGAGCTTCCACCGGTCGTATTTACATTCACAACGTGGATCACTGCAACACCCACTCGCCGTTTGATCCGAAAGTGGCGCCGGTGCGCCAATCCAACCTGTGCTTGGAAATCGCCTTGCCAACCAAACCGTTAAGCCACATTAACGATGAACAAGGCGAAATCGCCCTTTGTACCCTTTCCGCCTTTAACTTGGGCAAATTAGACAACTTAGACGAGCTAGACAATTTGGCAGATCTTGCGGTGCGTGCATTAGATGCCTTATTGGATTACCAAGATTATCCGGTGATTGCGGCAAAACGCAGTTCCCTTGCCCGTCGTTCTTTAGGTATCGGTGTGATTAACTACGCATACTACTTGGCGAAACACGGCGTGCGTTATTCTGACGGCAGCGCCAACGATTTAACCCACCGCACTTTCGAAGCCATTCAATATTACTTATTGAAAGCTTCCATGAACTTGGCGAAAGAACAAGGCGCGTGTGAATATTTCCACGAAACCACTTACGCACAAGGTATTTTGCCGATCGATACGTACAAAAAAGACATCGACAGCTTAACCTCCGAGCCGTTGCATTACGACTGGGAAAGCCTGCGCCGAGACATTAAAGAATTCGGCTTACGCAACTCTACCCTCACCGCCCTCATGCCGTCGGAAACCTCTTCACAGATTTCCAACGCCACCAACGGTATCGAACCGCCACGCGGTCATGTGAGTGTCAAAGCTTCGAAAGACGGTATTTTGAAACAAGTGGTGCCGGATTATGAAAACCTCGGTGAAAACTACGAATTGCTTTGGGACATCCCAGGTAACGACGGCTACTTACACTTGGTCGGCATCATGCAAAAATTCGTAGACCAAGCCATCTCCGCCAACACCAACTACGATCCGAAACGTTTTGAAGACGGCAAAGTACCGATGAAAGTGTTGTTAAAAGATCTGTTAACCGCTTACAAATACGGCTTAAAAACCCTCTACTATCAAAACACCCGTGACGGTGCCGAAGACAGCCAAGAAGATTTGGATGATGGTTGCGCGGGTGGGGCGTGTAAGATTTAATGGGTAGCAATCCCTTCTTAAGAGGATGGATTAACATCATTTTGGTTAGTTAATATGAATGAATTGACAATAAAAATTGTAATGCTTTTGCTACCAGGCATCATAGTTACTATGCTTATAGATAAATTCACTGAACATAAAGAGTGGAACAACTATAAATATTCATTATTCATAATTTCGTATGGCATATTATCTTATTTAATATTACAAATTCTTTCGTTATTAAATCAATGTGCTAAAGTTGGATATGAAAATTTCACATTAAATCGCGTAGAATATCTCCATGTATGGGAAGTTAATTCAAACCTTGGTCTACCTTATAATGAAGTTATTGCTGCAAGCATGGTCTCATTTTTTCTTGGTCTATTTATAACTCATATAGACAATAAAGAATATTTATCTAAGCTACTTATGACATTAAAAATAACAAGAAAATATGGAGATTATAGTGTTTATCAGCAGATACTCAAAGCGAATGAAAATCATTGGATGGATATTACAATTTGGGATAAGAAAATAATCATTCGAGGAATTCCCGTTTCTATACATGAATCAAATGGACTTTGCGAACTATGTATATATGATGCCCAGGTTTTTAATTTTGATGATAAATCAGCTAATCTTTTATACTGTGTAAATTATATTAGCATATCTGAGAAATATGATAATTTAATGATATCAACCACTCCTAATGAGGTACAAAATGAGAAATAAAAGTATTTCTAAGCTAAATGGAAAATGTAGTAGCTTGAATGAGGGGCTCAAATTAAATTCTCCAAATAACAAATTAAATACGGCAGGATTCAATCTAAACATTAATCAGAAACCTATCTCTCAAAGACCTGCAACTCCACCAGTAAGTCCTCAAAATAAAAAATAGGAAAAAACCATGGCATACACCACTTTCTCACAAACTAAAAACGACCAATTAAAAGAACCGATGTTCTTTGGTCAAAACGTTAACGTTGCCCGTTACGATCAACAAAAATATGAGACCTTTGAAAAGCTCATTGAAAAACAACTTTCTTTCTTCTGGCGTCCGGAAGAAGTGGATGTGTCACAAGACCGCATTGACTACGCGGCGTTGCCTGAGCATGAAAAACACATTTTTATCAGCAACTTAAAATATCAAACCTTGCTGGATTCCATTCAAGGTCGCAGCCCGAACGTGGCGTTGTTGCCATTGGTGTCGATTCCCGAATTAGAAACTTGGATTGAAACCTGGACGTTCTCCGAAACTATCCATTCCCGTTCTTACACGCACATTATTCGTAACATTGTGAACGATCCGTCTATCGTGTTTGACGACATCGTGACGAACGAAGAAATCATCAAACGCGCACGTGACATTTCTTCTTACTACGACGATTTAATCCGTGACAGCCAACTTTACAGCCTGTACGGCGAAGGCACTTACACCGTAGATGGCAAAGAATGTGTCGTGACATTACGTAATTTGAAAAAACAACTTTACCTTTGCTTAATGAGCGTGAATGCGCTTGAAGCCATTCGTTTCTATGTGTCTTTCGCGTGCTCTTTTGCCTTTGCGGAACGTCAATTAATGGAAGGCAATGCGAAAATCATTAAATTTATCGCACGTGATGAAGCCTTGCACTTAACCGGCACGCAGCATATTTTAAACATTATGGCGGCAGGTCAAGACGATCCGGAAATGGCGGAAATTGCGGAAGAATGTAAACAGGAAGCCTACGATTTATTCTTAGCGGCAGCAGAACAAGAAAAAGACTGGGCGGATTATTTGTTCAAAGACGGCTCCATGATCGGCTTGAACCGAGACATTTTAGTGCAATATGTGGAATACATCACCAATATCCGTATGCAGGCGGTCGGTTTGCCATTGCCATTCCAAGCGCGCTCCAACCCAATTCCTTGGATCAACGCCTGGTTGGTTTCCGACAACGTACAAGTGGCGCCGCAAGAAGTGGAAGTGAGTTCTTATCTTGTCGGTCAAATTGACTCCAAAGTGGACACCAAAGATTTCGACGATTTCGATCTCTAATCGGTTCTTCTTAACCTTATATTAAGGTTATAAAATAGGACCGCATTGAATGCCCGTCTGACGGGGCTCCAATGCGGTCCTATTTCATAATGTCATTTTTACTTCCGAATTGTCGCCAAAAATTCTTTACGCGTATCGCGATCTTGCAAAAACACGCCGCCGTAAGCAGACGTTACCGTATAGCTGTGGGTATCTTTAATGCCGCGTGCTTTCACGCAAAAGTGAGTCGCTTTCACATACACCGCCACATCATCAGTTTCCAAAATGGTTTGAAACGCAACCAAAAGTTGCTCGGTTAAACGCTCTTGGACTTGCGGGCGTTGCGCGAAAAAAGACACGATACGGTTAATTTTAGAAAGCCCGATAACCCAATCTTTCGGGTAATAAGCCACACAAACTTGCCCGTCAATAGTGACAAAATGATGCTCGCAAGTACTCGTCAACGTAATATCGTTCACTTGCACCATTTCGCTCACTTTCATTTGATTTTTGATTTTCGTCATTTTCGGAAAATTGGCGTAATCCATTCCGCTAAAAATTTCATCGATAAACATTTTCGCCAATCGATTCGGCGTTTCTTCCAAGCTATCATCTCGCAAATCAAGCCCGATCAACGTCATCACTTCGCGCATATGTTTTGCAATTCCCGTACGGCGTTTCTCTTTGCTTTGCGCGGGATCAAGCATCGGCGTTTCAATCCCCTTGGCAATCAAGGCATTGCGCACGCTAACCGCATCAGAAGAGAGAATATCGGGTGAAATTTCGTTCATAACAATCTTTCCTAAAAAAATGATGCGGTATTCTAGCAAAGGACAGACGGCTGGTAAAATGAGAAAAATTGCTAATTTGAATGAATCCGCCTTTAGCGATAGAATGACCGACAATTTTTCTCAAATAAGGATTTTCTATGCTTACATTGGAACAAGCCCGTGCGCAAATGCTTGAACAATTAACCTTTCCGACTCAAAGCGAAACCCTCAATTTACAAGAGGCGGCCAATCGAATTTGTGCCGAAGACGTGATTTCACCGATTAACGTGCCTTCCTTCGATAACTCCGCCATGGACGGTTATGCCGTGCGTTTAGCGGATTTGCAACAATCTTTAACACTTCCCGTGGCGGGCAAATCCTTTGCCGGCAAGCCGTTTCAAGAAGAATGGTCGCCGCTTAGTGCAGTGAGAATTATGACCGGCGCAATGCTCCCGGAAGGCGCCGATGCGGTGCTGATGCAAGAAGACGCCGTAGTGAATGAAGACGGCAGCGTAACATTTACCAAACTGCCAAAACCGAACCAAAATATTCGCCGCATCGGCGAAGACATAAAAGAAGGCGACATCGTGCTACAACAAGGTGCACCACTCAATGCGGTGTCCTTGCCGCTGTTGGCCTCCCTTGGTATTGCCGAAGTAAAATGTTACCGCCGTTTAAAAGTCGCCGTACTTTCTACCGGCGACGAACTGGTGGAAGTAGGCAAACCGTTACAAGCGGGACAAATTTACGACACTAACCGTTTCACCGTGAAATTATTATTAGAAAAGCTCCATTGCGAAGTAATCGATTTCGGTGTTTTACCGGACAATGAAGCGGAATTCGAAAAAGCCTTTATCGCCGCACAACGCCAAGCGGATTTAGTACTCACCAGCGGCGGTGTTTCCGTGGGTGAAGCGGATTTCACCAAGGCCGTATTAGAAAAAATCGGCCAAGTGAATTTCTGGAAAATTGCCATAAAACCCGGTAAGCCCTTCGCTTTCGGTAAATTGGACAACGCATGGTTCTGCGGTTTGCCGGGCAATCCGGTTTCTGCGCTAGTCACCTTTTACCAACTAGTGCAACCGCTTATTGCCAAACTGCAAGGACAAAAATATTGGAAAAATCCACCACACTTGCAAACCGTTGCTGCAGCTAATTTGAAAAAAGCACCGGGGCGTTTAGATTTTCAGCGTGGTTTTTACCAAGTGAATGCGCAAGGCCAAATTGAAGTACAACCGGTCGGTTTCCAAGGCTCGCATCTGTTTAGCGCGTTTGTAAAAAGTAACTGTTTTATCGTATTGGAACAAGAACGCGGCAATGTGGCAGCGGGTGAAACAGTAACCATTGAACCCTTCAACCATCTTTTGAGTTAATCATGGCTGAATTAAGTTACCAAGAAGAATTGCGCTACAACCGCCAAATTATTCTCAAAGCGGTAGATTTCGACGGACAAGAAAAGCTCAAAGACAGCAAGATGCTTATCGTTGGTTTAGGCGGCTTGGGTTGCGCCGCCGCACAATATCTTACGGCAGCCGGCGTTGGCCATCTTACATTGCTTGATTTCGATACGGTTTCCCTTTCAAACTTACAACGTCAAGTGTTGCATTGCGACGCCCGGCTTGAAATGCCCAAAGTGGAATCTGCCAAAATTGCCCTCCTCCAACTTAATCCGCATGTTAAAATCGACACGATTAACGCTAAACTCGACGAAGAAAAGCTCGCTGAAATTCTGCCTCATTTTGACATAATTTTAGATTGCACCGACAATGTCGAAATTCGCAATCAACTGGATCGCCAATGTGAAAAAGCGAAAGTTCCATTGATTTCCGGCGCGGCAATTAGAATGGAAGGACAGGTTTCTGTGTTCACTTACGAACCCGGTACACCCTCCTATCGCGATCTCAGCCGACTGTTCGGACAAAATCTATTAAGCTGTGTCGAAGCCGGCGTACTCGCGCCGATCGTAGGCATTGTCGGCGCCATCCAAGCACTGGAAGCGATCAAAGTGCAGTTAAAAATCGGCAAAAATTTGTGCGGGAGACTGCTGATGATTGATGGTTTTTCGATGAATGTAAGAGAAATAAAGTTGCCTAGAATCTCGGCATAAAAGAAGGGGATAAATAGGAAATCATATTACTTACCGAGCTCTCGATATTTCACCTAAACGGGAGTGTTGGCTGTTAAGTCTCATTATTAGCATATTTGCATTTACAGTATGTTCCCCGCCATCAAATAAATAAAAGATAATTCATTCATATTTAGCTTTATGTATATTTTAATACGCCGTCAAGATAGCTACCAATGCGGTGCTGATTGAGCATCTCAATCTAAGACAACTAAATCAACTACTTACGCCGAATTAGCCATAAAAGAGATTTCAACACATAGCAGCGCGGAGGCGGCTGCTTAATCAATAGATCTATGAACAATTTTTATACAAAATGATATAGGTACCAAAACAGCAAGCCTATAATATTAATTTGCTGATTGGTCTGCTCTGTACAAAAACGAATTTTCGCTTATACTACGCAGGTTTTTTTACGCTAACAAACAGGAAAAATTATGGGTTTCTTAACAGGTAAACGTATTTTAGTCACCGGCCTTGCCAGCAATCGTTCTATCGCGTACGGCATTGCGAAAGCGATGAAAGAACAAGGCGCTGAATTGGCTTTTACTTATTTAAATGAAAAATTACAACCGCGTGTGGAAGAGTTTGCCAAAGAATTCGGCGCAAACATTGTACTGCCGTTAGATGTCGCTACCGACGAAAGTATTCAAAATTGCTTTGCAGAATTAAGCAAACACTGGGATAAATTTGACGGTTTCGTACATGCCATCGCATTTGCTCCGGGCGATCAGTTAGACGGCGATTATGTGAACGCAGCAACCCGTGAAGGTTATCTCATTGCTCACGACATCAGCGCCTACAGCTTCGTGGCAATGGCACAAGCGGCACGTCCGTACCTAAACCCGAATGCAGCGTTATTAACCCTTTCTTACTTAGGTGCTGAACGTGCGATTCCAAACTATAACGTCATGTGTTTAGCCAAAGCCTCTCTTGAAGCCGCAACCCGCGTAATGGCAGCAGATTTAGGTAAAGATGGCATTCGTGTAAACGCCATTTCCGCCGGACCAATTCGTACCTTGGCGGCTTCCGGCATTAAAAACTTCAAGAAAATGTTGGCAACCTTCGAGAAAACCGCTGCATTACGCCGCACAGTGACTATCGAAGATGTGGGCAACTCCGCAGCATTCTTATGTTCTGATTTAGCCTCCGGTATCACCGGTGAAATCGTGCACGTCGACGCCGGTTTCAGCATCACCGCCATGGGCGAATTAGGCGAAGAATAATTTTTTCGTATCCATTATTTCTAGGCAGGCTTTTCAGTCTGCCTTTCTCTTTTTTAAAATGAATTATGTTCCAAGACAATCCATTACTCGCACAACTTAAACAACAAATCCACGACAGCAAAGAACGCGTGGAAGGCATCGTCAAAGGCACCGATAAAGCTTACGGTTTTTTAGAATGTGACAAAAAAACCTATTTCATCGCACCGCCGGCAATGAAAAAAGTGATGCACGGCGACAAAATTTTCGCAACGATCGAAAAACAAGGCGACAAAGAACAAGCTGAGCCGGAATCTCTAATTGAGCCGATGCTCACCCGTTTTATCGCCAAAGTACGATTCAATAAAGACAAGAAATTGCAAGTATTGGTCGATCACCCGAACATCAATCAGCCTATCGGTGCGCAACAAGCCAAAGCGGTGAAAGAGGAGTTGCAGGAAGGCGATTGGGTAGTCGCTAATTTAAAAAATCATCCGTTGCGCGATGATCGTTTTTTCTACGCCACCATTAACCAATTCATTTGCCGCGCTGACGATGAATTCGCGCCCTGGTGGGTAACGCTGGCTCGTCACGAACAATCACGTTATCCGGTACAAGGCGCGGATCGTTATGAAATGCTGGATAACCAAACGCGTGAAGATTTGACCGCACTTCATTTCGTTACCATTGACAGCGAAAGCACGCAAGATATGGACGATGCGCTTTACATCGAGCCAATTGAACAAAACGGCGAACAAACGGGCTGGAAATTGGTAGTTGCGATTGCGGATCCAACGGCTTATATCGCACTGGATTCGCAAATCGAAAAAGACGCCAAACAACGCTGTTTCACCAACTATTTGCCGGGTTTTAATATTCCGATGTTGCCGCGCGAGCTTTCCGATGAGCTTTGCTCCTTAATGGCAAACGAAACCCGTCCGGCGCTCGTGTGTTATATCGAAACGGATTTACAGGGCAACATCACCGCGAAACCGCATTTTGTATCCGCTTATGTGCAATCTAAAGCAAAACTCGCTTACCACAACGTGTCCGATTATCTAGAAGGGCAAGAAGGAGCCTGGCAACCCGAAACCGCCGAGATTGCCGAGCAAATTCAACGTTTGCACCAATTTACGCTAGCGCGGATAAACTGGCGTAAAACCCATTCTTTATTATTCAAAGAAAAACCGGATTATTCTTTTGTATTGGCGGAAAACGGTCATGTTCAGGAAATCAAAGCGGAATATCGCCGTATTGCGAATCAAATTGTGGAAGAATCAATGATTATCGCCAATATTTGCGCGGCACAATTCTTGCACGAACAAGCGCAGACGGGCATCTTCAACACGCATACCGGCTTTGATAAAAAATTCTTAGAAAACGCGCATAATTTCTTAATGGTAAATCTCGCTAATGAAGAAAACCAAGCCGAACTTGCCGAACGTTATTCTGTGGAAAATTTAGCAACCTTAAACGGTTATTGCCAAATGCGTCATGATATTGAACCGATTGAAGGCGATTATCTGGAATTTCGCTTGCGTCGTTACTTAACTTTTGCGGAATTTAAAACAGAACTCACACCGCACTTTGGCTTAGGTTTAGAAGGTTATGCCACTTGGACGTCGCCAATTCGGAAATATTCCGATATGGTGAATCATCGCCTAATCAAAGCGGTGCTCACAGGGCAACCTACGGAAAAACCGCAAGATAGTGTAATTTCCCGCTTGCAAGAAGCACGCCGACAAAATCGTCTAGTGGAACGCGACATTGCCGATTGGCTATATTGTCGCTATCTTGCCGACAAAGTTGCGGAAAATGCGGAATTCGAGGCGGAAGTGCAAGATGTGATGCGTGGCGGTTTACGCGTGCAATTATTAGAAAACGGCGCCTCGATGTTTATTCCGGCTTCCACATTACACAACAACAAAGAAGAAATGTTGGTAAACCCTGATGAGCTTGCTCTTTACATCAAAGGCGAACGCATTTACAAAATTGGCGATATTGTGAAAGTGAAGCTCACGGAAGTGAAAGAAGAAACGCGGAGCATCGTCGGACAAATCATTGCTTAAATATCAAGATGGCGTTTTTAATAAACGCCATTTTTGTACTCTGAAAATAGCACCGCATTGAAACCTTGCTACAACGCAATCTCATCCAACGATCGGCTAAAACTTGGCATAAATACTTGCAAAAAATAATCCATTTCTTGGCTGTGCCATTGTTGCATTAAGCCTTCTAATCTTGCTTTGGCGGTTTTGAACTCTTGATTACCGTGCTCAAGCTCAAATTGAACTTTAATGTAAGCACAAATTAAATCTGCCTGTTTTACCAAATGTTTTTCTTCAGCTGAGCTCCTTTCGCTGTCCAAATAAGGCGCGAAATCAGCTTGTAATTCGTTCGGCAATAAACTCAATAAATGCCGTTCTGCCGCACTTTCGATTTGCTTATAGACATGAGTGATTTCCGGATTGAAATATTTAATCGGCGTCGGTAAATCGCCGGTGAAAATCTCGGAAGTATCGTGGTACATCGCCATCACGGCGATGCGTTCGGGATTGGCCGTACCGCCAAAAAATTTGTTTTTGATGATTGCTAAGGCTTGTGCCACAAAAGCTACTTGTAAACTGTGTTCGGCCAGATTTTCTTTTTCAATATTGCGCATTAATGACCAGCGTTGAATCAAGCGCAGACGATCTAAACAAGCAAAAAAGTGGCTGGTTTTAATTTGCATATCACCTCTAATTAGACGGTAATTCTTCAACCATTACCGGTAAATCGAACATTCGGCCGAGACGCACAATGGTGACTATAACTTGTGTATTCGGCTGTGTATTGGCAATAATTTGCATCATTTCGCGAGCAGAAATGCCTTCTTGATTATTCAATTTCAAAATCACATCGCCCACCTGAATGCCTGCTTTTGCCGCAGGACTATTCGGACTGACATCGGTGATCAAAATGCCTTGCTCGCCACTGGCGCTAATATCGCTCTGTACACCGAAATAACCGCGAATCACGCGTCCGTCACGAATAATTTTGTACAGTACATCATTGGCGATATCCATCGGAATAGCAAAATTCAGTCCCTCAGCAATTTCATTTGACGTTTTGCCGATACTTAAGGTACTGATCCCTACCAACTCGCCTGCCGAATTAATCAACGCCCCGCCGGAATTACCACGATTAATCGACGCATCGGTTTGAATAAAATTTTGGCGACCGAGAGAATCGCCCACCGCACTACGTCCCACCGCACTGATAATACCTTGCGACACACTTTGCCCAAGATTATACGGATTGCCGATAGCAAGAGCGACGTCGCCCACATACACTTGACGGTTTTTATTTTGCGGAATGGTAGAAAGATTGTCGGCGCGAATTTTTAACACCGCAAGATCCGTCAAATTGTCGGAACCGATAAGACTCGCCTCATAAATATTACCGTTTTGCAACGCCACTACAATTTGATCGGCATTTTGAATCACATGTTTGTTAGTCAAAATATAACCATCTTTACTCATAATCACGCCGGATCCCAAGTTATTGACTTGTAATTGCTCATCTTCATTGATGCTGGCGGAAGAAAAAGAACGGTTATATACGTTCACCACTGCGGGTGACGCAATACGCACGGCATTTTTAAACGAAACGATGTCATCCGAAGTAAAAATATTGCTCGAATTTAACCTTGGCACGGCAAATAAAATCACGCCAGCAGCAGCCAGCCCCCACAAGGCGGCATGAAAGAGTTTTCTAAACATAAGTTATCCTTTTGGCGTGTAAATTAATTTTATATCGTCGCCAATTTGTTGAAATGCATCGAGTCGCCACAAAGACGCATCAGCTAATCGCGTGAGGTGCGGTAATCGACATAAACCGCGCGCCTGCTCGCCTAATAATTTAGGCGCAATATAAACGATTAATTCGTCGACTAATTTTTGTTCGATTAAGCTGCCGGCCAAATTCGCCCCGGCTTCCACCCAAAGACAGTTAATTTGACGCTTGCCTAACTCAAACATTAATTCAGACAACAAATTTTGTTTCGGCAAAATAATTTGTTCGCAAAAATCGGGAAAAGCGGAAATATCACGTTCAACACTTGATACCAACCATACCGGCGATGTGGTTTTAAATAATTTATGCGAAGGTCGAATGCGGTGCTGAGAATCTAACAGGACTCGTACCGGCTGACGCACGGTTTGTTTGGCGTAAACGCGTTTAAGATCGTTCGGGAAATCCTCCCAGCGCACGTTTAGACTCGGATTATCCGCCAATACGGTTGCCGAAGTGGATAACAAAGCGGAGGATTTGGCTCGCATTTTTTGCACATCGGAACGCGATGCGGTGCTCGTGAGCCACTTGCTTTCGCCGTTTGCCAGCGCAGTTCGCCCGTCCAGACTCATGGCCAATTTTAATTGCACAAACGGTACACCTTGACGCATGCGTTTAAAAAAACCTTTATTTAATTTTTCCGCCGATTCTTCCAATAAACCGACCGCACTTTCAATTCCCGCCTCCGCCAACATACGCAAACCTTTGCCAGCCACCTGTGGATTCGGATCCTGCACCGCCGCCAGCACTTTCGTTACGCTCGCTTCAATCAAACCCGATGCACAAGGCGGAGTGCGGCCGTAATGTGCGCAAGGCTCTAGCGTCACGTAAGCAGTAGCACCTTTTGCCCGTTCACCGGCCTCGGCTAAGGCAACGCGTTCAGCATGCGGCTGTCCCGCTTTAAAATGAAATCCTTCGCCTACAATTTTACCGTCTTTTACCAATACGCAACCCACTGCCGGATTCGGTGCGGTGCTGTATTCGCCTTTGGCCGCCAAGTCTAGCGCACGCTGCATAAATTGGCGATCTTGAACAGAGAATTCGGACATGCTTAATCCTTCAGGCTTTCAATTTCTTTGGTGAATTGGTTAATGTTGTCAAAACTCAAGTAAACGGAGGCAAAACGAATATAGGCCACTTTATCCAGCGCTTTCAGTTCGTTCATCGCGAGTTTGCCCACCAAGTGGCTTGGCACTTCGCGTTCGCCGGTAGCGCGCAATTGAATAATGATGTGATTGATGGCTTTTTCCACATCGTCGGCACTCACCGGACGTTTTTCCAATGCGTGTTGAATGCCGCTACGCAATTTATCTTCGTTAAATGGCTCACGCGAACCATCGTTTTTAATCACCTTCGGCACCACTAATTCCGCCGTTTCAAACGTTGTAAAACGCTCGTGGCAATGACCGCACTCGCGGCGGCGGCGAACTTGGTAACCGTCGGAAACTAAACGGCTATCAATAACTTTGGTCTCTTCTGTGGAACAAAACGGACAGCGCATAAAAAATCCTCGCAAAAACGGGCAACATCTTAACAAAAAATGATTCTTTTGACGATTTACTTCGCCCCTTTATTCACGGCTTTATTTTCCATACCGGAAAATAACAATCCGAACCACGCCTTGGTTTGCATTAATAATGATTCCAAATTTTCAGGTCGTTCAAATTTTGCCGTTTGTGCCAACACGCGAGACCAATAAGGATCGGCATAATTGCCGAAATTATCGCTTTCGGTAAGTTTTCGTAGTTTTGCCAACACGTCGTCAACATCGACCGCCCTTTCGTCTTGCACGATAAAATCGGAAATTCTCCCCACGGTCGGAACCAGTTGAATTTCAATCTGACTTTGCAAATAGGCCCGCATATAGATTTGAAGCTGCTCCAATGCGGTGCTGAAATCGACTTGTGGCAACTCCACGATTTTGTCTTGCGTAACGAGTTTTGGCGCAACCGCATTTTCCTGTGTAACACATTGAATTAAATAATAAATCCAAGGGCGAATGCGATAGCGTTCTTTTTCTTTCGCAAAACGCCATTCGACGACCCGATTTTCTGCGCCGAACAAATTTTCCATATAGCCGAATAAACGAATTGAGCGCGCTTGATCTTGCCACATCACATTCAACGTGAAATCAACGGGCGCATTGTGCGGCTCGCCCAAATCGGCGATTTTGTGTTTAAATTCCAGCACCGCATCGCGCACCTTTTGCGCGGCCACGCGCCCGAATTCCGCGCGCGGCAAGACGCCTTTCACCGCAGCTCGAGCGAAATAAGCGTAAAACTCGCATTCATCCGAATAAACTAAATCGTTATTTAACGCATATTTATTTAACCTGTTTAACGTAAAATTTTCACTGTCGGCAATGCGTTCGTCTTCGGCACGAAAATACACGCCAAGTTGTTTTTCAAAGAAAAATTTCACCGGATTTTCTACAAAACTCACGAAGCGATCCAATTCGATTTCCGTAACGGTTTCGCCATTTTCCATTGGCACGGCAAACTCTTTTTGTAGCGAGTAGCCGGCGCTTTGTGCCGTTGGCAACCATTTGGCGGAGAAGGAACGATTGAATGTTGCGGAACAATTGAAGTTATGTGGGCTAAACGGCGTCATTGCGTGTTGTTCGACCTGCAATTTTTGCGCCTCGGGTTGACCATAATTCACATAATCCAGTAATTGGCTCACTAGTACGGAAGGTTCTTTTGGTTGATTATCGGTAATTGCTCGGCCAATATAGCTGATGTAGCAATAATCACGCGCGGCCAACAAGGCTTCGAGGAACAAATAACGATCATCGTCGCGTCGCACGCGATCGCCTTTTTGGTGATGGTATTGCATCAAATCAAAACTGTTCGGCATTTGCGTACGCGGGTAATCCGCTTCATTCATACCAAGCAAACAAACCACCTTAAAAGGTATGGAACGCATCGGCAAAAGCGTGCAAAAATTTACTTTGCCCGCCAGAAATTTCAGGCTGTTTGGTGCCTCCTCCAACTTTCTTGTCATTGCATCAGCCACTACATTTGCTTCCAATGCGGTGCTGAAATGCAAGTCTGCCAACTGTGTAGCCAGTTCGTCGATTTTCTCTTGAATATAAAGCAGCGTGTCGTTCGTGTCTTCCTGTCGCGCAAAAAAATCGGTTAAAAGGTTGCTTAAAATTCCCTGCCATGCTGCCATTGAATGCGGTTGTTGAAGCGTTTCCCGCCACGCTAAAAGCACGCTGAAAAAACATGATAAATTGCCTGCCAACAAACCTTTTAAGCCGTAACTGCTATCTAAACCCAAACTCTCTTGCCAAATGCCGTGCTCTTCTCGCATCGCATAGCCCAATAGCATACGTTCCAAGCCGGCTTGCCATGAGTTAAAATTCACACCATGTTCATTTTTTGGTAAACCGAAACGGATGCCGGCATCCGCCACCCATTCGCGGACCAGCGGTAAATCGGCCAAGGAAATATTGAAACGCGCCCGCACCACCGGAATATCCAACAAGGCGAGCATATCCTCCGCACTAAACATGCTTTCTTTTAGACGTAACAAGGATAAATAACAGGACACTAATGTGTCGCTTTCCGACAATTTACTATCGGAAATAGAAAACGGAATCGCCGGCACGTCACCGCTTTTTTGTCCGAATACCGCTTGAATATAAGGTGCGTATTGATTGATATCCGCGACCATCACCACCACATCTTTCGGTGTGAGCGTCGGCTCTCGGTTAAATAAATCCAGTAAATAATCATGCAATACTTCAACTTCGCGCATAGCGCTATGACAGGCGTGAAAGGTTAAAGAACGGTCATTTTTCGCAATGTTTAAAGGAGAGTGGGTTAAATGTAAAATTTGCGCTTGTAACTGAGCAAGCAAGGTTTCGCCGGAAATCTCTTGGTAGGCCTCGATCGAACGCACCGCAACACGTTCTTCGTCGCGTACCAAACTATAAAGAAAGTCACGCCCCATCTTCCCCCAACTTGCCAATAATGGATTGCCCACTTGTAACGCTTCATCATGATACGTCGTTTCAGTGATGCCTTTTTCTAGTTCAGCCATTCGCTGTTCTGAAAAGAGCGAGCGATTTTCATCTTGTTTTGCCCAGAAATGACGCTTGCGTACACGTAAATATTCCATCCGTAAATCGCGAATATCGCCCCAATATTCTTGGCTTGGATTATTAAAAAACAGGTGAATGTCCGTTTTCGACGATATGGCTTGTAAAATCGATAAATAGGCATTTGGCAGGGCTGAAATACCAAAAACAAATACGCGGGCGGGTAATTTTTTAGGTTGATGTTTATCCTTCAGCAAGGTTAAAAATTGTTCATGTAAGGCAGCTCGATGAGTAGCTTGACTGCCGATATCGGTTTTCACATCAATCGTTAAAGCGCGCCACAATGTTCCTTGCCACGTCACATTAGTTTGAATTTGATTTAGTAACGACGGGTTCAAATTTGTTTGCTGCGCCTTGATTTGCGCGGCGATAACCTCGTCCTCACCCTTTTCCCACGCAAAAATCCATTCAGGGCGATAGACTAAATATTGGTCAAACAAATCGGCGATTTTACTGCACAGTTGATAGCGTTTGTACTGTTCCGAATGCGGTGCTGATTCCAAATAGCGACGTAGCGGAGCAAAATCATTTTGGCTTAAAAAAGTGGGGATCAAGCGCATTAAACGCCACATCATAGAATCTTTATCGAAAGGATTTTGTAACGAAACTTCGGGCAAATTGTCCGCATAAAGTTGCCAAACGAAACTGGCCGGCATCGGGAATTCCAGATTCGCTGCAATGCCGTTTTTCTTCGCCAATTCCATTTGCAACCATTGAGCCATGCCGGGACTTTGCACCAAAATAATATCTGATTGGAAAGGGTCGCTAGGAGGGAGTTGTTCAAACAGAAAAGCCAGAATATCTTTTTGTTTTTCAAGCTGATTGGAATAGTAAACAGTAAACAAAACGGCACCTTTTTATAGACAAAACAGGCCGTCATTTTACTCGGTTTTCAAGGAGAATTCACCTTGCGGAGAACGAACGATAATTTGATTGCCCGGGCATTGAATGTAAAATTGCACACCGTTTTGTTTCACCTGATGTTCGCAAGATAAACCTAAAAATCGGCGATGTCCTTGATTCTCTGCAATCTGCAATGCCTGAAAATCATAATAAATTTTCATCGCGTTTTTACGTTGATTCGCAGTCCACTGGTTAAATGCTAAAAACAATGAACTAAATAATGCCAACGTAAACATCACCGAAGTGAGCGATATTCCCTTATTCGTTTTGAGGTTTAAAATCACTCCAACTTTTCTCCGCTAATTGCCATTTGTTGTATTGTTGCACTAAAGGCGTAACAACTTTTTTACTATAAGCGATTGTGACGCCATCAAGAGTCAATTCTCCACCGGTGATCACCGTACCGGTAATCGTGCCTTTACCATGCAGTTTAAGGTCACCTTCAGCGATGATAACGGCCGCGATATCGCCATTGACTTCCCGTTCGGATTGAGTCTTATCAAACCAATATAGTTGAGGTTCTTTGGTTGGCACCAAAGGATTTGATGAGGATGCGAACTCATTTTTAAAATCGGCCTTATCATCGCTTCGTACAAACTGTTCAAGCAAACCTTCGTTATTCGGTTTTAACGGTGTTTTTTTAAATATCGCTGCATACCGACACCAAACTGAATATTGCAGCATATCTTCTGCCCCCGCCAAAGTTGTGGATACTTGTCGAAATGCGATTTTCTTGTTTAAAGGTAAATCCGAACATAGGCGTTGCTTTTCTTGTTGCATCATTTTTTGTAAAAGTAACGCTCTTTCCGAATAGTTTTGACGTTGCATTTGTTGTGCGCGAAAAAAACTTAATAAATCGTCGTCAAAGAGTAAAGCCAGCGTCAACAAGCCTGATAAAAAAATTAGCAGCGATAATGTAATCACACCCTTTTCAAGATTTCTTCCTATATTTATTTTTGATTCCATAAACCTATCACCAATGCGGTTTCGTATTTAATATGCGGATGCCCCTTTAAATTTCCCGCCAATTGAATCTGCATTCCTTTCCCCTCAATTAACCAATCAAATTGTAATTTCGTAATTTCATACTCTTCTTCATCCAATAAACTTCGCCAACCGCCTCCGGGATTGCAAGCTTGTTGTTGCAACGCTGTTCGACATTCTTCAGCTTTACAATGAGCGGGAATGGCCGTTTGATAGGTCAATTTCGTTTTCACCATTTTTTGACTTAATTTATAACCGAACAATTCGCTTGTCGTTTCAATTGCCGTATTTCGATTATTTTTTGCGCAATACTTCGTCGTCCCTTTGCCAATGCACCCTTTGCCATCCAAATCATAGAAAAATAATGCGCAACTACGCGGAGCTGCACCCTCTTCTTGCGATAAAAAAATGGCCGTTCCTTGTTCATCCAATTCAAAAAGCGGCAAATTCGTTTCAATAACACCGCTATTCAATGCACGAAAACCGGCTCGCCGAATATCCTTTCCGATGAGTTGAATCGTACGTTGTAATTCAGCTTGCAATTTCAGACGTAATAAAATTTCTCGGTTTTGTACTTGAGTTGAAACATAAAACGCTGAAATTAACAGTAATAGCCAAGAGGAAATAGCTAATGAAATCATTAAGCCGAGTAAAGTTTGACCTTTTAATATACGTTTCACTTTGCACAGGCACTCATAGACTGACCGGTTTTCAATTTCAAACTACCGACATTAAAAAAGGAAAATACGGTACTTTCATCACCGCTCTGTAAGGAAAAGCAATTTGCCTCAAAAGTGTTTCTTACCCCATCAAATCGTGCAATTGCGGTAGGATAAATTTTGGGGCTGAGTATATTGGTTTTTTTCGCAAAATAGGGGTAGTAAAAATGCGCATAGACATCCTTCGGACAATTGGTCGGATGCAAACAATCGCAAAGTTTGTCGTTTTTTAATTGAGCACTCACACACCATTCTCGTGTGGCCGGATTTTGATCGATCAAAACAAGCCAAACATCGGAAGAATTTTCCGCTCTCGCCTGAATTTGACGTAAAAATAGGTATAAACGATGTTGTTCTTTTGCCAGAATCATTTTTGAATTATCGGTTTGCCAGAGAGGAAATGCAAAACTCAAAGCGATACCGATAATCGCCAAACCGATTAATAACTCCATCAACGTCGCACCTTTATACATAAAACCCCCGCAATTTTTAGGTGCACTTTAATCTCCCTTTAAAATTCGATAAATATAAAGGTTCTTTTTTACGATACGAATCGCAAAATTTGCGGGAAATCATTTAAAAATACGCTATTAAATAATTTTGCGCTGGTTATTTGGACAAATCTCGCTATAATGGCGCCCGATTTTCTGTTCTTTAAAATCCGGTGGAAATATGAATCCAATGTTAAATATCGCGATTCGTGCGGCACGAAAAGCGGGCAATGTGATTGCTAAAAATGATGAACGCCGCGATGCTATCGAAAGCACCCAAAAAGGTATCAATGATTACGTCACTAACGTCGACAAAGCTGCAGAAGCGGAAATCATTGAAATCATTCGCAAATCCTATCCTAATCACACCATCATCACCGAAGAAAGCGGCGCACTTGAAGGCGAAGACAACGATGTACAATGGATCATCGATCCATTAGACGGCACCCGTAATTTTATGAGCGGTCTTCCGCACTTTGCCGTGTCTATCGCCATTCGCGTGAAAAATCGTACTGAAGTAGGCGTGGTTTACGATCCAATCCGTAACGAATTATTTACCGCCGTGCGCGGCGAAGGTGCAAAATTAAACGACGTACGTTTGCGCGTTGATGCGAAACGCGAACTACAAGGCGCGATTCTTGCCACCGGTTTCCCGTTCAAACAACCTAACCTCATGTCAACTCAATTCGCGATGATGAACGCATTAATTGAGAATGCCGCGGATTTCCGTCGCACTGGTTCCGCCGCATTGGATTTATGCTATGTGGCATCCGGTCGCATTGATGGCTATTTTGAAATGGGCTTAAAAGCCTGGGATTGCGCGGCAGGCGATTTAATCGTGCGCGAAGCGGGCGGTTTGGTGTGTGACTTTGAAGGCGGCAGCGGCTATTTACGCAGCGGCAATATCATCGCAGCACCAACGCGCGTATTAAAAGATATGCTCAATAAGATCCGCCCTTGTTTAGGTGCTGAGTTTAAAAACTAAAAAATACTAAAAACCGCACTCTTAGAGCAAAAGTGCGGTTTTTTTCCTTTCTATAAAGTTCATCAAATCATCGTCTCAAACGCTACGCTGCCAACTCCCTCTCCGCTGACACGCCGCCCGTATTCAATGCGGTGCTCATATGGTATTCCAATGCGGTGCTAAATACGCAGTTAGATTTAATCTGATGTTGAAATAACGAACTGGCGGATTATAAAAGCAAAATCGAAATAATTGCTTAACCTGCCAACCTAAACGACCGCGATGCGATCATTTTTTATACATTTTATGCCGGAAACACTTCTTCTAGAATAAGTGCCAAACCGTCTTCATTATTGCCGGCGGTTACCCGATTCGCTGCTTGTTTGATTTCTTCCGGTGCATTGCCCATCGCGACACCAAGACCGGCGTGTTCTAACATATCCAAATCATTAAAGTTATCGCCGAAAGCAATCACCTCTTCGGTTTTCAGGCCGAAATATTTTTCTAAAAAACGCACTGCATTGCCTTTAGTGGCCGCGCTGTTCATCACTTCCAAATAACTTTGATGCGAACGGCAAATGCTTAGATGCGGGAATTTTTCCTTCAGCAAAGCTTCGATGTGAATAATCTCATGTGGTTCGCCGATAATTTGAACTTTATGCGCCGGATAAATTTTATCCGCTTGCGCCGCTTCGATAGGAATTTTGGTAATTTGTGCTTCCAGTTTCACCCAAGGATTTGCTAAATCATTGCTAAAACAATCGTCGTTAACGTAATAATTCACCGCTAAATGTGCAAAATCTTTGAATACTCGATTTAATTTTTCCATATCTGCCGCGTCAATTTGTACACTGTAAATCGGTTGTAATCGATGATCCAAAATCAACGCGCCGCTAAACGCCACTAATACATTGTTGGTTTGCAACTGTTTCCAGTAAGGCAAAATGCCAAGTGGCGAACGAGCGGAAATCGGCACGAAAGGCACGCCCCGCTCGGCTAAACGCGTAATGGCGGCCAAGGTTCTCAGCGAAATTTTGTGATCCGAGGTTAATAAAGTCCCATCAAAATCACTAAATACGGCTTTATACATAATGACTCCCAATGCCAATAACGTTATTTTTCCGCTAAATAAGGATCAACAAAGCCCAATCCTTGCATAATTTTCGTTTCCAAGCTTTCCATTTCTTCTGCTTCGGTATCGTCGATGTGATCGTAACCAAGCAAATGTAAACTACCGTGCACCACCATATGGGCCCAGTGCGCCATCAACGGTTTTTCTTGTTCTGCCGCCTCATATTCGACCACTTGGCGACAAATCACCAAATCACCCAATAGCGGTAATGACACTTCAGTCGGGCATTCAAAGGGAAACGACAGCACATTCGTCGGGCGATCTTTGGCGCGATAAGTCCGATTCAACGCTTGACTTTCCGCTTCGTCCACAATACGCACCGTCATTTCCACATCGTCCGATTCCGGTTGAACCGCAGCCGTTGCCCATTGTTCGATTTGTTCTAAAGTTGGCAAATCATCTATATTTTCGCTGGCGATTTGCAAATCAATTAGCATATTGCCCATATTTTCTCCTTAACCGTGCCGTTACTCTTTTTAGACACTTTATGCCATTTCGGGCGCTATTCTAACGGACTTTCTAAAAATAGCCAGAACGCATTTGCGTACTAAAAACGGAGGATGATTTTGGCACCGCATTGAAACCAAAGCGAGCCTGAATTTTAGGCTGTAATAAGCGCACTCTCAAAACAGCACCGCATTGAACATCGAAAAAATCATTGAACATCAAAAAAATAAAGTGCGACCAGTTTGATCGCACGCTATTTTTTTATCGCTTTCTTTTTTTAGTAGCCTTCTTCTTGCATATTCGGTAAGAACTCAGCCTGTCGAATGCGTTTCACTGTCGTTCTAATCGAACCGTCCGGATGCAACTCAATTTCGCGCCAGCCCGGTGGCACCGCATCCAAAGCAAAATTTTGGCTATCCGCTTTAAATTGAATACAGGTAGAAGGCGTCGCCATCACTTGATAACGGTACCATTGGCTATCGACTTGTTGATGAATATGCCCGTATACAATTGCTTTCACCTTTTCAAATGGCGCAAGTACCTCGTACAACTCATGCGGATTACGCAAATTGTGTTGATCCAACCAAGCGGAATTGGTCGGCAATAAATGATGATGCAATACAATCAACGTGTAACGTTGCGGATATTTTGCTAAGGTTTCTTTTAATAAATTGAGTTGATATTGACTTAGTTCGCCGTGCGGCACGCCGTAAACCTGACTATCCAATAACATAGCCTGCCAATGTTCGCCGAGTAAAATATGTTTTGCGCTTTGCACTGGCGGTTGATTTAAATATTCCACCATTTTTGGTTGAAAATCATGATTGCCCGGAATCCAAAATACCGATTTACCAAAGGGTTTAAGCATTTCCACAAAACGGCGATAGCCTTCTTCGCTTCCGTCTTGCACGAGATCACCGGTGGCGAAAATAAGGTCGAAATCCGTATCGTTTTGTTGAATTTCTTTTAACACTTGCCCGAAACTCGCCTGCGTATTCACGCCAAGCAATTCTGTTTGTTCGTCTTTAAATAGATGCGGATCGGTAATCTGTAACACTTTTACAATGGGTCGTTTCGCTTGATAGACAAATGTATTTTTCACAGATGCCTCCTAAGCTTGTTGCCAACGCTGTTGCAATTGAGCGTAATTTAATTGAAGCCATTGCAATCCGATGACAGCGGTACAATTATCGATTTTTCCTTCGCACATCCATTGATAGGCCTGTTCACGTTTTACTACATGAACCCGAATGTCTTCATGTTCTTCGACCAACCCATGAATGCCCTTTGCCTGCGAGCTGTCCACTTGCCCGACAAACAAATGAATTCGTTCAACCGTACCACCCGGGCTGTCCCAGACACTCAAACAATGGAGCAAATTTTTAACTTTAATCCCGGCCTCTTCTTCGCTTTCGCGTAACGCAACGTCTTCCGGCTGTTCGCCTTTTTCGACCATACCTGCAATCAATTCCAATAACCAAGGCGAACAATGCGGTTCGGGATGATACGCTGCACCGATGCGCACTTGTTCCACTAAAACAACCGCGTCTTCTTTTGGATCATAAGCGATGACGGCGGAAGCAGCGCCTTTGATAAGTAATTCACGGGTTACCGCGCCACTTTCACCACCGGCAAAAAGTTTATGTTTGAATTGAATTTTTTTGAGCGTGAAAAAACCGTCATATAAAATCTCCTCGTTGAGGATTTTCACATCACGCTGACCAAACTGTTGAATTTCTAACATTTTTTTCTCCAAAATACTGCGGCGAAAAATCATACGCTCAAAGTGTGTCAAAAAAAATACAAGAACTATACTTTTTGTTGAAACTTTGAAATGGCTCACAAAAATAAATGCCGTGACGATTTTCTCCGTCACGGCATTTCCGCTTACATAAGAAAATGATTATACAAGCCGACTAACAATCTTCCCGTCTGCCACTTGCGTTGTAAGCAATTCTCCCGACTTCACATCTTTTACACTAACAACCGTCTTGCCTTGCCCGTTTTTCGCGATGGAATAACCGCGTGCCAGCACTTTCAGCGGGCTTAATCCATCCAATTTTCCGCACAAGGCGGCAACTTTGTTTTGGCGCTCTGTCACTTGACGATTTGCACTGAAATTCAATTGCACTTGTAGCTGTTCTAAATACTGTTGATGACGTTGAATGCGATATGGCAACGGGTTTTGTTTTAAACGCAGAGCAAGCGCGCTCAATTTTTGTTGCATTTTTTCAAATTGACGCTGCATGGCTAGCTGCAAACGATGCGTAAGCTGTTCGTTTTTCGCTTGTTGAATGCGCAATTGATGGTGCGGATGCCGGTTTTGCAAACGTAACGCAAGTTGTTTTAAACATTGACTTTTTTGCGTAAACACAAGGTCAAATGCCATCCCCAAACGCTGTTGCTGATGGCGTAATTGCTGAACAAGTTCGTCTTGATTGCGACTGACTAATTCTGCCGCGGCGGACGGTGTCGGCGCACGAAGATCTGCCACAAAATCCGCAATGGTGACATCGGTTTCATGCCCTACAGCACTGATAATCGGCAAAGCGGAACGAAAAATCGCACGCGCCACCGCTTCCTCATTAAAACACCAAAAATCTTCCAATGAACCGCCTCCTCGCCCCACAATCAGCACATCCACTTCTTGTCGCTTATTGGCCAGTTCAATCATTTGCACAATTTCCGCTGCGGCTTCTTTGCCTTGTACGGCGGTAGGATAAATCACCACTTTTAAACTTGGATCGCGCCGTGCCAAAATATGTAAAATATCTTGCAATGCGGCCCCCGTAGAAGAGGTCACAATCCCCACTGCTTTGCTAAAAGGCGGTAAATTTTTCTTCAAATTTTGCGCAAATAAGCCTTCCGCCGCGAGTTTTATTTTTAACGCTTCAAATTGCTGCTGCAACAATCCCTCACCGGCCGGGTGCATGGACTCAATAATCAACTGATAATCGCCGCGCGGTTCATACAAACTCACATTGGCGCGCACCAGCACTTGCATTCCGTTTTGCGGACAAAAGGCCACGCGCAGATTTTTCATCCGAAACATCGCACAACGTACCTGTGCATTTTCATCTTTCAGCGTGAGATACCAATGCCCCGACACAGGCTGAGTAAAATTCGAAATTTCGCCGGTAAGCCAAATTTGTGAAAAATGGCTTTCTAACATTTGGCGCGTCGCAGAATTGAGTTGAGAAACGGAATAAATATTTTCTGACATCATTTAATTTTATGTTATCGGGTAAATTTGCTCCCTTCGTAAACAGAGAGAAAATTCACCAGAAAAACCTTTTAGGTGATTTTTATTCGATCAATACCCAGCCGTCATCCAGCCAATTACAAATGGAATCCAACAAAAGCATCATGGCAGTTTCCGAATCTTCCGTTTCATTCACTAAATCCGTCAAAAACGCCCAATCTAAGCTTTCGCCGTCGGACAAACGTTTCAGCACTTCCGTTTCGATTGTATTAAGTTCGTCCAGCCATTCGCCGTTAGCATAAATGCGCAACGGATTTTCGGTATAGAGCAATTTGCAATTGTTATCTTGAGAAAGTAAAGCGGCATCATCTTCTAAGGAAGATCGCACTTCGTCCGGATCGCTCATTTCATCGGAAACCAACAATTCGTAACGCCGCGCACTCAGCGCACCGGCGACCGCGTGTTTGAGCACCGCATTGAAAGCTTCCGAATGAGCAAGTTTGTCCAATAATTGGCGTTTCATCGCTTGAATGTTTTCATCGGCAAGCTTACCGGTACGTTGTGCGGTTTGAGTTAAGCGCAACGGTAATTCAAATTCGGTTAAATTCAAATCAGGCTCCGGCTGACATAAACTCTTGCTAATGCCGTCAATAAGACGGCTCAAACTCGGATAACGCAAGCCAAAAGAAAAAGTTAAGCAATCTTCTTCCGCCACGCCGTAATGTGCCATACGTGCGGGAATGTAAAGAATATCGCCCGGATTCATCACTTCATCAATCACCAAATCGCCCATATCGTCAAAAATACGAATCGGTTGATTCGGTTTAAATTCCGTGCTTGAATCGCACCATTTGCCGAGTTGCCAACGGCGACGACCATAGCCTTGCACTAAAAACACGTCATATTCATCGTAATGCTTGCCTACCGAGCCACCTTTCGGCGCATAGGAAACCATAATATCGTCGCGTTGCCATTGGGGAATAAAACCGAACTTATTCCATAATCGACCTAATTCCGGCGACCATTGTTCCATATTTTGCACCAATACCGACCACTTCTCCGGCAATTTTTTGAAGTCCTTCTCGGAAAGCGGACTGAAGAATACTTGCCAATCGTCATCGGCAAAAGTTTTCACTAAACGCGCGCTGACCTCCTCATTTTGTGCCAATTCGATAATATCTTGCGGTTCAAACCGTCCGATGATTTCCGGCAAACCGTTGCGAATCACAAGGGGCTTTTTTTGCCAATAATCGCGTAGGAAAATCTCTGGGCTAATGTCTTGCGGTAAACAAAAATCGGGCTGGGAAAATGCAGTCATTTGGGCGTTCCTTTCGAGGTGTTTTTTTCTTTAGCGGCTTGTTCCGCCGCGCGTTTACGACGAATTTCTTTCGGGTCGGCAAGTAGTGGGCGATAGATTTCAATGCGGTCCCCATCTCGAAGTACATCAGTCAGTTTTGCCGGACGGCTGAAAATCCCCACTTTATTTTTACTCAAATCAATTTCGCTAAATTGTTGCAAAACGCCCGATTGCAAAATTGCCGTTTGTACCATTGTGCCTTCATCCACGCAGAACGCTTTCAAAAAATAACGCTCGGGTAAGGCGTAGGCGATTTCAATATGAATCTGATTCATCTTTACTTCTTCGTCAAAAAAATTTGGGCTATTATAGCGGAGTTTTTTAGGCTGTTAATAAGGAAACAAATGAATTGGGTTATTTTCGCCGTCGGTTCGGCATTTTTCGCCGGTCTTACGGCTATTTTAGGTAAACTCGGCGTGGAAGGAATAAACAGCAATCTCGCCACGTTTATTCGCACCATTGTGATTTTACTGGTCACCGCCGGTATTATTTCTGCCCGCAATGAATGGCAACTGCCGCAACATATCGCCGCTAAACCGTTTACTTTCTTGATTTTGTCCGGCATTGCCACCGGCCTTTCATGGCTTTGTTATTATCGCGCCCTTCAACTCGCACCGGCATCTTGGGTGGCACCCATCGATAAATTAAGTGTGGTCATTGCGATTATTTTAGGCGTTGTGATTTTGGGGGAACCGCTTAGTTTGAAATTAGTGGCCGGGAGCATTTTAATTTTGTCCGGCGTGCTCGTTCTAGCGTTATAGATTGAGCATTTAGGGCTTTTTCGCTACAATGCGCCACTATTTTTAACCGTATTTACCGTAGCGAATAACAATGGCAGAAATCAAACTTATTGTCGGGCTTGGCAATCCCGGCGACAAATATGCGGACACCCGTCATAACGCGGGCGAATGGTTGATGCAACGTTTAGCCCGTCGCTTTAATGTGACATTCAACGCCGAAAGCAAATTTTTTGGCTACACCGCTCGTGCCATGATTAACGGCAACGAAGTCCGTTTTTTAGTGCCAACCACTTTCATGAATTTAAGCGGCAAAGCGGTGGGCGCACTGGCAAATTTTTATCGCATTAAAGCGGAAGAAATTTTAGTCTTGCACGACGAATTGGATCTACCACCGGGCAGCGTCAAACTCAAATTAGGTGGCGGACACGGCGGGCATAATGGCCTGAAAGACATTGTGGCGCAGCTCGGTAACAACAATAACTTTTACCGTTTGCGCATCGGCATCGGTCACCCCGGGCATCGCGATTTGGTAGCGGGTTATGTGTTAAACAAACCTTCCCCGAGCGAACGCGAGGCATTAGATAAAGCCTTAGAGGAAGCCTCGGATTGCGTAGAACTGCTGTTCAAAGAAAGCATCGTGAAAGCCACTAATCGGCTGAATAGTTTTAAAATTTAATCTAAAAGTGCAGTTAAAAAATACGCTAAATTTTGATAATTATGTAGCAAATACACAAAACCGTTTGAATTAAGCATGCGTTTGCATCAAACGATAGCACCGCATTGAAAACGGCTCCAATGCGGTGCTATTTTGCAAGAGTAATTTTAGCGTTGTGTAACTGCTGCATAATTTCGTAAATTTCAACTGCACTTTCTCTCTTCACCAACAAGGAAAAATTATGGGATTCAAATGTGGCATCGTAGGCTTGCCGAATGTGGGCAAATCAACACTCTTTAACGCCTTAACCAAAGCCGGCATTGAAGCGGCAAACTATCCGTTTTGTACCATTGAGCCAAATACCGGCGTGGTGCCAATGCCTGATCCGCGTTTAGATGCCTTAGCGGAAATCGTCAAACCGGAACGCGTGTTGCCAACCACCATGGAATTTGTGGACATCGCAGGCTTGGTTGCCGGTGCGAGCAAAGGCGAAGGCTTGGGTAATAAATTCTTGGCAAATATCCGTGAAACCGATGCGATTGGTCATGTCGTGCGCTGTTTTGAAAACGATGACATCGTACACGTGGCGGGCAAAATCGACCCATTAAACGATATTGAAACCATCAACACCGAACTGGCGTTAGCTGATTTAGACAGCTGCGAACGCGCCATTCAACGCCTGCAAAAACGCGCTAAAGGCGGCGATAAAGACGCGAGATTCGAGCTTTCCGTGATGGAAAAAATCCTGCCGGTACTTTCTGAAGCAGGCATGATTCGTTCCGTGCCGTTAGACAAAGACGAATTACTGGCGATCAAAAGCTATAACTTCCTAACCTTAAAACCGACCATGTACATTGCCAACGTGAACGAAGACGGTTTTGAGAACAACCCGTATCTCGATAAAGTCCGCGAATTTGCTGAAAAAGAAGGCTCCGTGGTGGTGCCGGTTTGTGCCGCCATCGAAGCGGAAATCGCCGAACTGGACGACGACGAAAAGCTAGAATTTCTGCAAGATCTCGGCATTGAAGAGCCGGGCTTAAACCGCGTCATTCGCGCAGGCTATGCCCTTCTCAATCTACAAACCTACTTCACCGCCGGCGTGAAAGAAGTGCGTGCTTGGACGGTTTCCATCGGTGCTACCGCCCCGAAAGCCGCCGCCGTAATCCATACGGATTTCGAAAAAGGCTTTATCCGCGCGGAAGTTATCGCCTACGACGATTTTATCCAATTCAAAGGCGAAAACGGTGCCAAAGAAGCCGGCAAATGGCGCTTGGAAGGCAAAGATTACATCGTGCAGGACGGCGATGTGATGCACTTTAGATTTAATGTTTAGAATAATTTGAAAATGAACCGCACTTTTTAGATAGAAGTGCGGTTTTTTGTTCTATTGCCGAACCGCTGACGATAAAGAAAAACACTATCGCCAAAAGATATAAAAGACAAACAAAACAGGAAAACCCATGCCTAGTCTCACCCAAATCAAAAACGCTATTATGCGCGATGCGCAAAATCAATCTTTCACCGAACGCGGTATCGAACCGTTATTTGCCGCCCCCACCGGCGCCCGAATTAACATTGTCGGGCAGGCGCCTGGGGTGAAGGCGGAACAAACTCGTTTGTATTGGAACGATCAAAGTGGCGATCGGCTGCGTGAATGGCTGGGTGTTGATCGCGAAACCTTTTATCATTCCGGCCTATTTGCCGTGATTCCGATGGATTTTTATTACCCGGGCAAAGGCAAATCGGGCGATCTGCCGCCACGCAAAGGTTTTGCGGAAAAATGGCATCCGCAAATTCTGGCGGATTTGCCAAATATCGAACTAACCATTTTGATCGGGCAATATGCGCAGAAATACTACCTACCGCAAAATAAACGCAATGTGACGGAGACGGTAAAAAATTATCGTGAATTTCTACCGCACTTTTTGCCATTAGTGCATCCGTCACCACGCAATCAACTGTGGCTGGCGAAAAATCCATGGTTTACGCAAGAAGTCATTCCCGAACTGCAACAACGGGTTAAACGAATTCTCTCCCGTTAATTTCAATCTTTTTTAAGAAAGCAAAATGTCGAATAAAAAATCGGATTGGCCGCGTTATCACCCTACTGTTTTTATGGACGGTAGCGCACGCGGTGATAAACGCGGATTGGAATTAAAATCCCTCTCGCAACGTCATCGAACAGTTTCAATGCGGTGCTATTTCAACATCACATTCGACATCAGCCATTTCTTTTAGTGAATGCGCAAACGATTGTCTTTACAAGGATTTCGCGTATAATTCGCCGCTCTTAATTTATAAGGATCCACGATGAACAACCAACTTCTCTATTCGGTGGAAGATAAACCGCCTTTCAGCTTAAGTCTTCTGCTTGCCGCACAACATCTATTAGCCGCATTGGGCGGCATTATTGCGGTGCCTTTAGTTATCGGCAATGTGTTAAAACTGCCGACCGCAGATACCATTACGTTAGTCAACGCGGCGCTGCTCATTTCCGGTGTCGTCACGATTATTCAATGTAAAGGCTTGGGCCCGATCGGTATCCGCTTGCCAAGCGTAATGGGAACCAGTTTTACCTTCGTAGCGGCGGCACTTGCCATCGGCTTTAGCGAATATGGCGTGCCGGGTATTTTAGGCGCCTCTTTGGTCGGCTCACTGGTCATGATCATCGGCAGCTTTTTTATGCCGTATATCCGCAAGCTGTTCCCGCCGGTAGTCACCGGCACGGTGGTGATGATGATCGGTTTAAGCCTGATTCCGGTAGCGGTGGACTGGTTCGCCGGCGGTCAGCGTGGCGACGCCGACTACGCCACACCGGAAAATTTGATGATGGCGACTTTCGTATTAGTTATTGTGGTGGCCTTAGTGCAATGGGGTAAGGGCATTTTCTCTGCCGCAGCCATCGTTATCGGCATGATGACCGGCTACGTACTTTGCTTAATTTTAGGCTGGGTAAATTTCGATGGCGTGCATAATGCACAAGCGTTCGCCGTACCGCAACCGCTACACTTCGGTCTAGCATTCCCGCTTTCCGGAATTATCGGTATGTCTATTGCGTATTTGGTGACGATTGTAGAATCCAGCGGCAATTTCCTTGCGCTCGGTAATGCGACCAATACGGAAATCACCGGTAAACACTTACGCGGCGGTGTTTTGGCGGACGGTTTGGGCTCCGCATTGGCGGCTATTATGTCCACTACGCCATTTTCCTCGTTCTCGCAAAATATCGGCGTAATTTCCTTAACGGGCGTGGCAAGCCGTCACGTAGTCGCGCTTACCGGCGTGTTATTGGCGTTAGCCGGGCTATTTCCGGTATTCGGTGCGTTAATCGTCTCCATTCCGCTTCCTGTGCTTGGCGGCGCAGGCTTAATGATGTTCGCCATGATTATCGCAGCGGGCATTCAAATGCTGGATAAAGTGGAACGCAGCAAACGCAACGGCTTGATTATCGCCATTTCTATCGGCTGCGGTTTAGCCGTCACTACCCGTCCTGAATTGCTTGATAAACTTCCGCACTTTTTCAAAGAAGTGTTGGGATCCGGCATTACCGTGGGATCATTATTGGCCTTAATTCTCAATTTAGTTTTGCCGGAAGATAAAGCGGCGAAAGAAAAAAATTAATCGGGCTCTGCGCTAGGTAAAGCAGTTACCCTAGATGACACATAATTCAGCCCGTTGGGACAGTTTTTTTATTTTCGAAGAACCTGAGAAATTATGCAGCGGTTCCAAAATGACCTTACCAAACAGCACCGCATTGAAACGGCTTCCAATGCGGTGCTATTTTGTGGTGCAGACTCAAAGTCATACTTCGCGCAGGTAGTTTTGTGCGTGTTGCTCAAGTAAAAGAAAAAAACTCGTCCATCAAGCAAAATCCGATAATTGATAAAATCTCGCCAAATACTCAAAATCGCCTCAAAAAACAAAACCGCCCTTCTGTCTCCAAAAGGGCGGTTTGTTTTTTAAACGTTTTTTAAGCCGGCAGTTTTACCACTTTTGCCTGCTTAATCATATTATCCGCCACTTCTAAAATAGTAATTTGCAAGCCATCGATTTCGCATACGGTGCCTTCATCCGGAATTTCTTCCAAATGCTCAAGAATTAAACCGTTGAAAGTGCGCGCATCTTCGGTGTCGAGTTCCCAACCAAACATTTTGTTCAGATCGCGAAGATTGGCGGAACCTTCGATTATCATCGATCCATCTGATTGTTGCGTCACTTCTTCATCGATAGTTGGTGCGGTTGAGGTGGTGAAATCGCCGACGATTTCTTCCAAAATATCTTCCAATGTGACCAAACCTTTAATATCACCGTATTCGTCCACCACCAAGCCAAAGCGCTCTTTATTGGTGCGGAAATTCGCCAATTGTGTTTTTAACGGCGTACCTTCCGGAATGAAATACACTTCATCTGCCGCACGAATTAAGGTTTCTTTGGTAAATTCATTTTTCTCAAGCAACAAACGAAATGCCTCGCGCACACGTAAAATACCGAGCACCTGTTCGTCAAGACTGCCTTTATACAGCACGACACGGTTATGCGCGGCGTGGTTAAGTTGGCGCATAATCGCCTTCCAGTCGTCATCAATATCAATGCCGCCGATCTCGTTGCGCGGTACCATAATATCGTCCACCGTGACGGTTTCCATATCCAAAATCGACAGCAACATTTGCGGATGCTGCTCATCCGGCGTGGCTTCGCCCGCTTCGGTTACGATACTGCGCAACTCTTCGCGACTAATGACTTGTTTCTGTAAATCCGGTTTTAAGCCGATGATTTTCATCAAACTTTTGGTAAAGATATTCATAAACCAAACGACGGGATAAAAAATCTTCAGTAATACCGTCAAAATATGACTGGAAAAAAGCCCCACTTTCTCCGGATACATGGCAGCGACGGTTTTCGGGAAAATTTCAGAAAAAACCAACATCACGAAGGTCAGCAAACCTGTTGCGATCGCGACACCCGCATCACCATATAAACGCATACCGATTATGGTCGCAATGGCCGAAGCGCTGATATTCACTAAATTATTAAAGATAAGGATAAAACTTAATAAGGTATCGGGTCTTTCAAGCAATTTTTCGGCTTTTTGTGCGCCTTTATTGCCTTGTTCCGACAGAAAGCGTAAGCGATATTTATTAACGGAGAGTAAACCGGTTTCAGAACCGGAAAAATACGCGGATAAGATTAAACAAATAACAAGCGTGATAAATAAGCTACTAAGGGGGATACTGTCCAAGGGAAAATCCTTTTGTGAGTTAATCATACCCGTGGGCTATCATGGTTGCCGACGGAATAATAAAGGCGAATCTAATTCGCCCTCATTTTCTAAATCAATCGACTGCCAAAATACGCAATCGTGAGCAGGATAATACCTGAAACAGCGTAAATAATCATCCTTTTTCCGCGCCAGCCGCGTTTCCAATGGCCGAAAAGCGCAATACCAAATACGATCCAAGCGAAAAATGAAAATAACGCCTTGTGAATATTTTCCGCATTCATCGCATGCACAGAATGATAAATTCCGGAAATCAGCGTAAACGTCAGCAATAATTCGCCGACAGCAAATAAACGGGAAAAATGACGTTCCGCCATCATTAAGGAAGGCATAACCGGTGAAAATGCGGTTTTTTTCGATTTTAACGTACGATCAATCCACGCGATTTGAATGGCATAAAGCATTGCAATAAAGCACACGGCGTAAGTGAAAATCGACAAACCGATATGGAACAACATTGCCGAATCCTGATTCAATAATTGAATCATATGACTAGGCATAAAGGTTGCCAAAATTAGGTTAAAGATAGAAAAAGCAAACACGATCGGCAATAAAAACCAAATGGAACTCACCGCTGGCATGGCAAGGGTGACCAATGCGGTGCTGCTGACGCTCATCAACGAACTGATTTCCACCACCGTAAAAGTGTGATCCGACGCAAGCCCCTGCAATGCAGGATAAAGGCTTGCGATATGCAACACAATAGCCAAAAGCGCGGTCAAAAAGAACGGCGTTTTGCGCGGGCGACGCACGGTTTTATCCGCCGCGAGTGACGGCGCAATCATCAGTACGCTGATTAAATAGAACAAAATTGAAAAAAAGGCAAAACCCATATTTATTGTCTCGATGTGATGCTTAATGTTAAGAATGGTTCTTATTCTAGCGTTGTCATTCTCAATTCGCTATAAATTTGTTTGAAATGATGAAAAACGCCCGAATTTCGGTATAATCACGGCAATTTTTGTCATCAAAAAACAGGATTGAATATGTTTGAAAATTTATCCGATCGCCTCTCAAAAACACTGCGTAATATTACGGGCAAAGGCCGTTTAACCGAAGATAATATTAAAGACACCTTACGCGAAGTGCGTATGGCTTTATTAGAAGCCGACGTCGCCTTGCCGGTAGTGCGCGAATTCATCGCCAAAGTGAAAGACAACGCATTGGGCGAAGAAGTCAATAAAAGTTTAACGCCGGGGCAAGAATTCCTAAAAATCGTTCAGCGCGAACTGGAAAATGCCATGGGCGAAACCAATGAAAGCCTGAATTTAGCCACTCAACCGCCCGCCGTAATTTTAATGGCCGGTTTGCAAGGGGCGGGTAAAACCACCAGCGTAGGAAAATTAGCGAAATTTCTACGCGAACGTCACAAGAAAAAAGTGTTGGTCGTTTCTGCCGACGTATATCGCCCGGCCGCAATCAAACAGCTGGAAAGCCTTGCACAAGGCGTGAATGCAGATTTCTTTCCGTCCGATGTAAAACAAAATCCGGTGGACATTGCCAAAGCGGCCTTGGCGGAAGCCAAGTTGAAATTCTACGACGTGCTTATCGTGGATACCGCCGGCCGCTTACATGTTGACCACGAAATGATGGATGAAATCAAGCAGGTTCACGCCGCGTTAAATCCTATCGAAACCCTGTTCACCGTAGATGCCATGACCGGGCAAGACGCGGCAAATACGGCAAAAGCCTTTAATGAAGCGTTGCCGCTGACCGGTGTGATTCTCACCAAAGTGGACGGCGACGCGCGCGGCGGTGCGGCATTATCTATTCGTCAAATTACCGGTAAACCGATTAAATTCCTCGGAGTCGGCGAAAAAACCGATGCTTTGGAGCCATTTCATCCGGATCGTGTAGCGTCACGCATTCTTGGCATGGGCGACGTGCTTTCCTTAATTGAAGATTTGGAACGTTCCGTTGACCGTGAAAAAGCGGAAAAGATGGCGCAAAAATTCAAAAAAGGCGATCAATTCACTTTAGACGATTTCCGTGATCAACTGGTCGAAATGAAAAAAATGGGCGGTATGATGTCCATGTTGGAAAAACTGCCGGGCGCGAAAAACCTGCCGGATCACATAAAAAATCAAGTGGATGACAAAATGTTCGTGAAAATGGAAGCCATCATTAATTCTATGACGCTTAAAGAACGTGCTAATCCTGACATTATTAAAGGCTCCCGCCGCCGTCGCATTGCGCTCGGCTCCGGCACACAGGTGCAAGACGTGAACAAACTGCTCAAACAATTCGACGAAATGCAACGTATGATGAAGAAAATGCGCAAAGGCGGCATGGCGAAAATGATGCGTGGCATGCAAGGCTTAATGGGCGGTGGGCTCGGGTTAAGTGGACTAGGAGGTATGTTCAGACATTAATCCGAAAAAACCGGCAAAAGCGAATTAAAAATGCAGTTGAAACTTTTTTGTTTTCAACTGCATTTTTTTACCTTAGAATAATACCATACTAAATCACTAGGATTTTAGTAGTTCACTAAGGCTTAATATCCAACAAAATCTTTCAGGTATTTTGCCTAAACAATGTACTTTTATAAAAAACAACATTAACACCGTTAATCTAGGAGTGATTATGGGACAGTATAAAAAATTTTGGTATTTACTGGTCGCTGTGTTAATAGGAGCATTCTCTATTCTCGGCTACTATGGCTTTGAGGTATATCGAGAAGCGCCACCTATTCCACAACAATATGTTTCAGAACAAGGCGAAAAAGTAATTACGCACGATGAGATTCTACACGGGCAAACGGCTTGGCAAAGTACAGGCGGTATGCAACTAGGATCAGTTTGGGGACATGGTGCATACCAAGCACCTGACTGGACGGCAGATTGGCTACATCGTGAATTAACAAACTGGCTTGATATTGAAGCCCAAAAAGACTACAGCAAGCCTTTCGCCGATTTAAATGAAGAGCAACAAACGCTACTAAAAGCACGTTTAACCCGCGAATATCGTGGCAGTCGTGTTGATGAAAATGGCACTGTAGTGCTATCCAATACACGTTTAGCCGCAATTGAAAAGACAGCAGCTTATTATATTTCTCTATACGGTGATGATCCGGCGACAAAAGTGACGCGTGAGCACTTTGCAATGAAAGACAACACCTTACCTAATTTGCAGGCTCGTCAAGATCTCACTAAATTCTTCTTCTGGACTGCATGGACTGCCTCTGCAGAACGCCCAAACACGCATGCAAGTTATACCAATAACTGGCCTCACGAGCCGTTAATTAATAACGTGCCGACACCTGAAAATGTAGTTTGGTCAATTGCCAGCGTAGTATTTTTAATTGCCGGTATTGGTTTTGTGGTGTGGATTTGGTCATTCAAAAAACGCCAAGATGAGAAAGATCCAATTCCACCAAGCGCAGATCCACTCACAACACTGCAACTTACACCATCACAACGCGCACTCGGCAAATATCTATTTACCGTGTTGGCCTTATTCTTCCTTCAAGTAAATTTAGGTGCGGTAGTCGCGCACTATACAGTGGAAGGACAAGAATTCTATGGTATTGATATTTCACAATATTTGCCTTATTCCTTAGTACGCACATGGCATATTCAAGCAGCGCTATTCTGGATTGCAATGGCATTTTTGGCCGGTGGGTTATTCTTAGCGCCGATTATTAATGGCGGCAAAGATCCTAAATATCAAAAACTCGGTGTTGACGTACTTTTCTGGGCATTAGTCGTTTTAGTAATCGGTTCATTCACAGGTAGTTACCTTGCGATTGCCCATATTCTGCCGGAAAACTTAAGCTTTATGTTCGGTCACCAAGGCTATGAATTTATTGACTTAGGCCGTTTCTGGCAAGCGGTAAAATACGCCGGTATTTTATTCTGGTTAGTATTAATGCTACGCGGAACAGTAAATGCATTTAAACAACCGGGTGATAAAAACTTACTTGCCTTATTTTTTGCATCTGTTATCGCTATCGGCTTATTCTACGGCCCGGCGTTGTTCTATGGCGAACACACCCATATTTCCATCATGGAATACTGGCGTTGGTGGGTTGTGCATCTTTGGGTAGAAGGCTTCTTTGAAGTATTCTCGGTTGCTGCGCTTTCATTTATTTTTGTAAGCCTAGGACTTGTATCACGTCGTACTGCAACAGTTGCAACTATCACTGAAGCAGCATTATTCCTAATAGGCGGTATTCCGGGCACCTTCCACCATTTATACTTTGCCGGCGTAACCACTCCAATTATTGCAGTCGGAGCATCATTCTCCGCACTTGAAGTCGTGCCATTGGTCTTACTTGGTCATGAAGCGTGGGAACACTGGGCTATGCAACAAAAAGCACCATGGATGGAACGTCTAAAATGGCCACTTTACTGCTTCGTCGCAGTGGCATTTTGGAATATGCTGGGCGCAGGGGTATTTGGTTTCTTAATCAATCCACCAATCTCCCTTTACTACATACAAGGTTTAAATACTACTGCTGTACACGCCCACGCAGCATTATTTGGAGTATATGGCTTCTTAGCACTCGGTTTTGTTTTCTTAATCGCACGCTATTTACGTCCGGATACACCATTTAACGACAAATTAATGAAATGGGGCTTTTGGTTATTAAATGCCGGTTTAGTACTAATGATCGTTTCAAGCTTGCTACCAATCGGTATTATCCAAGGCTATGCCAGCATCTCAGAAGGTTTGTGGTATGCACGTAGTGAAGAATTTATGCAACAACCGCTCTTTGGTACGCTTCGTTGGATTCGTATCGTAGGTGATGTCATCTTTATCTTCGGTGCGCTAGCATTCTTCTGGCAAATCTTCACAATGATTTTCCTTAAACCGAAAAAACTCGCGTAATGCAATAAAATACCTATCATAAAGACAAAAAGTGCGATGAAATTTTTTCATCGCACTTTTATTCTTAAATAGATTTCTCCGAATCTTGATTTTTATCAAACTTTCAACCCATTACCGTATGGGTTTTCTTTTCCTTGAAATTTATACTTCGTGCTTTAATTTTTCTCTCAACCTTTAACATGAATGACAATCCTTTCAAAGCCCGTTGGTCGATGCTCGGCAATACGCTCTGTTTAGGCCATTGGGAGATTTCCTACCTTGATTTGCCAATTACCCTGCCGCGCGAGCGTCGCGACCAAGATATGGGCACGGAAAACATCTATAACTTTATCGATCCGGAAGACGAACTATACCGCGAAGGCTTAGGCGAAGACGATTGGATTGTAGAAAATATCGACTGGCTTTCCGATCTGTTTAACGAACACAATATTCCGCTGGAAGAACAAACCCTGCGCGCATTTTATCGTGCAGTCAACAAAGAAGATTGGCGCTGCGGCAGTTGCGGCGGCTGCATTTAAAATTTCGGGGCAAATTATTTTGCCCTTTTATCAACCCTGTGCCGTAAAACTCCGTCCTTCAGGGCGGAGATATAAGGCACAAACGGCGTAGCCGTTTCAAAGCTAACTAATCGGGTGTTTGTTGTTGCTCGATGTATTGGCGAATAATTGAAATGGGTACACCACCGCAACTACCGGCAAAATAAGATGGTGACCAAAGCTGATTGCCCCAAAGTTTTTTTCGGATACTTGGATAATTTTTCTTTCTAATCATTCGACTTGATACACCTTTTAGGCTGTTTACTAGCGTAGAAACTGCCACTTTCGGCGGATATTCAATGAGTAAATGAACGTGATCGTCTTCGCCGTCAAATTCGACTAATTTTGCTTCAAAATCATTGCAGACGCTTTCGAAAATCAAATTGAGATCATCTAAAATCGCTTTCGTAAAAACATCACGGCGGAATTTTGTAACAAAGACTAAGTGAACGTGCATATTAAAAATGCAATGTCTACCGTGTCTGATTTCAGTTTCTTTTTTTCATAGACCAAGTGTAGAATGTGGGAAAAATCATATTCTAAACCTTGCCAATGCAACTACGCCAAGCCTTTAAGTTCGAAATAATGCCAAACGGAGAACAAATCCGCAGAATTAAGCAGTTCTGTGGTTGCTCTCGTTTTGTCTTCAATCGGGCGTTGGCTTGGCAGAATGAGCAATATGAGCAATATGAGCAAGATAATAGCGTCAAGTTCAGTTATACGAAAATAGCCAATCTGCTTCCGCACTGGAAAAAAGAGCTACTTTGGCTCAAAGATTGCCATTCTCAAGTACTTCAACAGTCGTTAAAAGACCTTGAAAGTGCGTTCAAAAACTTCTTTCAAAAGCGTTCTGACTTCCCGAAATTCAAGAAAAAAGGCTTGAAAGAGAGCTTTCGTTTTCCGCAAGGTTGCAAACTGGAACAACAAAATAACCGCTTGTATCTCCCGAAAATCGGCTGGATTCGCTATCGCAACAGCCGCGATGTCGTCGGCGAAATTAAAAACGTCACGGTGAGCCAAAAGTGCGGTCGTTTTTTTGCCAGTATTCAAACGGAATTTGAATATGAAATCCCAACGCATCAAGGCGGAGAAATTGGCATAGATATGGGTGTTGCACGGTTTGCAACGCTTTCAAGCGGTAAATATTTTGAGCCGTTAAATGCCTTTAAAACCCATAAAGGCAAACTGGCAAAACTACAACGCCGACTTAAAAATAAGGTTAAATTTAGCCAAAACTGGCAGAAATTAAAGGCGAAAATCGCCAAATTGCACCACAAAATCGCTAACTGTCGTAAAGACTTCTTGCACCAAACTTCAAGCAAAATCAGCAAAAACCACGCGATGATCTACGTTGAAGATTTACAGGTGTTGAATATGTCCAAATCAGCCAAAGGCACAGCGGAAGAACACGGCAAGAATGTGAAACAGAAATCAAGTTTAAACCGAGCGATATTAGATCAATCTTGGTTCGAGTTCCGCCGTCAGTTGGACTATAAAACGCAATGGCTAGGCGGTTTTTTAGTGGCTGTTCCACCGCAAAATACAAGCCGAACTTGCCCTTGTTGCGGTTATACCGCAAAGGAAAATCGGCAAACGCAGGCTGATTTTGAATGCGTAGAATGTGGCTATACAGAAAATGCGGATGTGGTTGGGGCGTTAAACATTTTGGAGCGTGGGCGAGCCATCGTCCAAGCGTAAACATATCAGGCTGGGACACAGCCGTAGAGCTTGTGAAGTGAACTTCAATAGAGGTCAGCAGCAAGAACCCACCGAGAGTAGCCCACGCAAAGCGTGGGAGCTAGTAGGAATCCCCGTCCTTTAGGGCGGAGGAGGATGTCAATTTAACTGTAGTCTAATAACGCAACATTTTTCTGATTCTTGTTTTTCTTCCTATGGACATCGCATTTTTACTTGGCGGCAAAATTATCGAGCTCACACTTATTGTGTTAATGGGCTACGGTTTGGTAAAAGCCAAACTACTCAAATCTGAAGACAGCAAACCGCTTTCCATTATCGGCCTTTACATCATCAGCCCCGCCGTTATGATTGAAGCCTTCCAAATTGACTACAAACCGGAAATTCTGCAAGGCTTAATGCTCTCCCTCGGCATGGCCGTATTTCTACACTTCATCTTAATCATCATCGGCGCCTTGCTAAAACGCGTACTAAAACTCGACGCCATCGAACACGCCACCGCCATTTATTCCAACGGCGGCAATTTAATTATCCCGATTGTCATGTCATTATTCGGTAAAGAATGGGTGATTTACGCCACCTGTTTTATCGTGGTGCAAACCTTTTTATTTTGGACGCATTTGCGCTTAATCATTGTCGGTAAAGGCAATTTAAGTCTGAAAGTAATGTTGAAAAATATTAATTTATGGTCAATTTTTATCGGCGTACTGTTATTTGCTTTGCAAATTAAATTACCGAATTTTATTAACGGCACGCTTTCGGCGGTGGGTATTTTTATCGGCCCGAACGCCATGTTGATTGCCGGTATGCTAATCGCCTCGATCCCATTGCGACAACTCATTTCCTCCAAACGAATCTATCTCGTCACCGCGCTCCGCTTGCTGTTGATTCCGATTTTTTTGTTGACAGTTGTGAAACTTTGCGGCTTTGCCGGCTGGTTAGAAAACGGCGAAACCATTGCCCTCATCAGTTTCCTCGCCACCACCAGCCCATCCGCGGCGACCGTCACCCAAATGGCACTGATTTTCGGCAATAACGCACAAAAAGCCAGTGCAATTTACGGCGTCACCACGCTACTTTGCGTATTTACAATGCCGTTAGTGATTGCCTTGTACCAGTTGTGGTGACCTGCCGATTTAGCACCGCATTGAAAGCCCGTCTGACGGCACGTTAAATCATCGCCCCACAACAAGCCGATTTGGCACCGCATTGAAAAAGCAAAAACAGCAAAAGCAAAAACGGCAACGAAAAAGGCAACCGATTGGTTGCCTTAAAATTTCTATTTCGTAAAAAATTAAACAAAAACCCTTTGCACTAAAATCATATAGAAAATCGTGCCCGCCGCGATGGACAAGAACATATTTTTTCGCCAAAAGTGTAAAACCAATACCAGCGCACCGGCAAGAAAATCGGGCAACCCGTGATAACCGCTCAATACATCCAGATTCTTATAGCAATACACCACCAGCATACCGAACATCGCCGCCGGCAACACTTTACCAAGATAGCGAATATATTCCGGAATCGGGCGATTCGCCGGAAAGACCCAAAACGGCAACCAACGGGTAAATTGCACCGCAAGGACACAAATTCCGATAGTCACAATCTGTTCGGTCAAGGTCATTTTAGCGCCTCCAATTTCGTTGCTAATTTAGGGCGACGCAAAGTCAAAACAAGCCAAATGCCAAGTAAAGTCGGAATTAAAAAATGTTCTTTGCCGGCCGCCAGTAAGGAAATAAAAGCAATAAATAAACCGAGTAACGAACTCTCGTGAGATTGTTCTTTCATCCAATTTTCCGCAAAAATCACTAAAAAAAGCGCGGTCATCGCAAACTCAACGCCTTTTAAATCTACCGGCAAAATATGACCGAATAGATTGCCCATCGCCGCACCTAACACCCAATAAAGATGCAAATAAAGGCTGACAAAAAACATATACCAACCTTTGTCCAAATGCGCCGGAATTTTCGCCATATAGTTAAGCGAAAAGGATTCGTCCACCAGCGAACTAATTAAATAGCCGCGCTTTCTGCCCAACCAACTGCCGTATTTTTCCAACATGGAAATGGCATAAAAAATCTGACGCCCGCTCACCATCAACGTAATCAGCAACACGCTCAAAGGTGAAAAAGGCGCCACCAAAGCGGCGGCGGCAATAAATTCCACCGAGCCGGCATAAATTAACAACGCCATTAACATCGGATATAAAAAACCGAATCCAAGCGCCTTCATATAAATGCCGTACGCCATACCGAGAAATAAAAATCCGGCAATCATTGGCGCACTGTAAGGAAGCGCAGCTTTGGCTGCCGCGCGAACGGGATAGCGTTGGGCATATTGTGGCGAAAATTGTAGAGAAAAATCCATACTACTTCTCTAAATCTAAAACCGATAATCCCGGCAAGGTGGAAAAGCTTTGCGCTTTCACGGTTTGGTAAAAATCTTCCAGATAGGCTAAATTTTCGTCTTCTTTGCGAATCGCCGCATATAAATTGCTCTGCAAGCCGTTTTGAGTAATTTTGCGTGCCACCACATAGCCTTTTTCCAAATAAGGCAAAGCCGCCCAATAAGGCACAGTTGCAATACCGCGCCGACTGGCCACCAATTGAATCATCGCAATGGTCAGTTCGGTAGTGCGACGGGTCGGATTAATGCCTTTGGGTTTTAACACTTGGCGCAACAAATCCAACATATCGTCCGGCACCGGATAAGTCACCCAAGTTTCATTGGCGAAATCCTCCGCTTCCCAAACCTCTTTTGCCGCAAGCAAATGATCCTTCGAACAAATACCCACCATTTCATAGGAAAAAAGCGGTTTAAAAATCACCTCATCATTCGCTTCTAATTCCGACACAATCGCCCAATCAGCTCGGTGGGAAAGCAACAAGCCAACGGGATCCGTATGAAAACCGGACACAATATCCAATTCCACCAGCCCCCAATGTTGGCGAAACTCATCCATCGCCGGCATAAGCCAGTCAAAACAAGTGTGACATTCCACCGCAATGCGCAGTTGCCCCGCATCGCCATGCTTCACACGGGTTAAATCGCGTTCCGCATCGATCACTTTCGGCATCACCTCATTAGCAAGACGAATTAAACGCTCGCCGGCTGCGGTAAAACGTAGCGGATTACTTTTGCGTTCAAATAATGGCAAACCAAATTGCTCTTCAATCAATTTAATTTGATGAGAAAGTGCGGATTGGGTGAGATAAACCCGTTTTGCCGCTAAAGACACGCTACCCGTTTCTTTCAACGCCAGCAGCGTTTTAAGGTGTCGAAATTCAAGAAAAGTCGGTTTCATTAAAAATATTCATCTTCATAGCAAATTTATGTAATGCGCATCATACAATAATTTAAAATCAGAGAAAATAAAGCAGCGTGACAAAACCATATTTACTCCACAAAAAAATGCCAAGGCACTCACCTTGGCATTTTAGCGGAAAAATTTCGTCGAAAACCGACAGTCATGCTATTCAAAAGAATCTTTCAAACGCTCATCGGCGCGACGTGATTCGCTTTTATGTTGTAGTTTATTGAGCTGGCGCTCTAATTTTTCTTCAACTTCATTAATCGCTTTGTACATATCTTCCGCGGTCGCCGTCGCAAGCAAATTGCCAAGCGGCGTGCCGATAGAAGCTTCCACGGTAAAACCGTTCGGCACTTTATTCAGCACAAAATGCGGATTAATTAATTGTGTGTGCCATTTTTCCAATTTCGCCAAACGACCTTCCACATGTTCACGAATTGCAGGGGTGATTTCCATTTGTTTGCTGGTGATATTTAATGTCATAGCATTTACCTCTTCGCGTTGTTAGAACCTTTCGGTTCGGTTTGATTTAGTATCAAAATAGCTTCGTAAAGAAGGGTTTTCAAGTCATTTCTATGAAAAAAAAGAAGTAATGTTTAAAAATATGATCTAGCTCTAATTTCTCAAAGCGGCCATTTCTTTTTAGCGAAAAGTTTCCCACGACGAGCAAGCCAAAAACGCTCAATACAAAACCAACCTTATTATCTTTCAGACCCATTTTAACGCCCAACATCGCTCCCAATGCGGTGCCCATTAAACACTTCGCGCTCTTCCTTTCCTTTTTTCTCTCACAAAAAAAACCGCAGGCTTTCACCTGCGGTTTTCGTTGTATTTAACGCGTTAATTTATCGCATTACCATTGATAGCCCACGCTTGCGGCCGCGCCGGTATCGCCTTGAGTATTCGTATTCACAGAGAATTTAATACCCACTTTACCGTTGTCGGACAAGCGAGAGTAACCCACCGCAACCGCGTTTTGGCCGCGATAAGTCGCCGCCCCCGCAGAAACCATGGATTTACCCGGTTGAGTAGCTTGATACAAGCCGCTCGCTGCCATCGCACCGGCAATACCTGCACGTGCGTTCTTATCAACTTTATTCAAGTCACGACTAAGTTGATCCACACGAGCTGACGAACTCACGTTACTTAATGCCGCATCCACATAAGCTTTATTCACCGCATCGGTAGGTGCTGTTGCATTACCTACGTTTTGAATGCGGTTGCCGCCCATGTTCACATTAGTACCAGTTGTAACATTCAAGTTACCGCTAATGTTTGTGGTGCCGCCCAAGTTGGTTGTACCGGTGAAGTTCGCCGTTCCGCTCACAGTGAGATCATTTGTTCTCACACTGTTCACAGAAATGTTATTCGCCAAGGCCATGGTGACATTTCGACCGCTTTGTGTGATCTCAATGTTATTGCCCGCCGTGAAGGTCACAACTTTATTCGTCGCATTCACAGTCGCCACACTAGAACCGGTCGCAATACCCGTACCTGTTGCATTGGTGGTCAATTCCCAACCGGCATTTGTTGCATTCAATGCTTGAGAAGCTTGACTCATTGCATTATTCGCCGTGGTATTTGCCGCATTGGCTGTGGTATTGGCAGTGTTCGCCGTTGTGTTGGCCACATTGGCTGTACTGTTCGCAGTATTCGCCGTTGTATTAGCCGCATTGGCTGTACTGTTCGCAGTATTCGCCGTTGTGTTGGCCGCATTGGCTGTGCTGTTCGCAGTATTCGCCGTTGTGTTAGCCGCATTGGCTGTACTGTTCGCAGTATTCGCCGTTGTGTTAGCCGCATTGGCTGTAGTGTTCGCAGTGTTCGCCGTTGTGTTGGCCGCATTGGCTGTGCTGTTCGCAGTATTCGCCGTTGTGTTGGCCGCATTGGCTGTGCTGTTCGCAGTGTTCGCCGTTGTGTTAGCCGCATTGGCGGTGCTGTTCGCAGTATTCGCCGTTGTGTTAGCCACATTAGCTGTGCTGTTCGCAGTATTCGCCGTTGTATTAGCCACATTGGCTGTACTGTTCGCAGTATTCGCCGTTGTGTTGGCCGCATTGGCTGTACTGTTCGCAGTATTCGCCGTTGTGTTGGCCGCATTGGCTGTGCTGTTCGCAGTATTCGCCGTTGTGTTGGCCACATTGGCTGTGCTGTTCGCAGTATTCGCCGTTGTGTTGGCCGCATTGGCTGTGCTGTTCGCAGTGTTCGCCGTTGTGTTGGCCGCATTGGCTGTGCTGTTCGCAGTATTTGCCGTTGTATTAGCCGCATTGGCGGTGCTGTTCGCAGTATTCGCCGTTGTGTTAGCCACATTAGCTGTGCTGTTCGCAGTATTCGCCGTTGTGTTAGCCACATTAGCTGTGCTGTTCGCAGTATTCGCCGTTGTATTGGCTGCATTAGCAGTGCTGTTTGCAGTATTAGCGGTGCTATTCGCTGCGTTAGCAGTTGAGTTAGCGGCGAAGGCAGTGCTATTAGCCACATTCGCTGTGCTATTGGCTGCATTAGCAGTGGAGTTCGCAGCAAAGGCGGTGCTGTTAGCTACGTTCGCGGTGCTATTGGCTGCGTTTGCAGTTGAGTTCGCCGCAAAGGCTGTGCTGTTAGCCACATTCGCTGTGCTATTCGCTGCATTTGCAGTTGAGTTAGCGGCGAAGGCAGTGCTGTTCGCAACATTCGCTGTGCTATTGGCTGCATTAGCTGTTGAGTTAGCAGCAAAGGCCGTGCTGTTAGCCACATTCGCGGTGCTATTCGCTGCGTTAGCAGTTGAGTTCGCAGCAAAGGCTGTGCTGTTAGCAACGTTCGCTGTGCTATTCGCTGCATTCGCAGTTGAGTTAGCAGCGAAGGCTGTGCTGTTAGCCACGTTTGCAGTGCTATTCGCAACATTCGCGGTGCTATTGGCTGCGTTAGCAGTGGAGTTAGCGGCGAAGGCTGTGGAGTTGGCCACGTTCGCTGTGCTATTCGCTGCATTTGCAGTGGAGTTCGCAGCAAACGCTGTGCTATTAGCCACGTTCGCAGTGCTATTCGCTGCATTAGCAGTTGAGTTAGCGGCGAAGGCAGTGCTGTTCGCAACATTCGCTGTGCTATTGGCTGCATTAGCTGTTGAGTTAGCAGCAAAGGCCGTGCTGTTAGCCACATTCGCGGTGCTATTCGCTGCGTTAGCAGTTGAGTTCGCAGCAAAGGCTGTGCTGTTAGCAACGTTCGCTGTGCTATTCGCTGCATTCGCAGTTGAGTTAGCAGCGAAGGCTGTGCTGTTAGCCACGTTTGCAGTGCTATTCGCAACATTCGCGGTGCTATTGGCTGCGTTTGCAGTTGAGTTAGCAGCAAAGGCTGTGGAGTTGGCCACGTTCGCTGTGCTATTCGCTGCGTTAGCAGTTGAGTTAGCGGCGAAGGCAGTGGAGTTCGCAGCAAAGGCTGTGCTGTTCGCAACATTCGCGGTGCTATTCGCTGCATTTGCAGTGGAGTTAGCGGCGAAGGCGGTGCTGTTAGCTACGTTCGCTGTGCTGTTGGCTGCATTTGCAGTGGAGTTCGCAGCAAAGGCTGTGGAGTTAGCCACATTCGCAGTGCTATTCGCTGCATTAGCAGTGGAGTTAGCGGCGAAGGCTGTGGAGTTAGCCACGTTTGCAGTGCTATTAGCCACATTCGCGGTGCTATTGGCTGCATTAGCAGTTGAGTTAGCAGCAAAGGCTGTGGAGTTAGCTACGTTTGCAGTGCTGTTAGCTACATTTGCTGTGCTGTTGGCTGCATTAGCAGTTGAGTTAGCGGCGAAGGCGGTGCTGTTAGCCACGTTTGCAGTGCTATTCGCTGCATTTGCAGTTGAGTTAGCAGCAAAGGCTGTGGAGTTAGCCACGTTTGCAGTGCTATTAGCTACATTCGCTGTGCTGTTGGCTGCGTTAGCAGTTGAGTTAGCGGCGAAGGCGGTGCTGTTAGCTACGTTTGCAGTGCTGTTAGCCACATTTGCGGTGCTATTGGCTGCATTAGCAGTTGAGTTAGCAGCAAAGGCGGTGCTGTTAGCTACGTTTGCTGTGCTATTAGCCACATTCGCGGTGCTGTTCGCTGCGTTAGCAGTTGAGTTAGCGGCGAAGGCTGTGCTGTTAGCTACATTTGCAGTGCTATTAGCCACATTCGCTGTGCTATTGGCTGCATTAGCAGTTGAGTTAGCGGCAAAGGCGGTGCTGTTAGCCACGTTTGCAGTGCTGTTAGCCACGTTCGCGGTGCTATTGGCTGCGTTAGCAGTTGAGTTAGCAGCAAAGGCTGTGGAGTTAGCTACGTTCGCGGTGCTGTTTGCAGTATTAGCGGTGCTATTCGCTGCGTTAGCAGTTGAGTTCGCGGCAAAGGCGGTGCTATTAGCCACGTTCGCGGTGCTATTCGCTGCATTTGCAGTGGAGTTAGCGGCGAAGGCTGTGCTGTTTGCCACATTCGCAGTGCTATTCGCTGCGTTAGCAGTTGAGTTAGCGGCGAAGGCGGTGCTGTTTGCAACATTCGCAGTGCTATTCGCTGCATTAGCAGTTGAGTTCGCCGCAAAGGCTGTGGAGTTAGCCACATTTGCAGTGCTATTTGCTACATTCGCGGTGCTGTTCGCTGCATTAGCAGTTGAGTTAGCGGCGAAGGCAGTGCTGTTAGCCACATTCGCTGTGCTATTCGCTGCGTTTGCAGTGGAGTTAGCGGCGAAGGCGGTGCTGTTAGCTACGTTCGCTGTGCTATTAGCCACATTCGCTGTGCTGTTGGCTGCATTTGCAGTTGAGTTAGCAGCAAAGGCGGTGCTGTTAGCCACGTTCGCGGTGCTATTGGCTGCATTTGCAGTGGAGTTAGCGGCGAAGGCTGTAGAGTTAGCCACGTTTGCAGTGCTGTTTGCAACATTCGCTGTGCTGTTGGCTGCGTTTGCAGTTGAGTTAGCGGCGAAGGCGGTGCTGTTTGCAACATTTGCCGTGCTATTGGCTGCATTTGCAGTTGAGTTAGCAGCAAAGGCTGTGGAGTTAGCCACGTTCGCGGTACTGTTGGCTGCGTTAGCAGTTGAGTTAGCAGCAAAGGCAGTGCTATTAGCTACGTTCGCTGTGCTATTCGCTGCGTTAGCAGTTGAGTTAGCTGCAAAGGCTGTGGAGTTAGCCACGTTCGCGGTGCTGTTAGCTACGTTCGCGGTGCTATTGGCTGCGTTAGCAGTTGAGTTCGCAGCAAAGGCTGTAGAGTTAGCAACGTTTGCAGTTGAGTTAGCAACGTTTGCAGTTGAGTTAGCAGCAGAGGCGGTGCTGTTAGCTACGTTTGCAGTGCTGTTCGCTGCATTTGCAGTGGAGTTAGCAGCAAAGGCAGTGCTGTTTGCCACGTTCGCTGTGCTATTGGCTGCATTAGCAGTTGAGTTAGCAGCAAAGGCGGTGCTATTAGCCACGTTCGCAGTGCTATTCGCTGCATTTGCAGTGGAGTTAGCAGCAAAGGCGGTGCTGTTAGCTACGTTCGCGGTGCTATTGGCTGCATTTGCAGTTGTGTTAGCTGCGTTAGCGGTGCTGTTAGCTGCAGTCGCCGTGCTGTTTGCATTGTTCGCCGTTGTGTTGGCTGCGTTAGCTGTGGAGTTCGCTGCTGTCGCTGTGCTGTTCGCGTTGTTAGCGGTTGTATTGGCTGCATTTGCGGTACTGTTGGCTGCCAATGCGGTGCTATTTGCATAGTTCGCTGTGGAGTTTGCAGTATTCGCGGTTGTATTCGCTGCGTTAGCAGTTGAGTTAGCCGCAGTCGCTGTGCTGTTTGCGTTGTTAGCCGTTGTATTGGCTGCATTCGCGGTGCTGTTCGCTGCCAATGCGGTGCTATTTGCATAGTTCGCAGTGGAGTTTGCAGTGTTCGCGGTTGTGTTCGCTGCGTTAGCGGTGCTGTTAGCTGCAGTCGCGGTGCTGTTCGCTACCAATGCGGTGCTGTTTGCATAGTTCGCTGTGGAGTTCGCTACGTTGGCAGTGCTGTTAGCTGCAGTCGCTGTGCTATTCGCGTTGTTAGCCGTTGTGTTCGCAGCATTCGCGGTACTGTTTGCTGCCAATGCGGTGCTGTTTGCGTAGTTCGCTGTGGAGTTTGCAGTGTTCGCCGTTGTGTTGGCTGCGTTAGCTGTGCTGTTAGCTGCATTTGCAGTTGTGTTAGCCGCAGTTGCAGTGCTATTCGCATTGTTAGCCGTTGTGTTCGCAGCATTTGCTGTGCTGTTAGCTGCCAATGCGGTGCTATTTGCATAGTTCGCAGTGGAGTTCGCAGTGTTCGCGGTTGTGTTTGCTGCGTTAGCCGTTGAGTTCGCAGCGAAGGCCGTGCTGTTGGCGATATTTGCCGTTGAGTTTGCGGCCAATGCGGTGCTATTTGCAGCGTTCGCGGTGCTGTTGGCGGCAGTAGCTGTCGCGTTCGCGGCAGTCGCGTTGTTTAACGCAGCGGTGGCGTTGGTGTTTGCGGCTGTGGCGTTATTCAATGCGGCGTGCGCGGTGGCGTTCACAGCGGTGGCTGTGGCGTTCGCAGCGGTGGCGTTGTTTAACGCGGCAGTTGCGTTAGCGTTGGCGCTAGACGCATTTGCAAGCGCGGCGTTCGCGGTGGAGTTCGCGGTGTTAGCCGTTGTGTTGGCTAAGGTCGCGGTGCTGTTTGCGTAGTTCGCTGTGCTGTTAGCTACCAATGCGGTGCTATTTGCGTAGTTCGCTGTAGAGTTCGCTACGTTAGCTGTGCTGTTAGCTGCATTCGCAGTTGTATTAGCAGCAGTCGCTGTACTGTTCGCGTTGTTAGCCGTTGTGTTTGCAGCATTTGCGGTACTGTTGGCTGCCAATGCGGTGCTGTTTGCGTAGTTCGCAGTGCTATTGGCTACCAATGCGGTGCTGTTTGCATAGTTTGCAGTGGAGTTTGCAGTGTTCGCCGTTGTATTAGCTGCGTTAGCTGTGCTGTTCGCTGCTAATGCGGTGCTATTCGCATAGTTCGCAGTGCTGTTAGCTACCAATGCGGTGCTGTTTGCATAGTTCGCAGTGGAGTTTGCAGTGTTCGCAGTTGTGTTAGCTGCGTTAGCAGTTGAGTTAGCTGCAGTTGCTGTGCTATTCGCGTTGTTAGCGGTTGTGTTAGCTGCGTTAGCCGTGCTGTTTGCTGCTAATGCGGTACTGTTTGCAGCATTCGCTGTGCTGTTGGCTACCAATGCGGTGCTGTTTGCGTAGTTCGCTGTAGAGTTAGCTACGTTCGCAGTGCTGTTTGCAGTATTTGCTGTTGTGTTAGCTGCGTTAGCAGTTGAGTTAGCCGCAGTTGCTGTGCTATTCGCGTTGTTAGCGGTTGTGTTAGCTGCGTTAGCCGTGCTGTTCGCTACCAATGCGGTGCTGTTTGCGTAGTTCGCTGTGCTATTTGCTACCAATGCGGTGCTGTTGGCGTAGTTCGCAGTGGAGTTTGCAGTGTTCGCAGTTGTGTTAGCTGCGTTAGCCGTGCTGTTAGCCGCCAATGCGGTGCTGTTTGCAGCATTAGCTGTACTGTTGGCTGCCAATGCGGTGCTATTTGCGTAGTTCGCAGTGGAGTTTGCAGTATTTGCGGTTGTGTTAGCTGCGTTAGCAGTTGAGTTCGCGGCAGTCGCGGTGCTGTTGGCGGCCAATGCGGTGCTGTTCGCGTAGTTCGCAGTTGAGTTCGCTGCTGTCGCGGTGCTGTTGGCGGCCAATGCGGTGCTGTTCGCGGCGTTCGCTGTGGAGTTCGCGGCGTTGGCGGTGCTGTTGGCGGCTTTGGCTTCGGTGGTGGCGTTGTAGGCCACTTGAGCGACGGCGTAGAGTTGTGAGCCGTTTACGGCGTCAGTCGAAGTGTTGCTCAGAAGACCTGCAGCGACGTTTTGGATGCGGCGTTCTTGGCCGGCGGCGCCGACGCTCACTACGCCTGCCGGTGTGCTGCCTGAGAAGTTCAGGGTGATGGCACCCGGGCCGCTGCCGAGGGTTTCGGAGGTGTATGCGCTGAGGCCTTTGGTGCTGGTGCCGGCGGCGACGTAGGCGCTGTTGGAGCCTAAGAACACGGAGTTGTTGGTCGTCGTGCTGATGTCGTTACCGAGCGCGAATACGCCGGTTTGACCTGCGGCGAGGGTGTTGTTGTTACCGACGCTGTAGGACGCGTTAGCGTTGATGATGCTTGGGTCACCGAATGCACCGGAGTTGTGGCCGTGAACTTGGTTGCCTACACCGATTCCGATGGATTGGTTGCCGGTGACGTTTGAGGCGTTACCGATGGAGATGGATTCAAGGCCGGAGGCGTTGGCGAAGAAGCCTTGGGCGATGGATGATTGACCGGATGCGTTGGCGGCTGTGCCAACTGCTAGAGAGAAGTTGCCTAGCGCTCCAGCGGCATCACCCACTGCTAGGGAATTCCGCCCTGACGCAAATGCAGCGCGACCTATCGCAGATGAATAGTCACCGGTCGCACTAGCCCAATGTCCTACAGCCAAAGAAACACAGCCACTCGCAGAAGAATTAAAACCAAACGCATTAGCAGTATTACCTGAAGCCTTGGCAAAACTACCTACCGCTAATGCACTAGCACCACTTGCATTAGCTTGATTACCTATTGCAGTGGCATTTAAAGTTAAGGCATTGGCTTGGTAGCCTTGGGCGATGGAATAGGTGCCGGTGGCGTTGGCACCTGTACCGATTGCTGTGGAATATCCTCCGGCAGCACGAGAAACAACACCGAGCGCAAGACCCCAACCCGCACTAGCATTAGCTCCCGCACCAAGCGCTGTTGCATCCATACCGCTTGCTTTGGCTTGTGAGCCGAGTGCTACTGTTTGCAAGTTGCTAGCAACTGAGCCATCACCGACAGCTATGGATTGATGCCCGCTAGCACTGGCGCCGACGCCTTGAGCGATAGAATCTGAACCGCTAGCATTGGCACTTAAACCTAAGGCAATTGATGATGCGTTGCTTGAAACCGCATCTGCGCCAATCGCAATGGCATTTGATCCTGTCGCGCCACTACCATCGCGGTTGCCCGTAGCAGTCGAATTCACTCCGAAATATTTCACGGAGTTTTTGCTGACGTTGTAGAGTTGCGCGCCGGTTACGGCGTCGGTGGAGTTTTCGGAGACGAGGCCTTCGGCGACGCCTTGGATGCGGCGGCGTTCGTTGGCGCTGATGTTGCCGACGGAGATGACGCCGGTGGCGTTAGTAATACCTGCCGTGGTGTTGCTGTCGGCCGCGGTGTAGGCGGTGTTAGAGCCGAGGAAGACGGAGTTGCTCGCGGTGTTTTTGATGTCGTTACCGAGCGCAAATACGCCGGTTTGGCCTGCTGCTAAGGTGTTATTGTTACCGACGCTGTAGGACGCGTTGGCATTGATGACGCTTGGGTCACCAAATGCGCCGGAATTGTGGCCGTGGACTTGGTTGCCTACGCCGATGGCGATGGATTGGTTGCCGGTGACGTTGGAGTATTTACCGATGGAGATGGAGGATTCGGCGGTGGCGTTAGCAGCGTAGCCTTGGGCGATGGAGTAGTTAGCAGAAGCGAACGCTCCACCGATACCAGTTGAATAATAACCACTTGCACGGCCCATTATGGCTGTTGCTCCCTCACCCGTTGCCCGACTTAACCGACCGGCAGCAAGAGAAGAACGACCCGATGCAAACGCTTCAGCACCTAGCGCGGTAGAGGCCTCCCCTGTTGAGTTAGACTGTGGACCAAGCGCTGTTGATGATGGGCCTGTTGCATTAGTTTTGAAACCGATAGCGATAGCACTCACACCAGTAGCATTAGTCCAAGCGCCTTGAGCGATACTGTAACCGTTATTAGCATTACTTTCATGACCTATTGCTATGGCAGTGTAACCACTAGCACCAACACGTGCCGATGTTCCTATCGCCACACTGGAACAGCTCGATACATTCGCTCCATCACCCATAGCTATCGCTGATTCAGCGCTGGAACTTGACATATTACCGATAGCTATCGCATTAAAGGCGGTAGAACTAGATGTGTTACCAATGGCAATAGCGGATTTGTGGGTGGCATTGGAGACATTACCAATGGCGATGGAGGATTCGTCGGCGGCGTTAGATAAGAAACCTTGGGCGATGGAATAGTTGCCGGAGGCACTAGAAGCAGCAACTTGAGCTATGGAAAGGCGACCCTTAGCATTTGCGCCATTACCAATTGCTATTGCACCCAAACCTGAGGCATTTGCATTTTCTACCAAGGCTAGTGCATTAACTCCTTCAGCCCGAGTAAAACGTCCAATGGCTAAACTTACGCATCCTGAAGCGTTAGCTTTATAGCCTATTGCGACTGAGGCTTCGTCAGAAGCGGAGGCATCGTAGCCTTGGGCTATAGAATTCACTCCGCTAGCAGTAGCATTAAAACCAAGCGCAATAGATTGGTTTCTAGTTGCATTAGCCTGCGCGCCAATCGCAATAGCGTTCAGCCCCGTCGCCCCACTACCATCACGGTTGCCGGCAATGGTGGAATTAATACCTACGTATTTCGAGCCACTGGCATTAGCCATGGCGGCGTAGAGTTGGGCGCCGTTGACGGCGTCGGTGGATTGATTGCTGATTAAGCCTTCGGCGACGCCTTGGATGCGGCGGGTTTGGCCGTAACTTCCCACGGCAACTACGCCGACTACGTTATTACTTGAACCACCCGGAACACTGGCGTTACCAAGCGTGGTGGTGTTATTGCGTGCGGTATAGGTAGTTTGGTCACCCAAGTAAACGGAGTTGTTAAGGTTGGCGAGGATGTTATTACCCAAAGAGTGGGTTTTGTTGGCTTGGACATTGTTGTTACTACCGATAGAGGTGGCACAAGAGATATCACCTGTTATGGTGGAGTCACTTCCGATTAAAACACTGCGCGTAACATTATTAGATGTACCAAGGCGACTACCTAAAAATACCGAGGTAGTGATATTTGCGTTATTAAACGCATGAGTAATTCCCAAGATAGTTGTGTCGCTTACCCGCGTATTGGATAAACCTGAACCACTTCCCAAAATTGTTGAGTCTCGTGCTTGACTAGTAGAGCCTGAAAAGCTTATCGAGTGACCTATTATAGGGGTTCTATCAATTTGGGCATTAGCCAAGGTAATACACTGCCCCATTACCGGAGAAAGATTTGCTGTTGTTCCGCATAATGAGAGCCCCTCCCCAATGAGTGGCGAGTAGTGAACAGTTGTTGAACATGTTGCTACATTCTCACCAAATATTGGAGAAAAATTAATATTGGCATCATTTGCGGTAAGTCTGCCACCATAAATCGGTGACAGGCTACCGCTTACATTAGTAAATGTACCACTTACAGCAGTCATTAATCCGTTTAAGCTACGCGTTGCACAGGTGTTATTAATGGTAATACCAAGACCTGCAACAAAACTGTTTGGTTGTATACCACTAGCTTGGTTAATCCTAATACCATAACCTAACATATAACCACGTACAGAACCATTGCTTGAATTAACGTTAATACTGCCCCCGATTGCGTAGCTGTTTACAATATGTGTTGAAGAATTGATATTAATATCGTCACCGATGAAACCGGAGGTATTAATCACCCCATTATTCTTTGTTCTGACATCAATCCGTGAGCCCGTAGCAAGTGTCCGATGAATGTTACTATCGGAATTCAGTGTAACGCAACTACCCAATAAACTTAATTCGTTAATAGAATTATACCCGCTATTGCTACCGGATCCGGAGGAGTTATAGGCAGTAATATTAACGCGACGTCCAATAACATTTGAATGACTCAAAGAGAGCCCTTTAAAGGTGAGATTCTCTCCCATCATCGTCATAGTGGATGTACCATAGCTGTCGTAGTTGATATTGCTACCAATAACACTGGAGCCAAAAAAGTTTGAACCCCCGCTATGGTTAGCGACGAAATTCATATCACTACCAATGACCGTGAAATCTCTGAAAGTCAAATTCGCACCGGAACTCGCGCTCCCTTTTATATTGTGACCAATATAAGTGGATTTTGATGAGATTGATGCGCAGGTGAGATCTAGATCGTGTGCTAAAGCAATTTGATTAGTTTGGTTATTTAATGTTTTTACATTCCGACCAATCACCGTAGAGTTGGCTCCGGCAACCGTATTATTCTGACCAATGGCTGTAGATTGGCAGCCGGTGACGTTGGACATATTACCGATTGCAAGCGCATCTTTAGCGGATGCACTTGACCGGTTACCGATGGCGGTGGAGCCTTCGGCGGAGGCCTTAGAGAATGCGCCGAGGGCTAAGGATTGGTTTGCGAGGGCACGTGAATATACACCAAATGCGGAGCTGAAAGCACCTGACGTTTGAGCACTGTCGCCCAGCGCCATGGAGGCAAAACCTGTGGCATTTGCGGTGGTACCTATGGCGAAACTTTGCTGACCTGAAGCATTTGCACTGGTGCCGATAGCATAAGAACTAGTAACACCCATGCCATTTCCCGCATGCGCATTAACACCAATGGCTACAGAATTTGCCGAGTCTGCAACTGAAGTACCACCAATCGCGGCAATCGCACCATTGCTTACCGTACCTTCCGGAATAACAGCTTGAGCGGTTGAACTTAGGGTTAATAAAGTCACGGCGACGCTGCCGATTAAGGTGCCGCTGCCGAATTTACCAAGGGCTAGCGTGCTTTTATCGCTTAGCGCTTCGTTCGATGCGGTGCTCGTGGCGGAGGCTTTTACGTGCCCGCGCGCGAGTTCGGATACGACGACCCAAGCTTGTTGGGCGGCGTTCCAGACAATTTTGTATATTTTGTTCATTAAAATACTCCATTGTGGGTTGTGTTGTGGGCTTGCGCCCGTTGAAGAAATTTCTTGTTATGGGTTCTCCGTGAGGTAGGTGGAAAGCCCATAAGAAGTGACTGAGTTTCTTCGTTAATTAGTATCGGGTTTCGCCGATGGCGACTTACTTTCTTTTGCTTGCACAAAAGAAAGTAAGCAAAGAAAAGTGCACCCCGACTAAATCGCTTTTCCATTTTTTGGTCACATTTTCTTAACGGAAAGTAAGCCGTCTGCGCTTCGCTCCGCTGGCGTTACTTTCCTAAAAATGCGCCCAAAAAATGGGCGATTTACACGGGGACCCCGTTCTTTCTCCGCTTTCAATGCGGTGCTGTTTTGTACTTTCGTTGTTGGGCGCGCGGAGCGCGCCTATGTTTTTTGTTGTGTTTGGGCGCTGGGGCGCCGGTTTGATTTTGCCGTCAGTTGGCTTTGTGAATGCCGTCTAAGTCATTTAGGCGGGGGTGTGAATAAAAAAACACACTGCCCGGCGGGAGGCCCGCAAAGGTGGAACCGGCCGGGGCGCGCGTGCGGGGTGCTGGCGAGCCTCAGTCGGGTGGGCAGTGAGGATGTGAAATTGGGTGTGGCGGCAAGCCGCGACGGATAAATTGTACGCGGTGAGGCGTGCCGTTGGGCGTTTGAATGCGGTGCTGTTTTGATGGTGCGTTTTTGTTAGCGATTTGCGTGCTGCGTTGAATACGTTGAATAATTTTTGGGCTGCGGTGAACAAACTGCGCGCGGTGAGGCGTGCCGTTGGGTGTTTCAATGTGGTGCTGAATGCGGTGCTGTTTTGGGTGTGCGTTGGGTGTGTTTTGTGGGCCGCGGTGGTAATTGGGGCGGCGGTTGTGTTTGGGGTTAGTCGCTGTGGCGCAATACGAATGCGAAGTGCGTGCGTGCGTGCGTGCGTGCGTGCGTGCGTGCGTGCGTGCGTGCGTGCGTTTTTCATGGTAATGGCCTTTGGGGTTGGGTGTCTAGGATAAATTTGGGGGATTATAGGTTTTTTTTGGGGGAATGTAAAATTTTTGGGTTATTTGGGTTGTTTTTGGGGTTGGGGTTGTTGGGTTTGAGATTTGTGGGTTATTTGGAATCGGGTTTCGCCGATGGCGAGTTACTTTCTTTTACTCGTGTAAAAGAAAGTAACCAAAGAAAACACGCCCCGACTAAGCCGCTTTTATTCGCAACTCAGCACAGCTGACTTGCTCACCCCTTCGGGGCCGTCGGCATAGCCGACGTTCAAAACGCGTTGCGTTTTGTCCATTTTTGTTAAAAATTTTTTTGACGGAAGGTTAGCAGTCTCCGCTGAACGCGTCGCTGGCGTAACCTTCCTAAAAATTTTTAACAAAAATGGGCGGCTTACACGGGGGATGGGGCTTTCTTCGAAAAATTGTTTTCGGTGGGGGTAGTTTTTTTGAAATGAAGATAAAAAATGCGGCGGTTTGTGGGGGGAATAGTACCGCATTGGAGGAGCGATTGCTTTTGGTGGTTGTCGGGGGTATAGTGGGCGCGGTTAGATTGGAGGTGAGAGATGTTTAAAAAAGAAGAAGGTTATGAGGAATTTTTGGCGGAGAAGATTCGTCGCGGGGAAGAGGATGTTAAGGCCGGGCGGGTTGTGACGCTTGAGGAATCCAAAGCTGAAATTAGGCTGTTGATTGAGTCGAAAGCAAGAGAATTGGAAGCGGCGGAGCGTGAGGCATTGATTTATGGCTAAGGTGGTTATTTCTCACGATGCGCAACGAGATTTACGGGAGATTATTGCCAATATTATTGAATACACCGGTTATGAGGCCAGTGGAATCAAACTTTCTGAGGATATTTTTAGTAAGATTGATGTGATTGCTTATATGCCGCTCGCAGCGGGGCGGGTGATTCATGGTAATAAAAGAGAGGCGTTTTGTCGCGGTTATCGCATCGTGTATGATGTGGCGGGCGATGAGGTGCGGATTCAAACTATTATTCACAGTCGGCGGCTGTATCCTCGCCCTTGAAACGCCCGGTTGGGCGTTTTTTTGTGGGGTTAATGCGGTGCCGGTTTGAAGACTTATTGCATGAGGCGGGGTTTAAGGTTGAATTAATATGTCTGCGCTAATACCCATTTTTTGGTGGATGTTGCGGATCATGTTGAGCGTTAGCGGGCGGGTTTTGTTGAAGATTTCATAAACGCGGTTCGGTTTGCCGATTATGCTGTCTAAGTCTTTGATCTCTAATCCTTCTTGTTCCATTCTGAATTTTATCGCTTCAATCGGTGTGGGCGGGTCTATTGGGTAATGCTTTGCTTCGTAAGCTTCAATTAGGGTAACCATGACGTCGAAAAAATCCAGTTCTTGTTCATTTAATTCGTCTTCACGTGCAAAATAAGGCTCAACCAAGGCGAGGGCTTGTTGATAATCTTGTTCGTTTTTGATGGGTTTGATATTCATGTTTTTCCTTGTTATTCAATGGTATCTGCGTTGATTCGGTTATATTCTTGGTGTGTGCCGATAAATTTGATATAGACTGCGCCAAGTCGGTAAGCTATTGCGACGATGAGGCGGTGGTCATTACCTTTGATATTAAACACGACACGGCGATTTTTCAGGATACTGGCATGGCGATATTGTGCTTTGATATCGTTTGCGGTTTGCCAATTTGCCCGTTTCACTTCCGCCACCCACGCTTTGAGCGGTTGTTCGGCGTCAGGATGCTGTTTGTAATATTCGATTAATATTGCAGTAGAAATAATCCGCACTTTTACTCCTTTAATTAAGTTTATCCCAAATCGGGATATATACCAAAAGATTTTTTACCATAAAAGACCAAGAGATTTTTGTCGAGCTTGAATATGCGTTTTTTTGCACAGGATCGCAAAAAATGCAGGGCGATCAATGCGGTGCCGGTGGCCCGAGGTAAGTGGCTTTGGGGAGCACCGCATTGGAGCCTTGGTTTACGGGGTTCAATGCGGTGCCGGTTTGTTGGTTAGGCGATTTCGTCTTGGTCGTGGTGGTTGATTTTTAAGCGGGTGAAGTAATCTTTGGTTTCTTCAATGATGACTTTGCGTAAGCCGATGAGGGCGATTAGATTTGGGAATGCCATGAGGCCGTTTACGATGTCGGCGAGGATCCAGATGATGTCGAGCTTTAAGAATGAGCCGATGCCGACTAAGACGATAAATAACAGGCGGTATAAACGGATGCCGCGGGTGCCGGCTAAATAGACGAAGCAACGTTCGCCGTAGTAGCACCAGCCTAGGATGGTGGTGAAGGCGAAGAAGAGTAAGCCGATGGTGACGATGGTGGCGCCGATGCTTGAGCCCAGTCCTTGCGCGAAGGCGTAGTTGGTTGCTGTGGCGCCGGCGAGTTCGGGGTTGTTCCAAGCGCCGGTTAGGACTAAGACGATGCCTGTCATGCTGCAAACGATGATGGTGTCGAGAAAGGTGCCGGTCATGGAAATTAAGCCTTGGCGTACGGGTTCGTGGGTTTGCGCGGCGGCGGCGGCGATGGGGGCGCTGCCAAGGCCGGATTCGTTTGAGAAAATTCCGCGCGCGACGCCGGATTGAATGGCTTTCATGACGGTGAAACCTAATGCGCCACCCAGTGCGGATTGGGGATTGAAGGCACTGCGGATAATTAATGAAAGGGCGTCCGGCACTTTGTCCCAGTTTAATAAAATAATTACGATGGAAACCGAGACATAAGAAATCGCCATAAAGGGTACGATGATGGAGGAGGCGGTGGCAATGCGTTTTACGCCGCCTAAAATAATCATGGCGACTAATGTGGTGACGACGATGGCGGTGATGATGACCGGTATGTTGAAGGTGTCTTCCAGAGCGTGCGTAATTGCGTTGACTTGTGGGAAGGTGCCAATGCCAAAAAATGCGACCAATACGCCAAATACGGCAAATAGTTTTGCCAGCCATTTCATGCCTAAGCCACGTTCGATGTAATACATTGGGCCGCCGGACATAAAACCGCGGCGATCTTTTACGCGGTATTTTACCGCTAATAAGCATTCGGCGTATTTGGTCGCCATGCCGAGCAATGCGACTAACCACATCCAGAAAAGCGCGCCCGGGCCGCCGGCTTGTACGGCGGTTGCCACGCCGACAATATTGCCGGTGCCGATGGTTGCCGCCAATGCGGTGCTGAGCGCGGCAAAGGAAGAGACGTCGCCTTTGCCGCCGTGCTCTTTTTTGAATAAATAGCCGAGTGCGCGCGGTAAATAGCGGATTTGAATGAAACCTAAACGTAAGGTGAGATAAAGCCCTGTGCCGGACAATAAAATAAGAAGCGGCGGGCCCCAAATAAAGCTGTCGATGGTTGATAGAATTGTCGTGAATGACATGGTGATTCCTCGTCGTCAAAAATCAATTAACGCGACAAGGAGACGAAAAGAATCCGTGAGAATAAACAAAAAACAGATTGTCTTTTGGCCCCTGTCCTTTTGCCTGAGCGTTTGGAAAACGATGTTGAAATCATCGCTCTTTTGCGCCTTCGGCGTCCATTTACACAGATGTCGTGCAATGGATCTCTCCAAGGGTTCGTCCAGTAACAGTCCCTGCGCTTGCGCGCGCCTGAAAGATTTTTCATCGTCGGCGTAGGGGCAATTCCCTACTCTCCAGCTACCTTCATCCGAACTCATTTTTCGTCTGTGATGCAGACGAAAAACGGGGCAAATTCTAGCAAAATGCTTGGGCTAATTCAATGCGGGCTTGAGGGAAAAGAAAAGAATGTGCCGTTTAAAGGGCGTTTTTAAGTGCGCTTGTTATTTGGAAACTTTAAGTACGCGTTGAAAATGTGACCAAGTCAATTTGGCGAACAGTGTTCGCCATTTTTCAACATCAGCGAACGTTAAATAAAACTGGCGAATTTCACGTAAAGAGCGGTAACTAAATCCTTTTCCAAATTCTTGAGTAAGAATAGCGGAAAGGTTTTGCAAAATTTCCTTTCCATAATCCGCCCGTTCTTTGCCATTTTGTTCTTCTAAGACAATACGCTCACCGATTTTCCAGTATGCATCAATCATTGCTGAGTTGATCGCGCGATAAGCTTGTCGGCGTGCATTTGAGAGAATGGCTTTAATTTCGTTAATATAATTATTCGTTAAACTCTTCATCGTTTTATTCCTCAATATCTTCTGTTTGCTATCTGTGTGAAAAAAGCGGTCAATCTAATGATGTGACCGCTTTTTCTAGCTAATCGAAAATTACAAAATTTCTTTTGCGGTTGCGACTACGTTATCCACGGTGAAACCGAACAATTTAAATAATTGATCCGCCGGTGCGGATTCGCCGAAGCCGTGCATGCCGACGATACGACCGCCAAAGCCGACGTATTTGTACCAGAAATCAGAAATACCCGCTTCGATGGCAATACGTTTGGTTACGGAAGACGGCAATACGCTTTCGCGATAGGCTTCGTCTTGTTTATCAAAACGGTTGGTACTTGGCATAGACACCACGCGAATGTTTTTACCTTCCGCGCTTAATACTTCTGCCGCTTTCACGGCAAGTTCCACTTCAGAACCGGTGGCAATGAAGATGAGATCCGGTGTGCCGGCGCAATCTTTTAAGATGTATGCACCGCGTGCCACGTTCGCTAATTGCTCGGAAGTGCGGTTCATTTGTGTGAGATTTTGGCGGGTGAAGATTAACGCACTTGGGCCATCTTTGCGCTCAACTGCTTGTTGCCATGCGATTGCTGATTCCACTTGGTCGCACGGACGCCAAGTTTCTAAGTTTGGAATTAAACGCAATGCGGCAGTTTGTTCCACCGGTTGGTGAGTTGGGCCGTCTTCGCCTAAGCCGATAGAATCGTGCGTGTAAACGAATAATGAGCGTTGTTTCATTAATGCCGCCATACGCACGGCGTTGTGGGCGTATTCGTAGAACATTAGGAAGGTGGCGCCGTAAGGAATAAAGCCGCCATGCAACGCGATACCGTTCATGATCGCTGACATACCAAATTCGCGTACGCCGTAGTTGATGTAGTTACCGCCTACGTTTTCGTGGGCGCGGATTGGTTTAGAACCGCTCCATAATGTTAGGTTAGAACTTGCTAAGTCTGCAGAACCGCCTAAGAATTCAGGCAGGATGTGCGCGTAGGCTTCAATCGCGTTTTGTGAGGCTTTACGGCTTGCAATGCTTGCCGGGTTGGCTTGTAATTTTTCGATGAAGGCTTTGGATTCTGCCGCCCAATTTGCCGGCAAGTTGCCTACAATACGACGTTTAAATTCTGCCGCTAATTCCGGATAGGCTTTTTCATACGCCGCAAATTTTTCTTGCCAAGATTTTTCTTCCGCCGCGCCTTTGGCTTTGGCATCCCACTGCGCATAGTATTCCGCCGGAATTTCAAACGGTGCGTAATCCCAATTTAAGGCTTTGCGGGTTAAGGCAATTTCTTCATCGCCTAATGGCGCGCCGTGGCAATCGTGCGAGCCTGATTTGTTCGGTGAACCGAAACCGATAATGGTTTTGCAGATGATTAAGGTTGGTTTTTCTTTTTCTGCTTGCGCCAGAACGATTGCCGCACGAATTTGTTCTGCATCGTGACCATCTACATTGCGGATTACTTGCCAACCGTAGGCTTCAAAACGTTCTGCGGTATCATCGCTGAACCAGCCATCGACGTGACCATCAATGGAAATATTGTTGTCATCATAGAAGGCAATTAATTTGCCTAAGCCTAAAGTGCCGGCTAAAGAACAGGCTTCGTGTGAAATCCCTTCCATCAAGCAGCCGTCGCCTAAGAACACATAAGTGTGGTGATCCACGATTTCATGACCTTCGCGGTTAAATTGGCCGGCTAAAGTTTTCTCTGCAATCGCCATTCCCACCGCATTGGTGATACCTTGACCGAGCGGGCCGGTGGTGGTTTCCACGCCCGGTGCATAACCGTATTCCGGGTGGCCCGGGGTTTTAGAATGAAGTTGACGGAATTGTTTTAAGTCTTCAATAGAAAGATCGTAGCCGGTTAAATGTAAAAGGCTATAAATCAACATAGAGCCATGGCCGTTTGATAAGACAAAACGGTCACGATCCGCCCATTTCGGGTTGGTTGGATTGTGTTTTAAGAAATCGCGCCATAATACTTCCGCAATGTCCGCCATGCCCATCGGGGCGCCCGGGTGGCCGGATTTGGCTTTTTGCACCGCATCCATGGATAAAAAACGAATTGCATTGGCTAATTGTCTGCGAGTTGGCATTGTGTTCTCCTGTTTTAAGAAAATAAATTTTGCGTATTCTACCTTAATTTGCTTGCCCGTTTAGGCAAATAAATGAAATTTTATGAATAGTTTTGAACTATCGAGAATTAGGCGCGGCGCCGTCTTTGATGAAAACGTCGGCTGCCGGATTTAACCGGTAAGTCAAGCGTTTTTCTGAGGTTATAAGCCGAAGGATTCGTCCGACGATAATAACCAATAAAATAATGAATCGAGCTCGCCAACAAGGCGCCTAACAAGAAGACGACAATGAATCCGCCGTAGAGTTGGTGAAAAATGCGATCAATTTTGCCTTGCGACGATTGTTCGTATTGCCCGTCCATTGTCACCCGTAAAAAACCTTGAATGCCCGAATCGGCATAAATCGGCTCGACGATTTGTTGCGTCATGATTTGATGCTGCGAATTTTTATCCAACCCTAAACGTTCGCGTAACTTTTCCGCACCGGCGCTTTGCGCCAGCAATTTGCCTTGTGCGTTATACAAGGAGGCATCCAGCACAAACCGTTGTTGTACCAAATTCTCTAAATTCTCGTTGAGTTTTTCCGATTGCGCATTATTAATTAAAAGCGCGGAAAATAGACTCGCCTGTTGACGCACTAAAATATGGGATAAATGCGAAACCTGATTTGTGCCGGCAAGTTGCGAGGCAATTTTAAATTGCTGTACGCCGAATAAAATGACACCCAGAGCGCTAAAACCCAACAGCACAATGAGCCCCAACATAATTGATGCGGTTAGTTTTTCTTTCATAAAATGCAAGTGATTTTCCCCAATTTGCGATTAAATCGGCTAAAATAGCCCGATTTTTTTGCCAATTTACAGGATTTCCTATGCAAATTCAAAACCTTGCCAGTATTACCCGCCAATATCCCGTGCTGCCAAGCGCGCTTTTAAGCGATTCCCCCGCCGCCCAAACAAACCACGCGTTCATCCTTTATGGCACCGCATTGAACCTCAATGCGGTGCTCAATTTTCAACAGAAATGCGCGCAAAATTTTCAGTGTTTCGATGCTTGGAACGTGGCGCACAACACCGTTGTTTTACTGAAAGGCAAATGGCGGGACGATTTTCCTCGCGCCGCGCACGAGCTGGGCTTAGATATCGCCCTTCTGGATTTTGAAGCGAAATTATCGGAAAAAGGGCTATTAGTGATGGATATGGATTCCACGGCAATTCAAATCGAATGCATTGATGAAATCGCTAAACTGGCCGGAACGGGGGGATTGGTGTCCGCCATTACAGAAAGCGCAATGCGCGGCGAATTGGACTTTGAGCAAAGTTTGCGCCGTCGCGTCGGCACCTTAAAAGGCGCGCCGGAAAGCATTCTGCAACAAGTGCGGTCGAATTTGCCGTTAATGCCGGGGCTTGAAGAAACTATTCGAACGCTACAACAGCACGGTTGGAAGACCGCCATCGCATCGGGTGGTTTCACCTATTTCGCCGATTATTTGAAAGACCTATTGCAATTGGATTTCGCCGTCTCAAATCAATTTGATATTGAAAACGGCAAACTCACCGGAGTCGTCAAAGGCGATGTGGTTGATGCACAATATAAAGCCGCTGTTTTACAACGCTTACGCGCCGAATACGCTATTGCGCCGCAACATTCCATCGCCATTGGCGATGGCGCAAATGATTTGGCAATGATGAAAATCGCCGGTTTAGGCGTTGCCTTCCACGCCAAACCGAAAGTGCAACAACAGGCGCAAGTTGTGGTAAACTTCGCCGACTTAACCGCACTGCTATGCCTTTTGACGGCGAATGACCGAATTTCGTAAGAGGAAAAATCCATCGTCAATGCGGTGCTATTTCGCTTACTCGTGGAACCTATACCCACCCTACTTTATTTAGGAGAAAATCATGCCATCTTTTGATATCGTTTCCGAAATTACCATGCACGAAGTACGCAATGCGGTAGAAAACGCGAACCGCGTGCTCAGCACCCGTTATGACTTCCGTGGCGTAGAAGCCGTCATTGAACTCAATGAAAAAAATGAAACCGTGAAAGTGACCACGGAGTCGGAATTTCAACTCGAACAACTGATTGAAATTTTGATCGGCGCTTTTGTGAAGCGTGGGATTGAGCATAGCTCGCTTGATATTCCTTCGGAAAGCGAACATCACGGCAAACTTTACAGCAAGGAAATCAAGCTCAAACAAGGGATTGAAACGGAGATGGCGAAGAAAATCACCAAATTGGTGAAAGATTCCAAAATCAAAGTACAAACTCAAATTCAAGGCGAGCAGGTTCGTGTAACCGGAAAATCGCGCGACGATTTACAGGCGGTGATTCAATTAGTCAAAAATGCCGAACTGGGACAACCGTTTCAGTTCAACAATTTTAGAGATTAATCGTCGCGGATTCACGTCCATCATTCATTCGGTCTGGCTCATCCTTTTCAAGCGAACGAAGTTAAATCTTCCAAATCCAACCGCATTGAACCCGCATAAACATTGGCTTTGCCTTCTCGCGCAAAGCCAATTAAAGTCAAATGATGCGTTTCCGCCATTTTTACCGCTAAATCCGTTGCAGCAGAAATCGCCACCAACATTTCCACACCGCAAGCAATCATCTTTTGTACCATTTCATAACTGGCGCGACTAGACACTAAGACAAATCCCTGCGGCTTATCGGCTTTGGCCTGCCAGCCAAGCAATTTATCCAAGGCTACATGGCGTCCTACGTCTTCACGAATCGCAAGCATATTGCCTTGTAAATCAAAAAACGCGGCGGCGTGCGTGGCACCGGTTTGTCGGCCGAGCTGTTGGTGAATTTGCAATGTGCGCAAGCAATCATCAAGCAGATTGATATTGAACTGAAACGTGCAGGCTAATTGGGGAAAATTTTTGTACACTTGATTAAGCTGTTCCGTGCCGCAAATGCCGCAGCCGGTGCGGCCGGTGAGATTACGACGATGTTCTTTTAACGCCATAAACTTACGGCTGGATAGTTCAATTTGTACTTCGATGCCGTTGCACACTTCAAGTACGTCGATGCCGTAAATATCTGTCGGTTTGTCAATAATGCCTTCAGTGAGCGAAAAACCGAGCGCGAAGTCTTCCAAATCCTGCGGCGTGCACATCATTACAGCGTGAGAAATGCCGTTATATACAAGGGAAACCGGCGTTTCGACGGCAAGAAAATCCTCCTTTTCTTGCCAAAATGGGAGAGATTTTTCTCCGTCTTTCTGTATCTTGATGACATTAATCTTTTGTTTTGTTCGCCAATTCATTCTTTCTTCGTCCCACAATATTCATGTAAATAAATTGTTAAATAATTGATACATTTATGATCTAGATCACAATATTTATAGCTTCTAATGCCATTTGATTATAGATTCGCGGTTAAAAAATCGTTATTCTAACGGCCCATAAATTGGCGTTTTTCTGTACGCCTTTTTAAAGTTAGCAACGATGTTATTCTAACGAAACCAATCAATTTATCTAGTTTCTAGACAAATTTTTTACTATCTAAGTATCTCAACAACTTGTTGTTGAAAGGAGTGATTATGCAGGTCTCAAGAAGAAAATTCTTTAAGATCTGTGCAGGTGGTATGGCGGGGACGTCTGCTGCGATGTTGGGCTTTGCACCAGCAACCGCTTTAGCAGCACCGCGTGAATACAAATTATTGCGAGCTTTTGAATCTCGTAATACCTGTACATATTGTTCTGTAAGCTGCGGTATGTTGCTATATAGCACAGGCAAACCTTATGACACATTAAGTAGCCACACCGGCACCAATACCCGTTCTAAATTATTCCACCTTGAAGGTGACCCAGACCATCCGATAAGCCGTGGAGCGTTATGTCCGAAAGGTGCAGGTGCACTTGACTATATTAATAGCGAAAGCCGTTGCTTATACCCGCAATACCGCGCACCAGGTTCAGACAAATGGGTTCGCCTTTCTTGGGAAGATGCAATTAAACGCATTTCTCGTTTATTAAAAGATGACCGTGATGCTAACTTTGTTGAAAAAGATGCAAGTGGCAAAACTGTTAACCGTTGGACCACCACTGGGATTATGACCGCTTCCGCCATGAGCAACGAGGCCGCACTGCTGACTCATAAATGGGTGCGGATGTTGGGCATGGTGCCGATGTGTAACCAAGCGAATACTTGACACGGACCAACGGTAGCAAGTCTTGCTCCATCATTTGGTCGCGGTGCCATGACAAATAACTGGGTTGACATCAAAAACGCCAATCTTATTCTTGTGCAAGGTGGTAACCCTGCTGAAGCTCACCCTGTTGGCTTCCGTTGGGCAATCGAAGCGAAGAAAAACGGTGCGAAAATCATCGTAGTTGACCCTCGTTTTAACCGTACTGCTTCTGTTGCTGACCTTCATGCACCACTGCGTTCCGGTACTGATATCGCATTCTTAATGGGTGTGATTCGTTACCTATTGGAAACCAATCAAATCCAACACGAATACGTTAAACACTACACCAATGCTTCCTTCTTAATTGATGAAGGCTTCAAATTTGAAGATGGTTTATTCGTGGGCTTTGATGAAGAAAAACACACTTACGATAAATCAAAATGGAACTACCAATTCGACGAAAATGGCCATGCTAAACGCGATATGACCTTACAAGATCCACGCTGTGTGATTAATATCTTGAAAGATCACGTTTCGCGCTATACGCCGGAAATGGTTGAGCGTATCACTGGTGTGAAACAAAAAACCTTCTTACAAATCTGTGAAGAAATTGGTAAAACCTCTGCGCCAAACAAAACTATGACGCACTTATATGCGTTAGGTCTAACTGAGCACACAATTGGTACACAGAACATTCGCTCAATGGCAATGATCCAATTACTATTGGGTAATATTGGTATGCCGGGTGGTGGTATTAATGCATTGCGTGGACACTCAAACGTACAAGGTACAACTGATATGGGCTTATTGCCGATGTCTTTACCTGGCTATATGCGTTTACCAAATGACAAAGATACGTCTTACGAACAATATATTAATGCGATTACACCAAAAGATATCGTACCAAACCAAACAAACTACTACCGTAATACATCGAAATTCTTCGTAAGTATGATGAAAACGTTCTATGGTGATAAAGCAACCAAAGAAAATGGTTGGGGCTTCGATTTCTTACCAAAAGCTGACCGCTTATACGATCCGATCACTCATGTCAAATTAATGAATGATGGCAAATTAAACGGTTGGATTTTACAAGGTTTCAACGTATTAAACTCATTACCAAACAAAAACAAAACTGTTTCAGGTATGAGCAAATTGAAATTCTTAGTGGTTATGGATCCACTTCAAACTGAATCTTCTGAATTCTGGAAAAACTTTGGTGAGTCAAACAACGTAAATCCAGCAGAAATTCAAACTGAGGTATTCCGTTTACCTACCACCTGTTTCGCAGAAGAAGATGGTTCTATTGCTAACTCCGGTCGTTGGGCTCAATGGCACTGGAAAGGCTGTGATCAACCAGGTGAAGCGCTACCTGATGTAGAGATTCTTTCTATGATTCGTGAAGAAATGCATCATCTTTATCAAAAAGAAGGTGGTCGCGGTATCGAATCGTTTGAAGCCATGACTTGGAACTATGCACAACCGCATGCACCAAGTGCTGCAGAGTTAGCGAAGGAATTAAATGGTTATGCTCTTGAAGATCTTTTAGATGCTAACGGTAATGTGGTTTATAAGAAAGGCCAATTACTCAGTGGCTTTGCTCACTTACGTGATGACGGCACCACTTCTGCTGGTAACTGGATCTACGTCGGTCAATGGACTGAAAAAGGTAACCAAATGGCGAATCGTGACAACTCAGACCCTTCAGGTTTAGGTTGTACATTAGGTTGGGCCTTCGCATGGCCGGCAAACCGCCGTGTTCTTTACAGCCGTGCTTCACTTGATATTAATGGGAATCCTTGGGATAAAAACCGTCAATTAATCAAATGGAACGGTAAAAACTGGAACTGGCATGATGTAGCTGACTATGGCACACAACCCCCTGGCTCTGATGCGGGTCCATTTATTATGTCTGCAGAAGGCGTAGGTCGTTTATTTGCTGTAGATAAAATTACAACAGGCCCATTACCTGAACACTATGAGCCAATTGAAAGTCCGATTGACACTAACCCGCTACATCCAAGTGTAGTCTCTGATCCGACTGTTCGTATTTATAAAGAAGACCGTGAATTTATCGGTTCAAACAAAGATTTCCCTTATGTGGCAACCACTTATCGTTTGACCGAACACTTCCACAGTTGGACAGCGCAATCTGCGATCAACATAATCGCGCAACCGCAACAATTTGTGGAAATCGGTGAGAAATTAGCGGCAGAAAAAGGCATCCAAAAAGGTGATATGGTGAAAATTACTTCTCGCCGTGGCTATATTAAAGCCGTTGCGGTTGTAACGAAACGTTTGAAAGATTTAGAAATCGACGGACGTACTGTACACCATGTGGGTATCCCAATTCACTGGAATATGAAAGCCTTAAATGGTAAAGGCAACCGTGGTTTCTCCACCAATACCTTAACACCATCTTGGGGTGAAGGTGTCACTCAAACACCAGAATACAAAACATTCTTGGTAAACATTGAGAAAGCGGAGGCATAATATGGCAGGAACTGCTCAAGGCGTTCAAACGCAAGATATTATTAAAATCTCCGCAACGTCCGGTCTAACACCGGCACCTCAAGTGCGGGATCATAAAGTTGAAGTAGCAAAACTGGTTGACGTTACCACCTGTATCGGCTGTAAAGCTTGCCAAGTTGGTTGTTCAGAGTGGAATGACATTCGCTCTGATGTCAATGCACAGTGTGTGGGGATCTACGATAACCCAGTAGATCTGAACCCGAAAGCATGGACAGTTATGCGCTTTAACGAAGTGGAAGAAAACGATCGTTTAGAATGGTTAATCCGTAAAGACGGTTGTATGCACTGTCAAGAACCGGGCTGTTTGAAGGCTTGCCCGGCGCCGGGTGCGATTATCCAATATGCAAACGGTATTGTGGATTTCCAATCCGACAAATGTATCGGTTGCGGTTACTGTATCGCCGGTTGTCCGTTCAACATTCCACGTATGAATCCGGAAGACAATCGTGTGTACAAATGTACCCTTTGTGTTGACCGTGTTTCCGTGGGACAAGAACCGGCTTGTGTGAAAACCTGTCCGACCGGCGCGCTTCGTTTCGGTTCTAAAGAAGAAATGAAAGTGTACGCAGAACAACGTATTGCGGAACTTAAAGCACGCGGTTATGAAAATGCGGGACTTTACGATCCGGAAGGGGTCGGCGGCACTCATGTTATGTATGTGTTGCATCACGCCGATAAACCGGAACTTTACAACGGACTTCCGAAAGATCCGCAAATTGATATTAGCGTGACATTATGGAAAGACGTTCTCAAACCGGTTGCTGCGGTTGCCATGGGCGGTTTGGCATTAGCCGAAATCGGCCATTACTTAACCGTCGGCCCGAACGTGGAAGAAGATGTGGAAGATCATCACCACGAATTTGAAGACGAAGATAAACATGCCAAAAAGGGAGAACAACATGAGTAAAATTGAAATTAGCAACGATACTCGCGTTATTCGTCACAGAACGCCTGCGCGTATCAGCCACTGGTTGTTGGTGATCTGCTTCTTTATGACAATGTTCACCGGCGTGGCGTTTTTCTTCCCTGATTTCGCGTGGTTAACGGAAATTCTAGGTACGCCGCAATTGGCTCGGGCAATTCACCCGTTCACCGGAATTTTAATGTTCTTCGCCTTTATTTACCTTGCGTTATTGTATTGGGATCATAACATTCCGGAAAAAAACGATATTCGTTGGGCAAAAGGCATGCTTGAAGTATTAAAAGGCAACGAGCACGCAGTCGCTGATAACGGCAAATATAACCTTGGTCAAAAAATGCTCTTTTGGACATTAAACTTGGCCATGCTGACATTACTTGTCACCGGTATCATTATGTGGCGTCAATACTTCTCGCACTACTTCTCCATTCCGGTGCTCAGAATCGCGATTCTGCTTCACTCAGCCAGTGCGTTTATGCTATTCACCGGTATTTTGGTGCATATGTACATGGCGTTCTGGGTGAAAGGTTCCATTCGCGGCATTGTAGAAGGTTGGGTTACTGTTCGCTGGGCGAAAAAACACCACCCGAAATGGTACCGTGAAGAAGTGCTCGAAGAATTGGAACAAGACCTGATCAACGAACAGGAAGGGAAAAATCTCAAGACCAAAGTTCTATTTAAAGGTTTTGGAAAATAGCCCTTTATAATGCAAGAAAAGTGCGGTTAATTGACCGCACTTTTTATTATGTAACCCGAAAACGGACTTACCGGACCGTGATTAAAGAGAACATTATGAGTATCAAAATCCTCTCCGAAGCGGAGATTAAAGAACAGAAAAAAAATTCTTACGAAACGCCGGCAGTACTATTCGCCAACCCGAAAAATCTGTATCAACGTCGTGCCAAACGCTTAAGAGAATTAGCGAAAGATCATCCTCTTGCCGACTATCTTTTATTTGTAGCAGATGTGGTGGAAAGCCAACTCACAACCCTTGAAAAAAATCCGCTGCCTAAACAAGATTTAGCACATTTAAGCGGCATCGAACCGCTCAATGCCAAAAAATTCAAACGCGATATCATTTGGCGCGAATATTTAACGGAAATTCTAAGTGAAGTAAAAACAAAGGCAAACGAACAAGTTGTCGCCACAATCGACTCGTTGGAAAAAGCTTCAAGCGGCGAATTGGAAGAAATGGCAAGCCATTTGCTCGCACAAGAATTCAATTTAGTCGACAGCGACAAAGCGGTGTTTATTTGGGCTGCGTTATCACTTTATTGGCTCCAACTGGCGCAGCAAATTCCTCACCACAGCCGTCTGGAAAACACCGAGAATCTGCATTATTGCCCGGTTTGCGGCTGTGCGCCGGTTGCCAGTATGATTCATATCGGCTCATCACAAGGCCTGCGCTATTTGCATTGCTCCCTTTGTGAAAGCGAATGGAATTTGGTACGCGCCCAGTGCACCAACTGCAACGGCCACGATAAGCTGGAATTATGGTCATTGAACGAAGAACTGGCGCTGATTCGCGCGGAAACTTGCGGCAGCTGCGAAAGTTATTTAAAAATGCTGTTCCAAGAAAAAGATCCGAATGTCGAAGCCGTCGCCGATGATTTGGCGTCAATTTTCTTAGATGTGGAAATGGAAGAAAAAGGCTTCGCCCGCAGTGGCTTAAATCCATTTATTTTCCCTGCACAAGAAAGTTAAAACGAAGTATCAAAATAGCACCGCATTGAAACCTAGAGCGACAAGGGAAAGCTTGCGCTGCAAGGCTTCAATGCGGTGCTATTTTAGATCTTCAGCTAACGGAAACCGCCCGAATTAGGCATGCGCCGTTCTCTTCAACTCACAAATAACACGCCATGACCACCGCGTTCTCGCGCCCGCCATTGGGTTTCGGGTAGTAATTTTTGCGTATATCCACTTCGTTGAAGCCTTGTTTTTCATACAGCCGGCGAGCAATGGAATTAGATTCGCGCACTTCCAACCAAAGGGTTTGAATGCCCTTTTTACGCAATTCTTCCATCAATTTATTGAGTAATATTTTGCCGAAGCCTTTACCTTGACTAGCCGGTTCGACAGCAAGATTAAATAAAGTCGCTTCATCTAACACCGTTTGGCAAACGGCAAAACCGACAATGCGGCCTGCGTCCAGCAATTTTAAATTCAAATAACGTTCGCCTTGATTATTTTTAAGCGTAGCGAGCGACCAAGGCACAAGATGCGCTTGCCGTTCGATTTCGTAAAGGCAGTCGAAATCGTCCGCTTCGACAGGGAAAATTTGTGGCATATTATTGAGTTTGTTGAATTTGTCGCCAAAGTTCACGTTTGGCTGCGGGAGAAGATTGAAACTGCGCAAAATCCGGCGAACGATAAATCTGCTCGGCCTTTAAACAATAAGCTTCAATGCGGTGCTGTTTGGCCTCCTCGGCGAGCAGCCAATAACGCGCGGAATGATTTAATTCGAGATGCTGAACTTGCTCGTCATTCACGCAAAGACAATCTTCTTTTTGCAATGCAAGAGCGCGCAAAATATCGGCAAACAGCGCGCTTTGACTGAAGTCTTCCTCGGCAACTACGATTAATTGAATGTGTGGCGCGACGACAACAGTCACCACACCCCGAAGCACTTCCGGGCGATGCAATTGCCATTGGCTGATACCCATTTCGTTTAAAAGGAGATGGCGTCGGTCCATATGATTAACGCGCGATAGCATCGAACGGATAGTCGATTAAGCCTTTTACGATGGCTTTTTCTTCCGACACCGTCGGTTTCTGTTGATAAGCTTTTAAGCTACGGAACGACAAAATATTTTTATCTTTATACACCACCGCGATAAAGCGTTGGAAATCTTTACCATCACAGGCGTAATAAGGCGTAGCGCCATCGTTTAAAGCTTGCAAGGAGCAAGCGCTTTTATTCGAATTTAAGTATTTTTCGGTTAATGCCGCTTCATGGGACATATCCTGCAAATAAAAGGTTTCGCTTAACAATGACTTGCGATTAGTGCGATCCTGACTCACCGCCAAACTAATAAAACGCGGATCTTCACCTCTCACTGCTTGAGTTTGTTTGTAATATTTTTCGCCATTGAACAGAATTTCTCCGCCATTTTTTTTCACGCGTTCATATTGCGCGTCTAATTTTGCCTGTTCAGCTGTCACTTCGCCGGCGGACGGTGTTTGCCACTTACCTTGCAATTGTTCGATTAATTGGCAACCGGAAAGCAAGCTTGCCAGTGCCGCAGCTAAGAAAAATTTTTGCATAAAAACGTCCTCTCAAGAAAAGTAGCAAAAGCCATGAAATCATTTTTTATCATCGCTATCTTTGCTAAAATGGCGACAATTTTAACCAATAAGCTACAGGAATTCAAAGCGTGATTTCTCTTGAAAGCGAAGTTTTACAACGCCACCTTCCCCTTTTTCGCGGTAAATCCGTTTTGTTTGCCGGCGGAATTAACGACCAATTTCCTTCTCAAATAGCACCGCATTGCAGCGCCGTCAGCATTTGGAGTAGCTATTTCGACTATGCGCGCGACGCTGATGCCGTCGATTTCGGCGTCGAATTTGAAGGTGAGGCGGATCTCATCATTTATTACTGGACAAAAAACAAACAAGAAGTACAGTTCCAACTGATGCAACTGCTGGCTCGGGCAAAAGACGCGCAAGAAATGTTAATCGTCGGTGAAAATCGCAGCGGCGTGCGTTCGGTGGAAAAAATGCTCGCACCTTTCGGCAACACAGCAAAAATTGATTCGGCGCGCCGTTGTGGGCTTTATTATTTTTCCTTGCAAAAACGCCCGCAGTTTGCCCTCGCCGATTATTGGAAAAGCTATCGGCATCCGCAGTTGGATGGATTAATAGTACACAGTTTACCCGGTGTATTTAGCGCCCACGAATTGGACGTTGGCACTGCATTGTTGCTTTCAACTTTGCAGAATCGCATCAACGGCAAAATATTGGATCTCGGATGCGGTGCCGGTGTAATCGGTGCAACGATTAAAAAACACAATCCCGACGCGCAAATTACGATGACCGACATTCACGCCATGGCCTTGGCATCAGCACGCAAAACCCTTGCGGAAAACCAATTGGAAGGCGATGTTTTGGCCAGCGATGTGTTCTCAAATGTTGAAGGTAAATTCGATCTGATCATTTCCAATCCGCCTTTCCATGATGGCCTCAACACCGCCTATCGCACCGTACAGGAACTTATCGGTCAGGCCAAAAAGCATTTGAATCAAGGTGGTGAATTACGCATTGTGGCCAATGCATTCTTGCCTTATGCCGATTTATTGCAACACCATTTCGATGTATTCGACGTACTGGCGCAAACGTCGAAATTTAAAGTTTATTCGGCCAAAAATTAGCAATGGCCTTTTTAATAAAGGCGTAATAAGATACGTCGTTTTTGTGACTTTTCCGTACTTCGCCAATTACTCTTAACAAACGAAATTATGCTTCCTGAACTCGGTTTTTTCTTTCTCTTACTGGCAACCTCCGGCGCTTTCTTCCTCGCTTTGCTACCGCAACTCGGCTTGTATAAAAAAAGCCCAACGCTCATCCATTCGGCCTGGTGGTTAAGTTATCTGATCGCCTTATCCGGCACCGCATCCGTTGCGCTACTCGCCTACGCTTTCGCAACGGACGATTTTACCCTTGAATACGTTGCAGCCCATTCAAATTCTCAACTTCCGCTGTTCTTCAAAGTGGCGGCGACTTGGGGTGGACATGAAGGCTCAATGTTATTTTGGTTGTTTTCCTTAAGCCTTTGGCTTGCTGCGTTTGCGTTCTTTAACCGTAAACATGACCGCACGTTTTCCGCGCAAACCTTATCTTTGCTGGGGCTAATCTGTTTCGGCTTCGCGCTATTTATCCTGTTTTACTCCAATCCGTTCGGACGTATTTTTCCACCACCGCAAGAAGGACGCGATCTTAATCCAATGCTGCAAGACATCGGATTAATTTTCCACCCTCCGCTGCTTTACATCGGCTATGTCGGCTTTGCCGTAAATTTTGCTATGAGTTTAGCGGCATTAATTTACCCTCGTTCCGCCCGCCAAATCGCTCGTTCAATGCGGTGCTGGGTGCTGAGTGCGTGGTTATTTTTAACTCTCGGTATCGTGCTCGGCGCTTGGTGGGCTTACTACGAACTCGGTTGGGGCGGCTGGTGGTTTTGGGATCCGGTGGAAAACGCCTCGCTCATGCCGTGGTTGCTCGGATTGGCGTTATTACACAGCTTAACGGTGACGGAAAAACAAGGCGCCTTTAATTATTGGACAACCCTCTTTTCCTTGCTTGCTTTCGCCTTCAGCATACTCGGTACGTTTATCGTACGTTCGGGCGCGCTTAGTTCCGTGCATGCCTTTGCGTTGGATAATACGCGCGGTTATGTGTTACTGCTAATTTTCTTCCTGCTCACCGTCAGCGCATTAGGCTTATTTGCTTTGCGGGCGGGAAGCGATAACGAAAACACCGTTGAATTTCGACTCATTTCCAAAACGGGCGGCATTTTATTGCTGAATATTTTGCTCACCGTCGCCACTGTTTCCACCTTCCTAGGCACCTTCTATCCGATGTTGTTCCAAGCCATGAATTGGGGCTCGATTTCGGTGGGAAGTCCGTACTTTAATAGTATTTTCCTGCCGATTATCGCGTTCATGTTAATCGCTATGACGGCGTCGCTTGCGTTGCATCGGGCAGGCTTTAATCGCGCAATGTTTTTACGCCGTTTATGGTTACTTGTTCCGGCGTTTATCATTTCAGCGCTAATGATTTGGCAACAGTTGCGCCATAACGAGACCTTAACTTTCCGACCGTTTGCATTTGCCCTTTTAACCCTTGCCGTTTGGCTTTTAGTGGCGACCTTATGGCAAAATTGGCAGCGCATTCGCTTGCCGCAGCTCGGCATGATTTTAGCCCACAGCGGCGTAGCAATTGCCGCCATGGGCGCGGTAATGAGCGGATATTTCGGCAGCGAAATCGGTGTCCGTTTGGCACCGCATCAAAGCCAGACTTTAGGGCAATACGAATTTCATTATCGCGAATTTTCTAACGAGATCGGCCCAAACTTTACCGCCGAAGTCGCTTTTTTTGAGGTCACCGAAAACGGCCGGCCTTATGCTCGAATCATTCCCGAACGTCGTTATTACGATGTGCGCGCCATGACCATGAGCGAAGTCGGCATAGACGCCGGCTTTTGGGGCGACCTTTATATCGTGATGGGTGACAGCCTGGGCAACGGCAAATTCACCTTCCGCTTGCACTACAAACCGTTGATTCGATGGCTTTGGGCGGGCGGCATTTTAATGGCGTTAGGCGCGCTTTGCAGCGTTTTGGCATTACGTCGAAAACAGGAAAAATAATGCAGAAAAAACTCCTCTTTTTTATTCCGCTTTTTTTATTGTTGAGCCTGTGTTTGCTTTTGATGGCGGGTTTGAATCAAGATCCGAAGAAAATCGCCTCCGCGCTCATCGATAAACCGGTACCGGAATTCTACCAAGCCAATTTATTGGCTCCGTCGCAAACTTTAAGTCCGAAAGATTTTCCTAAGCGTCCATTTTTGCTTAACGTTTGGGGCAGTTGGTGCGGCTATTGCAAAGAAGAACACCCGCTTTTAATGGAGATCGCTGAAACCATTCCGATTATCGGCATTGATTATCGTGACAATCCGAAAAACGGCATTGAAATGCTTAAACGAATGGGCAATCCGTTTATCCTCACGATTAACGATAGCCACGGCGAACTCGCATTAAAACTGGGCGTGGACGGAGCGCCGGAAACCTATTTGGTGGATGAACACGGCGTGATTCGTTACCGTCATTCGGGTTTGCTTGAGCGTGAAACTTGGCAAACGGTATTTGTGCCGAAAATTAAAGAATTAATGAAACAATGAAGCAAATTCTCACCCTACTTTTCTTTGTATTCGCCCTCTTCGCAAAAGCGGAAATGGTAGATACTTATCAATTTAAAAATCAAACCGATCGCATGCGTGCGGTGGAATTGGCGAAATCCTTGCGCTGTCCGCAGTGTCAGAACCAAAACTTGGTGGAATCCAATTCGCCGATTGCTTACGACTTACGCATTGAAGTTTATAAGCTGGTGGACGAAGGCAAAACCGACCAACAAATCATTGATACGATGACCGCGCGATTCGGCGATTTTGTCAATTACAAACCGCCGTTTCAATGGAATACCGCACTGTTGTGGTTATTACCGGTAGGATTGCTAATATTGGCTTTCGGGCTAATTTATCAGTCTCGCAGAAAAAATACGTTTCCTCCCCGACTTCAGGGAGAAACAGTCCATCGGACAGAAAGGGAAAACATCGCTTCCCTTGGAGCTACGCCTAGCGCCGCCCACAAGCAGAATAAACCAAGTCCTTCGTGGAAAAAAAATAGTCAGAAAGTGAGTCTTATCCTCTTCCTATTGGTACTTGCCATGCCTCTCGCCTATTACTTTTCGCTTGATCGTTTCGAGCGCGTGCAACAGGGCGAGCAAGCGATGCAAGAATGGCATAATCGGCAAATTGAAATGACCGATGCGCATAAAACGGAAGATATTATCGGCAAAATTCAAGATAAATTACGCGCTAATCCGAACGACGAAGAAGCCTGGACTCAGTTAGGCGAAGCCTATGTACAAAATAATGAATTTGAGTACGCGCTCATTGCCTACAATAACGCGGAAAAATTGGCAGGCGACAAACCGAGCATTTTGGGTTTAAAAGCGACGGCGCTTTATTACCTTGCCGACAAACGTATGACGCCGGAAATTCAAAACTTAATAACGCGCGCATTGCAACAAGATAAAAAAGAAATCGCCAGTCTTTCTTTGCTCTCCGCCGTTGCTTTGGAAGCGGGGCGTTATGACGAGGCGAAAGATTATTTGCAGCAATTATTGGACTCGGCTAACAACGCGGTGGATCGCCGCATGGTGATTCAACGCATGAAAATGTTGGAATTTCTACAACGCGGAGAAACGCCTTGAATTACAGCGAAACAATCATTATCGGCGCCGGTGCGGCCGGTTTATTTTGTGCCGCGCAATTAGGCAAACTCGGGCGTCAAGTTACAGTGTTGGATAACGGCAAAAAGATCGGCCGCAAAATTTTAATGTCCGGCGGCGGCTTTTGTAATTTCACTAATTTGGATATCACGCCGGCTCATTACCTTTCGCAAAATCCGCATTTTGTAAAATCTGCCCTCGCCCGTTATACCAACCGGGATTTTATTTCCTTGGTGGAGAAATACGACATCGCTTACCACGAAAAAGAACTCGGACAATTATTTTGTGATGAAAGCGCAGAGAACATCGTCGATATGTTACAAGCGGAATGTCATCGATACGGCGTACAAATTTGCTTGCGCAGTGAAGTGTCAAAACTGCACCGCATTGAAGGCGCTGAAATAGGCGCTTTCCGCTTGCAGGCCGGCGACGCACATTGGCAATGCAAAAACCTCGTCATTGCCACCGGCGGACTTTCCATGCCGCGACTGGGCGCCACTCCGTTCGGCTATCAAGTGGCGGAACAATTTGGCATTCCGATCGTACCGCCGCGCGCCGGCTTGGTGCCTTTTACTTATCGCGAAACCGATAAATTTTTAAGCGTGCTAGCAGGCATCAGCTTACCGATAAAGGTCACGGCGCAATGTGGCCAATCTTTTCATAATCAACTTTTGTTTACTCATCGTGGCATTTCAGGTCCGGCGCCGTTGCAAATTTCTAATTATTGGCAACCGAATGAATCCGTAATCATTGATTTATTGCCGACACACCATTTAGAAGAAGAAATCAAACAAGCCAAGCAAAACTCTCCTAAGCAAATGCTGAAAAGCATTCTAACGCATTTACTGCCGAAAAAACTGGTCGAGCTGTGGCTGGAACAAGGCATGTTCAAAGATGAAGCGCTCGCCAATTTAAGCAAAGCGCAATTAAAAAATGCGCTCGATTTAGTCCATCATTGGCGATTTACCCCGAATGGAACCGAAGGTTATCGTACCGCGGAAGTAACGATGGGCGGCGTGAATACCAACTATATTTCCTCCAAAACCATGGAAAGCCAAAGGGTGAAAGGCTTATATTTTATCGGCGAAGTCCTAGACGTTACGGGTTGGTTGGGCGGCTATAATTTTCAATGGGCATGGAGTTCGGCTTATGCCTGCGCAACGGGCATTCACACCGCAGATTTATGAATAAATTTCACCATTTCAACAAAAAACCTCATTTTAATTCATTCTTTATTTTCGTTAGAATGCATCCTCAACTCAAACAAAGGAAAATAATATGACAACTGCCACCCTGCCTTTCCACGCCGATACCGTGGGATCTTATTTAAGAACGCAACCGTTAAAAGAGGCTCGTGCAAAATTCGCTGCCGCTGAAATTAGCCGTGAACAGCTTACCGAAATTGAAGATCAAGAAATTGCCAAATTGGTGCAAGCCCAATTAAACGCGGGCATCAAAGTGATTACCGACGGTGAATTTCGTCGAGCATTTTGGCATATTGATTTCTTAGAAAATTTAAACGGCATTGAAGGTTATCAACCGGAACACGGTTACAAATTCAACGGTGTGGAAACCAAACCTTACAATACCCAGTGCTGCGGTAAAGTCTCTTGGAATCCGAATCATCCGTTTATTGAGCATTTCAAAAAATTAAAAGACATCGTGGATGAACGCGGCATAGTGAAATACACCATTCCAAGCCCGAACCAATTAATGTACCCAATTCAATGGGATACCGGCATTTACGCCAGCCGCGCAGAATTTGCCAAAGACGTACAACAGGCTTACAAAGATGCAATTCAAGCCTTTTACGATGCAGGCTGCCGTTATTTGCAATTTGATGACGTGTACTGGGGTTCGCTCTGTAACAATTATTTAAAGCCAGAATTTGAAGCCGACAAAGCCCAAGCCTTAGAAAATATTCAAGTGGTGCTCGCCGATAAGCCGGCAGATATGCTGATTACCACCCATGTTTGTCGCGGGAACTTCCGTTCCACTTACTTATTAAGCGGCGCTTACGACCCAATTGCCGATGCACTGTTTGCAAAAACCAACTACGATGGCTATTTCTTAGAATACGATGACGAACGTTCCGGCGGTTTCGAACCGCTAAAATACTTCGCCGAAAATCCGCATAAAGGCAAAGTAGTATTAGGCTTAATTAGTTCCAAATTTCCGCAATTAGAAAGTAAAGATTCGATCAAGGCCCGTATTGCCGAAGCGGCCAAATATGTGCCATTAGAACAGCTCTGCCTAAGCCCGCAATGCGGTTTCGCTTCAACGGAAGAAGGCAACATTATGAGCGAAGCGCAACAATGGATGAAAGTGCGTTATGTGGAGGAAATCGCCAAGGAAGTTTGGGGAGAAAAATAATTCTTGGTTAAAACTTACGCTACGCCCGTTATTGTCTAAGGCGGTTCGTAAACCCATCTAAGCCATTTGCCGAACCCGCTGTCGGAAGTCAAAAATAGCACCGCATTGGAGGAGGTTCCAATGCGGTGCTGTTTTACTATGTCAAGATAAAGCACTGAAAAACAAAAGCCAAGGCATCAAAACCTTGGCTTTGTTAAGAAAAATCAGCGTGCTTTATTCGTCCATATAACCCAAACTTCGTAATGCACGTTCGTCGTCGGCCCAACCTGATTTTACTTTCACCCAAAGTTCTAAATGAACTTTATTATCGAATAAACGTTCCATATCGGCACGCGCTTCCATGCCAACGGTTTTGATTTTCTGACCGCCTGCTCCGATAACCATTTTCTTTTGGCCTTCGCGTTCGACTAGAATCAAGCCGTTGATTTCGTAAGTCCCACGTTCGTTCACTTTAAACTGTTCGATTTCAACGGTAACGGAATACGGTAATTCTTCGCCGGTGAAACGCATCAATTTCTCGCGGATTATTTCCGAAGCCATAAAACGTTGCGAACGATCCGTCACATAATCTTCAGGGAAGTGATGCACGCCTTCGCGTAAAGATTGGCGCACGATTTTTTCCAACTCATGTACATTATTACCGCGCTGCGCCGAAATCGGCACAATGTGGGCAAAGTTAAATTTGCTACTGATTTCCGTAATAAATGGCAGTAAATCGTCTTTATTTTTGATGTTGTCCACTTTGTTGATGGCTAACACCACCGGCGCACGAGCGGAACGGAGTTTGTTTAACACCATTTCGTCATCGGCGTTCCAATGGGTGCCGTCCACCACAAAAATAATCAAATCTACGTCACCAATGGCACTGCTGGCGGCGCGGTTCATTAAACGGTTAATGGCACGTTTTTCTTCGATGTGAAGCCCCGGCGTGTCCACATAGATTTCTTGATAGACTCCTTCGGTTTTAATTCCCACAATACGATGACGGGTGGTTTGCGCTTTGCGCGAAGTAATGGAAATTTTTTGCCCTAAAATTTTATTTAAGAGCGTCGATTTGCCCACATTTGGGCGACCTACAATGGCGATAAAGCCGCAGTAGGTCTGAGTATGTTGTTCGGTCATTTGATGTCCAGTTCTTTTAAAATTTGTTCCGCCGCTGCTTGTTCGGCTCTGCGCCGGCTTGAACCTTTTGCCACAAAAACGCGGTCGATTTTATCCGCATTTTTCACCTTACATTCCACGATAAAGGTTTGGCAATGGGCTTCTCCTTGAATATTCACCACTTCATAAGTTGGC